>NZ_VOBI01000010.1 GCF_008369325.1 Pseudomonas sp. ANT_H12B | reverse complement strand
TCAAACCCGCGCTACCGGAACAGTAGTCCTGCACTGCTGCCAGTTTTACTTGCTCTGTGTACTTACCCATGACACCCCCAAAGGTTGTGTTCAACCTTTGGGGGTCAGTTCACTCTGCGTGGGAACGATCAGGCTCGGGTGGCGTGGTAGAGGCTCACATGCCGAAACTCTTCGGGCTCGGCCAGATCGGGCAAGGTCATTGCTTCGAGCATCTCGATGCGTTGATACAACGGGTGGCGAAAATCCCTTACGCGTGAATCCGCCACCAGCGCTTCCCGGCCGCGACTGAGGAATTCGTCGAGTAGCGGCAGATTCGCCCGGTCGTACAGCACATCCGCCACCAGAATCAGATCAAACCGATCCGCCTCGGCGAAAAAGTCTGTCGAGTAATTGAGGTGTACGTCATTGAGTTCGGCATTCGCCCGACACGCGGCAACCGCCAGCGGGTCCAGGTCACAAGCCACCACTTCCAGTGCCCCGGCCTTCATCGCCGCAATCCCTGCCACCCCGGAGCCGGCGCCGAAATCCAGCACGCGTTTGCCTTCGACCCAGTGCGGGTTCTCGGCGAGATAGCGCGCCACCGCCAGCCCGCTGGCCCAGCAGAAACTCCAGTACGGCGGTTCGTGCAGAATCCGCCGGGTTTCCTCCGGGCTGAACGCGCGGTCCATATTGTCGCCGTCGATCAGCCAGAGTTTCAGCTCGGTGTCCGGCAACTCACAGGCAACCAGCTGTGCGTTTCCGAGCAATTCGCCTAACGCTTGTTGCAGGTCGAACGGTGCAATCATGGCGCTTTGACGAATTGCAGCTGACCCATCGCTTGCGTCGTTGGCTGTGTGATGACTTGCGACGGCAGATGCAAAATCAACTGACCGGACTGGCTGGCGCGGCCACGCAGTTCAACGCGGGCACCCATCGGGAAGGATTCCGGGTTGAAACGCAGGTGAAACGGCAGAATCTGATTGGTGCCGATCAGGCTGGAACTGGCGAGCAATTGTTGCGGACGGTCCTTGTCGTCGACCACCAGCAACGCCAATTCGACTTCGGCACCGGCCGGCACGCCTTGCAGCGTACCACTCAATTCGCGCTGATAGGCAGGCAATGGGCCCAGGTTGGCGGACTCTTTGGCTTTCTTCTGCGCCGCCTGTGGAGCAGGGCCTGGCGTCGGCGGCTGGGGCTTGGGCGCATCGCTGCTGCAGGCCACCAGCAGACTGAAAAGACTGAGCAAAACGAGCGGTCTTAAGGACATTTGCGGCTCCAGCAAGGTGAAATCCATGGATCTAGCTCTATAACCCGTCTGTATACCGTAAACCCTATGGCTTGTCTTGCCACGGGGATGCGCTACCATGGCCCTCCCTTTTTTTGTTGCCTGCCACCATGCACTGTCCCTTCTGCGGTGCCAACGACACCAAGGTCATCGACTCGCGTCTGGTCGCCGAGGGCGAACAGGTGCGCCGCCGGCGTGAATGCCTGGCCTGCGGCGAGCGTTTCACGACGTTCGAGACTGCTGAACTGGTGTTACCGCGCCTGATCAAAACCGACGGCAGTCGTCAGCCGTTCGACGAAGAAAAACTCCGCGCCGGCATGCAGCGTGCGCTGGAAAAGCGCCCGGTGAGTGTCGAGCGCCTTGAATCGTCGCTGGTGCACATCAAGCACAAGCTGCGAGCCACGGGCGAGCGAGAGGTTAAATCCCTTGTCGTCGGTGAACTGGTGATGGCCGAGCTGCAAAAGCTCGACGAAGTCGCCTACATTCGTTTCGCCTCCGTGTATCGGCGCTTCCAGGACCTTAACGAGTTCCGCGAAGAAATCGATCGCCTGGCCCGTGAGCCGGTGAAAGAATGACCACTTCCCCAGAACAAGCCATCCTCGACGCCCATTACATGGCTCGCGCCCTGGAACTGGCGCGCAAAGGTCATTACACGACGCACCCCAACCCTCGGGTTGGCTGCGTGATCGTGCGTGACGGGCAGATCGTCGGCGAAGGCTGGCACATCCGCACCGGCGAACCGCATGCCGAAGTCCACGCTCTGCGCGCCGCTGGCGATAAGGCACGGGGCGCCACCGCTTATGTGACCCTCGAACCTTGCAGTCACCACGGTCGTACACCGCCGTGTGCCGATGCGCTGGTGAATGCCGGAGTCGCCCGCGTCGTTGCGGCGATGCAGGACCCGAACCCGTCGGTTGCCGGTCGTGGCATGCAGCGCTTGGCCCAGGCAGGCATCGCTATCGAAAGTGGCGTGCTGGAAGGCGAAGCGCGCAAGCTCAACGAAGGTTTTCTTAAACGCATGGAACACGGCTTGCCGTTCGTGCGGGTCAAGTTGGCCATGAGCCTCGACGGTCGCACGGCGATGGAAAGCGGCGAGAGCCAATGGATCACCGGTCCGGCGGCGCGTTCGGCGGTGCAACGCCTGCGTGCTCAGGCCGGCGTCGTGCTGACTGGCGCCGACACAGTGCTGGCGGACAACGCCCGTTTGACCGTGCGCGCCGATGAATTGGGCCTGGACGCCGAACAAACGGCCCTGGTCATGAGTCGCCTGCCGCTTCGCGTGCTGATCGACGGTCGCCTGCGAGTGCCGCTGGATGCGCCATTCTTCAAGGCCGGCCCGGCGCTGGTCGCCACTTGCATGGCGATCGAAGAGCAATACGCCAATGGCCCGGAATGCCTGATCGTGGCGGGTGACGATGGTCTGGTGGACCTGCGCAAACTGCTGGTTGAACTCGCCCATCGTGGGGTCAACGAAGTATTGGTCGAGGCGGGCCCGCGTCTGGCTGGAGCTTTCGCCCAGCAAGGTCTGGTGGATGAATTCCAGATCTTCATTGCCGGCAAGTTCCTGGGTTCTTCGGCGCGGCCACTGCTGGACTGGCCGCTCGCGCAAATGAAGGATGCGCCTGAACTCAAAATCACCGAAATCCGCGCGGTTGGCGATGACTGGCGAGTCATTGCCATTCCTGTGCCAGCGGCGAGCGTATAATTCCCGGCCTGCGCCACGCGACGGCTTTGTTCTCGAGGAGGACTCCATGTTTACCGGCATCATCGAATCCATCGGCAGTATTCGTGCATTGACCCCAAAAGGCGGAGATGTGCGGGTACACGTAGAAACCGGCAAGCTCGACCTGAGCGACGTCAAACTGGGCGACAGCATTGCGGTCAACGGCGTGTGCCTGACGGCGGTTGAATTGCCAGGCAATGGCTTTGCGGCGGACGTCAGTCGCGAAACCCTCGACTGCACCGCGATGAACGACCTCAAAAGCGGCAGCCCGGTGAACCTGGAAAAAGCCCTGACCCCGACCACTCGCCTCGGCGGGCATCTGGTCAGCGGTCACGTCGATGGCGTGGGCGAAGTGGTTGCCCGTACCGAGAATGCTCGCGCCGTGGAGTTCCGCATCCGCGCTCCCAAAGAGCTGGCCAAGTACATCGCCCATAAAGGCTCGATCACCGTCGACGGCACCAGCCTGACCGTGAACGCGGTCGATGGCGCCGAGTTCCTGCTGACGATCATTCCGCACACCCTGAGCGAAACCATCATGGCGTCTTACCAGCCAGGTCGCCGGGTGAATCTTGAAGTTGACTTGCTTGCCCGTTATCTGGAACGCCTGCTGTTGGGTGACAAGGCCGCAGAGCCTGCAAAGTCCGGAAACATCACTGAAAGCTTTCTGGCCCAAAACGGCTACCTCAAATCCTGAAGCTCAAATTTCGAAAGAAGGGGGGTGCCTTGTGGCGCTCAATAGCATCGAAGAACTGGTTGAAGACATCCGCCAAGGCAAGATGGTCATCCTCATGGATGACGAAGACCGCGAGAACGAAGGCGACCTGATCATGGCCGCCGAGTGCTGCCAGCCTGAACACATCAACTTCATGGCCAAGCACGCCCGTGGCCTGATCTGCATGCCGATGAGCCGCGAGCGCTGCGAACTGCTGAAGCTGCCCTTGATGGCGCCGCGCAACGGTTCCGGCTTCGGCACCAAGTTCACCGTGTCCATCGAAGCCGCCACCGGTGTGACCACCGGCATCTCCGCCGCTGACCGCGCGCGCACCGTGCAGGCCGCCGCCGCGAAAGAAGCCAAGGCTGAAGACATCGTCAGCCCCGGCCACATCTTCCCGCTGATGGCCCAGGCCGGCGGCACCCTGGCCCGTGCCGGCCACACCGAAGCGGCATGCGACCTGGCGCGCATGGCCGGTTTCGAGCCGAGCGGCGTGATCTGCGAAGTGATGAACGACGACGGCACCATGTCCCGTCGTGCCGAACTGGAAACCTTCGCGGCCGAACACAACATCAAGATCGGCACCATCGCCGACCTGATTCACTACCGGATGATCCACGAGCGTACCGTTCAGCGGATTGCCGAGCAGCCGCTGGACAGCGAACTGGGCCAATTCAACCTGGTGACCTATCGTGATTCCGTGGAAGGCGACGTGCACATGGCCCTGACTTTGGGCACCGTGTGCGCCGAAGAACCGACCCTGGTTCGCGTGCATAACATGGACCCGCTGCGCGACCTGTTGATGGTCAAACAGCCCGGCCGCTGGAGCCTGCGCGCCGCGATGGCTGCGGTTGCCGAGGCTGGCAGTGGCGTCGTGCTGTTGCTCGGTCACCCGCTCGATGGCGACGTGTTGCTGGCGCATATCCGCGAAACCGCTGAGCATGTCCCGGCGAAAAAACCGACCACCTACAGCATCGTCGGTGCCGGTTCGCAGATCCTTCGGGACCTGGGCGTGCGCAAAATGCGCCTGATGAGTGCGCCGATGAAATTTAATGCGATATCCGGTTTCGATCTGGAAGTTGTAGAATACGTGCCCTCCGAATAATGACCGGTTGTTTCCAGTCCTTGATTCGCGGTTAACACATCACTGAGGGACGCGTAGAAAACGCGTCCCGGCTCTTTAAGAGATCTAACGAATGACCCTGAAGACCATCGAAGGTACCTTCATCGCCCCTAAAGGCCGCTACGCTTTGGTAGTAGGCCGTTTCAACAGCTTCGTCGTTGAAAGCCTGGTCAGCGGTGCAGTTGATGCCCTGGTTCGCCACGGCGTGAGCGAAAGCGACATCACCATCATCCGCGCACCTGGCGCCTTCGAAATCCCGCTGGTTGCGCAAAAAGTCGCTCAGAAGGGCGAATACGCGGCAATCATCGCCCTGGGCGCGGTCATTCGTGGCGGTACTCCGCACTTCGAATACGTGGCTGGCGAATGCACCAAGGGCCTGGCCCAGGTGTCCATGGAGTTCGGCGTTCCCGTCGCATTTGGCGTGCTGACCGTTGATTCCATCGAGCAAGCCATCGAACGTTCCGGCACCAAGGCCGGCAACAAAGGTGCTGAAGCTGCCCTGTCCGCTCTGGAAATGGTCAGCCTGCTGGCGCAGTTGGAGGCCAAGTGATTAGCGACGAAAGCGATCGTTTCAACCCGCGCGATCCAAAGCCTGCGGATGCCGGCAAGCCATCGAAAAGCGTCAAGCGTCGCGAAGCCCGTCAGCTCGCGACTCAGGCGCTGTACCAATGGCACATGGCCAAGCAGTCGCTGAACGAGATCGAAGCGCAATTTCGGGTCGATAACGATTTCAGCGATGTCGATGCCGCTTACTTTCACGACATCCTGCACGGCGTTCCGGCCCACAAGCCTGAGATCGACGCTGTACTGACGCCGTGCCTGGACATCACCATCGAAGAGCTCGACCCGGTTGAACTGGCCGTTCTGCGCCTGTCGACCTGGGAACTGCTCAAGCGCGTCGACGTGCCGTACCGCGTTGTGATCAACGAAGGTATCGAGCTGGCGAAAGTCTTCGGTTCCACCGACGGCCACAAGTTCGTCAACGGTGTACTCGACAAGCTGGCCCCGCGTCTGCGTGAAGCTGAAGTGAAGGCGTTCAAGCGCTAATCGGCGCTTGAATACTTTGTCTCAGTGTCCTGTCTCGCCGATACGTTCGTTTTTTAGCGAGTGGCTGGTGTTGCCAGACAAGGCGCCGCGACGAGTCATAGCTGGCTATGGCGAGGAGCGGCAACGCAGTATGGCGACACCAGACGCCGCTAAAAAATGAACAGTATTGGTGAGACGGGACACCCAATGGGCGAGTTTGAGCTGATCCGCAATTTCTTCGCCGCCGCGCCTTGTGCGCAGGGCGGCGAAGGCGTTGCCCTCGGGATCGGCGATGACTGCGCCTTGCTGGCTGTTCCCCCCGGGGAGCAGTTGGCCATTTCCACCGACACGCTGGTTGCCGGTGTGCATTTCGCAGATCCTTGCGACCCGTTTCTGCTCGGTCAGCGCTCGCTGGCTGTGGCCGTCAGCGATCTGGCTGCCATGGGCGCCACTCCCGTTGCCTTTACCCTTGCCCTGACCTTGCCGACGGTGACCGCCGATTGGCTGGAAGCTTATGCCCGTGGTTTGAATGTCATGGCGCAAGGCTGCGGCGTGGCCCTGGTGGGTGGCGATACCACCCGTGGGCCATTGAGCCTGACGATGACCGTGTTCGGTCGTGTGCCGACAGGCTTGGCGTTGACCCGCAGCGGTGCGCAGCCAGGCGATTTGCTGTGCGTTGGCGGTGAGCTTGGCAACGCGGCGGGGGCATTGCCACTGGTGCTCGGCCAGCGGACGGCTGAAGCCGTCATCGCCGATCCGCTGCTTGCGCATTACTGGTCGCCGCAACCGCAGCTGGGTCTGGGTATCGCGTTGCGGGGCAAAGCGACCTCAGCACTGGACATCTCCGACGGCCTGCTCGCCGACTGCGGGCATATCGCGCTCGCGTCGAAGGTCGGCATTCAGGTTGAACGGGACCGGTTGCCGCTGTCGAAGGCTTTAGTGGCCTTGCTTGGTCAGTCGGGCGCCGAAGCCGCCGCCCTGAGCGGTGGTGACGACTACGTGCTGGCCTTCACCTTACCGTCCGTCGAGTTATCGGCGTTGCTGGCGGACGGCTGGCCGATCCATGTGGTCGGGCGGGTTGTGACGGGGCAGGGTGTGGTGCTGCTGGACGCTGACGGACAAGACATCACCCCGCAAACCCGGGGCTATCAACATTTTCGGGAGACACCGTGACAGATCATCCCAAACAGGTCCCGGCGGAATTCGTACCGCCCTCGGTCTGGCGCAATCCATGGCATTTCCTGGCGTTCGGCTTCGGCTCGGGCACCTTGCCAAAAGCACCGGGCACCTGGGGTTCGTTAGTTGCGCTACCCTTTATTCCGTTGTGGCAGATGCTGCCCGACTGGGGTTACTGGCTGATGCTGGGTATCACCATGCTGTTCGGCTTCTGGCTGTGCGGCAAAGTGGCCGACGATTTGCGGGTGCACGACCACGAAGGCATCGTCTGGGACGAAATGGTCGGGATGTGGATCACCCTGTGGCTTGTGCCGGAAGGCTGGTACTGGTTACTCGCGGGATTTTTGATGTTCCGCTTTTTCGACATTCTCAAGCCTTGGCCGATCCACTGGATCGACCGGCATGTGCACGGCGGCGTCGGGATCATGCTCGATGACGTATTGGCCGGAGTGTTTGCGTGGCTGGGTATGCAGGGATTGGTTTGGCTTTTCGCCTGAGTGGCGAAACAGGGGACTAGGGATGGCTCGACGCTGGTTGATGGCGATGGTTATTGCGGTGTTCGGCTCGCTCGTTCAGGCGGGCGATGCAGTGACGACGCCGTCGGTGATTCACCTGGCTAGCGAAGAATGGGAAGACTACACCGCCGCCGATGGCCATGGTCTGGGCTGGGACGTGCTGCGGGAAGTCTTCGAGCCTGCGGGGGTCAAACTGGACATTCGCATCGAGCCCTACATTCGCTCCATGGGCCTGGCCCAGCGCGGTGAAGTAGACGCCTGTGTCGGTTCCTATCTTGATGAAGAAGACGATCTGCTTTATCCGCGCTGGAACTACGATACCGATCACATCTATGCCCTGGGTCTGGCGAGCAATCCGGCACCAACCCCGGAAACTCTGGGCTTCTATCGACTGGCCTGGGTCCGCGGCTACGACTTCCAGGATTATCTACCCAACGTGCGCCGCTATAACGAAGTGGTGCGGCGCACCGGAATCGTGTCGATGCTGACCCACAACCGCGCCGACTACTACATCGACGCGTTGACCGAAGTCGATTACGTGCTCAACCGGGCCAAGGATCCGGCCCAGTTTCGTCGCACCCATATCGCGGAACTGCCGCTGTATCTGTGCTTCGCCAAGACCCCCAAGGCTCGCGCATTGATGGCGCTGTTTGATCGGCGCATGGAGCTGCTGGTAAAAAACGGCCGACTGAAACCGATTTTCGAGCGCTGGAAACAGCCCTATCCGTTTGACTCGAACTAAGCGCGGACCCTGTAGCGCTTGATTAACCCTGTGGGAGCGAGCCTGCTCGCGATGACGGTATATCAGTCGACATCAATGGTGAAAGACAGACCGCTATCGCGAGCAGGCTCACTCCCACAGGGGGCTGTGGTGGCTTGAGATCTAACTTTTTGATCGTTATGCCCCATAATTCAGCCTAAGCGTCTGTCGGAACCTGCTGTTACAATGCCGCGTCTGCGAATCTCCAGTACTTATTGATCAGGAGCACACCGGTGCCTGTCGTTTTTGTCGCCGCTTCCAAGCTGCCAACGTCTTTTGCGCAATTCACCATGCACGGCTTTCTCGATGAAGAAAACGGACGCGAGCACGTTGTGCTGAGCCTGGGGGAGTTCGACGATGGTGCCCCGGTACTCGGCCGGTTGCACTCCGAATGCCTGACCGGCGATGCCTTGTTCAGCCAGCGTTGCGACTGCGGCTCGCAACTCGAGGCCGCCTTGCAGGCCATCGCCCGTGAAGGTCGCGGCGTGTTGCTCTACTTGCGTCAGGAAGGCCGTGGCATTGGCTTGCTGAACAAGATCCGCGCCTATGAATTGCAGGACGGCGGTGCCGATACCGTTGAAGCCAACGAGCGCCTGGGCTTCGCCGCTGACCAGCGCGATTACGCCATGTGCCTGCCGATGCTGGAACATCTGGGTGTGAAGTCCCTGCGCCTGATGACCAACAACCCACGCAAGGTCAAAGCCCTGACCGACATGGGCATTGTGGTTGCCGAGCGCGTGCCGTTGCACACCGGTCACAACCCGCACAACAAACTCTACCTGGCCACCAAGGCCAGCAAGCTCGACCACATGATGGGCAACGAGCATCAGGGCGAGGCAGACCGGGCGTGACCCGAGGTCAGGTACGGCGGCGACTGTCCGTCAATTGGTGGCAATACCTGGCGCTGGCCTTGTTGCCGCTGTTTGTGATCAACGGCGTGTTTGGCCAGAGCGAGGCGATTCTGCCAGTGCTGGCGATGCCCTTTTTCATCGCCGGTGTGGCTTCGATGTTTGTCAGCCTGAAATTTTTCGGCGGCTACAAGCACGCACTGATCGCCACCCAGAAAGCCCTCGATACCCCTGAAGAACCGACTGCCTGGATCGATTTGGCTGCCAAGCGCCGCACTGCGTTTCTGGCTGCCGCTCTGCCGGCCTGGATCGGCGCCCTGGCGGTATTCGTCGGTCTGGAAGCGGTACCGCTGGTGCTGCTGTCGCTGTCGACCATGGTGCTGTTCTACCTCTATCGTATTCCGCGTCAACTCGCCTGATGTTTCGGGTCTGGCTGGCGGTTTTGCTGCTGGCCGTCAACGGCTCGGCATTGGCGGTTGAACGCGTTGTCAGCCTCGCGCCGTCTCTCTCTGAAATCGTTGTTGAGTTGGGTTCGGCCGACCTGCTGGTGGGCGTGCTGGATGCCGGTGAGCGTCCTGCCGAGCTCAATGACCTTCCTTCGGTGGGCCGCTACGGTCAATTGGACATGGAGCGGCTGCTCAGTCTCAAACCCGATCTGTTATTGCTCTGGCCCGGCAGCGTCGGGCCGGGCCAGCGTGAACAGCTCAAGCGGTTGAACATCCCGACCTACGTTGCTGAGCCTCACACTCTTGAACAACTCACTGCGCAGATTGAGGCCATTGCCACGCAACTCGGCCGGCCAGAGCGGGGCAGAACGTTGGCGGCTGATTTGAGCCAGAAACTGGATTCGTTGCGCCAGCGCTATCGACGGGACAAGCCGTTGCAGGTGTTTTATCAGGTCTGGGATCGGCCGCTGTACACCGTCGGTGGCGGGCAGATTATCAGCGATGCGCTTGAAGTGTGCGGGGCCCGTAACGTCTTTGCCGACCTGACACTGCCGGCGCCGCAGGTCAGTGTCGAAGCGGTGTTGCAGCGTAATCCCGAAGTGATTCTGGCCAGTGATCAGGCGCAGCTCGATGCGTGGAAAGCCTGGCCGCAGGTGGCGGCGGTGGCGCAGGGGCAGTTGTTGCTGGTGAAGGATAAGGGGTTGGAGCGGCCGAGTGGGCAGATGATCGAAGCGACGGCCAGTCTCTGTCAGCTAATTTCGCCTTCACGCTGATCGTTCCCACGCTCTTCGTGGGAATGATCGTGGGGTCAAAGCGCTGGCGTCCAGGTCACACCAAACATCCACGCCCGACCTTCTTCTCTATATCCAAACTGACTGCCGTCATGGCTGTAAAGCGCCCGGCTATAACCCTTGTCCAGCAGGTTATCCACCTTCAGCTCAAGCTTGATCTCACGATTCAACGCCCAACTACTGCGCAACCCCAGCAGCGCATACCCACCTAACGGCTGCTGATTTTTTTCATCGTCATAGCTGCTACTCACGGCTTGCCAACTGGCGCCGAGGCCTAGCCGGTCAAACTGCCGGTCCAGGTCCAGGCTCAAGGTCTGCCGCGCACGACGAGCCAGGGTGTGACCGCTGTCGCGATCACGCGGGTCGATGATCGCCACGCCGAGGTTGCTCTGCCAGCCGAACAGTTCCTGTTTCAACGCCGCTTCGAACCCATTGATCCGGGCCGAGGCCACGTTCTGCGGTCGTGAGTTGCTGCCAAAAATAATCGCGTCTTCAAGGTCCGTTCGATACAGCGAAGCTTCCAGGCGACTGGTATCGGTCAGCTGACTGCGCCACTGCAGCTCGTAGCTTTTCGACGTTTCAGGCTTCAGGTCGGGGTTGCTGAAATCCGGGTAATACAAGTCATTGAAGGTCGGCGCGCGGAAGCCTTCGCTATAGGTCAGCAGTACGTCGTTGTGCGGATTCAGCGGCAGGGTGAAGGTGCCGCTCCAGCTGTTCTGACCGCCGAATTGCTGATTCTGGTCGCGTCGCAAGCCCAGCTCCGTGGAAAAACGGTCCGCCTGATAGCGATGCTGAATAAACGCCGCGCGGTTCCAGCGGCTGTCCTCGTCGAATGGCGTGCTGCTGTTGATCCGGTCTTCGTACCAGTCGCCGCCGAGGATCAAGCTGTTGCGCTCATCCAGAGCCAGGTCGTTCTGCCAGTTCACCGAGTCGCGGTAAGTGTTGAATACGCTGCGCTCATCACTGAGCTTGTCTAAGGTCTTCTCGCGGTTTTCGCTGTGGCCGAATTCGACGCGGGTTTTCCAGATATCGTTAACCCGAGCGTCGACGTAACTGCTGACGCTGCTCACGGCGAAATCGCTGTAGGGCTGCTGTTGGAGCGACTCGAAGGTGGTCGTGTCGAAGCGGCCGAACGGATTGTCGAATTCGCTTTTGCCACGGTTATCCAACAGATTGGTGCCGATTTCGATGTCATCGGTGAGGGCGTGACTCACGCTCAGACTCACCGACTTGTTGCGGTATTCGTCATGATCGCCATCGCTTGGGTACGACTCGTGTGTGCGATTGATCCCGGCGGTTTCATCGAGGCTGGCGCCGAGGTTGAAGCGGGTTTTCTCATCGCCGCCGGATAATCCGAGGCTGCGCTCCCAGGTCTGGTTGCTGCCAAAACCCACATGCATCCGTGGTTGCAAGCCTGATTCGGCGCCGCGACGGGTGAATATCTGAATCACCCCACCAATCGCATCGCTGCCGTAAATCACTGAACGAGAGCCGCGCAACACTTCAACACGCTCGACCTGTTCGATGTTGATGTGTTGCAGGTTGCTGTCGCCGGAGGTCGAGTTGCCAATGCGTTGACCGTCCACCAACACTAGGCTCTGCGCCGACCCTGCGCCGCGAATATAGACCCCCGGCAGACTGCCGCGCCCGCCGGTTTGTCCGACTTGCACGCCCGGCACGCGACTTAGCAAGTCAGTGACGCTGCCCGGTTGCAGGCGGTCGATGTCTTCGCGGGTGAACACGGTGTTGGCGGCGCTGCTGTCGTTGCGGGCTTCGACTTGGCGGTTGGCGCTGATCAGCACGTCGGGCAGCTTCAGGGCTTGATCGCGTTCGAAGGTTTGCGCCAGCAGTTGGCCGGCCGGCAGAAGGGTCAGCGTCAGGGCGAAAGGGGAGAGTTTCATCGGCAATCCAATGGCGCTTTTAGGCGAACACAAATTTTGAAAGGTACAGAAAACCAATGTGGGAGCGAGCGTGCTCGCGAAAGCGGTGTGTCAGTCAACATCTAAGTCGACTGACACACCGCTTTCGCGAGCAGGCTCGCTCCCACAGGGTTTTGCATTTATTCAGATGTTGAGCAGTTGCAAACGCTGACGAATCGAAGCCTCGATCCCGGCCTCATCCAACCCGCACTCAGCCAGCATTTGCGCAGGCTTGGCATGCTCGACGTAGCTGTCCGGCAAGCCCAGGTGCAGCATCGACTTGAGGATGTTTTCCCGGGCGAGGAACTCGCTGACCGCGCCACCGGCGCCGCCCATGATCGCGTTTTCTTCGATGGTCACCAGCAACTCATGGCTGTCAGCGATTTCGCGAACCAGTGCTTCATCGAGTGGTTTGACGAAGCGCATGTCGACCACGCTCGCATCCAGCTTCTCGGCGACTTTCAGCGCCTCGGTCAGTTGCACACCGAACACCAGCAAGGCGACTTTGCTGCCCTGACGGCGAATGACACCCTTGCCGATTTCAATCGGTTCGAGATTCTTCTCGATCGTCGCGTTCGGGCCAGAGCCACGCGGATAACGCACCGCCGCCGGGCCGTTGAACAGGTGGCCGGTGGTGAGCATCTTACGCAATTCGTTTTCGTCGCTCGGGGTCATCACCAGCATGCCGGGGATGCAGCGCAGGAACGACAGGTCGAAGCTGCCCGCGTGAGTCGGACCGTCTTCGCCCACCAGGCCCGCGCGGTCGATGGCGAACAACACGTCGAGGTTTTGCACCGCCACATCATGCACAAGCTGGTCGTAACCGCGTTGCAGGAACGTCGAATAAATCGCCACCACCGGTTTCGCGCCTTCGCAGGCCATGCCGGCAGCGAGGGTCACGGCGTGCTGCTCGGCAATCGCCACATCGAAATAGCGCAGCGGGAAACGCTCGCTGAAAGCCACCAGGTCGGAGCCTTCCTTCATCGCGGGAGTGATGCCCACCAAACGCGGATCGGACGCGGCCATGTCGCATAGCCATTCACCGAACACGCCGGAATACTTCGGTCCGCCGGCTTTCTTCGGCGCGGCAGCCGGAGCGTCCAGCGGTTCGAGTTTGGTGATCGCGTGGTAACCGATCGGGTCGACTTCCGCCGGGGCGAAGCCTTTGCCTTTCTTGGTGACGACGTGCAGGAACTGCGGGCCTTTCAGATCGCGCATGTTGCGCAGGGTGGCGATCAGGGTCGGCAGGTCGTGGCCATCGATCGGGCCGATGTAGTTCCAGCCCAGCTCTTCAAACAGCGTGCCGGGAACCAGCATGCCTTTGGCGTATTCTTCGGTGCGACGGGCGATTTCCCAGGCGCCGGGCAGGCGCGACAGGACCTTTTTGCTGCCCTCGCGCATGCTTGCGTAAGTGCGGCTGGAAAGGATTTTCGCCAGGTAATTCGACAGCCCGCCGACGTTGCGCGAGATCGACATGTCGTTGTCGTTGAGGATCACCAGCATGTTGGCGTTCACTTCCGGCGCATGATTCAGCGCCTCGAAGGCCATGCCGGCGGTCAACGCGCCGTCGCCGATCACCGCGATCGCCTTGCGATCACTGTTCTGCAGGCGGGCGGCAATCGCCATGCCCAGCGCTGCGCTGATCGAGGTGCTGGAGTGGCCGACGCCAAACGTGTCGTACTCGCTCTCGGAGCGACGCGGGAAGGCGGCAACACCGTCCTTCTGACGCAGGGTGCCCATGCGTTCGCGACGGCCGGTGAGGATTTTGTGCGGATAGGCCTGATGACCCACGTCCCACACCAGCCGGTCATCCGGGGTGTCGAAGACGTAATGCAACGCGATAGTCAGCTCGATGACGCCCAGGCCGGCACCGAAATGCCCGCCGGTCTGACCGACCGTGTAGAGCAATTCCAGGCGCAACTCATCGGCCAGGGTTTCCAGCTCGGCTTCGCCTAACCGGCGCAGGTCGTCCGGCGTGTTGGCACGGTCGAGCAGGGGCGTGGTCGGGCGCTTACGGGGAATCTCATGAAACGTCGTGGGCATCAGGCGAATCGTTATAGGTATAAAAGATGCGGCAGTTTACCTGATGCATCGCCCCCTGCCCACGCGTTGGTTTTAACTTGGCGGATACGCCGTCAGCTACGGCGGGTGACGATATACCGGGCCAGATCGCGCAACGGCTCGGCTGCCGCGTCAAACGGTCGCAGCGCGTGCAGGGCCTGATCGCGCAGTTCCAGGGCGTAAGCCTTGGCGGCGTCGAGGCCGAGCAGGGCCGGGTAGGTCGGCTTGTCGCGAGCAATGTCAGCGCCTTGACGCTTGCCGAGGGTTTCGGTATCGCTTTCGACGTCGAGAATGTCGTCCTGCACCTGGAACGCCAGGCCGATGGCCTGTGCATAAGTCTGCAAGGATTTCAGTTCGTCTTTTTCGGCGCGGCCACTGGCCAGGGCGCCGAGTTTGACGCTGGCCTCGATCAGCGCGCCAGTCTTGTGCCGATGCATGTATTCGAGGGCTATTTGATCGAGTTTCAAACCGACCGAGCCGAGGTCGATGGCCTGACCGCCGACCATGCCTGCCGGACCTGCGGCCAATGCCAGAGCACTGACCATTTGCAGGCGGAGGTGATCGGAGGTGAGAGCAGCGTCAGCGTTGCTCAGACGCGGATCAAGCAGGGCGCTGAACGCCAGGCTCTGCAAGCCGTCACCGGCCAGAATCGCGCAGGCTTCATCGAATTTTTTATGCGTAGTCGGCTGGCCACGACGCAAATCATCGTCGTCCATCGCCGGCAAATCGTCGTGCACCAGGGAATAGGCGTGGATCAGCTCCACCGCGCAAGCCGCGCCGTTGGCTTGCTCAGCCTTGCCGCCCAGCGCTTCGCACGCGGCGTAGGCCAGCAGCGGGCGGACCCGTTTGCCGCCATTCATCACGCTGTAGCGCATGGCTTCGTACAGCCGCGCCAGCTCAGGGCTCGGCGCGCTGAACAGGGTTTCCAGTGCAGCATTGACGCGGGCCTGGCTGGTCGCCGAATACGCTGCAATCATTCTGGCTGATCCGCGTCGAAGGGTTCCTCGGCCAACTCGCCGTCACGCTCGAGCAGCACCTGAACCTTTTGCTCGGCCTGGGCCAGCGCCGCCTGGCAATCGCGAGTCAGACCAATGCCCTGCTCGAAAGCCGTCAGCGAGTCTTCCAGCGACAGTTCGCCGTTCTCCAGACGCTCTACCAGCGTTTGCAGGTCAGCGAGAGATTGTTCGAAATCCAGTGCAGCTTTTTTGCGGGCCATGGCGGCTATTTCCGGTTGACGTTAAACCGGCGCGACACTAGCAGACATGGGGGTTATGGGCAAATGAGCGGGGGACTCACCGCTGTATTTCGCCACAGCCTGATACTGCGCGGCACTGATGCCCTCCGAGAAACCTCGCTCCCCGCCATCGAGCAAGCGGTTCAGCACCTTGGTTTGCTCGGTTGAAAGCTCTGATTCCCGATGCTCCTGCCAGAAACGCGCCTTGCCAAGTACCGACTCAATCCGTGCCATGGCCTGTTGCAAGCTGCGCAGCAGGGGTTGCAGAAACCATTCCAGCCACTCGGTGATATCCAGTGTGGCTTTCTGGCAGGTTTCGAGCACTCGATAATAGCCGGACCGATCTTCGAGAATGCTCGCGGACATGGCATAGAAGCGGATGGCTTGGTCTTCACCCTGAGCCAATGCCAGATCGGTAATCGTTCGCGTCAGGCGACCGTTGCCATCGTCGAAAGGGCGCAGTGTCACAAACCAGAAGTGCGCGATGCCAGCCCGCAGCAATGGATCAAGTCCCGCCTGATTTCGGCTGGCGGTAAACCAGGTGAGGAAGGTGTCGAGCTGTCGCTCAAGGCCCTGACGAGGCGGGGCTTCGAAGTGAACGGTTGGTCTGTCGATGCTCTTGGTAAGCGGCTTCACGCTCGCGCTTTCCAATTGCAACCACGAACACCACGACCTCTTGATCCAGAACCTGATAGATCAGACGGTAGCCACCGCTGCGGAGCTTTAACTTGTAGCAATCTGGCAGATGGCGAAGCCGGTTGGCTTCTACACGGGGATTTATCAGGACTTCAACGAGTTTTTCTTGAACTGCTGGCGCAAGGTGTCGCCCAGTTTGTTCCACTCTTTCAACGCGCGCCGATCAAATTCGAGGCTATAGGTCATCCAGGCTTACCTTGACTCGCTGGGGGGCGGCAAGACGTTCAGTGACCACGGCGATGAGAGCTTCATCCTCTTCGCTGAGTAATGTGGCTTTGAAAGGCAACTTGCCGCGCTCGGCGACGTATTGAAGAGTTTGGCGTAGAAGCTCGGAAGGCGTTACTCCGAGTTTTTCCAGCTCAGCAAACGAACGCTGCTTCAGTTCATCGTCGATGCGAATGTTGATAGAAGCCATGGTGAAAAACCTGTAATGACGTTTGTCGTTACGGTAGTAATTGTTCCTTTACTCGACAACCCCTCATTCAAAGTTTTCAGACGATGGGTATGCTTTCTTCCAGGCATTAAAAAGCCGGCTTGTGGGCGGCTTTTCTAGCGTCCATCAAAGTCCGCGCTCATCTGGAAGCACAGCGTCAGTGGCCCGTAAATAAAGGCTTTATTGCTTTTTGATGTCCATTGCTTGCCAGTGCCCGCCAACATCATCTACCGTTCCGGGTATGGGCCTGAGTATGGGCTGGGTTTCTGGTGGGTATATGGTCAAGCTGACAGTTAAGGGAATCGCCGGGTTGTTGAAGTCCGGTAAACGAGGCTACGCCGGTGACGGCGGAAACCTGTATTTCAAGTACAACGTTGATGGCAAGGGAAGCTGGATTTTTCGCTACAAGTGGAACGGCAAGTCACGTGATATGGGGCTTGGGTCTTATCCAGACATCAGCCTGCCCGATGCTCGTGCAAATGCTCTGGAGGCTCGCCGGGTATTGAATACGGGCGCAGACCCACTATCGGAGCGAGAGGTCGCACGCGAAGCTCACAGAGCGGTAGAGCGGGCTGCTGAGGCCAAACGTCACTCGTTCAAAAGCCTTGCCCTTGAGTATCACCAAGCGCATAGCGGAAAGCATTCCGAGAAGTGGCGAAAGGGTTGGGTGCGAAAAATGGAGAAGTATGCGTTTCCATTGATCGGTGACCTTCCTGCTGAGGCGGTCGAGGTGGGTCATGTGCAAAAGATTTTGAACCCTATATGGGGGGAGAAAACTCGCACGGCTGACGAGGTTAGGGGGCAAATCGAGCAGGTGCTCGATGCTGCGAAAGCACGAGGCTTACGAGGGGGCGAAAATCCAGCGCGTTGGCGGGGGAACTTGGAGCATCTCCTCTCCAGAGATGCAAAGAAAGCTGCCCGACAGCGCCAGCATTTTGCAGCTATGAAGTGGTCTGAGTTGCCTGTGTTGATGGCGAATCTTCAAAAGGATGACACTCTCCCATCGTTTGCTGCTCAGTTATTGATCTTGACTGGTGCTCGGGCTCACATGGCCCGGTTTGCATGTTGGGAGGAATTCGATTTTGCTTCTAAAATCTGGGTGCTATCGGCTGAACGCATGAAGGCGCGGAAGGCCTTTGCAATCCCACTCTCCGAGCAGGTCATAGGGATGCTCGCCAAGATCCCGCGCATTGAGGGGAGCTCATTTCTTTTTCCTGGGCGAGGAAAGAGCGGGGTTATGCATGCAAATGCCGTGCGTACACTTCTGCATGGGATGAAGCACGCTGACATCACCCGTCACGGGTTTCGATCAACATTCCGGGATTGGGCTGCGGAAAATACTGACCATTCTCGTGAGGTCTGTGAGATGGCGCTTGCACATGATGACCGTGATCAAACCGAGGGGGCCTATTCCCGGACTGACTTTCTCGAGAAGCGTCGGCCACTAATGCAAGAGTGGGTGGATTTTGCACTGGCCTCGAATCTTTCAGCGTAAGTACCGTAAGCTTCCCTTAAAGAAGCATTCGATGAGGTGATCTAATATGCGGGCAGATCTAATTGGTTTGAAGTGGTTCAGCGTGGAGCAGGCGCTACTTTGGTTGAAGGATGAGGCAGGCGTCGAGCTGTTAGAAAACGATTTGCTAGCGCAGTGCGATGCTGGACGGTGTGCCGTATACCTCAACGTTGATAACTTGAAGGGCGTTTGCTTTGAAGGACTCAGGGATGAGCACGATGAACGGTTTCACACTGTCTACGGCGTGGGCAAAGGTCAAGTCATTAATCCTCGAGTATTCATTGAAGTCGCGGGTACGGTCGAGGTAGAGCTGGACATCTCAGGCGAGGTCCGTCAACTCCAGCTCGCAGAGGCGGATAGCCGCCACGCAGAAAGCATGGTGAATACCAATTACAACGGTTCCTCGTTCGAAGTCGCCGGCTATATCGCTCCAGTCGTGTATTTCGAATGGCATTGAATCCTTCCTTGGGGTCTGTCCTATGGAATCTGAGGCTACATGTTCAACTATAAACGCAGCTTCCTATCATACCCCAGTATGTACATCCGCCCGGTCGTTCGCTCTTGATCGGAACGGCCGCTTCACGCCCTGAGGAAGTCAGTCAACCTAAATCGAGGTTCTTGAGGAGCGGAGAACCACGATTCCCCCACTCTCCAGCTAGAATGCCATCATAATCCGGCTCAATCCGGCTCAATCCGGCTCACGCTAATCCTCATTCCTGCATATCGGTTATCAACGAATGGACATCGAACACGAACGGCTTGCCAGTCTCATTGAGTTTGCGAAACAGACCACCCTTATGCAGAAAAAGCCTGCTATAGCGGTGAACCAGCACAACAACTTCAGCGTATCGGAAGCCAAGCTCTTAGCTCTGCCAGGCGTGCACCTCAATGTGGAGTCGCAGGATGAGGACCATATTTGGTTACGGCTCGACCGACTGCATGAGACAGCGCCGCCCCTACCGGAGAATGAGCTACTTGGCGTCTGGATCGATTTGAAGGGGACACCAGACATCGAACCGGCCTTGAAGCCAAGTATTTCCATGGATGAGTTGGCGAAAATTAATGCCCTTCCCCCTGAAGGGGAGACTCAGATGTGGGCGATTTCTCAAGGTGAGGACGTTTCGGGGTCAATTGCGTTAGAGCATTATCCTGATGCCGTCGAGCTGAGGGCGCACCTCATAGCGTACCTCTTGGGTACCTGGTCCCCTTGGGCAGCAGAAGAAAAAAAACGTCGTAAAAGCATTGCGCAGTACTCCGATTTTTTCCTGCTGATTCAGCAGATGCAGGGCAATCTCGGTGATGCTCAATTGGAGGTTGTATGGGGGATAGGCGTCGCTACCTGGGACCATCCAAGCGTGGGCAAGATCGAGTATCCGCTACTCACCCAGCTGGTTGAGATCGAAATCAACGAAAAGACGATGGCCATCGAGGTCCGGCCCCGCCAAACCGACCCGCGCTTAGAAGTAGACGCCTATGTGGCTGCCGAGATCGCAGGAGTTGGCCCACTAACGACGCAAACCAAGGATTTTTTCAAGAAAAGCGACGTAAGCCTTAACCCTTTCATGCCTTCAACGTTTGATCCAGTCATTCGCATGGCTTCGTCGCTGCTGGACATGCAAGGCCAGTATGTACCGGCGATCGCTTCCATTGACGATCGCTCAGTTCCAAAGCCGGGCAAACATCTCGCACTGACTGACACCTGGGTCCTGTTTGCTCGACCGCGTGACACAAATCTATTTTTGCAAGACCTAGAACGCTTCGAAGAAATCATCGAAGCCAATGCTGTACTCCCACCAGCGCTTCAGGCCATCTTCACAGCCCCGTCTAATACAGTCGAAGATTTAGTTCTGCCACCTTTTCGCGGGCTTTCCTATGTACTTGGGTCTCATGGCTCAGAGGCGAATCCGGCAACTCAAAAGGAACTCTACTTTCCAAAACCGTATAACGATGAGCAGGTGCAAATCATCCAGCTGCTTGAAGTAAGTGACGGAGTGGTTGTGCAAGGGCCGCCTGGTACAGGAAAGACTCATACCATTGCCAACGTGATTAGCCATTACCTCGCCAATGGGAAGCGGGTTTTGGTCACATCAATGAAGGATCCTGCCCTCGCAGTCTTGCGAGAAAAGCTGCCCGAGGATATCCGCCCGCTGGCCATCAGCTTGCTGAGCAGCGAAGCCGACGGAATGAAACAGTTTGAGTTTTCCATCGAAAAAATTGCTGCAGAAGTTCAACGAATTGACCGGGCGGCCTACAAGCGGGAGATTGAGCAAATTGATGGGGAAATTGACACGCTCCATGCTCAGATTTCGTCATTAGATCGCGAGGTCAACGCGTGGGCGGATCGCAATCTATCGAACATCAGTATCGACGATGAGTCCATCAGCCCGACTGCTGCTGCAACGATCGTTTCCGCCAAACAGGAAGAAATCGCTTGGTTCCCCGACGAACTCAGCGCAGATAGCTGCCATCGGCCGCAGTTCGATACTCAAGACATCATCGCCTTGCGTGAAGCTCGTATGCAAGTTAGAGACTTGCTGGTTTACCTTGGCAAAAAAGTCCCTCAACTGAACGACTTTCCAGATGCCAAGAAGCTGATTCAAGTACATCTGGACCTGGCGCATGAGTTGGAACTGCAGAAGAAAGAAAGCAGAGGCGACGTCCCGCGCCTGCGAGACCAGAGTATCGATATTATCGAAGAGGCCTCTGCGTTATACGACAGTGTCACCGCACAGCTAAAAACTCGTACCCGACTGGACGCTATGGAACAACCATGGCTAGCAGAGATGGAAGCCCATCTGCAAAGCGCCGGCCATGAAGATATTTTCAATTTTTTTCTCGCACTTAAAGAAGAAATCGAAGACGCGATCACCGAGCGAAAGAACTTCATTGCACGACCTGTGCAACTGACATTCGAGTCAGAAAACAACGATGAAATGGTGAAAGCCGTTGAAAACCTCTCATCAGGACGGCGGCCGTTTGGCCTCACCGGGCTGCTGGGCAAGTCTGCGCAAAAGCAACAACTCGATAACATACAAATACTTGGTTCCAAGGCGGAAACTGTCGAGGACTGGGGCCACATCTACCGCTTCATCCGCTACCAGCAACGCTCCCGTGCCCTGCTCATGCGCTGGAATGCTCTCGCTGCTGAGTTGCCCCTGCCGAGATTCGAGACGGGCGCAGATGAACTTCTGTCAGCCACTAAGGCGCTGGAGCTCTTCGACCTCATTTGTCAGTCAGATGCCGCGACCAATGAAATTGAGCTAGGTCTGGCTAAGCTGATTCCCGACTGGTCACGCTCTGCGCAATTACGCGCCGAAAAAAGCGTATTGGTCGAGGCTGAAAACTTTCTCGCCCATCACCTGACTAGAAATCGGTTGGCTGAAGCATGGGCCATCAAAGAATCGTTCCAGAAAGCGTTAGCTGGTTGTGAGGGCGACATTACAGCTCGCTTTTATAACTTCTTGAGCGATACCCTCGGCAGTCTTGAGGTACAAACGACGACTGTTCAAGCCCATTGGTCGGAGCTCATGGAGGAGTTGCGGCGAGTGCTAGAGCAGGGAACAGCGCTACGTACAATATCTGAGATCACAGATACCATTGAGGCTTCTGGTGCTGCGCTCTGGGCTAGCCAGCTCCGGAGTGAAGTCAGTGAGGGGCCAGTGGATTTGATTCTGCCGGGAAACTGCCTCGATATATGGCGCCTGCGACGGCTAGCCTGTCACCTCGAAAAGATCGATGGACGCAAAGAGTTAAAGCGCCTATTCAAACAGCGTAGAGAGCTGGAGCGCGACTTGGCAAAGTTGTACCAGGACGCCGTGGTGAAACGAACTTGGCTGCGCCTATCGGAAAACGCAACTCATGGAGTGCGAGCTGCCTTGGAGCTGTATCGGTCAGCCATCCGCAAGATTGGAAAGGGAACAGGAGTCAGAGCTAGCCGCTATCGGAAGGATGCAAGGGTTGCGGCGGAAACGGCGAACTCTGCTATCCCGTGCTGGATCATGCCTCATTACCGTATTTGTGAAAGCCTTCCTGCCACATTTGGCGCTTTCGACTTAGTGATCATCGACGAGGCCTCTCAATCCGACCTAAGTGCGTTACCGGCGCTTCTGCGCGCGAAAAAAGTATTGATTGTCGGTGATGACAAGCAGGTATCGCCGGAAGGGATCGGTATGGAGGAAGATCGGTTGCAGGGGATGATGAACCGTTTCCTCGGCAACCAAGTGGAGTTGTACCGACCTTTGATGTCGCCGGAGCGCTCTCTTTACGATTTGTTTCGGGTTGTTTTCGCCAAGAGCACCACCATGCTGCGTGAGCACTTCCGGTGTGTTGCGCCTATCATCGAATACTCCAAGCGTGAGTTCTATCGCGATGAACTCAAGCCCCTACGTTTGCCGTTGATGACAGAGCGACTGGACCCGCCCCTGATAGATCTGAAAGTCATGGATGGTGTAAAAAAGGGCAAGATAAATCTTTCTGAAGCAAATGTAATTGTTGAGGAAATTCGCCAGATAGTGAATACACCAGCACTGAACGGTAGGTCTATCGGTGTCGTTTCGCTGCTGGGCGCGGAGCAAGCGCAGAAAATTATGCAAATGCTCACCAAGGAGCTAGGGGAAGAGATAATCGCGAAATACCATATCAACTGTGGGGATGCCCGGACTTTCCAAGGTAAAGAGCGGGACATCATGTTTCTTTCCATGGTGGTCTCAGCTGGCGATGCTCATGCCCAAACGCGTGACTCAATGAAGCAGCGATTCAACGTAGCAGCGTCTCGTGCGCGTGATCGTATGTATCTTGTGCGAAGCTTGGATCTTTCCGAACTTAGTCATGCCGATGAGCTTCGTCGAGGTCTATTTCAGCATTTTGAGTCGCCGTTTGCGGTGGACCCAGTGGAAGTCTCCGATCTCCGAGAGCTCTGTGAGTCAGGCTTCGAGCGCGATGTATATGACGACCTAACCAATCGAGGATACCGGGTCATCCCTCAGGTGCCAGTGGGCGCCTTCCGGCTTGATATGGTAGTTGAAGGCGACAACGATAGTCGCTTGGCCATTGAGTGCGATGGTGATCGCTACCATGGCCCTGATGTATGGGATGCCGACATGCGGCGTCAGCGCATCCTAGAGCGAGCAGGCTGGCGCTTCTGGCGCTGCTTCGCTTCGGCCTACACTCTGCGTAAGGAAGAGGTTCTGCTTGATCTACTTGACACCTTAGCTGGCATGGGGATTGTGCCTGCTAGTTGTGGAGGGGGCGCTAAAAGCATCCACGTTGGCCGCCGGGAGGTCTATGGTTACCCCAAGGTTAACGTCGACTATGAGACAGAGACAGTGGTTTCCGACATTAACAGTGAAGAAAACGAACGCGCTTCGACAGGCTCACGGTAATACGGAGAGGGAGGTTGCAGGCTAAAATTCAATCAACAAACATGTAAAGTTGCGGTGAAACGTAGCCCCACCAAGGTGTGACACTGCCGCTAACATCTAGCTTTATAGCCTCAGAAACTGGGCGCTGCGCGGGTCGTGGGTTCGAATCACGCCAGGGGCGCTCAGGTCAATGACATGGGGGATTTGTATAGGGGATGACCAAGCACCGGGGGCAGGGTCTGCTTGTGGCGAATTCAGGCCCAATTACGAGTTGTCTGATTGTCTGCATTAGCTCGGTGCTAACTGCCCATCTCTGGAGTATGGGCTGAAGTGTGGGCTGGCTCGGTCGTTGACTAAAAAAGTCTTATTTTACAAAAGCTTATGGAATTAAAAAGCCGGCTTGTGGCCGGCTTCTCGGGGACTGGCTTGGTTTATTTTTGGTAAACCGCGCCAGCCTTCAAAACGTACACCCGGATCTTGCGTCCGGCTGTGGGACTTGGCGAGAAAGTGATCTGCCTTGTCGGTGCGATCTGAGCCGCGGAGCGGGTCGATGCGCAAATGTGGGGCGCAGCATACTGATTTTTTTGAGAAATTCCCAGCTTGGTGTATGTGATAGAGCGATTGCAGTGATGTGTAGCAGCTGACGAGCGCAGAGTTCGCCAGATGCCACGGGGTTGCGTTCTCACAGGAAGGGCACCGACGGCCGGCGTTTGTTCAGGGTCGACCACCAGAACACCCATCCCAATACCCTGATGTTCTGCTTATCAATCTGCTCGGCATTGAAAATCTCATCCGGATACTCGGCTTTGTTATGGCTGCGCAACCGCAGCGCATTTCCCGGCATCCGATGCAGGTACTTGATCCGCAACATCCCGTCGTGCTCGATCGCATAAATCTCCCCGTCAACAATCTGGTTCAGCCCGCGGTCGATGGCGAGGGTCGAGCCATCCTCAATCCTCTCGCCCATGCTGTTGCCGATCATGTGGGCGCAGATGGCATCGGCGTGGTTGATTTCCAGGGAGTCGAGGTGGCTTTTGGGTAGGCGAATGAATTGACCGGGGTCTTCGACGACATGGGTTTTGTAGGACCCAGGGGCGATGACTGTTTCTTTGTAGAAGGGCAACTCGACGTCGGTGGGCTCGATGACCGTGTAAAGGCCGCGGATGGCCTGAGCGTCGAAGGTGTTGCCGCTCTCGTCAAGCAGACGCAGGTGTTTGGCGTCTTTCGGGCCTTCGCCGGTTTTCAGCCACTCACTGTTCACGGACAGTTTTCTGGCGACTTCTTCTATGCGGTAGTCGGGCACGCCGCGGGTGTACCAGTTGTGGACGTTTTGTGCCTGTGGGATTTGCAGGAAATCGGCAAATGCCGTCGTCGTGATATTCGACTCTTCGAGGAGCATTTTGAATCGTGGGCCGCAGGTTTTGTTCTTTTTCATAAACACGAGTCTACGGGCGCAGGACGGGGCTTTGAATAAACGACTCGTTCAATTTTCGAGGGAAATTTAAGTCCGGATGTAAGACGCTTTTAGTAGAAATTAAACAAGAAAAACCAATGCAGTCATGCGTTCAACGTGCCGTTTAAGGCGCTTTACGAGTACCCACAAAAAACCCCGGATCAACCGGGGTTCTTTGCTAAAGATGATTGTCAGTCGCGACTATCAGCCTTTATAGGCAGCAACCGACTTCATGATCTCGGTGCGAGCGGCTTCTGCGTCGCCCCAACCTTCGATCTTCACCCATTTGCCTTTTTCGAGGTCTTTGTAGTTCTCGAAGAAGTGCTTGATCTGTTCCAGCAGCAGCGGTGGCAGATCGGTGTATTCCTTCACGTCGACGTACAGCTGGGACAGCTTGTCGTGTGGGACTGCGATGACTTTGGCATCGCCGCCGCCGTCGTCGGTCATGTGCAGGATGCCGACTGGGCGCGCGCGGATAACCGAGCCTGGAGCAACCGGGTAAGGGGTCACGACCAGCACGTCGAGGGGGTCACCGTCGTCAGCCAGGGTATTTGGGATGAAACCGTAGTTGGCCGGGTAGAACATCGGGGTGGCCATGAAACGGTCAACGAACAGGCAATCGCTGTCTTTGTCGATTTCGTATTTGATCGGCGCGTGGTTGGCCGGGATCTCGATCGCGACGTAGATGTCGTTCGGCAGGTCTTTGCCAGCCGGAATCTTGCTGTAGCTCATTGGGCGGTGCCCCCGTTAGTTGACCAAAAACACTTGGCCGGATTGACCAAAAAGTGGCGGCGATTATAGGCATATTCCGCCACCGTTGCTATGTGCCAGAGGTCTTGTAGACCTTAGTCGTGTGCCTGATAGACCGGGTCTTCCGCCAGAAGTTGCCGCAGCCGGCCCAGCGGGTCCTGACGATAAAACAGCTTCAGTTGCTCATACACCTGAGGATACGCCTCGTGCAGCAAATCCGGGGCGCTGAAGAAGTATTCGCTGGTGACGGCGAAGAACTCGGCGGGGTTTTCCGCCGCGTACGGGTCGATGGCCGTTTCGGCATCGGGATTGCGCTCCAGTTGCCGGTCGAGGTCGTCGTAGGCCTCTTGCATGACCTTGGCCCAGTCGCTGACCCGCATGTCGGCGTGCAGCGGCGGCAGGCCGTTGGCGTCGCCGTTGAGCATGTCGAGTTTGTGCGCGAGTTCGTGGATCACCAGGTTGTAGCCTTCCCAGCCACCGCTGGCCATCACGCCGGGCCAGGCGAGGATGATCGGGCCTTGCTGCCAGGCTTCGCCGCTGTGTTCGCCGTCCCATTCGTGCTCGACGCCGCTGGCATCGCGGTGGCGCTGAGGGCTGAGAAAGTCGTCGGGATAGAGGACGATTTCGTGGAAACCCTGATACCAGTTCAGGTCGCCCAGATGCAGCAGTGGCAATTGCGCCTGGGCAGCAAGCAGCAGGCGTTGTTCCTGATGGAGTTCGACGCCGGGGAGGGCGGTCAGGTGTTTGTCCTGCAGGAACAGCACGCAGGCTTCACGCAGCCACTGGTCTTCAGCGGCGCTGATGCCATCGAGAAAACTCAGGTGATGGCGCACCCGCTGCCACATATCGTCGGCAATCGGGTGCTTGGCCAGCGTGCGCTGGCGACGCCAGGCGCTAAGGGACCACATTGCGAGTCAGCGCGGGTGGGCTTTGGACGCGGTGTTGCCGAAGCGGCTGCGGATGACGCCGATGATCATCGGTACCAGCGACAGCAGAATGATACCGACCACCAGCAACGACAGGTTTTGCTTGATGAACGGTACGTTGCCGAAGAAGTAACCGAGGGTGACCAGGCCGCCGACCCACAGGATGGTGCCGAGAATGCTGAAGCCGAAAAAACGTGGATACGGCATTTTCGCCACACCGGCGACGAACGGGGCAAAGGTACGGATGATCGGCAGGAAACGCGCCAACGTCACGGTTTTGCCGCCGTGCTTGTCGTAGAAATCATGGGTTTGTTGCAGATAGTCGCGGCGGAAAATTTTCGAGTTCGGGTTGCTGAAGAGTTTCTCTCCTGCGGTTCGTCCGATCACGTAGTTGGTGCTGTCACCGAGAATCGCCGCCAGCATCAGCAGGCCGCCCAGCAGTACCGGGTCCATACCGCCGCCGGCCGCTACGGCGCCAGCAATGAATAGCAGGGAATCGCCCGGCAGGAATGGCATCACCACCAGGCCGGTTTCGCAGAAAATCACCAGAAACAGGATGGCGTAGATCCATGGCCCGTAGTTGTTCACTAGCAAGTCGAGGTAAACATCGAGATGCAGGATAAGGTCGAGCGGGTTGAAATCCATGGAGGGCACCTGTGGTGACGGCCCGACTCAGCAGGCCTGTGCGGATGACTTCGCGAAAGCCTACAGACGGGTGTAGTTTTTCTTACAAGCCGGAACGGTCGGCATTATACGGGCTGAGAGGTGAAAAGCGCGTCGAGTTTGTAGCCGGGAATGTCGATGGAGTTATATCGGTTGGGGGGGTAATCGTTTCCTGCGGGGTCGAGCCTGCTAGCGATTCAGGCACCTTGGTGTGTCAGTCACACCGAGGCGATGCTATCGCGAGCAGGCTCGCTCCCACAGTTTGCGGTACGAATCAGAGGCCTTCGCTGATCGGCAATACATAGTTCTTGAACTCGGTGTCTTCCTTGAACCCGATAGACTCGTAGGTTTTTTGCGCAACTTCGTTGTTGCTGCTGGTGGAAACCCGCATGCGCACGGCATTGGTTTCCTTGGCCATTTTCTTCGCGGTGCGGATCAGATTGTCGGCCACCAGTTGTCGGCGGGCTTCTTCGGCGACATAGATGTCGTTGAGGATCCACACGCGTTTAAGCGAAAGAGAGGAAAAGCTCGGGTACAACTGACAAAAGCCCATCAGTTTGTTGCTGTCATCATCGGCCAGGGCCAGGTAGATCACCGATTCCTTGCGGCGCAGGCGTTTTTCGAGGAACGCCCGGGACGAGTCCGGATACGCCAGAGAGCCATAAAACTCGCGATATTTGACGAACAACGGGGTCAGCAGGTCCAGGTGTTCGAGGGTCGCTTGAATAATCCGCATGGTAGGTCTCGTCTTCAAGTGGCTGTCTTGCGCGGTGACGGCGAGGGGGAAATCCTGGCAGCCGTGCTTCGATCCTGCCTGAAACGGGAATAGAAGCGCAATGCAGAAACGGTTCAGGAGTTCGGCGGAATCAGTAGGAAATTACCTTTCATGGCCGCTCCTGCGTCCGACTCCAGTGTCTGAACCTGGGCTTCGTCCTTCAAGTTGACCCCCGATAGCTGTCGTCGGCAGGCCTCGCGCATCAAATACAGCAATCGGTGTGCCGCCATGCCATAACTCAAGCCTTCGAGCCGCACATTGGAGATGCAGTTGCGATAGGCATCCGTCAGCCCGACCTTGGGATTGTAGGTGAAATATAACCCCAGGCTGTCTGGCGAACTGAGGCCAGGGCGTTCGCCGATCAGGATCACCACCATTTTTGCGCCCAGCAGCTCGCCGATCTCGTCAGCCACCGCGACCCGGCCTTGTTCCACCAGAATCACTGGAGACAAAGACCAGCCCTCAGCTGAAACCTGTTCTTCCACCCGCGCCAGAAACGGCAGGGTATGACGATGAACGGCCAGTGCCGATAAACCATCGGCGACGACGATAACCAGGTCTACACCGCCAGAATTGGCCGACGCGTATTCGCGCAGGATCTTCGCCGATTCATCACTTAGCTTTCGTCCCAGATCGGGGCGTTGCAGATAGCTGTCGCGATCCTTGGCCGCGCTGTGCAGTAGCAAACTCTCTCGCCCGCACTCGGCCAGTTGCGAGCTGAGCCCGGCATGGTCGAACGGCAAGTGCACCGCATCCCGAGCCTGGGCGTGGGCATACTGGAAATCCAATTGCGCGCTGGTTGGCATGCTGGTGCCGGTGCGGCCCAAGGCAATCCGCGCCGGGGTCAGGCGGCGCAGAGCCAGCAATGGATTTTGTGGATCAACAGGTGGTTTATCCATCTCAACACTCATCCCAGTTGCGCCATGGCCTGGCGAAAGGCTGGCGGCAGGTTGTTGCCGAAGTGAATCTTGCCATCCGCCTGAGTGAAGATGCCCATTTTTGCCAGCCATTGTTCGAACTCCGGTGCGGGTTTCAGGCCCAGCGTCTGGCGGGCGTAGAGCGCGTCGTGGAACGAAGTGGTCTGGTAGTTGAGCATGATGTCGTCGGAACCGGGGATGCCCATGATGAAGTTGATCCCGGCCACGCCCAGCAGGGTCAGCAGGGTGTCCATGTCGTCCTGATCGGCTTCGGCGTGGTTGGTGTAGCAGATATCGCAGCCCATTGGCACGCCCAGGAGCTTGCCGCAGAAATGGTCTTCGAGGCCGGCCCGAATGATCTGTTTACCGTTGTAGAGGTACTCCGGGCCGATGAATCCTACGACAGTGTTCACCAGGAACGGCTTGAAATGACGCGCCACGGCGTAGGCGCGGGTTTCGCAGGTCTGTTGATCGATGCCGTGGTGGGCGTTGGCCGACAAGGCGCTGCCCTGGCCGGTCTCGAAATACATCAGATTCTGGCCCAGCGTGCCGCGATTCAGGCTCAAACCGGCGTCGTAGCCTTCCTGCAACACATTCAGGTTGATACCAAAACTGGCATTGGCCGCTTCAGTCCCGGCGATCGACTGGAACACCAGGTCCAGTGGCACACCGCGATTCACCGCTTCAATCGACGTGGTGACGTGGGTCAGTACGCAGGCCTGGGTCGGGATCTCATAGCGCTGAATGATCGCGTCGAGCATCTCCAGCATGGCGCAGATCGAGGCGATGCTGTCGGTGGCCGGGTTGATGCCGATCATCGCGTCGCCGTTGCCGTACAGCAGCCCGTCGAGAATGCTCGCGGCGATGCCTGCCGGTTCGTCGGTGGGATGGTTCGGTTGCAGGCGTGTGGATAACCGACCGCGCAGGCCCATCGTGCCGCGGAACTGGGTGACCACGCGGATTTTCTGCGCCACCAGCACCAGATCCTGCACGCGCATGATCTTCGACACGGCGGCGGCCATTTCCGGGGTCAGACCGGGGGCGAGGGCGCGCAGGCTCTGTTCGTCGGCAGCGTCGCTGAGCAGCCAGTCGCGGAACCCACCGACGGTGAGGTGGCTGACCGTAGCGAAGGCCTGTTTGTCGTGAGTATCGATGATCAGCCGGGTGACCTCATCGGCCTCATAAGGAATCAGCACTTCCTGTAGGAAATGAGTCAGTGGGATGTCAGCCAAAGCCATCTGCGCGGCCACTCGCTCGCCATCGTTGAGTGCAGCGACACCCGCCAGAAAGTCCCCGGATCGCGCCGGACTGGCTTTTGCCATGACCTCCTTGAGGCTGGCGAAGCGGTAGGTCTGGGCGCCGACCGTGTGAGCAAAACTTGCCATACAGATTCTCCGTGACGGCGCAGACAGGGCCTGCGCCGTGATTTCTGGCCGTTAGTGCAGGGCTTCTTCAGCTTTCTGAATGGCCGCGAATTCTTCTTCGGGCGTGCCTGCTACCAAGTGATGCCGACTGTAGAAAGCAAAGTAAGCAATTAACACTCCATAGATGATCGCCGCGCCGATCACCACGCGCGGATCCACCAGAAAACCTGCTACCACGGCGATGCAAGCCAGCACCAACGCCACGCCTGAGGTGAAGATACCGCCCGGCGTGCGGTATGGCCGATCCATTTTGGGGCGCCGAATGCGCAGCGTGATGTGGGCCGCCATCATCAAGACATAAGAAATGGTGGCGCCGAACACCGCTACCAGAATCAGCAGGTCACCCTGACCGGTCAGCGACAACCCGAACCCGATGATGCCGGGAATGATCAACGCCAGCACAGGCGCCTTGCTTTTGTTGGTCTCGGAGAGTTTGCGCGGCAGGTAGCCAGCGCGGGACAGCGCGAAGATCTGCCGCGAGTAGGCGTAGATGATCGAGAAGAAACTGGCGATCAGCCCGGCCAGGCCCACCAGATTGACGAAGTGGCCCATCCAGGTCGAGCCGCCATAGGCCTTGCTCAGCGCTTCGACCAACGGATTGCCCGACGTCACCAGGGCATTGGCGCCCGCACCACCAGGGCCGATCACCAGAATCAGCAGGGCAAAGGTCGCTAGCACCAGCATGGCGCCGATCAGCCCGCGGGGCAGGTCGCGTTTTGGGTTTTTGGTTTCTTCGGCCGCCAGTGGCACACCTTCGACGGCCAGGAAAAACCAGATCGCGTAAGGAATGGCCGCCCACACGCCGACGTAGCCGAATGGCAGGAAGCTGCTGGCGCCCTTGGCGTCGGTCACCGGGATATCGAGCAGGTTGGCGACGCTGAAGTGCGGCACCATCGCCACCAGAAACACGGCCAGCGCCAGAGCGGCGACGGCGGTGATGACGAACATCAGTTTCAGGGCTTCACCGACGCCGAAAATATGGATGGAAATAAAGATGATGTAGAACGCCAGATAAATCATCCAGCCACCGATACCGAACAGTGACTCGCAATAGGCGCCGATAAACACCGCGATCGCCGCTGGGGCGATGGCGTATTCGATGAGGATCGCGGTTCCGGTCAGGAACCCGCCCCATGGGCCGAACGCACTACGGGCAAAACCGTATCCGCCGCCGGCGGTAGGGATCATGGAAGACAGTTCGGCCAGGGAAAAACACATGCACAGGTACATGGTCGCCATCAACAACGTGGCGAGAAACATACCGCCCCAGCCACCTTGGGCCAGGCCGAAGTTCCATCCGGCATAATCGCCGGAGATGACGTAGGCCACACCGAGCCCGACCAACAGGACCCAGCCTGCCGCACCTTTTTTCAGTTCACGCTGCTGGAAATAGTCGGAGCCGACTTTTTCAAAGTCGACCGAGGAGGTAGCCGGCTGCACGCTGGCTTGATCGCTAGGCATAGGGTTCACCTGTTCTTATTGTTTTTGACCGGCGTGATTGCCGGGTTGGCGCGAAGGCCTGATGTGCAAGCAAGCTCGCTCCCACAAGGGCAGCGGCTTGCTTGCGACAGGCGCTTTAGAAGAAGCCCAGCGGATTGATGTCGTAGCTCACCAGCAGGTTTTTGGTCTGCTGGTAGTGATCGAGCATCATTTTGTGGGTTTCACGACCGACGCCGGACTTTTTGTAACCACCGAATGCGGCGTGCGCCGGGTACAGGTGGTAGCAGTTGGTCCACACACGACCGGCCTTGATGGCGCGGCCCATGCGGTAGGCGCGGTTGATATCGCGGGTCCAGAGGCCGGCACCGAGGCCGAACTCGGTGTCATTGGCGATGGCCAGGGCTTCGGCTTCGTCCTTGAAGGTGGTGATGCTCACCACCGGGCCAAAGATTTCTTCCTGGAACACACGCATTTTGTTGGTGCCCTTGAGCAGGGTCGGCTGGATGTAGTACCCGGTCGCCAGGTTGCCCTCGAGTTTTTCCACTTTGCCACCGGTCAGCAGCTCGGCGCCTTCGCCCTTGGCGATTTCCAGGTACGAAAGGATTTTGTCGAATTGCTGCTCGGACGCCTGGGCGCCGACCATGGTGTCGGTGTCCAGCGGGTCGCCACGTTTGATTTGCAGGACTTTCTTCATCACGACTTTCATGAAGTCGTCATAGATCGATTCTTGCACCAAGGCGCGGGACGGGCAGGTGCAGACTTCGCCCTGGTTGAAGAACGCCAGCACCAGGCCTTCGGCAGCTTTTTCGATAAAGGTTTCTTCAGCTTGCATGATGTCGGCGAAGAAGATGTTCGGCGACTTGCCACCCAACTCCACGGTGGACGGAATGATGTTTTCGGCGGCGCATTTCATGATGTGCGAGCCGACCGGGGTCGAACCGGTGAAGGCAATTTTGGCGATGCGCTTGCTGGTGGCCAAGGCCTCACCGGCTTCTTTGCCGAAGCCTTGCACCACGTTCAGCACGCCCGGCGGCAGCAGGTCGCCGATCAGCTCCATCAGCACGGTAATGCCCAGCGGCGTTTGTTCGGCAGGCTTGAGCACTACGCAGTTACCGGCCGCCAGGGCCGGGGCGAGTTTCCAGGCGGCCATCAGGATCGGGAAGTTCCACGGAATGATCTGCCCGACCACGCCCAGCGGTTCATGGATGTGATAGGCCACGGTGTTGCCGTCGATCTCGGCGGCGCTGCCTTCTTGGGCGCGGATGCAACCGGCGTAGTAGCGGAAATGGTCGGCAGCCAGCGGGATGTCGGCGTTGAGGGTTTCGCGAACGGCTTTGCCGTTGTCCCAGGATTCGGTGATTGCCAGGACTTCCAGGTTCTGTTCGATGCGGTCGGCGATTTTCAGCAGCACCAGCGAGCGCGCCTGGACGGACGTGGCGCCCCAGGCATCGGCAGCGGCGTGGGCAGCGTCCAGGGCCTTGTCGATGTCTTCGGCCGTGGAACGCGGGAATTCGGCAATCGGTTGGCCATTTACTGGCGAGGTATTGGTGAAGTACTGACCTTTAACAGGCGCGACGAACTCGCCGCCGATGTAGTTACCGTATTTGCTCTTGAACGAAACGATAGCGCCTTCAGTACCGGGGTGAGCGTAACGCATGATGTTTTCTCCTTGGCTTTTGTACTTATGAGAGAGGCGCGCTTGTGCGCTTGCTATAAGCGTAGAGCAAAGGTCGGGCCACTGCCTTGCAGGTCAGGCAAATCAAGGCCTTGCGAGGTTCTTGTCGGGTAAGCGGGCGCAGCCTGTGACGGTTTCGGTACAGCCTGCGTGACACTTTGTACCGTTTGTGGCACAGGCTGTGACTGGACAGTCTTGCCAGCATTGCAATACCTGCCCGGCTGGAGGATGCTCGGCTTCGGCAGTTGCTACATAGAAGCGAGCCAGATCCTGCGGGGAGAACAATAAGAAATGCACGACAACCATTTGAGTCGCCATGCCCAGCAGGTCCTGACCGTCACTCAGGGGAAATCCCACCTGCACGGGCCCGGCAGCGATCCGTCGATTGCCCGTTCCTGGCTGCGCTGTCTTGAGGACTATCATCTCGACCCGGCCCTGACTATCGCACCGACGGTGCTGGAGCATGGCCGCGTCCTCGAAAGCCGCGAGCGCTTGCAGCAAGTGCTGCACATCGCCGGCAACGAAATGACCAGCCTTCATCAGCAACTTTCCGGCGCCGGCCACGCGGTGCTGCTGACTGACGCCCGCGGCGTGATCCTCAATTGCGTCACCGCGCCGGCCGAAAGTAAGATTTTCGAGCGCGCCGGCCTCTGGCTCGGCGCTGACTGGAGTGAAGCCTGCGAAGGCACCAACGGCATCGGCACCTGTCTGGTGGAGCGTCAGTCCCTGACCATCCACCAGGACGAGCACTTTCGCGGCCGTCACACCGGGCTGACCTGCTCGGCGAGCCCGGTGTTCGACCCCCACGGCGAACTGCTGGCGGTGCTAGACGTGTCCTCGGCGCGTCACGAAGTCTCGCGGCAGAGCCAGTTCCACACCATGGCCCTGGTCAATCTTTCGGCGAAGATGATCGAGAGCTGCTATTTCCTGCGTTACTTCGACAATCAATGGTTGCTGCGTTTTCACCTTCAGGCCGAATCCGTCGGGTTGTTCAGCGAAGGGTTACTGGCGTTTGACGGGGAAGGGCGGATCAGTGCCGTCAACCAAAGTGCGTTGAACCTGTTGGGGCATATTCGCGGCGGGTTGCTGGGCAAACCGGTGGAGGCGTTTTTCGATTGCTCGCTGGATGAGTTGCTCGGTCGCGCAAGCGTCAATGCCAACGCCAGTTGGCCATTGCGCACGCGTGACGGACGGAATTTGTTTGCCGTGTTGCGCGGGCAGCCACGCAGCATTCCGATGCCGGTGGTGCAAAGCCCGGTGATCGCCGAACCTTCGCGCTTGGCGGGCATTTGTCTGGGCGACACCGGGTTGCAGGAAGACTTCCGCAAATCCTTGCGTGTGTTCGAGCGGGACGTACCACTACTGATCAACGGCGAAACCGGATCCGGCAAAGAAGCGTTTGCCAAAGCCGTCCACCAGGCCAGCCTGCGAGCAGAAAAAGCCTTCGTCGCCCTCAACTGCGCCGCCATCCCCGAAAGCCTGATCGAGAGCGAACTGTTTGGCTATCGCGGCGGCAGCTTTACCGGCGCACGCAAGGAAGGCATGCGCGGCAAGTTGCAACAGGCCGATGGCGGGACCTTGTTCCTCGATGAAATCGGCGACATGCCCCTGGCCTTGCAGACCCGGCTATTAAGGGTGCTGGAAGATCGTCAGGTGGTGCCGATCGGCGGCGAGCCGGAATCGGTCAATGTGAGGATCATCAGCGCCACTCACCGTGATTTGCTGGCGCGGGTGCAGGACGGCAGCTTCCGCGAAGATTTGTATTACCGGCTCAATGGGCTGGAAGTAGCTTTACCAGCGTTGCGTGATCGCACGGATAAATCCCAACTGCTCGACTTTTTGCTGGCCGAGGAGGCGGGCGGGGAAACCGTGCTGATCGACAGTCCGGCACGCCAGGCGTTGTTGGCCTTCTCCTGGCCGGGGAACGTGCGGCAGTTGCGCAATGTGCTGCGTACGTTGGCGGCGCTGTGTGACGGCGGGCGAATCGGGCTGGAGGATTTGCCAGCGATGATTCGCCAGGCTCGGCCGGCGGTAGCGGTAGTGGTTGAGGAAGCGTCCGAGCATCCGTTGGATGATGCAGAACGGTTGGCGTTGTTGAATGCGCTGGAGCAAATGCGTTGGCATATGACTAATACGGCTGAACAACTTGGCGTCAGCCGTAACACGCTTTATCGGAAGCTGCGTAAACACGGCATCGCCCGCTCTGCGTGACTGATCGTTCCCACGCTCCGCGTGGGAATGCCTCCCGGACGCTCCGCGTCCGCTTCTGGGACGCAGAGCGTCCCTTGCTGCATTCCCACGCGGAGCGTGGGAACGAGCGGCTTACAGCTAAAGAGTGCGATTTTCCCCACCCTACGCTAACCTGCGGCCATGTTTACGAGGTCGACTATGCACATTCATATTCTTGGTATCTGCGGCACTTTCATGGGTTCGATGGCGGTTCTGGCCAAAGAGCTGGGCCATCACGTGACGGGCTCCGATGCCAATGTCTATCCGCCGATGAGCACTCAGCTTGAGGCTCAGGGCATTGAGTTGACCCAAGGTTACGACCCGGCGCAACTCGATCCGGCCCCCGACCTGGTGGTGATCGGCAACGCCATGTCGCGCGGCAATCCGGCCGTCGAGTACGTGCTGAACAAAGGCCTGCCTTACGTATCTGGCCCGCAATGGCTGTCTGATCACGTGCTGCAAGGTCGCTGGGTGCTGGCCGTCGCCGGTACGCACGGCAAGACCACCACCAGCAGCATGCTCGCCTGGGTACTGGAGCACGCGGGCATGAGCCCGGGTTTCCTGATCGGCGGCGTACCGCAGAATTTCTCGGTCTCGGCGCGTCTGGGCGACACGCCGTTCTTCGTGATCGAAGCCGACGAGTACGACAGCGCGTTCTTTGACAAGCGCTCCAAGTTCGTTCATTACCGCCCGCGGACGGCGATCCTCAACAACCTTGAGTACGATCATGCCGACATCTTCCCGGATCTCCCGTCCATCGAGCGGCAGTTCCACCATTTGGTGCGGACCATCCCGAGCGAAGGCCTAGTGATCCATCCGACCACCGAGCCTGCTTTGCAGCGCGTCATCGAGATGGGCTGCTGGACCCCGGTACAAACCACCGGAACAGGCGGTCAGTGGCAGGTCAAGCTACATAGCGAAGACGGTTCGAAGTTCGAAGTGATGTTCGAAGGTGTGGCCCAAGGCGTGGTCGAGTGGGACATGACCGGCCAACACAACGTCGCGAACGCGCTGGCCACGTTGGCTGCGGCGCGCCATGTCGGCGTCGTACCTTCGATGGGCATCGCGGCGCTGAGCGCATTCAAAAGCGTCAAGCGCAGGATGGAGAAAGTCGCGGAGGTCCGTGGCATTACCATCTATGACGACTTCGCTCACCATCCGACGGCTATTGCGACGACCCTCGACGGTCTGCGCAAGCGCATCGGCGATGCACCATTGATTGCGATCATCGAGCCGCGCTCCAACTCCATGAAACTCGGCGCTCACCGCGACGGCTTACCGGAAAGCGTGGTCGATGCCGATCAGGTGATCTGGTATGCGCCGGCCAACCTCGGTTGGGATCTGGGGGCTACCGCTGCGTTGTGCACGGTGCCGTCGATCGTCAGCGAATCGCTGGAAGGCATTATCGAGCGCGTGAAAAGCCAGGCCCAGCCCGGCACCCACGTGGTGATCATGAGCAACGGCGGCTTCGGCGGCCTGCACGGCAAACTCGCCGAGGCGCTGAAATGAACAACGGCCCGGAACGCATTACGCTGGCGATGACCGGCGCTTCGGGCGCCCAGTACGGTTTGCGACTGCTGGACTGCCTGATCCGCGAAGACCGCGAGGTGCACTTCCTGATCTCCAAGGCGGCGCAACTGGTGATGGCCACCGAAACTGACGTTACGCTGCCGCCAAAAACCCAGATGATGCAGGCCTTCCTCACCGAATACACTGGCGCTGCCGCCGGGCAGATTCGCGTGTACGGCAAAGAAGACTGGATGTCGCCGGTGGCCTCGGGTTCCGGCTCGCCGGCGGCGATGGTGGTGGTGCCGTGTTCCACCGGGACCTTGTCGGCCATTGCAACAGGTGCCTGTAACAACCTGATCGAGCGCGCTGCTGATGTGACGTTGAAGGAGCGCCGCCAGCTGATCCTGGTGCCGCGTGAGGCGCCGTATTCGAGCATTCATCTGGAGAACATGCTCAAGTTGTCGAACATGGGCGTGACGATTTTGCCGGCATCACCGGGCTTTTATCATCAGCCGCAGACCATCGATGACCTGATCGACTTCGTCGTGGCGCGGATTCTCAACCTGCTGAACATTCCACAAGACATGCTGCCGCGTTGGGGCGAACACCATCTGACCAGCGATGAATAAGCTGCTGACGATTGTGCTGGCGTTGCAATTGGCTGGCTGCGCCACGGCGCGCACGCTCGATGCCGCCAAACCCGGGGCGCCAGTGGTGTATTCGGGGACCCGGCTGGATTTGTATGCCATGAACGGCGGTTGCTGCGCCATGGACCGCTTCGGCGCAGAAGCACCGAGCTATCCTGGCATCGACCTGCCGGCCAGCGCGTTGCTCGATACGCTGCTGTTGCCGTTGTCGTTGCTCACGGTGATCGGCGTCAGTTTTCAGGCTACAGGCGGTCTCTGACAGATCGTTCCCACGCTCTGCGTGGGAACGCCTCAATGGACACTCTGCGTCCGCTTTGGGACACGGGGCGTCCCGGGCTGCATTCCCACGCGGAGCGTGAGAATGATCTGTGCTAGGTGATTATTTGCCGAGCTTTCTCAACTCATCCGACTCGACAATCCGCACTCCATTCTGCTCTTCCAGCGCCAGTCGCCACATGGCACGGGCTAGTTGGCAGGCTTCGATGCCACGGTATTTGCCGGGGATCAAGCGGGACAACGGCCCAGCGAATTGCTCGGCCAGACGCGGCTCAAGGCGATCGCCCAGCAGCAGCGAAGGGCGGCAAATGGTCAGTTGCGGCCAGTCCTGCGCGCGCAATGCGTGTTCCATCTCGCCTTTAACCTTGTTGTAGAAAATCGAGGATCTGCGATCAGCCCCCAAGGCACTGATCACGATCAGGTGCCGAGCGCCCATCTCCCGTGCACGTTTGGCGAACGCCACCACCATGTCCAGGTCCACCGCGCGAAACGCCTGTTCCGAACCGGCTTGCTTGATGGTGGTACCCAGGCAGCAGTAAGCGATGTCGACACGACCATTCAATTGCGGCAGAAACACCGCCGGGTCACCGACGGGGTTTTCAAGGTGGGGATGCTCGGCCAGTGGCCGCCGTGAAGGTGCCAATACCCTTGTGATCGTTGGCTCATTGAGCAGGCGATCAAGCAAATGTTCACCGGTTAACCCGGTAGCTCCGGCAAGCAATACGTGCTGAGGCGTCAAGTACATAGTGTTTCCCCCTTGATACTATTCAGCTTAGTTGCTCTTTGCATCCTTGCTGCTGATAGAGACACTTTGTAGTGCTTTTCGTGCCTGCTGTTTGCGTAACAGCTGCCAGTGAGAGAGGACGGTTTTCGGCGCCCAGATCTGCGGTTCAGAGGCTTCGAAGTTGTCGGCCAGCTCGCGTTCGGCAACGTTGGCCTTGGCCAGTTTGAAGGCTTGTTCCAGGTCATCGGTCTGGTTCAGCGCCTGGGCGAACAGGGCGTCGCCGAAGTAGGTGAAATTGGCTTCTTCCGAGCAGCCGAACGATACCCGGTCAGCGCGTGAGGCGGTCATGATCAGGGTGCGTTCATCCTTGAGGGCCGGGATGAAGCCGCCGGAGTAGCAGGACGAAATCACGATGATTTTGTCGCGGTTCTTCAGGGGCGCGAGGACGGCGGCGAGCTCGTCGGCCGGCAGATCGGCCAGCTCCATGCGTGGCTGGTCGAGCACCAGTTCGTGTTCGCTGGTGCCGTGGCTGGTCAGGTAGATGAAAATCAAATCTTCCGGGCCACTGCGTTCGGCCAGGGTCAGGGCCGCGCGACGCAGGCTTTCCCGGGTGGCCATCGGCCGGTCGACGAGGTGGTCGCGATGGTTCACCAGGCGGATCTGGCCGAACGCACCGAAGCGGCTGCTGAGCATGTTGCTGACGTAATCGGATTCGCGCAGGAAGACGCTCTGCTTGCCGTCACCACCGACCGTCAGGGTGTAGAGCTCCACCGCCGGGGTCGAGGCCGGCAAATTGAGCAGTGCATCGTCGAGCAAGCGACCCTGAGCCAGTAAACCGAGCTCGAGCGTGTCGGGCAGCAACTTGCCCTCGGCGTCGCGCACGCGCTGGCCATTGATCCAGCTGCCGTTCAGCACCGTGCCATCAGTCAGCACCAGCGTGCCGTGGCCCTGATAATTGTCGCTGTCAAACTGGCCGATGTAGAAGCTGCCGTCGGGCAGGTTCAGTCGCCCTTGCCCGGTGAAACGCCAGTCGCTGAACTGGCCGATGTAGTGGCTGCCGTCGGCACCGATCATCTCGCCTTTACCGTTCAGCGATCCTTCCTTGAACTGACCGAGCCAGACATCGCCGTCGGCGTTCTCGTAGCGGCCCTTGCCGTGCAGTTGATTATTCTTGAAGCCGCCGACATAGATGTCGCCGTCGGCGCTGTTGAACGTGCCATTGCCTTCCAGTTGACCGTTGACGAAATGCCCGGTGAACTGATTGCCACTGGCGTCGCCGCGCTGGCCTTCGCCGTTGGGTTTGCCGTGGGCGAACTGGCCCTGATACGAGCTGCCGTCTTCGAGTTCGAGACGACCGAGCCCTGAATATTGATCGGCCTTGAATTCGCCGCGGTAGGTCATGCCGCTTTCTTTGAGAGTGCCTTCACCGTCACGCCGACCGAGTTTGAAACCGCCGGTGTAGCTGCTGCCAGTGGTGGTCAGCGTGCCTTGGCCGTCGAACAAGCCCTGATTGAACAGGCCGCGATAGGCCTCGCCATTGCTGCCGTGCCACTCACCCTGGCCGTGCCATTGACCCTTGTCGAAGTCGCCGGCGTACCAGCTGCCGTTCGGGTAGTCGATGCGGCCCTGACCTTGCAGCAGCCCGTTGACCAGGTCGCCACGATAACGTCCGCCGTCCGGCAGGCGGGCGTCGGGGGGCAACAGCGATTCACCATCGCCGCAAGCGCTGAGCAGTAGGGTCAAAGCGAGGAGAGCAAGTGAGCGCATAGCAGGATCCGGGCAATTAGGCGACCGAGTATGCCGCAGCTCTATGACCTTATATAGACGGGAAAACAGCCGAGGGCGCGAAACAGCGTGAGCTGCTTCGCATCCGGGATGGTTTACACGAAGCAGAGGGACAGCGGTTCGGCGATATACGCCGGTTTGTCCGACCCTTCGATTTCCAGTGTGGCGGTGGCTTTGAGCAGCCATTGACCGGGTTTTTTCTCGGTGACTTCGTTCATGTCGACCTTGAGTCGCACCCGGGAATTGACCTTCACTGGCTGGATGAAACGAACGCTGTCCAGACCGTAGTTGACCACCATCTTCACCCCTTCAGGGAGGATGAGGATGTCTTCCATCAGTTTGGGGATCAGCGACAGTGACAGAAAACCGTGGGCAATGGTGCTGCCAAATGGCGTTTGCGCGGCTTTGACCGGGTCGACATGGATGAACTGATAATCCCCGGTGGCTTCAGCGAACAGGTTGATGCGCGCCTGATCGATGGTGAGCCATTCGGAACGTCCAAGTTCCTTGCCGACATAATCTTTGAGCTCTGCAACGGGAACATAGGGCATTGAGACTCTCCTTGGGTTCATCGGTATTTTTAGTTTTGAGGTGGGGGGATTTGGCCGCCCGGATTACCACTTTAGATCAACATGGCAAATGGCTCCGGTCAACTGACCATGCTTTTGGCGAATGCCGATCCATAGCGTTGACGTGCTTATAATGCTTGGCCCGCCACTGCGGGAGATAAGTTTTGCGGGAGAGGAAGGATGTTGTTACGTGGCCTGACCTGGCTCGTGCTGTTCCAATTGCTGGGCACAGCCATCAATCATTTGTTTTTACCGGTGCTGCCGGGGCCGATTGTCGGCCTGCTGCTGTTGCTGGTGTACCTGATCTGCCGTGGTCAGGTCGGCGAGCCGCTGAGCCTCGCGGCCAGCAGTCTGCTGCGTTACCTGCCTTTGCTGTTGGTGCCGCCCGCCGTGGGCGTGATGGTTTACGCGGCCGACATCGCGGCAGATTTCTGGGCCATTGTCGGCGCGCTGGTGTTGTCGCTGGTGCTGTCCCTGGCGTTTGCCGGTGTGCTGATGCAGCGCATGGTCAAGCGTCACGCTCATCCTGAGGACAGCCAATGATCTTCGACTGGCACGGCGCCTGGGCGTCGGTGATTCATCATCCGTTGTTCGGCATCGGTATTACCCTGGGTGCGTATCAACTGGTGTTGGCGGCGTTTGAAAAAACCCGCTGGATCTTTCTGCAGCCGGTGCTGGTCTCGATGCTGCTGGTGATTGGCGTTTTGGTAGGCTGTGGCCTGACCTACGCCGAGTACCGCAAGAGCACCGAGATCCTCAGTATCTTGCTCGGGCCGGCAACGGTTGCCCTGGCGGTGCCGCTGTACCTCAATCTGCGAAGGATTCGGCAGTTGTTCTGGCCGATATTTACTACGCTGGTGATAGGCGGTGTGGTTGCCACGGGAATGGGCGTGTTGTTGGGCTGGTGGTTCGGTGCCGAACACATGATCCTGATGACCATGGCACCCAAGTCGGTGACGTCGCCGATTGCCATGCTGGTGGCCGAGCAGATCGGTGGCGTCGCGGCGCTGGCGGCGGTCTTCGTGCTGATCACCGGCGTGATCGGCGCGATCTTCGGCCCGGCGCTTTTGACCCGGCTCGGCGTCCACAGCGCCGAAGCCCGCGGCATGGCACTGGGCATGACCGCCCACGCGGTCGGCACGGCGGTGGCGATGCAGGAAAGTGAGGAGTGCGGCGCCTTTGCGGCGCTGGCGATGAGTCTGATGGGCGTGGCCACGGCGGTTTTCCTGCCGTTGGCGGTGTCGATGGTGGTGTAAGGAAATGTCTATGAGCTTGCCGCTTTTTCCGCTGAACACGGTGCTGTTTCCTGGCTGCATCCTCGACTTGCAGATCTTCGAGGCGCGCTACCTGGATATGATCAGCCGCTGCATGAAACAGGGCGGCGGCTTTGGCGTGGTGTGCATACTCGACGGCGAAGAGGTCGGCATCGCCCCGGCGGGTTATGCGTTGGTCGGATGCGAGGCGCTGATCACTGATTTCAAGCAGCAGGACAACGGCCTGCTGGGCATTCGGGTGCAGGGTGGACGGCGTTTCCACGTGTTGCGCACCGAGACTCAGCGCGATCAGCTGACCGTCGCCGAGGTCGAGTGGCTGGAAGACGAGCCCGAGCAGCCGTTGCAGGATGAGGACGCCGACCTGGTCGCACTGCTCCAGGCCCTGGCGGAACATCCGATGGTCGAAGCGTTGAACATGGGCACCGAAGCGACCGGGCAACAGTCGCTGGCCAATCAGCTGGCGTACCTGCTGCCGTTTGCCGAGGTAGACAAGATCGACCTGCTGCAACTCGATGATCCGCAGCAGCGGCTGGATGCGATTCAGGCGCTATTGGATGAACTGCAAGGCGAATTGTTTGCCTAGACGCAGCTGCTGCAAGTGATCCGGCGTCAGTAGGCGTAGCGCAGCATCGTATGCGGCAAATGTCTCAGGGCAAAGAACCCGAACAATGCCACCATCGCCGGCAATACCAGCCACCAGACTTTGGGCGGCATGGCATTGAGTGATGTCTGACACTGACTCAGCCACAAGCACGCCGCACACACGCATGCCGCCAGTATCGCTCCGGCCAGCACGTCCGTTGGCCAGTGCGCCCCCAGATACACCCGCGACAGGGCAATCGCCAGCGCCGGCAAACAACCTACCAGCAACCACGTCAAGCGCATCCGCGGTGGTTGCCCGCGCCCGGCCAGCACCGCGAGGGTCAGAAATAGCGCGAAGGACCCCGACGCATGACCGCTTGGCATGCTGTAACTGGTCAGTGGGTCGCTCAATACTTCCGGGCGCACGCGAGCGAAAAAGTGTTTGGTCACGGTGTTGCCCAGCGCGGTGAACAGCAGGGTGCTGCAGGCAAAGATCGCTTGCCGCCATTGTCGAGTCAGCAGCAACAAGGCTGTCAGCAGGGCGCTGAATATCAGCATGTTGCGGAACTCGCCGATCAGCGTGAAGACCACGGCCACCTCATCGAGCATCGGGCTGCGGTGCTCCTGCACCAGGGTCATCACGCCTTGGTCGAGCGCGGTCAGGTGCGGGAAGCCGATAAACAGCCCTGCCAGAATCAGGAAACTCATACCGGTAATAAACACCGTGGCCTTGCGATGACGCCGCAAGCTGCTGGTTGCACTCAACCCCACCATCACCGCGATACTGCCGGCGACGATCCCGGCCTGAAGCCAGAAACCTTCCGGTAACGGCAAGCGAATCGCCGCACCCGTGGCCCAGCCGGGCAGCAGGTAGGCAACGCTCCAGCCGGCGGTGGCCAGCAGGCTGACGGCGGCGAAGCGCGGGAAGGGCATGTCGAACATCCCCGCGACCATCGGCAGCATGGGCCGCAATGGGCCGATGAAACGTCCGACCAACAGGCTGGCGATGCCGTAGCGCTGGAAATACGCTTCGGCGCCGGCAATCCATTCCGGATGATGGCGCAGGCCTGGCAGGCGCCGGATGTTCTGATGGAAATGTCGCCCGATAAAGTACGAAACGATGTCCCCCAGCACACCGGCGAGAAACCCCAGCAGCAATGTTTCACCCAACGACAGCGCGCCACTGCCGGCCAGGACCGCCACGGCAAACAGCAGCACCGTGCCGGGTACGACCAACCCGGCAATCGCCAGGCATTCCACAAAGGCCACTATGAACACCGCGGCGGCCAGCCATTGTGGATTGACCGTCAACCAGCCGGTCACGCTATCGAGCCATGGGCCCATAAAAACAACTCCATTGAATAATCACTTGGTCCAGAGGGACGAACGCAATGTTCAAAACTCTACAGATCCTCTGTGGGAGCGAGCTTGCTCGCGATAGCGGTGTATCAGGCAACATAAGTATCAACTGAAAGGCCACTATCGCGAGCATGCTCCCCACATGGGATTTTCATTGTTCAGGACAGCAAAAAATAATCGCGACCTTCGACCTGCCCTCGTCGCAGCGGGTTCCGCGTGCAATAAGGCGCGTAGGCGCCATCGACGAAGCGGTACATCAGGTGTTCGTCGCGGCCATGAGGGATGCCCAGACGTGTGGTCTGGATGATATGGGCCGGTGCCGGCCCGATATCCTCCACCAGTAGCACGTCGTGGTCGAAGCGCTTGGCGTCCCAGACCGGCACCTTCAGGCCCAGTGCTTTGCAGAGCAATGTCTGCCCGGCGCAGAGTTTTTGCGAGGGGCGAGGGCGGCCTTGGGCGTCGGGATTGTTCAACAGCATCTGCGCCAGGCTCGCCGGCCCGCTCAACTCATCGACCCACGGATAAGCGGATTTGATCAGCACGGCGTTCCCCGGCCCCATAGCGCTGAAATTCAGCGAGTCGCCGCCCCGGGCGTAATACATATAGATATGGCCGCCATCCAGAAACAAAGCCTTACGTTTTTCTGTGTAACCGAGCGAGGCGTGGCTGCCTTTCTCTTCAAAGTAATAGGCTTCGGTTTCGATGATCCGGGCGCTAAGCCACAGGTCGCCGACCCGGTGACGGATGACTTTGCCGAGTAAATCCCGGGCCAATGTCTGGGCGTCCCGGTCGAAAAACGCGTCCGGAAGTCCGGCAGGCAGGCTTGAAGTGGACGCGGGAACAGTCAGGTTGGACATGATGAACAGTGTTAATCAGGGCTGATTGAGTCGCGATGATAACAATTTGCAGCTTAATCACGGCTGAACGTCGGCAAATTGCCCTCCATTTCGACCATCCGCCCGTCACCGCTGTTAGTCGGGGGACGCGACAGCTATAATCTGCCGCTTTACTCTTTACCAAGACCTTAGCAAAGACCACTCCAGACCATGACTGAGTCCGTTCTTGACTACATGACCCGATTGGGTCGCGCTGCCCGCGAAGCTTCTCGCGTCATCGGCCGTGCCAGCACCGCGCAGAAAAACCGCGCCTTGCAGGCTGCGGCCAATGCGTTGGACGCAGCACGCGTCGAGCTGACGGCTGCCAATGAGCTGGATCTGGCGGCTGGCCGCGTCAATGGCCTTGAGCCTGCGCTGCTGGAACGTCTGGCGCTGACCCCGGAGCGTATTGACGGCATGATCGTCGGCCTGCGTCAGGTGGCGGCGTTGCCGGACCCGGTCGGGGCGATCCGCGACATGAGTTTCCGGCCGTCGGGCATTCAGGTCGGCAAGATGCGCGTGCCGCTGGGTGTGATCGGGATCATTTACGAGTCCCGGCCGAACGTGACCATCGATGCCGCCAGCCTGTGCCTGAAGTCTGGCAACGCGACCATCCTGCGTGGCGGTTCCGAGGCGATTCATTCCAACCGTGCCATTGCCGCCTGCATCCAGCGCGGCCTGGCCGAAGCCGATCTGCCGGCCGCTGTGGTGCAAGTGGTCGAAACCACCGATCGTGCCGCTGTTGGCGCGCTGATTACCATGCCTGAATACGTGGACGTCATCGTGCCCCGTGGTGGCCGTGGTCTGATCGAACGGGTCAGCCGCGATGCTCGCGTGCCGGTGATCAAGCATCTGGACGGCATCTGTCACGTTTACGTCAGCGCCCACGCCGATCTGCCGAAAGCCCAGCGCATCGCCTTCAACGCCAAGACTTATCGTTATGGCATCTGCGGCGCCATGGAAACGCTGCTGGTGGATCAAAGCGTTGCCAAAGATTTCCTGCCGTCGATGGCTGCACAGTTCCGCGAAAAAGGCGTCGAACTGCGCGGTTGCGAACGCACGCGGGCGATCATCGAAGCAGCTGCAGCGACTGAAGAAGACTGGAACACCGAATACCTGGCGCCCATTCTCTCGATCCGGGTGGTCGACGGACTGGACCAGGCGATCGAGCACATCAACAAGTACGGCTCCCATCACACCGATTCGATTGTCAGCGAAAACCTCGCCGACACACGGCGATTCGTGGCCGAAGTCGATTCGTCCTCGGTAATGATCAACACGCCGACGTGCTTCGCCGATGGCTTCGAATACGGATTGGGTGCCGAGATTGGCATTTCTACTGATAAGCTGCACGCCCGCGGCCCGGTGGGCCTCGAAGGTCTGACCTGCGAGAAGTACATCGTGGTCGGTGATGGCCAGTTGCGCGGCCAGGCGTCGGTCTGACTTGGGCGACTTCGACCTGTCAGCCCAGGAATCCGTCAGCGAGCCTGCGCCTCGACGCATTGGCATGCTGGGCGGTACTTTCGACCCGGTGCACGTCGGCCATTTGCGTGGGGCGCTGGAAGTCGCCGAATCGCTGGCGCTCGACGAGTTGCGTCTGACGCCCAGTGCCAGACCGCCTCATCGCGGTACGCCGCAGGTGTCGGCGAAAGACCGTCTGGCGATGGTCGAGTGCGCGGTGGCCGGTGTGGCGCCGTTAGTGGTGGACGCCCGCGAATTGCAGCGGGACAAACCGTCCTACACTATCGATACCCTGGAATTGATGCGCGCCGAAATGGCCGCCGAGACCCAGGTTTTTCTACTTTTGGGCTGGGACGCATTTTGCGGACTGCCCACTTGGCACCGCTGGGAAGAGTTGCTCCAGCATTGCCACATCCTGGTGCTGCAACGCCCGGATGCCGACAGCGAACCGCCGGATGCATTGCGCAATCTATTGGCGGCACGCTCGGTGAGCGACCCGCTGGCCCTTAAAGGGCCGAGCGGACAGATTGCATTCGTCTGGCAGACACCGCTCGCGGTATCCGCCACCCAGATCCGTCAACTGCTGGCCAGCGGTAAGTCGGTACGTTTCCTGGTGCCCGACGCGGTCCTGGCCTACATCGATGCGCACGGACTTTACCGTGCGTCGAACTGAAAAAGGGAGCGCTTCAAAACACGTGAACGCGTGAACCGAAGCGCCCGAACATACGAGCAAAACGAGTTTTATATGACGAACAAAGACGTAACTAAAGTAAAGCGTAAAGGCACGTTCAAAAGCGCCCCGCTGCCTGAGCCGGTTCTGACCAACGAGCCGCTGAAGGGTGATGAGCTGGTCAAGGTTGCCGTAGCCGCCCTCGAAGACGTCAAGGGCCAGGACATCCAGGTCATCGACGTTCGCGAAAAGCAGAGCATCACTGACTACATGATCATCGCCACCGGTACGTCCAACCGCCAGATCGGCGCGATGCTGGACAAGGTCCGCGAAGCGGTCAAGGCCCTGGGCGTCAAGCCCCTGGGTGAAGAAGGCAAGGGCGACAGCGACTGGGTGTTGCTGGATATGGACGATGTCATCGTGCACATGATGACTGCCTCGGCTCGTCAGTTTTACGACCTTGAGCGTCTGTGGTCCGGTGCAGAGCAGAGTCGTGCTCTGAACGCGGCTCACCACAGCCCTGAAAACAGCCATGAGCACTTCGTCAAGCTCAACAAAGACCAGCAATAAGGGATCGCTGTGCGACTGCGACTGATCGCTGTCGGTTCACGCATGCCCAAGTGGGTGGAAGAAGGCTGGCATGAATATGCCAAGCGTCTTCCGTCCGAGCTGGCGCTGGAACTGGTGGAAATACCGCTCAACACCCGTGGCAAGAACGCCGACGTGGCGCGCTTCATCCGTCAGGAAGGCGAAGCCATGCTGGCCAAGGTCGGGCCGAACGAGCGCGTTGTGACCCTCGAAGTCCACGGCAAGCCCTGGAGCACCGAGCAGCTGGCGGTCGAGCTCGATCGCTGGCGGCTGGACTCGCGCACGGTGAATTTCATGGTCGGCGGTCCCGAAGGGCTGGCGCCGGAAGTCTGTGCCCGGGCCGATCAGCGCTGGTCGCTCTCGCCGTTGACGTTGCCGCACCCGTTGGTGCGAATCCTGATCGGCGAACAGCTGTATCGTGCCTGGACAGTCCTGTCCGGCCACCCTTACCACAAGTAGTTCTGCCCTCATGCCCCAACCGATCCGCATCAAGGACCACGAAAAAGACGCCCGTCTGGTGCGTGGCCGCGTCGTGTTCGGGGCAATTGCGGTGGTGGCGCTGATCTGCGTGCTGATCGCGCGGCTGTATTTCCTCCAGGTGATTCAGTACGAGTACCACTCGACCCTGTCGGAAAACAACCGCGTCCATGTGCAGCCGATTCCGCCGACACGCGGGTTGATCTTTGATCGCAATGGCGTGGTGGTGGCCGATAACCGGCCCAGCTTCAGCTTGAGCATGACCCGTGAGCGCTCCGGCGACTGGCAGCAAGTGCTCGACGTCATTGTCGAAGTGCTGGAGCTGACGCCCGAGGATCGGGTGATCTTCGAGAAGCGCATGCGTCAGGGGCGTCGGCCGTTCGAGCCGGTGCCGATCCTGTTCGAGCTGACCGAAGAACAGATTGCCCGCATCGCGGTGAACCAGTTCCGTCTGCCGGGTGTGGAAGTGGTTGCGCAGCTGGTGCGTCACTACCCGCAGGGCCCGCACTTTGCGCACTCGGTGGGTTACATGGGGCGGATCAACGAGAAAGAGCTGAAGTCACTCGATCCGGTCAATTACAGCGGCACCCACCACATCGGCAAAACCGGTATCGAGCGCTTCTACGAGCCCGAACTGCACGGTCAGGTGGGTTACGAAGAAGTCGAGACCAACGCTCGAGGCCGTGTGTTGCGCGTGCTCAAGCGTACCGATCCGATTCCCGGCAAGGACATCGTCCTGAGTCTGGACATCAAATTGCAGGAAGCAGCCGAAGCCGCACTGGGTGGTCGTCGTGGCGCAGTGGTGGCGCTGGACCCGAAAACCGGCGAAGTGCTGGCGATGGTCAGTGCGCCGAGTTTCGATCCGAACCTGTTCGTCACCGGCATCAGCTTCAAGGCCTATGCCGAGTTGCGCGATTCCATCGACCGGCCGTTGTTCAACCGTGTCCTGCGCGGCCTCTATCCGCCAGGTTCGACCATCAAGCCGGCGGTGGCGATTGCCGGTCTGGATGCGGGCGTCGTGACTGCGTCGAGTCGGGTGTACGACCCCGGCTATTACCAGTTGCCCAATTACGACCACAAATACCGTAACTGGAACCGTACCGGCGACGGCTACGTCGATCTGGACACGGCGATCATGCGTTCCAACGACACCTACTTCTACGACCTGGCCCACAAACTGGGAATCGATCGCTTGTCGGCGTACATGAGCAAGTTCGGCATCGGTCAGAAGGTCTCGCTGGACATGTTCGAAGAGTCGCCGGGGCTGATGCCGACACGGGAGTGGAAGCGGGCAACCCGACGTCAGGCCTGGTTCCCGGGCGAAACGCTGATTCTCGGCATTGGTCAGGGCTACATGCAATCAACGCCCTTGCAACTGGCCCAGGCCACGGCACTGGTGGCGAGCAAGGGTGTGTGGAACCGTCCGCACCTGGCCAAGACCGTCGAAGGCGAGCGACCGAAGGATGAAGACCCGATGCCGGACATCATCCTGCGTGATCCGTCCGACTGGGCCAAGGTCAACCACGGCATGCAACAGGTGATGCACGGTGCCCGGGGTACGGCGCGTAAAGCGGCGATCGGTGCTCAATACCGCATCGCGGGCAAAAGTGGTACGGCTCAGGTGGTCGCGATCAAGCAGGGTGAGAAGTACGACCGCTCCAAGGTTCAGGAGCGCCATCGCGACCACGCCTTGTTCGTCGGCTTCGCGCCGGCCGATAACCCGCAAATCGTGGTGTCGGTGATGGTCGAGAACGGCGAGTCCGGTTCTGGCGTCGCAGCGCCGGTGGTGCGGCAAATCATGGACGCCTGGCTTCTGGACCAGGACGGTCGGTTGAAGGCCGAATACGCCAGCCCTATCAGTGCGGAGGCTACGGCCCGTGAAGAATAATTTCGATCGCATCCTCTCCAGCGAGGATGTGATGCGTCGCCGCGCGACGCTGTTGCAACGCATGCACATCGATGGCCCGTTGCTGATCCTGCTGCTGACCCTCGCCGCAGGCAGTCTGTTCGTGCTGTATTCGGCCAGCGGCAAGAGCTGGGATCTGCTGGCCAAGCAAGCCACTTCATTCGGTATCGGCCTGGTGTCGATGATCGTCATCGCCCAGTTCGAGCCGCGCTTCATGGCTCGCTGGGTGCCGGTCGGTTACGTGCTCGGCGTGCTCTTGCTGGTGGTCGTGGACGTGATGGGCCACAACGCCATGGGCGCCACGCGCTGGATCAACATTCCCGGGGTGATCCGCTTCCAGCCCTCGGAATTCATGAAGATCCTGATGCCGGCGACCATCGCCTGGTACCTGTCCAAGCGCACCTTGCCGCCGCAGCTCAAGCATGTGGGCGTCAGTCTGTTTCTGATCGGGCTGCCCTTCATCCTGATCGTGCGCCAGCCCGACCTCGGCACTTCGCTGCTGATCCTGGCGGGTGGCGCGTTCGTTCTGTTCATGGGCGGCCTGCGCTGGCGCTGGATCCTCAGCGTGATTGCCGCGGCTGTGCCGGTGGCTGTCGCCATGTGGTACTTCGTCATGCACGATTACCAGAAGCAGCGAGTCCTGACATTTCTTGATCCGGAGAGCGATCCGCTGGGGACCGGCTGGAACATCATTCAGTCCAAGGCCGCCATCGGTTCCGGCGGTGTGTTCGGCAAGGGCTGGTTGCTCGGCACCCAGTCGCACCTGGACTTCCTGCCGGAAAGCCATACCGATTTCATTATTGCGGTCATGGGCGAAGAATTCGGCCTGGTGGGTATCTGCGCACTGCTGCTGATTTACCTGCTATTGATCGGTCGCGGGCTGGTGATTACCGCTCAGGCCCAGACATTGTTCGGCAAATTGCTCGCGGGCAGCCTGACCATGACGTTTTTTGTTTACGTTTTCGTCAACATCGGTATGGTCAGTGGCCTGTTGCCGGTTGTGGGGGTGCCGTTGCCGTTCATTAGCTACGGAGGAACTTCGCTGGTGACGCTGCTGTCAGCGTTTGGGGTTTTGATGTCGATCCATACCCATCGTAAGTGGATCGCACAGGTTTGAATAAGGTGAAGATTTCAATGCAACTAATGCGTGGCTGGGCGACTCGATATGCGCCGTGGGTCGGCCTGGTAAGCATCCTTGGCACAGCGCAGGAAGCGTTGGCCGGCGATTACGAAGGCTCGCCCCAGGTGGCCGAATTCGTCGGTGAAATGACCCGCGACTACGGTTTTGCCGGTGAACAGTTGATGGGCGTGTTGCGCGAAGCCGAGCGCAAACAGTCGATTCTGGACGCGATCTCGAAACCCGCCGAACGGGTCAAGCAGTGGAGCGAATATCGTCCGATGTTCATCACCGACGCGCGTATTGCCCGTGGTGTGGATTTCTGGCGTCAGCACGAGGCAATACTGGCCCGTGCGGAGCAGGAATACGGCGTGCCGGCGCAGGTTATTGTTTCGATCATTGGTGTTGAGACCTTTTTCGGTCGCAATACCGGAAATTTCCGGGTGATCGATGCTTTATCGACCCTGGGTTTCGACTATCCTCCTCGTGCCGAATTTTTCCGCAAGGAATTGCGTGAGTTTCTGTTGCTGGCCCGTGAAGAGCAGGTCGATCCGCTGACCCTCAAAGGCTCATACGCCGGCGCGATGGGGTTGCCGCAATTCATGCCGAGCAGTTTTCGCGCCTACGCGGTGGATTTCGATGGTGACGGCCACATTAATATCTGGACCAATCCGGACGATGCCATTGGCAGCGTCGCCAGTTATTTCAAGCTCCACGGCTGGGTCGCCGGTGAACCTGTGGTCAGCCGCGCGGATGTTCGTGGCGATCAGGTGGACGAAGGTTTGACCACCGGCATTGAACCGACTAAAACCGTCGGGGAGTTGCGGGCTCTAGGGTGGTCAAGTCATGATGCGCTGCGCGATGATATGCCGGTCACGGCTTTTCGCCTGGAAGGTGACAACGGCCCTGAATACTGGATGGGTCTGACGAATTTTTACGCGATCACGCGTTATAACCGCAGCGTGATGTACGCCATGGCCGTACATCAACTGTCTGAACAGCTGGTCCAAGCACGGGGCGTCAAGTAATGCGGGCATTGCCTATGAATAAACCCCTGAAGCTGATGGCATTCGCCGCGTTGGCGTTGCTGGTTGCCAGTTGCTCGACCAGCCGCTCGCCGGCGCAAAAGTCCACGACTGCCGTGCGTTCTGCGCCGGGGCTGGACATCAACCGGGCCCACAAAGATGGCGCGCCATGGTGGGACGTCGACGTATCGCGCATCCCGGATGCCACGCCGACCCTGCATACAGGTCCTTATAAAGCCAACCCATACACCGTGCTGGGCAAGACTTATTTCCCGTTGCAGGAATCCAAGACCTACGTGGCTTCGGGCACTGCGTCCTGGTACGGCACCAAGTTCCACGGCCAGAACACCGCCAATGGCGAGGTTTACGACCTGTACGGCATGAGTGCCGCTCACAAGACCTTGCCACTGCCAAGTTACGTTCGGGTGACCAACCTGGATAACAACAAGAGCGTAGTCCTGCGAGTCAACGACCGTGGGCCGTTCTACTCGGACCGGATCATCGACTTGTCCTACGCCGCGGCCAAGAAACTCGGCTATGCCGAAACCGGCACCGCGCGGGTCAAGGTCGAAGGCATCGACCCGCAGCAATGGTGGGCAGCCAAAGGCCGTCCGGCGCCTTTGATGCTTAACGAGCCGCAAGTCGCGCAAAATAGCGCCCCGACGATTACGGCGTCGGCCGGCACCGTCGAACAATGGACGCCACCGCCTCAGCAACACGCCGCAGCTGTCGTGCCTGTGCCGATCGATGCAAAAAAAAACGCTTCTGTACCAGCCTCTGGCCAGTATCTGCAGGTGGGCGCGTTCGCCAACCCGGACGCTGCAGAACTCCTGAGATCGAAGCTCAGCGGGATGGTGAGCGCTCCGGTGTTCATCAGTTCGATCGTGCGCAATCAACAGACATTACATCGGGTGCGCCTGGGGCCGATCGGGTCGCCGGGTGAAATCCAGCAAGTGCAGAACAGCGTGCGACTGGCCAATCTCGGTTCGCCGAGCCTGGTCACCGCCGAGTAATACGTAGTAATTGATTGACGGTTCGCTTGCGGTTTGGGGGGTGAACCTGGTTGTTGGCTCGTTGAAGAACAAAAGCCCGGCAAGGGTTCTGAGTGAACAACTGAACACGCGACGGCCTGTTAGAAGCCGTCTGATTAGTTTTGCCCTTGGGCAGTTTCCATTAGCGATTTCGAGAGACGGATGAACATCACCACCTTTGCCAAACGCCTGTGCCTGCTAGTCCCGCTGCTCATCTCGCCTGCCGCTTTCGCGGTCGAGATGATGCCGTCGCCACCACAACTGGCCGCCAAATCCTACGTGCTCATGGACGCCAGCAGCGGCAACGTGCTGGTAGAGAACAACGGTGACCAGCGTCTGCCGCCGGCCAGCCTGACCAAGCTGATGACCGCGTACATCGCGACCCTGGAAATCCGTCGTGGCCAGATCGGTGAAAACGATCCGGTGACGGTCAGCGAAAACGCCTGGCGTACCGGCGGTTCGCGGATGTTCATCAAGGTCGGCTCGCAAGTGACTGTCAGCGACCTGCTGCACGGCATCATCATTCAGTCGGGTAACGACGCCAGTGTTGCGCTTTCTGAGCACATCGCCGGCAGCGAAGACGCGTTCGCCGACATGATGAACAAAACCGTGGTCGACCTGGGCATGACCAACAGCCACTTCATGAACCCGACCGGTCTGCCGAACCCAGAGCACTACTCGTCGGCTCACGACATGGCCGTGCTGGCTCGCGCGATCATCCACGAAGACCCGGCTCACTACGCGATCTACTCGCAGAAAGAGTTCTTCTGGAACGGCATCAAGCAACCTAACCGTAACCTGCTGCTGTGGCGAGACAAGACCGTTGATGGTTTGAAAACCGGTCACACCGAGGAAGCCGGCTACTGCATGGTGTCTTCGGCTGTACGTGATGGCATGCGCTTGATCGCCGTGGTGTTTGGCACCAACAGCGAAGTGGCTCGCGCCTCCGAAACCCAGAAGCTGCTGACCTACGGTTTCCGCTTCTTCGAAACCCAGACCTTCTATCAGAAAGGCGCCGAGCTGGCTCAGGCACCTGTCTGGAAAGGCACCACCAATCAAGTCAAGGCTGGCCTGGCCCAAGACCTGACCATGACTCTGCCGAAAGGCCAGCTGAAAAAGCTCGCTGCCAGCATGACCATGAACCCGCAACTGATTGCGCCAATCGCCAAGGGCGACGTAATCGGTAAAGTCGAAGTGAAACTGGACGACAAGGTTGTGCACAGCGCGGACCTGATCGCTCTGGACGCGGTCGACGAGGGTGGTATCTTCCGTCGCATGTGGGATAGCATCCGTCTATTCTTCTACGGCTTGTTCAACTGAATTAGTGTGGACTCGCATGGCCCCGCTCCAATCCGGAACGGGGCCATGTCCGTTGCCACGGCTTACGAGGCCGTTACGCCATGACCGACACCGAAGTAAAGGCGCCAAAAATCGAATTCCCCTGCGCGGATTACCCGATCAAGGTAATCGGCGACACCGGTGTGGGTTTCAAGGACAAGATCATTGCGATCCTTGAGAAGCACGCGACCGTTGACCACAAGACCCTGGCCGAGCGCCAGAGTACCAACGGCAAATACACGACCATCCAGTTGCACATCATCGCCACCGGCCAAGAACAGCTGTACGACATCAACAGCGAGTTGCGGGCTACCGGTTTCGTGCACATGGTGCTGTGATGTCTGCCGCGGTGGGCTTTCGCGAGCTCGGCCAGATGGCTTACGAGCCGGTCTGGCATGCCATGCAACGTTTCACCAACGAACGCGGCAGCGATGCCGCGGACGAGATCTGGCTGGTCGAGCATCCGCCAGTGTTCACCCAGGGCCAGGCCGGCAAGGCCGAGCACTTGTTGCTGCCGGGGGATATTCCGGTGGTACAGGTCGATCGCGGTGGTCAAGTGACATATCACGGTCCCGGCCAGCTAGTGGCCTATCTGTTGCTCGACGTACGCAAGCTGGGGTTCGGGGTGCGTGACCTGGTCACCCGCATGGAACACTGCCTGATCGAGCTGCTGGCCAGCTACGGAGTGACCGCAGCAGCCAAACCTGACGCGCCAGGTGTCTACGTCAATGGCGCGAAAATCGCGTCTCTGGGTCTGCGGATCCGCCACGGTTGCTCCTTTCATGGCCTGGCCCTGAACGTGGATATGAACCTGGAACCGTTTCGACGGATTAACCCCTGCGGCTACGCCGGGCTGGCGATGACCCAGCTGAGCGATCACGCAGGATCGATTGAATTTGCCGAGGTAAGTGCCCGGCTGCGCGCGCAGCTCGTCAAACACCTCGACTATGCTGAGCAGACGACCCTAACGGGCGGAATCGACTGATATGACTACTGATGCAGTGCAAACCATGATCCCGACGCTCGATGTCACTGAGCGTCCGGCCCCGCGTGCCAAGGTTGAAGCCGGCGTCAAGCTGCGCGGCGCCGAGAAGGTTGCACGTATCCCGGTAAAGATCATTCCGACCACCGAACTGCCGAAGAAACCTGACTGGATTCGCGTGCGCATCCCGGTTTCCCCGGAAGTCGACCGTATCAAGGCCCTGCTGCGCAAACACAAGCTGCACAGCGTGTGCGAAGAAGCCTCCTGCCCGAACCTGGGCGAGTGCTTCTCTGGCGGCACTGCGACCTTCATGATCATGGGTGACATCTGCACCCGTCGTTGCCCGTTCTGCGACGTTGGCCACGGTCGGCCGAAGCCACTGGACGTCAACGAACCGGAAAGCCTGGCCATCGCCATTGCCGACCTGAAACTCAAATACGTGGTAATCACCTCGGTTGACCGCGACGACCTGCGTGACGGCGGTGCCCAGCACTTTGCCGACTGCATCCGCGAGATCCGCAAGCTGTCGCCGAACGTGCAGCTCGAAACCCTGGTCCCGGATTACCGTGGCCGCATGGACGTCGCGCTGGAAATCACCGCTGCCGAGCCGCCGGATGTGTTCAACCACAACCTGGAAACCGTGCCGCGCCTGTACAAGGCTGCGCGTCCGGGTTCGGATTACCAGTGGTCTTTGACCCTGCTGCAACGCTTCAAGCAGATGATGCCGCACATTCCGACCAAGTCCGGCCTGATGCTGGGTCTGGGCGAAACCGATGAAGAAGTCATCGAAGTCATGAAGCGCATGCGCGAACACGACATCGACATGCTGACCCTGGGCCAGTACCTGCAACCGTCCCGCAGCCACTTGCCGGTCCAGCGTTTCGTGCACCCGGACGTGTTCGCCTGGTTCGCCGAGGAAGGTTACAAGATGGGCTTCAAAAACGTCGCTTCCGGCCCGTTGGTACGTTCCTCGTACCACGCCGACGAGCAGGCGAATCTGGTTAAATCCCAGCTGATGTCGTCCTGATACAAACCGCCCGCAAGGCTTGACCAGCCTTGCGGGCATTTTTTTGCCTTGCTCACGGCAATGACAGTCTTTTCCTGCAACCTGCCGGGCGATTGACCCTCTTCTGTTTGTCCCCGTTCCTGACTACTGTGTGTTGAAGCTTTCACACAGGGAGATTCATGGATGACCGTTCGACCGACCCACACGCTTTGTCCACACGCTCCTGTTCCGGCCTTGCCGTCGGAAGGGCTGATTGGCGTCATCGCGCCTGCAGGCCCCGCGGCGCTGGACACCGACAAAGCTATCGCCTGGATGCGCGCTCGTGGTTATTCGCTGCGGGTGTTTCCCGGGGTGTACGAGAAGGATAACTACCTGGCGGGTAGCGATGATGTGCGGCTCAACGACCTGCACACCGCGTTTGCCGACAACGAGGTCGACGCCATTATTTGCTTGCGCGGTGGCTACGGTACGCCACGGTTGCTTGATCGCATCGATTTCGACCTGTTGCGTAACAACGCCAAGCCGTTCATCGGCTACAGCGACATCACCGCGCTGCATTTGGCGATCAGCCGTTATGCCGGTTTCGTGACCTTCCATGGTCCGATGCTCAACGCCGACCTGTTGGGTGACAAGCAAAAACCAACCGAGCCCTCGTTTTTCAACATGCTCAGAGGGCAAGTGAAAGCGGGCAGCGTGCTGGCTCACCCGGTGGCCTGCCCGCTGACCATGATTGAGCCAGGCATCGCTCACGGGCGCTTGCTGGGCGGCAATCTGTCACTGATCGCCGCGACCATGGGCACGCCTTACGAGATCGATGCCGAGGGCGTCATCCTGTTCATCGAAGACATCAACGAGCCGCTGTATCGCATCGATCGGCTGCTGACCCATCTGCGTTTGGCCGGCACGCTGCACAAGCTGCGCGGGGTTCTGGTGGGGGATGTGGCGGGCGTGGACGTCGGCGCACTTGAGCGTTTGCTCAAGCAGACGTTTGAGCCGTTGTGCATACCGGTGCTGGCAGGGTGGCGCAGCGGACATTGTGATCCGAACCTGACGTTGCCCATGGGGGCGTTGGTGAGGCTGGATGCGGGGAACAAGGAGTTGGTGTTGGAGCAGGATGTGGTGGTCAAGTCTTAGAGCCTGGTCGTCTGATAGTCAGTCATCGCGGGCAAGCCCGCTCCCACACGTTCAAAGGTGAATGCGATAGTTGCGTTCAACTTGAATCCTGTGGGAGCGGGCTTGCCCGCGATGCTTTTAGCGGCTACGCAGGCCTTCGAGCAACTTGTGTGTCGGATACCCATCCGCCGGCCAGCCAAATGACTGCTGGGCGCTGCGGATCGCTTTGCGGGTGTTGGCGCCGATGATGCCGTCGGCGGTGCCCGCGTCGTAGTTCTGGGCGCTCAGCAGGCTTTGCAGCTCGATCCGTTCGGTACGGCTCAGCGGCAAATCATCCTTGGGCCACATGCCGTTGATAAAGCCTGAGCCGTTCAAGCGCTCGGACAACAGGCTCACGGCCAAAGCGTAGGACGACGAGTTGTTGTATTTGAGGATCGCGCGGAAGTTATCGAGCACCAGGAACGCCGGGCCACGATAACCGGCCGGCAGCAGCAGGGAGGCTGACAGGTGTTCGGAGCCTGGCGGAACCTGGCCGCCGTTGGGCAGTGAGACACCCAGTTGCTGCCATTCGGACAGGCTCTTGCGAATCGTGCCATCGGCCAATACGTAATTGAAGCTGCCCGGCAGTTGCACTTCGAAGCCCCACGGTTGGCCTCTCTGCCAGCCAGAGCTCTGCAGGTAGTGCGCGGTCGAGGCCAGGGCGTCGGCGGAGCTGCCCCAGATGTCGCGGCGTCCGTCGCCATCGAAATCCACGGCGTGGGTGTTGTAAGTGGTCGGAATGAACTGGGTCTGGCCCATGGCGCCGGCCCAGGAACCGAGCATTTTCTCCGGTTCGATATCACCCTGTTGCAGGATCTGCAGGGCGGCGATCAGTTGCGCGTGGGCGAAACCAGGGCGACGGCCTTCGTAGGCCAGGGTCGCGAGGGAGTTGATCACCGACTTGCTGCCCTGGAACTGCCCGAAGTTACTCTCCATGCCCCACACCGCGACCAGCGCCTGGCGATCAACGCCGTAGCGCTGTTCGATGCTTTGCAGGATGTCGGCGTACTGACTGACCAGCGCCTCACCTTTACGCACGCGCAGCGGCGAAAGGGCGCCGTCGAGGTATTCCCACACAGGGCGGGAGAATTCTGGCTGGCTGCGGTCGGCACGGATCACACTGGTGTCCACGCTGACATTGGCGAAGGCGCGGTCGAACAGGTCGGCGCGGATGCCGGCAGCCAAGGCGTCCTTGCGGAAACCCGCCTGCCATTCGGCGAAGGTCTGGGTGGGCTGGATGTTGAGGTCTTCACCGGTCGGAACCACGGGCGGAATGACCGCAGGGGCTGTCGCAACGGGGAGTGTCTGAAGCGGCTGGGCGTCGGCGGCGGTCGGTTTTTCCGCGCAGGCGACAAGCAAAATGAGGCTGGAGGCAGCGATCAGTTGGCGCAGGTGCCAACGACGGGAAAGACAAAAGGGCATGCACGGGTCCAGGGAATACGAATCAGGTGCAGACCTTAACATGTTGAGCGAGCGCTTGCCTTTCAGGCCGCCAGAAAGTAAGAAGCCTCCCAGCTATTAGACTGGAAGGCTTCGCGGCGGTAGCTGCCTTTGCCCTTGCCGGCTCGTTCCTGACGGCTGCGGAACAGTGGCTGGGCGACGATGGATTTGGCCTTGTTGGGGCCATGCGTGGATGGCTTTTTGCTCATGATGATTGCTCGCAAGTGAGTGGGTTTTGCGGGGCAAATCATCGGCCGAAGTTAGCGTTTTGTCTAGTCCCTGCATTGCGTAGGACCTTTCGTCGATCGCAGAACCTGTAGCTGCCGAACGCAGGCTTCGCCAGCGGCTAGCGTGTGATTACTCGGCAGGCAATGTCAGCCGCTGACCAGCCATCAACAACGACAACCGGCTCAAACTCATCCACGGCGAACCGGCAGCCTGGCCTTTGATCTGTGCGTCAATGCGCTGCGCTTCCAGCAACAACTGTGCCCAGCGTTGCGCCGAGTAGCGTTGCAGGGCTTTGCTCATCAGCGGTTTGCGTTTGTCCCAGATCGGCGGTCGGGCCTGACTGAAGGCTTTGTCCAGTGGCACCCCCTGGCTGTATTGCAACGACAGGTTGGCCAGCAGGCGCAGCTCCCGGGCCAGGGCCCAGAGAATCACCGGTGGTTCGACGCCTTCACCGCGCAATCCTTCGAGCATGCGCAAGGCATGGGCGGCTTCGCCGTTGAGAATTGCATCGGTCAGACCGAAGACATCGAAGCGCGCACTGTCAGCCACCGCAGCCTGCACGGTTTCAACAGTGATCTGACCACCTTCGGCCATCAACTTGAGCTTTTCGATTTCCTGGGCGGCGGCCAGCAGGTTGCCCTCGACTCGCGCGGCGATCAGTTCGACCGCGTCCTGGCTGGCGGAAAGACCGGCCTGGGACAACCGTTGACGGATCCAGCCCGGCAGCTGGCTGGCATCCACCGGCCAGATTTGCACGAACTGAGTCTGCTGGCCTTCGACCAGCGCCTTGCCCCACTTGGTTTTCTGCGCGCTGCCATCAAGCTTGGGCAGGCTGATCAGCAATATCGTGTCTTCGGCCGGTTTGGCGCAGTACTCGATGAATGCGGCGGCGCCTTTGTCACCGGGTTTGCCGGACGGCAGGCGCAGTTCCAGCAAACGTTTTTCGGCGAACAATGACATGCTAGCGCCAGCTTGCAGCAACGTGCCCCAGTCAAAACTGGCGTCGGCGGCGAATACCTGGCGTTCGTCGAAACCCTGTTGGCGGGCGGCGGCACGAATGGCGTCGGCGGCTTCCTGACACAGCAGTGGGTCATCGCCACTGATGATATAGACCGGCGCAAGGGAGCCTTGCAGATGTTTGGCGAGTTGGGCGGGGGCGAGTTTCATAGAGAGGGCGAACGGGGCGCCGGAGCGCCCCGTAAGTCTTACTGCTGCGGCAGTTGGATAGGCGACTGACGCGGAGTGTCCGCTTCAGCTTTCTGAGCGGCTTCCAGTGCCTGGGCTTCAGCCTTGGCCCTGTTGTCGGCGGTCTGTTGCAGTTGCTCCAACTGAGTCGGAGTGAGTTGTTGCAGACGCAGCATCATGCGTTGAACCAGCTCACGACGCATTTCTTTACGAGCATCGTTGGCTTCCTGGTCGGAACCCACCAGGTTGTTACCGTCATGGATGAAGACTTTCTGCACTTCGAGCTTGTCGCTCAAGAGCGGTAGTTCGCCCTGACCACGGATGTCGTAGCTGAGCACTGTGCTCATCTGGTACTCGCCAGTACGACCGGCACCTGCGTAGCTGAGAATGCGCTGGGTTTCCTGCTCGTCAGTCAGTACCAGTTTGTAAGGCGCACCGCTGTAGACCTTGACGCCACTGCCTTCCAGCACCTGACGCATTTGCGTCACGGTTTCGCCATAAGCGTTGCGGGCGCTCAGGTCGAGTTCCTTGAACGCCAGTTCAGTGGTGCCGGTGCCGCGCAGCTGGAAACCGCAGGCGCTCAGCAGAACGGCGAGGCCCATCACCAGCAAATTGCGTTTGATCATCTTGTTGCTCCCCTTGAAACCATGTGGGCCGATCTTGCGGCCCGAAAGGTTTAACTCGGCGCCAGGCATGACCTGGCGCCCGATCCAATTAGCTGGCGACGATATTGACCAGTTTCCCGGGCACTACGATCACTTTACGAATCGTCAGGCCGTCGACAAAACGCAGCACGTTCTCGTTGGCCCGTGCGGCGGCTTCGACTTCTTCGCGACTGGCGCTGGCCGGCATTTCGATGTGGCCGCGCAGTTTGCCATTCACTTGAATGACAAGCTGCAGGCTGTCCTGCACCAGAGCGCTCTCGTCCAGCACCGGCCAGCCCGCATCGATTACCGGGTCGGCGTGATCCAGTTGATGCCACAGTTCATGACTGATGTGCGGAGTGATAGGCGCCAGCAGCAGGACGACGGTTTCCAGGCCTTCGTGAACCAGCGCACGCTCCTGCCCGGTGCCTTGCGGGGCTTTTTCCAGCACGTTCATCAGCGTCATCACCTGGGCGATGGCGGTGTTGAATTTGTGGTTTTGGCCGACATCGTGGCTGGCCTGCTTGATGGCCTGGTGGATCGAACGGCGAATGACTTTCTGCTCGTCATTAAGGCTGGCGATGTCCAGTTTGCCCGGCAGGCCCCGAGTAACGTGCGCTTGAGCCAGACGCCAGACGCGCTTGAGGAAGCGGTGCGAACCTTCTACACCGGAGTCGGACCATTCCGCGCTCATGTCGGGTGGCGAGGCGAACATCATGAACAGACGGCAGGTGTCGGCGCCGAACTGGTCAATCATCGACTGTGGGTCGACGCCGTTGTTCTTGGACTTGGCCATCTTCTCGGTGCCACCGATTTCCACCGGCAGGCCGTCTGCGATCAACTTGGCGCTAACAACCTTGGCCTTGCTGTCACGCTCGAGTTCCACGTCCGCCGGGTTGAACCAGGTGTAAGCACCATTGGCTTCACGACGATAGTAAGTCTCGGCGATCACCATGCCCTGGGTCAGCAGGTTCTTGAACGGTTCGTTGGAACTCACCAGGCCTTCATCACGCATCAGCTTGTGGAAGAAACGGGCATAAAGCAGGTGAAGAATGGCGTGTTCGATACCGCCGATGTACTGATCAACTGGCAACCAATGGTCGGCCGCCGATTTTTCCACCAGGCCGCCTTCATAGTGCGGCGAGGCGTAGCGTGCGTAATACCACGAGGACTCGACGAAGGTGTCCATGGTGTCGGTTTCACGCTTGGCCGGTGCACCGCATTTAGGGCAGTTGCACTCGTAGAACTCGGGCATGCGCGCCAGCGGCGAACCGGCGCCGTCCGGCACCACGTCTTCCGGCAGTACGACAGGCAGTTGATCTTCCGGGACCGGCACATCACCGCAAGTGTCGCAGTGGATGATCGGGATCGGGCAGCCCCAGTAGCGCTGACGGCTGATGCCCCAGTCGCGCAGGCGGAACTGGGTACGCGAGGCGCCGAGGTTTTTCTTGATCAGCGCGACTTCCATGGCGTCGAAAGCGCCTTCGAAGTCGAGGCCGTCGAACTCACCGGAATTGATCAGCGTGCCGTGCTCGCCATAAGCGTCCTGCCACGGGGCCGGGTTGGTGTCACCGGAACTGGTGCGCACCACGGACTTGATCGGCAGGTTGTACTTGGTGGCGAACTCGAAATCGCGTTCGTCGTGAGCCGGAACCGCCATCACCGCGCCGTCGCCGTAGTGCATCAGCACGTAGTTGGCGACCCACACCGGGAGTTTTTCACCGGTCAGCGGGTGCTCGACGAACAGCGAGGTCGGCAGGCCTTTTTTCTCTTGGGTGGCGACGTCGGCTTCGGCGACGCTGCCGCCCTTGCATTCAGCGATGAACGCTTGCAGCTCTGGGTTGTTCTGCGCAGCCAGGGTCGCCAAATGGTGTTCGGCGGCTACGGCAACGTAGGTCGCGCCCATCAGGGTGTCCGGACGGGTGGTGAAGACTTTCAGTACGCCGCTTTCGCCGATGGAATCGACGTTGTACGGGAACTGTACTTCCATGCCGCGGGACTTGCCGATCCAGTTGCGCTGCATGGTCTTGACCTGTTCAGGCCAGCCCGGCAGATCGTCGAGGCCCGACAGCAACTCATCCGCGTAGGCGGTGATCTTGAAGTAGTACATCGGGATTTCGCGCTTCTCGATCAGCGCGCCGGAACGCCAGCCGCGACCGTCGATCACCTGTTCGTTGGCCAGGACGGTCTGGTCGACCGGGTCCCAGTTCACGGTGCCGCTTTTTTTGTAAATCACGCCTTTTTCGAACAGGCGAGTGAACAGCCATTGTTCCCAGCGGTAGTAATCAGGCTTGCAGGTAGTGACTTCGCGGGACCAGTCCACCGCGAGGCCCAGGCTGCGCAGCTGGGTTTTCATGTAGGCGATGTTTTCGTAGGTCCACTTGGCGGGCGCTACGTGGTTTTTCATTGCGGCGTTTTCCGCCGGCATGCCGAAGGCGTCCCAACCCATGGGTTGCAGGACGTTCTTGCCTAGCATGCGCTGGTAGCGGGAGATCACGTCGCCAATGGTGTAGTTGCGCACGTGCCCCATGTGTAGCTTGCCGCTGGGGTAAGGGAACATCGACAGGCAGTAGAAAGTCTCCTTGCCTGGCTGTTCACTGACTTCAAAGGACTTTTGCTCGTCCCAGAACGACTGGGCGGCGGCTTCGATTTCACGGGGCTGATATTGTTCGTGCATGGCTACTTTTGAACTGAATAGGGGTGGCCTAATCCTCTTCAATGCAACGCTGGACGGTGATCACGCCAAATCGGCGTTTCGGTGCCCAGACGAGCTGGAAGTGGAGTTACAGGAAGCGCCGTAGCATACATGACCGCGCTCTACCGAGGGAAACCCTGATTGCTGCCGCAGGTCTCCCGAAACCCGCTGCGAGGGCCGTTGGTCGCAGCACCCAGCCGGTTTGTTCATGGAAGCTAAGCTCTAAATGGGGAGTAAGTCTTATCTTCAATGAGGTGAGGGATGGTTGATTCACGGCAAAAAGTTACAAAACCACAGCTGTATGAACGACTGATCGATCGTCTGGGCATGGCCCTCGACGCGGCAAAAACCGCTGACCGGTTGCGCGATGAACGTCCCTTGGAGCTGGAGTTGCGTGGCCTTAGCCCCGCAGAGTTTGCACTGGTCAAAGCGTATCTGGATCGCAGTGAACGTGAGACACACGGATGCTTGTCAGAGGCAGTGAAGCAACTCGACGCACCACGTTCGGCCAAGATCATCTGGCTCAAGGACAAAACACCCGGCAGGGACGCGGTAAAGGTCCGGTCTCTGCAATTCAAGTAAGGGCGCAGAGCCATGACGTTTGGTTTTTTGAAGCATAGTCCTTCCGCGTTTGTTGTCGCATTGCGTCAACCCACTTAGGCTTCGGGCATCTTTAAGGAGATGCTCGATGCCTTTTCGCTATTTCGTTAAACAACTTCTATTACCTCCCGGCATTTTTTTGCTGCTGCTGCTTCTTGCCTGGTGGTTGCGCCGCTCCCGGCCGCGTCTTGCAAACGTGTGCTTTGCGTTGGGCGCGGGGGGATTCTGGCTGATGAGCCTGCCGATAATGGTGCAGTGGAGCGCCGAGATCCTTGAGCGCGAACCGCCACTGGTTCGCGACGAGTGGGCAACCTTGAGTCAGCGCGCGGATGCGATCGTGGTGTTGGGGTCGGGCCGTGAACGTGGCGACCGGGCCTGGGGCGCCGATCAGCCCACCGGCGTAGGCCTGGAACGCGAGCGTTATGCCGCGCGATTGGCCAAGTCGTCCGGCCTGCCGATCCTGACCAGCGGTGGCCTGCATTATGGTTCGCCGCCGAGCGAAGCCAAGTTGATGGCGGACTCTATGCTCGATGATTTCGGCGTGACCGTGCGTTGGCAGGAAGGGCGCAGCCGCACAACCTGGGAAAACGCGCAGTTCAGCGCTGAGGTGTTGTTGCCGGAGGGGATCAAGCGCGTGGTGGTCGTGACCCAGGCGTGGCACATGCCGCGCGCGGTGTGGAGTTTCCAGAAGGCAGGGTTTGAGGTGGTGCCGGCGCCGGTCGGATTTCTCGGCGGGGACAATGCCCGGCCATTGGGCGGCTGGATGCCGGAATTCAAGTCGATCTGGCAGAGCGGTCAATTGATGAACGAGGCGGTGGGGCAGGTGGGATATTCGCTTTTCTATCGCTAAAGTTCGATCGTTCCCACGCGCAGCAAAGGAATGCATCCCGTGACGCTCTGCGTCACAGCGTCAACAGCGGACGCGGAGCGTTCCTGGCGGCATTCCTTTGCTGCGCGTGGGAACGATCATTTACGGGTTAAACAGTCTTGGCCATCCGGTTCGCGACCAGCGCCCAGCCAAACAACAGCAAGCAAATGATGATCAGCGGCCACGAACGCCATTCCAGGTAGGGCGTCAGGTTGTGCATCGGCACCACTTCGCCGTAGAGGATGCCGCGTTCGAACTGCGGGATCTGCACCGTGATCTGACCGAATGGGTTAATCAGACCGGTCACGCCGTTGTTGGTGGCGCGAATCATCCAGCGACCGGCTTCAAGCGCGCGCATCTGCGCCATCTGCAAGTGTTGCAACGGGCCGATGGAGGTGCCAAACCAGGTGTCGTTGCTGATGGTCAGCAGCAGATCGCTGCGAGCGGCGAGGCTGGCGGCGAACTCCGGATAGACCACTTCGTAGCAGATGTACGGCGCAATTTGATAACCCTTGGCCTGCAACATCGGCTGATCGGCAGGGCCGCGGGCAAAATCCGACATCGGCAGGTCGAAGAAGGCGATCAGGCCGCGCAGAACGTCCTGCAACGGAACGTATTCGCCAAACGGCACCAGCTTCTGCTTGAGGTAGGTGCCATCGCCTTCACCGACGACGGTAATGCCGTTGAAGAAACGCTTTTCGTGGTGGACTTCCTCGCGAATCGGTACGCCGGTAATCAGCGCGGACTTACGCTCTGCGGCGAAGTTTCCCATCATGTTCAGGTAGCCCTCGGCGGACTCCTTGAGCACCGGGATAGCCGTTTCCGGCCAGATCAACAGGTCAACGCGTTTGGAGCTGAAGCTCATGTCGCGGTACAGCGCCAGCTGCGCATTGAGCTGCGCCGGATCCCACTTCATGCTCTGTTCGATGTTGCCCTGGATTGCGGCGACGCTCAGCGGTGCGCCGGCCGGGCTGGTCCAGGCGTGCTCCTTGAGTGCCATACCGGCCAACCAGGGGCCGATCAGTAGCAACACACCTGCGGCGATGAAACCTTTGCGTCCCGTTTTGAACAGACGCAAGGCGTTATAGATCAGCGCGGCTGTGAGGGCCAGAGTGAAGGAAATCAGCCACATTCCACCGACTGGCGCGAGCCCGGCCAATGGGCCGTCGAGCTGGCTGTAACCGGAATAGAGCCAAGGGAAACCGGTAAGAAACCAGCCGCGAAAGGCTTCCTGACCGACCCACAACGCTGCAAACGCCAGGGCATCGGCCAGCGGCGCTTCGTTACGGCGTAGCCAGCGCGCCCAGATCCATGCGGGCAGGGCGAAGAACCAGGCAATCGCCGCCGTGAAGATCAGCATCAGGAAACCGGCCAGCAGCACCGAGGCGCCGCCGAAGTGGTGAATGCTGTAGTAGATCCAGCTGGTGCCGGCGCCAAACAGACCGAAACCGAAACACCAGCCGCGGCCAAGGGCCTGACGGGGGCTCAGTTCACGCAAACCGGCATAGAAGAAGCCGACCGCCAGCAATGCCAACGGCCAGATATCATACGGCGCTAACGCCAGGGTGGTGATTGCACCGGCCACCACGGCCAGCAGGTTACCGGGCCAGCCGGGGCGGGTTATCCAGCGCATTTCTATCCTTAGTTTTTACCGGGCGATAGGTGTCAGGCGCAGCAGGTGAATCCGACGGCTGTCGGCGTTCAGGATGCGGAAACGATAAGGGCCGATTTCAGTGATTTCGTTGCGTTTTGGCAAGTGCCCGAACGCGCTCATCACCAGACCGCCAACGGTGTCGAATTCGTCATCGGAGAACTCGCTGTCGAAGAACTCGTTGAAGTTCTCGATCGGCGTCAGGGCCTTGATCAGGAAGTCACCGCTGGGCAGTGGCTTGATGTAGCTGTCTTCTTCGACGTCATGCTCGTCTTCGATGTCGCCGACGATCTGTTCCAGCACGTCTTCGATGGTCACCAGACCCGCCACACCGCCATATTCGTCGATGACGATGGCCATGTGGTTGTGGTTGGCGCGGAACTCGCGCAGCAGCACATTCAGACGCTTGGACTCCGGTACGAAAGTGGCCGGGCGCAGCAGGTCCTTGATGTTGAAGCTGTCGCCGTTCTCCTGGAGGATCAACGGCAGCAAGTCCTTGGCCAGCAACACGCCCATCACGTCATCGTGGCTTTCGCCGATCACCGGGTAGCGGGAGTGGGCCGAGTCGACCACGGCAGGCAGGAACTCGCGGGGTGTCTGGGTCGCCTTGATGCTGACCATCTGCGAGCGCGGGACCATGATGTCCCGTACTTGCAGGTCCGCAACCTGGATGGCGCCTTCGACGATGGCCAGCGCTTCGCTGTCCAGCAACTTGTTTTGGTGTGCGTCGCGCAGCAGCTCCAGCAGCTCCTGGCGGTTCTTCGGCTCGTGGGCAAAAGCCTGGGTGAGCTTACCCAGCCAAGACTTTTGCCCGTTGCTCGATCGATCTTCGCTCATAGCGATTACTCTGAATCCTTTGTTGTAACGATAGGGGATGCGTCTGTTTCGTCGTCCGCATAAGGGTCGGGATAGCCCAACTCTGCAAGCAACGTTTGTTCCAGTGCTTCCATTTCTTCAGCTTCGTCGTCATCTATATGGTCGTAACCCAGTAGATGCAAGCAGCCGTGAATGACCAGGTGCGCCCAGTGGGCCTTGAGTGCCTTGCCTTGTTCGGCGGCTTCGCGCTCGACCACCGCCACGCAGATCACCAGATCGCCCAGCAGGGGAATGTCGAGAAATTCGTCGGGGACATCGGCCGGGAACGACAAAACGTTGGTGGCATAGTCTTTATTCCGCCAGGTGGAGTTGAGCTCGCGGGCTTCTTCTTCATCGACCAAACGGATGGTCATTTCGGAGTCGGCGGTGCGCTGGCGCAAGGCCAGTTCGCACCATTGGCGGAACTCGGCTTCGCTGGGAACAGGCGCTTCAGTGGCCAGTTGCAGATCAAGCTCAAGCATCGTGGCGTTTATCCTTTGGCGCTTCTTCGGCGACGCGATTCTCGAAGCGCTCGTAGGCTTCGACAATGCGTTGCACCAATGGATGGCGTACGACGTCCTTGGGCATGAAATGGGTGAAGCTGATGCCCGGCACGTCTTTGAGCACTTCGATCACATGGTGCAGCCCGGACTTGGTGCCTTTCGGCAGGTCGACCTGGGTGATGTCGCCAGTGATGACCGCGGTAGAGCCGAAGCCGATGCGGGTCAGGAACATTTTCATCTGTTCGACGGTGGTGTTCTGGCTTTCGTCGAGGATGATGAAGCTGTTGTTCAACGTCCGACCGCGCATGTAAGCCAGCGGCGCGACTTCGATCACCTGGCGCTCGATCAGCTTGGCCACGTGTTCGAAGCCGAGCATTTCGTAGAGTGCGTCGTAGAGCGGGCGCAGGTACGGGTCGATTTTCTGCGACAGGTCGCCGGGCAGGAAACCGAGTTTTTCACCTGCTTCAACCGCCGGGCGCACCAGCAGGATGCGGCGAATCTGCTCGCGTTCCAGCGCATCTACTGCGCAGGCAACGGCCAGATAGGTCTTGCCGGTACCGGCCGGGCCGATGCCGAAATTGATGTCGTTACCGAGGATTTCCTTCACGTAGCGCAGCTGATTCAAGCCACGGGGGCGAATCATGCCTTTTTTGGTGCGCAGGGCCACGGAGGGTTCGCCGGGGGAGACGTTGTCCAGCTCTTCGACGGCCGATTCCTGCAGGAACAGGTGAACCACGTCTGGCGACAGCTCGGTACCCTTGGTTTCCCGGTACAGGCGGCGCAGGAGGTTTTCCGCGGAGGTGGTGTGCTTGGGATCGCCGATCAGTTCGAACTGGTCGCCGCGGTTGCGGATCTCGATATTCAGGCGCTGTTCGATCAAGCGCAGATGCTCGTCGAATTGCCCGCACAGATTGGCGAAGCGGCGAGCCTCAAAGGGCTCGAGGATGAAACGATGTGGTTCTATGGGTGCGTTCAAGGTCGTATTTAGCCGCCCTGGGGCAATTAAGATGAAATCAAGGATAACGCCAGTGGCCTGGGTGCGAAAGCTCTTATACAGACCAATGTTGAACAGCTTCCCCTGTGGGAGCGAGCGTGCTCGCGATGACGGTCTGACATTCAACATTTAAGTTGTATGGGCTGGCGCCATCGCGAGCAAGCTCGCTCCCACAGGGAAATATGGTGTTACTGAACCAGTGAGCCCCGCAGCGAGTGCGGTTGTGCGGCGTCGATATGCACATCGGCGAACTGCCCGATCAAGGTTGGATTGTCGCAGCGGAAGTTGACGATACGGTTGTTCTCGGTCCGGCCTTGCAGTTCGCCGGGGTCTTTTTTCGAATAATCGGTCACCAGGATCCGCTGGATCGAACCGACCATTTGTCGGCTGATCTCGAAACCTTGCTGGTTCAGGCGATGTTGCAGGGCGTTCAGGCGTTCTTTTTTCAGCGCTTCCGGCGTTTCGTCGGCCAGATCGGCAGCCGGGGTGCCCGGGCGCTGGCTATAGACGAACGAGTAGGAAAAGTCGAAACCGACGTCTTCGATCAGCTTCATGGTCTGTTCGAAGTCTTTTTCGGTCTCACCCGGGAAGCCGACGATGAAGTCCGAGCTGATGCAGATCCCCGGCACGGCAGCCCGCAGCTTGCGCAGTTTGGATTTGTATTCCAGCGCGGTGTGGTTGCGCTTCATCGCCGAGAGAATCCGGTCCGAACCCGACTGCACCGGCAAGTGCAGGTGCTTTACCAGTTCCGGCACTTCGGCGTGGGCCTGGATCAGGCTGTCGGAGAATTCCAGCGGGTGGGACGTGGTGTAGCGGATGCGGTCGATGCCATCGACGGCGGCCACCACCCGGATCAGCTCGGCCAGGTCCGCCAGGCGTCCGTCGTGAGTGGTCCCGCGATAGCCGTTGACGTTCTGGCCCAGCAAGGTCACTTCACGCACGCCGTTTTCGGCCAGGTGAATGATCTCGGCAATCACATCGTCGAACGGTCGGCTGACTTCTTCGCCGCGGGTGTACGGCACCACGCAAAAGGTGCAGTACTTGCTGCAACCTTCCATGACCGATACGTAAGCACTCGGGCCATCGATGCGCGGCTCGGGCAAGTGGTCGAATTTTTCTATTTCCGGGAACGAGACGTCAACCTGTGGCAGTTTGGTCAGGCGTGCAGCGTCGATCATTTCCGGCAGGCGGTGCAGGGTCTGCGGGCCGAATACCACATCGACATAAGGCGCGCGATCGCGGATGGCCGCGCCTTCCTGGCTGGCCACGCAACCGCCGACGGCGATCACCATGTCCGGGTTTGCCAGTTTCAGTTCGCGCCAACGGCCGAGCTGGGAATACACCCGGTCCTGGGCACGTTCGCGGATCGAACAGGTGTTGAGCAGGATCACGTCGGCGTCTTCAGCGCGAGCGGTGACTTCCAGGGCCTGGTGTTCACCCAGCAGATCGACCATGCGCGAGCTGTCGTACTCGTTCATTTGGCAACCGTGGGTTTCGATGTAAAGCTTCTTGGCCATGGAAAGAGTCATCACGTGATTCAAAGAACCGCGCATTATAGGGAACATGTCCCCAGGTTCCTACCGCTGCGCGTCCGGCGGCTATGCTATAGTTCGCGCCCTCATTTTTATCCCCGATGTGTTGCTCGCCCACCATGACCAAACGTGAAGCTCCAATCTACAAGGTGATTTTCCTCAACCAGGGCCAGGTGTACGAAATGTACGCCAAGCAGATCTATCAAAGTGATCTGTGGGGCTTCCTGGAAGTGGAAGAGTTCGTCTTTGGCGAGCGCACACAAGTCGTCGTCGATCCGAGTGAAGAGAAGCTCAAGGCTCAGTTCGAAGGTGTTGTGCGCAGTTTCGTGCCGATGCATTCGATCGTGCGCATCGACGAAGTCGAGCGCCTCGGCACGCCGAAAATCAGCGAAGCCCGCGGCGCGGTCGGCAATGTCATGCCGTTTCCGATGCCGATGCCTGAGAAGTAAGCCTCAAGATCGAGTCGCCCCCATTCGCGAGCAAGCCCGCTCCCACAGTAGACCGTGTCCTTAAGTTAGAACGCGGTTAAATGTGGGAGCGGGCTTGCCCGCGAAGGGGCCAGAAAGTTCGATGCAGAAATCAGGGAAGTGGCGAGAACGGCGTACGCCCATCGGCGCTCTGCAATTCCATCAGGTACTTGCGGAAGATTTGCCCCAGTACCTGGGTTGCAACTTCCAGATCTTCGCGGGGCATTTTCTCGGCGACTTCGTCAGCCGTGTCCAGCGCATCTTCAGCGCCATTGACCGCGGCCATTTTCAGCACGATATACGCTTGGACGTTATTGGCCGGTACGCCTTCGCCATGAAAGAACATGGTGCCAAGTTTGAATTGCGCCTGAGCGTGGCCTTGCAGCGAGGCTTTTTCGAAGTAGTTCAGGGCTTTATTGAGGTCGCGCGGCGTGTTTTTGCCGTCGTAGTAGAACTCACCCAACTCGTATTGCGCTTGCGCATCCCCTTCCTCCGACGCTTTCTGGCAGGCAGCGAGAGCCTGTTCCAGGTCTTGCGGCTGGGTATTGAGGGTGCAACGACCCATCGCTGGGATTAACAACGAGTTGCCGCCTGCTTGTGCGAGCGCGAGCAGGGGCTGAAGGAGCAACAGGCAGCCCAGTGCAAGGGCGCGGCCGGTGCGGTTCATGGGAATCGACTTACCTCTGAAGGGCGCGCGGACCCATCGAGGGGATCCAATAAGCGCGCATTATGAAATAAGCAGGGCCAACCTTACAAAGTCTTTACTCGTTTTTCTGCTGCGCGGGGAATATATCGCCCACTTTGCGGGAGATTATTAGTAGAAGCGCAGGAAAAGCGACAGGAATGTAGGTGAAAGCTGACGCTGGCAATCGCCAACGTCAGCGGTACAGCGTTATTTCAATGCGGCAAATGCGCGCTCGGCGGCATCCAGGGTCAGTTTCAGCTCGGTTTCGCCGTGGGCGATCGAGGTGAACCCGGCTTCGAAAGCGCTCGGCGCCAGGTACACGCCACCTTCCAGCATCAGGTGGAAGAAACGTCCGAACAGCTTGGCATCGCTGGCCATCACATCCTCGAAGGTCACGATGTCGTCGGCGCCGCTGAAGTACAGACCGAACATGCCGCCAGCCTGAGTGGTCACGAATGGAATGCCAGCGGCGTCGGCGCGCTGTTGCAGGCCATCGAGCAGGCGGCTGGTGTAGTCAGTCAGCTCGGCGTGGAAGCCAGGACGGCTGATCAGGCGCAGAGTCGTCAGGCCGGCCGCCATCGCCAGCGGGTTACCCGACAAGGTGCCCGCCTGGTAGACCGGGCCCAGTGGCGCGATGTGCGACATGATTTCGCGCTTGCCGCCGAAGCAGCCGACCGGCATGCCGCCACCGATGATCTTGCCGAAGGTGGTCAGGTCGGGTGTCACGCCGTAATGCGCTTGTGCACCACCTAGCGCGACGCGGAAACCGGTCATCACTTCGTCGAAAATCAGTACCACGCCGTGCTTGTCGCACAGGGTGCGCAAGCCTTCGAGGAAACCTGGCGCCGGTGGTACGCAGTTCATGTTGCCGGCCACGGGCTCGACGATGATGCAGGCCACGTCCTGGCCGACTTCGGCGAGCATGGTTTCAACTGCGTCGATGTCGTTGAACGGCAGGGTCAGGGTGTGTTTGGCAAACGCAGCCGGTACACCGGCAGAGCTCGGCACGCCTTGAGTCAGGGCGCCGGAACCGGCCTTGACCAGCAGGCTGTCGGAGTGGCCGTGGTAGCAGCCTTCGAACTTGATGATGCTGTCGCGGCCGGTGAAACCACGGGCCAGACGGATAGCGCTCATGGTTGCTTCGGTGCCGGAGCTGACCATGCGCACCATTTCCATCGACGGTACGATCGAGCAGACCAGATCAGCCATCTGGGTTTCCATCTCGGTCGGCGCGCCGTAGGACAATCCGTGTTCAAGCTGTTTGCGCACGGCGTCGAGCACGTCCGGGTGGCTGTGGCCGAGAATCATCGGCCCCCAGGAACCGACGTAATCCACATAACGCTTGTTGTCTTCGTCGGTGACGTAGGCGCCTTCTGCGTGTTTGAAGAACAGCGGCGTACCGCCAACGCTCTTGAACGCGCGAACAGGCGAGTTCACGCCACCGGGAATGTGTTTCTGGGCATTGGCAAACAGGGTTTCGGAACGAGACATGATCGGGCTCTCAAATCAGATTTTTAAGCTACTTAAATAGAAAGCAGGTCGTTGAATGCACGGGCGCGGCGGGTGACTTCAGCCGTACTCTCGGCGCCAAACAGGCCATGGACCACCGCCAGCAAATCGACCCCGTGGGCTACCAGTGGTGCGGCGTTTTCCAGGGTGATGCCGCCAATCGCGCAAATCGGCATGTGCAGTTTGCTGCGGGCCTGGTCGAGCAGTTCGAGGCTGCAGGTCGGTGCGCCGGGCTTGGTGTTCGAGTTGAAGAAACGACCGAAGGCGACATAACTGGCGCCTTCCTTGGCCGCTTGTTCAGCGAGTTCGAGTTGTGCGTGACAGGTCGACCCGATGATCGCCTGGCGACCGAGCAGTGCGCGGGCCGGAGTCAGCGGCCCATCGATCTGGCCCAGGTGCACGCCGACGTTCAGGCGCGCGGCCAACTCGGCGTCATCATTGATGATCAACTGAGTCTTGTAGCGCTCACACAAATTGCGCAAGGCTTCGGCCTCGCGCAGGCGGCGGGCCTCGTCGCTGCTCTTGTCGCGGTATTGCAGCAGGGTGACGCCACCTTCCAGCGCCGCCTCCACGTACGAAAGAAATTTACCGGCCAGCAGCTGACTATCGGTAATGGCGTACAGGCCACGTAGTTTCATCGGACAGGCCTCTTGGCTTACGAACAGAAATCCAGCGGCAGACGGCGCGGCACGAACTGGCCTTTGCCCAGTTGCTCCGCATCTCGCAGGGTGCGCCAAGTGTAGTCAAGTGCGGTTTTCACGGCGCTGACGAGGTTTTCACCCTGGGCCAGACGACCGGTCAAAGCGCTGGCCAATGTGCAGCCGGAACCGTGATAACTGCCGGGCAGGCGCTGGCAGGTAAAGGTTTGGCGGCTGCCGTCACGGCTGTACAAGCGGTTGTGAATTTCGTGTTCATCGCCATGGCCGCCAGTGATCAGCAGGTGTTTGACGTATGGCAGGAGTTTTTCAGCGCACTCGTCCGCGGTGCCTTCGGGCAGTTCGGCGAGGATGCGGGCTTCGGGAAGGTTAGGGGTGGCAATGATGGCCAGGGGCAGCAGGCGTTCGCGCATGGCGTAGCCGACTTCGTCCTTGCCCAATCGTCCGCCGCCACCGGCGCGCAGCACCGGGTCGCAGACCATCGGCAAATGCGGGTGTGCCTGAAGCAGTTCGACCACGGTGTCGACCATTTCAAGGGAACCGAGCATGCCCAGTTTGACGGCGGCGACTTCGGAATCGTTGAGCACGGCATTGGCCTGGGCCAACACCCACTCACGGTCGAGGACGCGGAAGTCAGTGACATTGACCGTGTCTTGCACGGTCAGGGCGGTGACGGCCGGAGCCGCATGACAACCCTGGGCGAGCAGGGCTTCGATATCTGCCTGCAGGCCGGCGCCACCACTTGGGTCGTGGCCGGAGAGACAGAGGACAACGGGGCGAGAACTGTAGATATTCATGGTGCGCGAGCTTACCACCAAACATGTTTTTTCGGGTGTCGACCAATGAACCGTGGGACGCGAATACCTGTGCTCTGCTGAGCCATTGTCACAATTTGACCGGGGAAACAGCTCTAGCTCAATGCATGGCACTGGAACGCCCGTGCTAGAGCCTTTGTAGGAAAAATTTCGATAGTGCTCAATGGCCATCAACGGCTATGCTAGAGTGGATCCAAACCAATAACAGGTAATACCGGTTTTACGTCTACTCAAAAGGAATGGGGGGCTTCCTGACACAACCGGACAGGCCACGCTGGGGCTTAAATGCGCTATTTGCTAATGTTGCTGTTGTGCTTGCCCCTCCTGGCGAGCGCAGTCGAATTCGATGAATTCACTCAAAGCCTTCCCCTGGGCCGAACTCTGCAAATGTTCGAAGACGCGGGTGGTCAGGCGACCATCGCCGATGTCCGTGCGCAAGCGGCGGCGGGAAACTTCAAACCCCACGATAAAGCCACGCTCAACGCCGGTTATTCGCGCTCGGCGTTCTGGCTGAAAATCGACCTGCGTTACCGCCCGACCAACCCCGCGGCGCAACGTACCTGGTTGCTGGAACTGGCCTATCCACCCCTCGATCACATTGATCTGTACTTGCCTGATGCTGGCGGTGGTTATCAATTGGCCCGACAGACCGGCGATGCCTTGCCGTTCGCCAGTCGCGAAATCCATCAGAACAACTACCTCTTCGAACTGGACTTCATTCCTGATCAAGCGCAAACCGTGTACCTGCGGCTGGAAAGCGAAGGGTCGATCCAGGCACCTGTCACGTTGTGGTCGAGCACCGCGTACCTCGAAGAGCAGCCGGTCCGACTCTATGTACTGGGGCTGATCTACGGCGTTTTGCTCGGGATGCTGGTCTACAACCTGTTTATCTACCTCAGCGTGCGTGACACCAGCTACCTCTATTACATCTTCTACATCGCCTCGTTCGGCCTGTATCAGTTGTCGGTGAACGGTGCGGCCGTGGAGTATTTCTGGCCGGACAATCCCTGGTGGGCCAACGCCTCGACACCATTTTTCATCGGTTGCGCAGGGCTGTTCGGCAGCCAGTTTGCTCGCAGCTTCTTGCAGACGGCGACTCACAGTCGTTGGCTCGATCGTTTGCTGCTGGGGCTGATTGCGTTCAGTGCGATGGTGGTCGGATTATCACTGATGACCAGTTATGCCCTGGCCTTGCGGCTGGCGACGGCCCTGGCGCTGGTCTTCACAGTGGTGATTTTTGCTGCGGGGATTTTCGCCTGGCTGCGCGGCTTGCGGGTGGCGCGGTATTTCATCATCGCCTGGTCGGCGTTTTTGCTCGGCGGCATCGTCAACACAATGATGGTGCTGGGTTATCTGCCCAATGTGTTCCTGACCATGTATTCCAGCCAGATCGGTTCGGCGATCGAAGTGGCGTTGCTGTCCCTGGCCTTGGCCGACCGCATCAACGCCATGCGCGAGCAGCAGGCGCAGACGCTGTTTGATGCGGGTCAGAAGCTTGAAGTGCTCAACCAGCAACTGGCGTGCAGTAACAAACTCAAGGACGAATTCCTCTCCACACTGACCCACGAATTGCGCACACCCATGAACGGTGTGATCGGTTCGCTGGAGCTGATGCAGACTGTCGAGATGGACCCGGAACTGGAGCAATACCAGCAAACGGCCGCGGGTTCGGCGCGAGACATGATGCGCATGGTCAATGGCATCCTCACCCTGACCGAGTTGCAGGCTGGCAAACTCAAAGTCTATCCGGCCACCTTCAGCTTGCGCAGCGTTGTCGAGAACTTGCGCGTGCAGTTCGAAGGCAATGCCTTGAGCAAGTCGCTGGACTTCAAAGTCGAAGTGGCGCAAGGACTGCCGGATCGCTTGCACGGCGATAGTGCCAAGTTGACGCAATGCCTGGAATGTCTGCTGGACAACGCAATCAAGTTCACTCGCGTCGGTGGATTGGCACTGCGGGTGTCGGGCAAACCGGTGGAATCCGGCCGGTTGACGCTGTCCTTTGCGGTGATCGACACCGGTATCGGTTTCACCGATCTGGGGGAGGCAACGTTGTATCAACGGTTCCTCCAGCTCGACGGCTCGACGACCCGTGAGTACGGCGGTCTGGGCGTCGGCCTGGCGATCTGTCGGCAACTTGTCGAATTGCTGGGCGGGCGCCTGACTCACCGCTCCGAACCTGGACGCGGCAGCCGCTTCCAGCTCGACGTCGAGTTCGAACTGCCGGTCGTGGAACGACGGTCAGCGCCCTTCATGACCCAGGATTTCCCTCGCCTGCGACTGCCTCAGGATTGCTCGGTGTTGCTGGTGGATGACAACAGCATCAATCAGTTGGTGATGCGCGGCATGTTGCTCAAGCTCGGGTTCCGCGTGCGCACCGTCGACAGCGGGTCCGCCGCGCTCGATCTTTTACAGTGCGAATCCTTCGACGCGGTGTTACTCGATTGTCAGTTGCCACCCATGGACGGCGTTTCCATCTGCTGCCAGATCCACGCCTTGCCGGGCTGCACCGAATTGCCGGTGTTCATCGTGGCCCTGAGCGTTGATCGGGAGCGCTGCCCGACCGGCGCGCTGATCGATTACCTGAGCAAACCGGTGAAATTCGAAGATTTGCAGGCAGCGCTTTATCGGCGGGTGCTTTGTCCGGGACAGGGTGAAAGCGCCGACAGTTAGGCAGATATGACACTTTGTTCGGCCAAGGCGCGGTGCTTAACTGAACTCCCTTGGCTGACCAAAGGAGCCCCGTCATGAACCTGCATCAGTTCGCCGAAACCCACGAAGTCACCAACCAGCCACCGTCGCTGGATGGCACCAACCTGTATCGCATCGACCTGCCTTTGCAGGAGTGGTCGCGGCGTTTTGGTGCCGGGTGGGCCGAGTCGCGCATCGATGCGTACGGCGCACTGGCCGGTGGACCGCTGATGGAAGCGGGGTTCCTGGCCAATCAGAACAAACCGGTATTCGTCAGCCATGACCGTTATGGCCATCGCATCGACCTGGTGGAATTTCACCCGGCCTATCACGAACTGATGCGCACGGCGGTCGAGCACGGTTTGACCTCGCTGCCCTGGGCACATCCGCAGTCCGGCGCCCACGTCGCCCGTGCGTCCATGACCTATTTGCACAGTCAGGCCGAAGCCGGCAGTGGATGCCCGCTGACCATGACGTTCGCCAGCGTCCCGGCAATGCGTCTGCAAGCGGATCTGGCGGAACATTGGCTGCCGAAAATCATCTCTACCGAATATGACCCACGCAACGTTGGCATGGCCCATAAGGCTGGCGTCACCATCGGCATGGCCATGACCGAGAAGCAGGGCGGCACCGATGTGCGGGCCAACACCACCAAGGCTTATCCGGTCGGCGCGAGCGGTCCGGGCCAGGCCTATGAACTGGTGGGCCACAAGTGGTTTTGTTCGGCGCCGATGTGCGATGCCTTCCTGACCCTGGCCCAGACTGACAAGGGGTTGACCTGTTTCCTGCTGCCGCGCCATCGTCCGGATGACACGCGCAATCAGTTCTACATACAGCGACTGAAGAACAAACTCGGCAATTGTTCCAATGCGTCCAGCGAAGTGGAGTTCCGTGGCGCTTTGGCCTGGATGGTCGGCGAAGAGGGCCGGGGCGTTCCGACCATCATCGAAATGGTCGCCATGACCCGCTTCGATTGTATGGTCGGCTCCAGTTCGCTGATGCGCCAGGCCCTGACCCAGGCCAGCCATCACTGCGCTCACCGCAAGGTCGGCGGCAAGTTACTCAGCGAACAACCCTTGATGCAGAACGTACTGGCCGACCTGGCCCTGGAAAGCGAAGCCGCCCTGGCCTTGAGCCTGCGCATGGGCAAGGCGCTGGATCATCTGGATGACAGCCATGAGGCGAAATTCGCACGACTGGTGACGGCAGTGGGCAAGTACTGGATCTGCAAACGCGCACCTGGAATGATCAATGAAGCCGCCGAATGCATGGGCGGTGCGGGCTATGTAGAAGAAAGCATCCTGCCGCGGCTGTACCGTGAGGCACCGGTGAATTCGACGTGGGAAGGTTCCGGTAACGTGCAATGCCTCGACGTGTTGCGGGCATTGTCGAAAGAGCCGGGTGTGCTCGATGTGCTGTTCAGCGAGTTGGGCGATGGCCATGGCGACAAGCGTCTGGCCGCGCACATCAGTCAATTGCAGGTGGCTTTCAAGGACACCAGCGACATTCAATATCGCGCCCGCCAGCTCACCGAAGACATCGCCTTGGGCCTTCAGGCCAAGTTGTTGCTGGAGGCCGGCAACTCCGTTGTCAGTGATGCCTTCATCGCCAGCCGCCTCGGTTCGGCCGGTCGGGTGTATGGCGCGTTGCCACGTGGGCTGGATGTGGAAGCGATTGTCGCGAGGTCTACGCCGCTTCGATGATCGACCCCGATCCAATGTGGGAGTGAGCCTGCTCGCGATGACGGTTCAACATTCAACAGTTATGTCGACTGTCATACCGCTATCGCGAGCAGGCTCGCTCCCACAGTGGATCTTTGCGCATCGTCATTGGCGTGTAGCCAACACGCCACTGTTCCCGTGAAGCGACGATGCAGGCAAGATGAAGGCCTGCAAGTCAGAACACAGGATGCTGATCGTGACCGAAGCTTTTATTGTCGTTCAAACCGCCGAGCAAGCCGTGGACCGGCTTGCGCTCTTGCACAATCGTGCAACCACCGAGCTGAACCAGGCGCTCAAGCGTTACCTCAAGGATCGAGTCGAACCGGACGCCGAACAGCGTGCGATGTTTCGCTATCCCGAATTGCGTCTGACCTACCATTGCCAGGGCGAAGTCCCACAGACTACGCGCGCCTACGCCAAGGTTCAGTTGCCCGGCACCTACAGCGTCACCGTCACCCATCCGGCGGCTTTCCGTAAATACCTGTTGGAGCAACTTGTTCCGTTGATGCATGACTTCACCGTGACGGTCGAAGTCGGCATCAGCCAGCAGAACATTCCTTATCCGTACGTGGTCGAGCAGGGCGATGAACTGGCCGGCTCTGGCGTCACTGCGGCCGTGTTGGCGCGGGTGTTCCCGAGTACCGACCTGTCGGCCGCGACCGATGGCATTGCCGATGGCTTATACGATTGGGAAAACACCGATCCGCTGCCCCTGGCCCTGTTCGATGCCGCGCGGGTGGATTTCTCCCTGCGCCGCCTGGTGCATTACACCGGCAGCGACTGGCGTCATGTGCAGCCGTGGATTCTGCTGACCAACTACCACCGCTATGTCGACCAGTTCATCGTTCATGGTCTGGAACAGTTGCGCAGCGACCCGCGTTTCGTGCGCATGATCTTGCCGGGCAACGTGATCATCGAAAAAAGCATGGATCACGGCGAAGCCTCGGCGATTGCCGCGGGCGTGGTCTGGCACCGTTACCAGATGCCGGCCTATCACCTGATCGCCAGTGATGGCCACGGCGTGACCCTGGTGAACATCGGCGTCGGCCCTTCCAACGCCAAGAACATCACCGACCACCTGGCGGTGCTGCGTCCGCATTGCTGGCTGATGATCGGCCACTGCGGCGGTTTGCGTCAGTCGCAGACGATTGGCGATTACGTGCTGGCTCACGCCTACATGCGCCGCGACGGGATTCTCGATCGGGTCGTACCGCCGAACATTCCGATCCCGGCACTGGCCGAAGTGCAGATGGCCTTGCAGCAAGCTGCGGCCAACATCACTGGCGAAAAGGGCGACGAGCTGAAAAAGCGCCTGCGCACCGGCACCGTGCTGACCTACGACGATCGTAACTGGGAACTGCGCTGGGCCCAGGAACGTCCGCTGATCAACCTGTCCCGCGCCGTGGCGGTGGACATGGAAAGCGGCACCATTGCGGCTCAAGGTTATCGCTTGCGGGTGCCGTACGGCACGTTGCTGTGCGTGTCGGACAAACCGCTGCACAGCGAAATCAAGCTGCCGGGTTCGGCCAACGCCTTCTATGAGCGCGCGGTCAGCCAGCATTTGAAGATCGGTATCGAGGCGGTGGATCTGTTGCGCACCGAACTCAACTCGCTGCACTCGCGCAAACTGCGCAGCTTCGACGAGCCGCCGTTCCGCTAGATTGTTGTCATGGTCATTTGGCGGTCAGGGCACTAGCATTAGCAGCCCTGACCGTTAGATGTTCCTTTTCCCATGTCCCGTCCTCAACGTCCCGTTTCCCGCCGCCCTGGTGTGAAGCCTGCGCCATCGTCCTCAGCCCCGCGCCGTGTCGCCAAAGCGCCGCCGGCCGAGCCGAAGCTGATTCTGTTCAACAAACCGTTCGATGTGCTGACGCAATTCAGCGACGGCGAAGGGCGGGCGACGCTCAAGGATTTCATCGATATTCCGGGGGTTTACCCGGCAGGACGGCTGGACCGCGACAGCGAAGGCTTGCTGCTGCTGACCAACGATGGTCAGCTCCAGGCGCGGATTGCCGATCCGAAACACAAACTGGCCAAGACTTATTGGGTGCAGGTGGAAGGCGAGCCGAGCGCCGAGCAGTTGCAGCGCTTGCGCGAGGGCGTCGAGCTCAACGATGGCATGACCTTGCCGGCCGAGGCGCGGCAACTGGATGAGCCGCAGTTGTGGCCACGCAACCCGCCCGTACGCTTTCGCAAAAGCGTGCCGACGAGCTGGCTGGAATTGGTGATTCGCGAAGGGCGCAACCGTCAGGTTCGGCGCATGACCGCAGCGGTCGGCTTGCCGACGTTGCGTCTGGTACGGGTCAGAATCGGCGACTGGTCGATCGAAGGGCTCGATCAGGGCCAGTGGAAGGAAGTGCCGGCGCGCTTATGACGAGCCGTTTTCGATGTACGCGATGACCACACTTTTGATGATGAACGCGAAAATCCCCAGGCCCAATACGAAGAACAGAATGAGCGTTCCGAACTTGCCGGCCTTGGACTTCTTCGCCAGATCCCAGACGATGAAACCCATGAATATGATCAGGATAGTGACCAGTCCGGTCATCATCCACTCTTCGAATACTGCAGGATCCATCGAACATCTCCAGCGCGGGCGGGGCTAAAAAGGGCGGGGCGAGTATACGCCATGGCGGATTGGCGGGGGATTGACCTGCGGCAGTGTGTCGCGGTTATTCGTCGCCTGTGCCGGCCCCATCGCGGGCAAGCCCGCTCCCACAAGGTTTTGTGCCGATCGCAATTCTGTGACTGACGCATAACCTGTGGGAGCGGGCTTGCCCGCGAAGGCGTCCTTAGCTGCGCAGATGAGTCAACGGCAGCTCAGTGCTGTTGAGCACCTGGTTCAGCACAAAACTCGAACGAACGCTGGTCACCCCTTCAATCCGCGTCAAATGTCCCAGCAGCAGTTTCTGGTAATGGTCCATATCCGGCACCACGACCTTGAGCTGATAGTCCGCATCCATCCCCGTCACCAGGCTGCATTCCAGCACTTGCGGCAATGTCCGGATCGCCGCTTCGAAATTCTCGAAACGCTCCGGCGTGTGCCGGTCCATGCCGATCAACACGTATGCCGTCAGGCTCAGGCCGAGCATCTTGCGGTCCAGCAGGGCGACCTGGCGGGAGATGTAGCCGTCGTCTTCCAGTTGTTTGACCCGCCGCGAGCAAGGCGAGGGTGACAGACCGATGCGCTCGGCCAGCTCCTGGTTGGAGATGCGCGCGTCGCGCTGCAATTCCGCCAAAATGCTCAGGTCGTATCGGTCGAGTTTGCTCATCAATCAGGCCTTTGTCATAACAATTGCGGCAGATTATCTATCCAGGGTTAAAAATTGCGCAAGTGGTGTTTATTTCAGCAATCTTCGCAATCCTCTGCCAGCGCCTCGGGCCTATTCTTATCACCAGAATCACTGCTCGGACAAACAGTCCACAGCGGCTCGCCCAATCAGGCCAGCTGCGGTCGCCACCCCCACCGGGGATGAGTCGGCCCCCGAGCTACACACTGTCCAGAAGACGGCGTGAGGTGAGCCAACGTCAAAAGCGTTGAGCACGGACGAAGTTCTCAAAGGGAGGCCGACGGGTCTCCCTTTTCTTTTGCCCGCCATTTGTTACCCGCCCCTCAATAAATAAGTTGCGCGACTGATAACCTGTTGCAGAACCGGCCGGTGCTTTCCCAGTCTTACGTACAGGCCCTAACCCGCAGTGAGGAAAAGCATGAAGTCGCGCATCTGGCGTTTGGCCGGTGTTGGTTTGCTGTGTGTAAGTGTCACTGCGCAATCGCTGGCCGATGAGCCGCAAAATCGTGGTCCCGACGGCGGGCAGCGGGGCTCGGATCGTCATCAGGGAAATAACCAGGGCCATGGCGGCGATAATCAGCCGCGTCCACAAGACAACGACATCATTCGCGGCGACAACAGCCGTCAGTTCGAGCACAACAACCAGAATCAGAACGACGGTCGGAAGAATCGTGCGCAGCCCAACTACAACAATCCGGTTCGGTCGCCACCACCGCCGCCGCAGTTGCCGGCCAATGACCTGCCGATCCAGGGCCGGCCCGACACCGTGCGCCAAACCCAGCAGCCGCAGCGTGGTTACTATCAGGACGTGCCGCGGCGCAACGACAACAACCAGCATTGGCAGACCGGCAGTCCGGGGTCACGTCCCGATGATCGTCGTTGGGCGGGTCGCCCGGACGGGCACGGCAACGGCTGGGGCCCTGGTCCGCAATACCGTCCCGGGCATGTGATCGATCGCTTCCCGGGCCGCGACTACCGCGTGCCTTACGGCGGTCGGGATTACTTCTATTCCGGCGGTTACTGGTATCGCCCGCAGGGGCCGCGCTATGTCGTGGTCCAGCCGCCTCGCGGTATTCGCGTCAGCTACTTGCCCGATTACGCCCGTGAAGTGTGGATCGGTGGTGCGCTGTTGTTCCTGGCGGCGGGTTCGTATTACGCCTATCAGCAGAACACTCAGGATTACGTCGTGGTCGAGCCTCCGGTGCAACCGCAGCCGCAACCGGTCAGCAATAGTTTTGACGTGGTGGCTTATCCGGCCAACGGTCAGTCGCCGGAGCAGGTCAATCAGGACGGTTACGAGTGTTATCAATACGCGGTGCAGCAGAGTGGCTTCGATCCGCGAACCGCCACCTACCAACCGGACCCGTCGGTGGTGCAAGCCTACCGTCAGGCCCAGGGTAACTGCCTGGGCAGTCGCGGCTATCAGGTGTCTTACTGAGTCCTGGCTGCCAGCACCACTTCCTGCGGGTCGGCGTGCACCAGCACTTCGGCTCGCGGGTAGGCGGCGTGAATCGCATCGGCGGCTTGATCGCTGATGCCGTGGGCGACTGACAGGGTCAAATCCCCCGGCAACTCCAGATGCAACTGCACAAACCACTGGTTGCCGGAAATCCGCGTGCGCAAGTCATGCGCGCCCAGAACTCCCGGCACGCTGCAAGCCAGCTCGAGCATGTGCTGGCTGACATCCGGCGGCAGTTCCTCGTCCATCAGTACGGTAAAACTTTCCCGGGCGATTTGAATTGAACTCCAGAAAATGTACGCGGCGATTCCCAGGCCAAACCAGGGGTCGACCTGATGCCAGCCAAACCCGGCCAACACCAGCGCTACCAGAATGCTGCCGTTGAGCAGCATGTCCGAGCGGTAGTGCAGGGAGTCGGCGCGCACGGCGTTGGAGCCGGTCGCCTTGACCACCCGATGTTGCAACATCAGCAACGCCAGGGTCAGCGCGAGGGAGAACACGATCACCCCGATACTGATCCAGGGTGCCCCGACCGGTTCGGGATGTTTCAGCCGGTCGAACGCCTGCAAGGCAATCAATACTGCACTGCCGCCAATGAACAGCGCCTGAGCCATACCCGCCAATGACTCGGCCTTGCCGTGCCCGTAGCGATGATCGTCGTCGGCCGGGCGCAAGGCGTAATGCACGGCCAGCAGGTTGAGCAGCGAGGTGACGCCGTCGAGTGCCGAATCGGTCAACCCGGCAAGCATGCTCACCGAACCGCTCAACCACCAGGCGATTGCTTTGGCGACGATCAGCGCACAGGCCACCGCCACCGAGGCGCGCGTCGCCAGCCGCAGCAGGCGGGCGTGTTCAGAGCTGGAAATCATAGGTGTGGCTTTTTCCTTGAGTGTTCCTTCACCGGCGCGAATTACGCGGCAGGTTGCAGGCCGAACATGGCCAGTTGCTGGGTGCTGCCCTTGTGCTGGATCAAGCGTGGGTCGTCCAACGGGAAGCTGCGACCCAGTTCGGTTTCCAGAATAGTCTGCAACTTGTGGTTATCGACCTTGCCGTCAGCGCCAATGGCTTCCTTGAGTTTTTCCGGGGCCACGTGCGCGGTCTCGCCTGGTGCGTAGTAAATCGCACCGGTGGCGAAGTCGACCGCAAAAGCGATCAGGCCGGGGATGATGTAGAACAGCAGGCCCACGGCATCGAGCACGGCAATGGCCGGGTCGATCTTGCCATCGATCTGGCCACGGCGATCGGGATAGAAAATCGAACCGCAAGCGGTCACCTGGGTCAGCAACGTCGCGACCAATACACCGCCGATCAAGCGAAAGGGAGCACGCATATGAAATCTCCTGGGTAATTTCAAAACGAATGGGCGTCTGTATGAATTAGGACCGTGATTAACGCCGAGCAGTTCGCCGTTATACTCGCGCCTCTGTTTGGGAGCCAGCATGATTTCTTTGCCGATTGATGAAGTTTTACCCGCCCTGCGTGAAGCCTTGGCGACACGCCACGAAGCTGTGCTCGAAGCACCGCCCGGCGCCGGTAAAACCACCCGCGTGCCCTTGGCCTTGCTCAACGAGCCGTGGCTGGCCGGGCAGACCATTCTGATGCTCGAACCGCGACGGTTGGCCGCGCGCGCGGCAGCGGAGCGCTTGGCCAGCGAGTTGGGTGAGAAGGTCGGTGAAACCGTCGGTTACCGCATTCGGCTCGACAGCAAAGTCGGCCCCAACACCCGTATCGAAGTGGTCACCGAAGGCATCCTCACCCGGCGCTTGCAGGACGACCCTGCGCTTGAAGGCGTCGGCCTGCTGATTTTCGACGAATTCCACGAACGCAGCCTCGACGCCGATCTGGCGTTGGCCCTGAGCCTGAATGGCCGGGAGCTGTTTCGTGATGATCAACCGCTGAAAATCCTGTTGATGTCGGCAACGCTGGAAGGCGAGCGTCTGGCCGGGTTGCTCGATGACGCGCCGATCCTGCGCAGCGAAGGTCGCATGTACCCGGTGGCCATGCGCTGGGGCCGACCGTTTCAGCCCGGTGAATTCATCGAGCCCCGATTGGTGCAAACCATCCTCGAAGCCTTGAACGATGAAACCGGCAGCGTGCTGGTGTTCCTGCCGGGGCAGGCGGAAATTCGTCGTGTGAATCAACAATTGGCCGATGCGTTGGGCGAGAGCACGCAGGTGTTGCTCTGCCCGTTGCATGGCGAACTTGATCTGGCTGCCCAGCGCGCGGCGATTGATCCGGCACCAGCAGGCTTTCGCAAAGTAGTGCTGGCGACCAACATCGCCGAAACCAGCCTGACCATCGACGGCGTGCGCGTAGTGATCGATGCCGGGTTGGCGCGGGTGCCGCGCTTCGATCCCGGTAGCGGCATGACCCGCCTCGACACCCAACGCATCTCCCGCGCCAGTGCCACTCAGCGCGCGGGCCGGGCAGGGCGGTTGGAGCCGGGGGTGTGTTATCGCTTGTGGTCGCAGGATCAGCACGAACAACTGGCGGCCTATGCCAGTGCGGAAATTCTCTCGGCGGACCTCGCCGGGCTGGCCTTGCAACTCGGTCGTTGGGGCGTGACGCCGAGTCAGTTGGTCTGGCTGGATGTTCCTCCGGCAGCGGCTTATGCACAGGCCCAGGATCTGCTTGAGCGCTTGGGGGCTTTGGATGGCGAAGCACTGACCCGTCACGGTCAGGCCATGGCCGAACTGCCGGCTCATCCGCGTATCGCCCATTTGCTGTTGCGTGGGCAGGCGCTCGGCCTGGCAGACATGGCGTGCGATGTCGCGGCATTGCTCGGCGAGCGGGATATTTTGCGCGGCGCCGGTGCCGATTTGCACAGTCGATTGGCGCTGTTGTCCGGCGAAGAGCGTGCGGCGCGTGGTGCTCAGGGCGGTGTGCAACGGGCTCGGCAACTGGCACGGCAGTATCGTGGTTATCTGCGCGGCAAGGCGGCTGAGCCGGTCAGTGATCCGGATCATCCGCGCTGGCTCGGCGCATTGCTGGCATTGGCCTATCCCGACCGCGTCGCCCAGCAGCGTCGCGCCGGTGGCGCGGAATATCGGCTGGCCAACGGTCGCGCAGCGCTGTTCGCCGAAGCCGACAGTTTGATGAAACAACCCTGGCTGGTGATCGCCGATCTCGGCAGTCGTCAGGGGCAACGTGAAGAACGCATATACCTGGCGGCGGATTTCGATCCGGCGCTGTTCGATTCCGTGCTGGCCGAGCAAGTGCGCGTTGTTGATCAACTGGACTGGGATGAGCGCGAAGGCGTGCTGCGGGCCGAGCGTCAGCGCAAGGTTGGCGAACTGATCCTCAGCCGTGAACCGTTGACCGGCCTCGATGAAACCGCCCGCAGTCAGGCACTGGTTAACCTGGTCCGGCGCAAAGGTCTGGAGCTGTTGCCCTGGACTCCGGAACTGCGTCAGTGGCAGGCGCGGGTGGCGTTGTTGCGGCAGTTGGACCTTGCCGGTAAGGGCGAGAGTGAGTGGCCGGATGTCAGCGACGCCGCACTGCTCAAAAGCCTCGAACACTGGCTGATGCCGTATCTGGGGAAGGTCTCGCGGCTCAGTCACTTCGCCAATCTGGACCTGTCGAGCATCGTCCATAACCTGCTGCCATGGCCGCTGCCGCAACGGCTCGATGAGCTGGCACCGCACCATTTGAGCGTGCCGTCGGGTTCATCGATTCGTCTGGATTACAGCGAACAGCCGCCGATTCTGGCGGTGCGGTTGCAGGAGTTGTTCGGCCTGGCGCAGACACCGCGGATTGCCGGTGGCCGGCAAGTGGTCAAACTGCATCTGCTGTCCCCGGCACGACGGCCAGTGCAGGTGACCCAGGACCTGGCGAACTTTTGGCGCAGCACTTATGCCGAGGTGAAGAAGGACTTGAAGGGGCGTTACCCGAAACATTACTGGCCGGACGATCCGCTGGTGGCCGAGGCGACTGCCCGGATCAAACCGCGTAAGTAGTCGGTTGAACGGACGACGCGACGAAGCGTTGATCTAAGGCGCAGCGGGAAGCAGGAACCGCGCAATCACCGGCAAGTGATCGGAGATCCGCAACGTATCGTCCTGTCTCACCATCGCCTCGACCCGTTTGATCCGCGGGCTGTAGAAGAGATAGTCGACGGTCCGGTCCGGGCCGTTCAGCCCCGGGTCGTTCGGGTAATGGGTCAGCCAACGCGCTCGGTCGACACCGCTGGCTTCGTTGTTGGTGGGGATCATCGGGTATTTGTCCCACAACACATGCAGCGTGCTGTCGGCAGAGTAGGGCGTACGTTGCTCGTCGGGCAAGCGTCGATATTGCCCAAGCGGCAACAGATTGAAGTCACCGCCAATCAACCACGGCGTGCCACGGCTTTCGAGTTTATCGAGGACTTTGGCCACGGCGGTCACTTGGGCTTGCAGCGTTTCATCGGGTTGGAGCACGCGGTCCAGATGGGTATTGAGTACTGCCATCTGACCCCCGTCGCTCAACGACAGGTACGTGACCAGCAAGGCGTTTTTCGGTTTGAATTGGCGGCTGATGAAGTTGGCCGGCGCGACCGGTAATTGCAGGCGTTGTGCGTGTTGGATCTGGTAGCGGCTCAGGGTTGCCAGTTGCCGGCCGACGCTGCCAAAAATGTGCGGCTTAGGCACGAAATCGGCTTTCCAGTCGAAGGCGTGAGCGCTGCATGGATAAAGGTCAGCGAGCCGCTCCTGAAGCAGTTTGAACTGGTTCTGATAATCGCTGGCCTTGGCGCCGTCATCGAGTTCCTGCAACAGCACGATGTCCGGTTGCTCGTCACGGATTACCCGCGCCACTTCATCGAGGCTGAAGGCCATGTCTTCGAGGGTAGGGTTTTCGTCGGTGCCGGCCGCCAGGTCATTCCAGAAAACGTAGCGTTTGCCCGCCAGATACTGGACGTTCCAGGTCATCACCTTCAGCGCCTGGCCGGGGACCAGGGTCGGCGCCTGGGCGTTGCAACTGACCGGCAATGCTTCCTTGGCTTCGGGGCGCCAGGTCAGGCTGTACATCAGCAAGGCAATCAGGCCGATCGCGATCAACAGGCCCAGCAGGGTGTAGCGCAGTAGACGGGTCATGGCTCGGCTTATGGCGTTACAAAAGTTGACCCGAGCATAACCGACAGACGGGCTTAAGCCCACGGGCAGGTCGGTCAGAGCGGGCCATCAATTTTCTCGGGCACATCGCTGATCAGCATGAACAAGCGGAACAACACCACGCTGATGAACAGCTGCAGGAAGCTGTGAGCGCTATCGATCAGCAGCGAAGCCACCGGGTTTTGCGGTTCCGGGTAAACCGCCAGGCTCGCTCCCTTGAGCACCCACAACGGACCCATTACACAAAGAATGCACACCAGAATGCGCAGGAAATGTCCGCGGGTCAGGCGCAGGCTTTCTTTCATCGCGGCCAACGGGGCCAGGCCGCGCAGCACCAGCAGGTATTCGCCGAACGCCAGGGTCACCATCAGCCAGATGCCCGGCAGGAAGTACAGCGACAGGCCGATCAGGATCAGCAAGGTATTGAGGGCGGTGAGCAGGGCGAAGCGTGGCCACAGGGTCGCGGACATCGCCAGCAAGTCGCGGTTACGCGGCGATTCGCCACGGCTGCGCGCGTCGAGAAACAGGATCAGCGCGCCGGTGTACAGCGGATAAACCAGCAAGCCGACCATCACGCTGATTCCAGGGAAACTGTCCGGCTCGGTGGCGCTGTCGACCACCAGTTGCAACAGCGCTTCGAAGATCACCAGCGGCAGGCACAGCCGGACGATCTGGCCCAGATTACGCTTGAAGAAATACAGAGAGTCACGCAGCACATCGAACGAATTCATCAGTCGGTATCGCAGATAAAAAGCAGTGCTCCACTTTAACCGATGAAACGCTTTAGGGCGCAAACGTAAACGTTCGGTAAAGGTCATTGAAACATCCTGTATCAGCCTCCATTACTCGTGAGCACCTTATCCACAGTGGATGAGGGCGACGAAATTCCCGGCAATCTACGAGGTCGCCATGAACAGCGAAGAACAAACCCTGATCGATGGACTGTTTTCCCGGCTGCAACAGGCCGAAACGGACTCAGCCCCGCGCGACGCCCAGGCTGAGACGCGGATCAAGGAACACCTGACTCGCCAACCCGCGGCAGGCTATTTCATGACCCAGGCGATTCTGGTGCAAGAGGCAGCCCTCAAGAGCCTCGACGAACAGAACAAACAACTGACCCGGCAAGTCCAGCAGTTGCAGGCCGAACTGCAACAGGCCAAGGCACAACCGGCTGCTCCGGCAGCGAGTGGTGGTTTTCTGTCGAGCATCTTTGGTGGCGGTTCGCGTGATCCGCAGCCTGCACCCACCCAAAGTGCAGCGCCATCAAGTGGTGGCTGGCGTGAACCGGCGCGGCCATCTTTCAACGCCCAGCCACCCCAGCAAAACTTCGGTGCCCCGCAGCAGAATTATGCCCCGCAACAGCAGGCTCCCGGGATTGGCAACGGCTTTCTCGGCGGTGCGCTGAAAACCGCCGCCGGCGTGGCGGGTGGCGTGATGCTGGCGCAAGGCATCAGCAGCCTGTTTCAGCACAATCAGCAGCCGCAGGAAGTGGTCGAAGTCATCAAGGAAGAACCGGCTCAGGTCAACGATCAGAGCGACAGCGGTAATGGCGGCGATGATCAGCGCGTGGCTGATAACGACGCCTACAGCAATGAGCAGGGCGGGTTTACCGACGCCGACTATAGCGATGACAGCTCATCGTTCTTTGGTGGCGACGACGATTCCTTCGTCTGACACGCCATTCGTCCGGAGCGCTACAGCGCTTCGGGCCGATTATTCGCGGAACAATCCTTCGGGCTGGCATACTGGGCGACTTTTCGGGCCTGGTGCCTGATCCAGCCTGTGCGCTTTTGCGCCGAGAGGAAGTACGGTGAAAAAAATTGCAGTGTTCGCCGATGTTCAAAACCTCTATTACACCGTGCGTCAGGCTTATGGTTGCCACTTCAACTATGCCGCCCTGTGGGCTGATATCAGCAAACAGGGACAGATCGTCGAGGCCTATGCCTACGCGATCGACCGTGGCGACAGCAAACAGCAGCAGTTCCAGCAAATCCTGCGCAACCTCGGTTTCACCGTGAAGCTCAAACCCTACATCCAGCGCAGCGACGGCTCGGCCAAGGGCGACTGGGACGTGGGGATCACCATCGACATCATGGACGCCGCAGCCCATGTCGACGAAGTGGTACTGGCTTCCGGCGACGGTGATTTCGACATGCTGCTGGAACGCATCATCAGCAAGCACGGGGTGCAAGCGGTGGCCTACGGCGTGCCGGGCCTGACGGCGAACTCGCTGATCCGCGCCGCCAGTCGTTACGTGCCGATCGAAGGCGCGTTGCTACTCAAGAATTGATTTTTACGGAGTTGAAACAGGTTTGGAACGCATAGCAGTCATCGACTTTGAAACCACCGGGATCTCCCCGAGCAGCAGTTGCCGGGCCACGGAAATTGCCGTGGTGATTCTTGAACGGGGGCGCATCGTCGAGCGTTACCAGAGCCTGATGAATGCGGGCGTGCGCGTGCCGGCTTTCATCGAACAACTCACCGGTATCAGCAACGCCATGTTGCGCACAGCGCCGTCGGCCGAGCAGGTGATGAACGAAGTCAACGAATTCGTCGGCGTCACGCCGCTGCTGGCGCACAACGCCGCGTTCGACCAGAAGTTCTGGGACTTTGAACTCGGCCGCATCAAACGCACACGCTTGCAGAACTTCGCCTGCTCGCTGCTACTCGCCCGCCGCTTGATGCCCGCCGCGCCGAACCACAAACTCGGCACGCTCACCACGTTTGCCAACCTGCCCCACACCGGTAAAGCTCACCGGGCCATGGCCGATGCCGAGATGGCGGCCAACCTTACGGCGCATTTGGCCCAGGAACTGCGGCAGAAGCACGGGTTGCGGGAGCTGTCGCATGATCTGCTGGTGAGTTTGCAGAAAGTGCCGGCGGCGAAGATCAATGAGCATCTCAAGCGGCATCGAGGTTTCTAAATACACCGCAAATCCCCTGTGGGAGCGAGCCTGCTCGCGATAGCGGTCTGACAGTCGGCATCAATGTTGACTGACACTCCGTCATCGCGAGCAGGCTCGCTCCCACATTGGTTCTGCTGCGGATCGTTGATCAGGCAGGTTTCGCGAAATCTCGGCTACTGACCCTGCTCACGGGCATGAAACCTGATGTCTTCTTGAAACTCATCGTATGCACGAAGTTCTTCATTGAATCTGATGGATCGATGCTCTGCATGTTCAGTCTGAATAGCGTCTCACGTGAGATCGCTACGCTTAGTATTGGCTGCTCTTCCAAATGGCCTGTCGCAGAATTAAGCAATGTATCGACTGCCGTAACGATGACAAAATCGTCCGGTAGAATGCTCAGCAACTCCTGCCCGACCCGCAAAACGCAGCTACACACGTAGTCCTGCAGCAATTCATTGAGTTTGCTGGACGGCATTTTTTTAACGGAAAGTTTACCGCTCTGCAGCAATGATTTTATTTCTTGAGGGATTACTTTTTCCCCGTGAACCGAGAGCGTGCATTCAAGAATGCCATCGCCAGCGATAGAGACGGCTATAGCGGTGCCGAGATGCGAAATATCTGTAAAAGGGTCTATCCGCTTGATGGCTTCAATTTTGGATGGGCCGTTACCATTCAGTATTCCTTGAGCAAGCTCGAACTCTTCTTTCCAGTCGTTATTTTTTGATTCCCACTCTGTTAACTCTTGGTCCAGCAGCTGTTTGTCTTTGATTACTGCGGCTTGAACCGCCTCTGCCAACCTACGGCGCTTTCTGGTCTCCAGCTTCAACGAGCGAGCGATGAAGCCAGGTTTGTAGCTTGTTTCGTTCTTTCTGGCCTGGTTTTCTAAACTGTTGAGCGCGACGGGTTTGAGTGGTGCAGGTCGTTGCACAAACTCGTTCCAATCGATTTCCTCTCCAGAATCTTTATGCATCGATAACAGCAGTTCGATGTGATTTTCATAGACTTCAACTTCGTAGGCTGCTTGCTCACGAGCTTCCATCTTTGCGTATTCTTTTTCCTGCACTTGAAGCTCGCGTTGACGACGCTTCGAGTTACGTTCAGCCCGACGAGCTGACGCTTGCATCGAGCGCAGAGTTCCTTTCCATGTCATCTCAGAGATCCTCTCATTCAAATTGCTTTTTGTTTTCGGGGGAGGGCGCTTGGCCGTCACTCAAACGACAGTATCTGTTGCGTTTCCTGGCGTCCATCGTGCGGCGGAGGTTTCGCGTTTGCCCAGTGAGTTGATGTGTTTAACGGCGACTCCGGTTTGATGATCGGTCCTACCGAATAATAGGGAATGTCTGTCTTGCCCCTCATCTGTGGCATCGATAACCTTTTGACTGTCGCTGCCAATTCAGCGACCGGGTCTGCAAGCCCGCCGATAGTTTGAAAGGCAACTACAGTCGCACCTATAATCTCGTCGCTTTGGCGACCATCGCTTTATGGTGGCTGTGTGGGGGAGACCTTCGGGTCTGCCGGGGTTGCCTATCGACTCGGTCTTGCAGACCTTCACACAGCTGCCACCCATCATCTGCAAGTGATGCGGGTAGCTCCAATTTTCAATAGGAGTTTCGCCATGATCAAAGTTACCCCCAATCCCCCAGAAGACTCTGCGCAACCCGCCGCGCACGAGGGGTACTTCATCCCCCAAACATTCATCCGCCATCACATCCAGTTGCGAGCCTTATTGCTGCATGCAGAGGCTTGGTTCTGTGCTCGCGATATCGGGCGGCTGATGGGGATGGAGCTAAACGGACGGCAAGCGCTCAAGCTTGATTTGGATCAGCGGCAAGTGATGCGACTGTCTGGAAACGATGGCTCGCAAGAGACCTTTATGCTTAGTGAGTCGGGCGTATACGCGATGTTGGTGTACCACTACTGCCCGGAAAACCGCCATTTAAGACGTTGGCTGACACACGACGTGGTGCCGATGTTGCGGGAGGAAGCGGGGACCATTTCGAATCAAGCGCCGCATATGCGGGCGATGGAATGGGCGGGCGGAACGCTGCGGCTGCTGCATTGGCGCAAGGAACCTTGGGTGCGTCTACGGGATATGCCGGGTTTGTTGCCTGCAAGTTACAGCAGCGTCTGACAGATCGCTTCGCGGGCAAGCCCGCTCCCACAGGAATGAGGTAATACCTGTGGGAACGGGCTGTTGAAGGCCCACCGGGACATGGTCGATGCCGAAATGGCGGGCAATTGACGACGCATTTGGCCTCAAGCGCCATCGCGAGTTCTAAGAACACCGCAAATCCCCTGTGGGAGCGAGCCTGCTCGCGATAGCGATTTATCATTCAGCATCGATGTCGACTGATACTCCGCTATCGCGAGCAGGCTCACTCCCACAGGGACTGCGCCGTTTCAGATTCTGCCATTCCCTTCCAACTGCCCCAGCGGCACGCGCTTTTCTATGGCGCTCGACAACACAATCGACGTCTTGCTGAACCCAAACTTGGCAATCCGGTTGATCAACTCTTCCAGCTCCGGCATCGATCCCACCGCCGCTTGCATGATCACGCACGGATCACCCGTTACCCGGTGGCATTCGGTCAGTTGTGGGATTTTGATCAGGTCGTCGTAGGCCTTCTGGTTGCCGTGCTGGTTCAGCCGCAGTTCGATCACGCACTGGATCGGCAAGCCAAGCTTGGCCATGTCGACTTTCGCCTGGTAACCGGTGATCACCCCGCAGGCTTCGAGTTTGGCCACGCGCTCGGCCACGGCCGGGGCGGACAGGTTAACCTTGCGCGCCAAGTCGGCGTAGGACGCACGACCGTTTTCCAGCAGGGCGCTGAGGAGCATGCGGTCGTATTTGTCCATCGTCGTACTCCAGAAAATGACTGACTTTCGAAAACACGGTTTATAGCGGTGAACTCCGTGTTTTGAAAAGTGTACCGGCGCTATAAACAGGTTTTGTAACTTATTTTCCGTCGTTGGCCTTTCTAGAATAGCGGTTCACTTGTCCTGCCTACGAGCTGCCCCATGCCTGGCTTACGTCGTTTTCCCTTACCGTTGATCGCTGCCTTTTTCGCGCTGTACGTGATTTGGGGCTCGACTTACCTGGTGATTCGCATCGGTGTGGAGTACTGGCCGCCGTTGCTGCTCGCCGGTATCCGTTTCGTGATTGCCGGGACGTTGATGTACGCGTTCCTGCGCTGGCGCGGGGCACCGGCACCCACTTGGGCGCAATGGAAAGCCGCGGGGATTATCGGGATCTTGTTGCTGACGTGCGGAAACGGCGCGGTCAGTGTGGCCGAACACACGGGCGTCGCCTCCGGCGTTGCAGCGTTAGCGGTGGCGACGGTGCCGTTGTTTACCTTGCTCTGCGGATATTTCTGGGGCGCGCGTAATACCCGTCTCGAATGGGCGGGGATTGTGCTCGGGCTCATCGGTATCGCCATGCTCAACCTCGGCTCCAACTTGCAATCGAGCCCGTTGGGCGCGGCGTTGCTGATATTCGCGGCAGCATCCTGGGCCTTCGGTTCGGTGTGGAGCAAACACTTGCCGTTGCCCCAAGGCGCGATGGCCAGTGCCGTGGAAATGCTGGTGGGTGGCGTAGCCCTGTTGATCGGCAGCGCACTGAGCGGCGAGCACCTGGAAAGCATGCCGCCGATTGAAGGTTGGGCGGCGCTGGCCTATCTGACCTTCTTCGGTTCGATCATCGCCTTCAACGCTTACATGTACCTGTTGAAAAACGTGCGTCCGGCGGCGGCCACCAGCTATGCGTACGTCAACCCGGCGGTGGCGGTATTGCTGGGGATCGTGTTTGTCGGCGAAACCATTGGTATCGAAGAAGCCTTGGCCATGTGCGTGATCATCAGCGCCGTGGTGTTGATCGGTTTGCCACAGTGGCGCCGGGCGCCGAAACGACCTGCTGCCGGGGTGCAGACAGAATCGAGTGTGAATTAGGGTAAACTGCGCGCCGTTGCATCTTGTTTTGCACACTTGTTTTGCACACTTGTTTTGAAAAACCCGCGCTGAATTTTCCTACGGTAATCCCATGACTTTCGCCACCCTTGGCCTGATCGAACCCTTGCTGCGCTCTCTCGAGACGCTCGGCTACCAGACCCCGACGCCGGTTCAGGCGCAAGCCATTCCGGCGGTGCTGGCCGGTCGCGACCTGATGGCCGCCGCCCAGACCGGGACTGGCAAGACCGCCGGCTTCGCGCTGCCGCTCCTGCAATTGCTGGCCATGGAAGGGCCGAAAGTGGCGTCTAACTCGGTGCGTGCACTGATCCTGGTGCCGACCCGTGAGTTGGCTGAACAGGTTCATGAAGCCGTGCGTCAGTACGCCGAGAACCTGCCGTTGAGCACTTACGCGGTGTACGGCGGCGTCAGCATCAACCCGCAAATGATGAAGCTGCGCAAGGGTGTTGACGTGTTGGTGGCGACGCCGGGTCGTTTGCTCGACCTGTATCGCCAGAAGGCCCTCAAGTTCAATCAGCTGCAAACGCTGATCCTGGACGAAGCCGATCGCATGCTCGACCTGGGTTTCTCCGAGGAGCTGGGGAACATTTACCGCGTGCTGCCGAAGCAACGTCAGACGCTGCTGTTCTCCGCGACCTTCTCAGACGCGATCCGCTTGCTGGCCGGGCAAATGCTCAACGATCCGTTGAGCATCGAAGTCAGCCCGCGCAACGTGGCTGCCAGCACCGTCAAGCAATGGGTCGTGGTGGTGGACAAGAAGCGCAAGCCTGAGCTGTTCGTTCACTTGATGCGCAAGGGCAAGTGGAAGCAGGTGCTGGTGTTCGCCAAGACCCGTAACGGCGTGGACGCGCTGGTGGAAAAACTTCAGGGCCTGGGCATCAATGCCGACGGCATCCACGGTGATAAACCGCAGGCGACTCGCCAACGTGCGCTGGACCGTTTCAAACTCAGTGAAGTGCAAATCCTTGTGGCCACTGACGTCGCGGCCCGTGGTCTGGATATCGAAGATTTGCCATTGGTGGTCAACTTCGACCTGCCGATCGTGGCTGAGGACTACATCCACCGGATCGGTCGTACCGGTCGTGCGGGTGCAACCGGGCAGGCTATTTCGCTGGTCTGCGCTGATGAAGTGAATCTGCTGTCGGCCATTGAGACGTTGACCCGTCAGACATTGCCCCGCCAGATGGAGCATGACTTCGAGCCTGAGCACCGCGTGCCGGATACCGATGCCAGCGGCCAAGTGGTCAAGAAGCCGAAAAAACCGAAGAAGCCCAAGACCTCCAGTGGCGGCAAGCGCAACCTGGGTAAATGGGTTGAGAGTGGGGATGCTTCTGCGCCGGAGCCTTCGATCAAGCCTGTGCGAAAAGTGCCGGTGTTCAATACCGGACCGCGTAAGAAGAAGCCTTAATCTCGTAAGGATCGTTCCCACGCTCTGCGTGGGAATGCCTTTTCGGAGGCTCCGCGTTCGGCTTTGAAGGGACGCGGAGCGTCCCGGGCTGCATTCCCACGCAGAGCGTGGGAACGATCATCACGCCACTCGCTTCAACCACTCCACCATCCCCAACCCCGCCGCTCGCCCACTGGCGAAACACGCGGTCAGCAGATAGCCGCCGGTCGGCGCTTCCCAATCCAGCATCTCCCCTGCGCAAAACACGCCAGGCAATTGCTTGAGCATCAAACGTTCATCCAACGACTCGAACATCACGCCACCGGCGCTGCTGATGGCCTCGTCCAGTGGGCGGGTTTTCACCAAGGTCAGTGGCAACGCTTTGATCGCTTTGGCCAGCAGCGCCGGATCGGTGAAGCATTCGGCCGGTGTCAGTTCGCGCAGCAATGCCGCTTTGACGCCATCGATGCCCAGCTGACTGTGCAGGTGTTTGGACATGGAGCGGGAGCCACGCGGTTTGCTCAGCGCCGCCTGAATTTTATCCACAGGTTTGCCGGGCAACAGGTCGATATGAATGGTCGCTGAGTCGTGCAGGTTGATGGCTTCGCGGATCGGTGCCGACAGGGCGTAGATCAAACTGCCTTCAATTCCGGTGGCCGTGATCACACATTCACCGAGCCGCGGCACGTCGTCATTGAGGCCAATGGCGATATTTTTCAGCGGTGCGCCAGCGAATTTGCTGACCATCAATTCGCTCCAGGCCTGCACCTCGAAGCCACAATTGCTCGGTTGCAGGGGCGCGAGTCCTACACCGTGTTGTTCCAGTGGCAGCATCCAGGCGCCGTCCGAACCCAGGCGCGACCAACTGCCGCCGCCGAGGGCCAGTAAGGTTGCAGCAGGCTTGACGGTTTTTTCGCCCTCGGGGCTGTCGATGCGCAAATCACCGCTGTCATTCCAGCCGAGCCAACGGTGGCGGGTGTGGATAACGACGCCGGCATCTCGCAGGCGTTTGAGCCAGGCACGCAACAGGGGCGCAGCTTTCATGTCGGTAGGAAACACCCGGCCGGAACTGCCGACAAAGGTTTCAATGCCCAGCTCATGAATCCATTGGCACAACGCCTCGGCGCCGAAGGACCTTAGCAGCGGTGCAATCTGCGGCGCGCGTTCGGCGTAACGCGAAAGAAACGCCGGGTAGGCTTCGGAATGGGTGATGTTCATGCCGCCGACGCCGGCCAGGAGAAATTTTCGGCCCACTGAAGGCATGCCGTCGTACAGATCGACCTTGATCCCGGCCTGGCTCAACACTTCGGCCGCCATCAAACCGGCGGGGCCACCGCCGATGATGGCGACGTGAGGGAGTAGGGAAGTGTTGGGCTGAGTCATGGTGAGAACTGCGGCATGGCGGAATAGCCGCGCATTCTAGCAGTACACAATAATTGTGGGAGCGGGCTTGCCCGCGATAGCGGAATGTCCGTCACCAAAGATGTTGAATGTGCCGACGTCATCGCGGGCAAGCCCGCTCCCACAGGGATTGGTGGTGGATTCGATAGCTGGTTAAAAAACAACCACCGCTCTGTACCCTATATGTGGTCTGGTCTGTAGGCCCTTTCACTCAGGTTATCCACAGGCGGTTCCACAGGCATTGTGGGTAAAGCATCCACGGCTCAGTGACAACCTGATGACTGCCAGACCCGTTGCGCACTGTGATGGAGAATTCCATGACGTCGGGCCAACGCCTTGCGGTCCTTGCTGTAGCCGCCTCCAATCACCCCGACCACCGGAATATCCCGGCCCAGGCAATGGCGCATCACGCTTTCATCACGAGCGGCGACGCCTTCGTCTGTCAGCTTCAGATAACCGAGTGCGTCATCCTTGTGCACATCGACCCCAGCGTCATACAGCACCAGGTCCGGTTGGTAGAGCGCCAGCAAATAATTAAGCGCGTCGTCCACTACCTTCAGGTAGTCGGCATCGCCCATGCCCATCGGCAACGGAATGTCCCAGTCACTTTCGGCTTTGCGCGCAGGAAAATTCTTTTCGCAGTGCAGGGAAACGGTCACCGCCTCCGGGGTGTTGTGCAGGATCCGCGCAGTCCCGTCGCCCTGATGCACATCGCAGTCGAAGATCAGAACCCGATTCACACGGCCACTTTCCAGCAAGAAATGGCTGATCACCGCCAGGTCATTGAAGATGCAGAACCCGGCGGGATGGTCGTAGTGCGCGTGATGAGTACCGCCAGCCAGGTGACAGGCCAAACCATGTTCCAGCGCCTGCTCGGCCGCCAGCAATGAACCGCCGACTGCCCGCACCGTACGCCGAGCCAACGCTTCGCTCCACGGCAGACCGAGACGCCGCTGGTCCTCGCGGGACAGCTCGCCGCTCATGTAGCGTGCGATATACGCAGGGTCATGAGCGAGGGCGAGAATCTCTGGCGGGCAGAGTTGCGGGCGCAACAGGTCGGCGTCCCGGGTCAGGCCACTGTCCACCAGGTGATCGCGCAGCAGGCGGAACTTGTCCATGGGGAAGCGGTGATCCGACGGGAACTCGGGACTGTAGTCTTCGTGATAGATCAAGGGCAGGGGCATGGCTGATTTATAGAGCAAGGCTTGTAGGAATGAGTGAAGGATCCTACCAGCGATATAGACTTGAGGCATGGAAAGGGGGGATGCGATGGAGCCGATACAGGAACTCGAGAGCGCGCGACTGCTGTTGCGGCAGTGGCGCGATGAGGATTTGCCGGAGTTTGCGGCGATGTGCGCCGATCCGCAGGTGATGCGATATTTTCCGGCGTTGTTGAGTCGACTGGAAAGTGCTTCGCTGATCGGACGGATTCGTGGCCATTTTGCCGAGCACGGGTTCGGCTTCTGGGCGCTGGAGCGCAAGGACACGGGAGCATTCATCGGTTTTACCGGGCTCGCCGTGGTTGGCTTCGACGCGCGCTTTGCCCCGGCCACCGAAATCGGCTGGCGTCTGGCCCGCGAGCACTGGGGCTTGGGCTACGCCAGTGAAGCGGCGTGGACTGCTCTGCGCTGCGGGTTTGACCGGTTGGCGCTGAAAGAGGTCGTGTCCTTCACCACCGAAACCAACACGCCGTCGCAGAAAGTCATGCAGGCGATCGGCATGCACCGTGATTCAGCCGATGATTTCGAGCACCCGAAACTCGCGGCCGATCATCCGCTGCGTCCGCATGTGCTGTACCGCATCACCCGTGAACAATGGCTGCAAACCTTGCATGGATAAGCTGGCACGGACGTTTACAATGGCCCCATTGGCCCTGGCCAGAAACTGAATCGACCGCCGCAGCCAAGACTGCGCGGCATTGCGCTGTGTGAGGAGAGTCTGAATGAGCCAAGTGTTGGATGATCTGGTTGACCTGCTGACCCTGGAACCGATCGAAGAAAACCTGTTCCGTGGCCGCAGTCAGGACCTGGGTTTTCGTCAGTTGTTCGGCGGTCAGGTGATTGGTCAGTCCCTGTCGGCTGCCAGTCAGACGGTCGAAGAAGCGCGCCACGTGCACTCGATGCACGGTTATTTCCTGCGTCCGGGCGATTCCGCGTTGCCAGTGGTGTATCAGGTTGATCGGGTGCGCGACGGCGGCAGCTTCAGCACGCGTCGGGTGACGGCGATCCAGAAGGGCAACCCGATTTTCACCTGCAGTGCGTCGTTCCAGTACGACGAAAAAGGCTTCGAGCACCAGGCCGAGATGCCGACCGTGGTTGGTCCGGAGAACCTGCCGTCGGAGCTGGAACTCACTCAGCAGCGCGCGCACCTGATCCCCGAGCACATGCGCGAAAAATTTCTGTGCCCGAAACCGATCGAGTTCCGACCGATCACCGAGAAAGATCCCTACAACCCGCAACCGTCCGATCCGATCAAATACGTCTGGTTTCGCGCCGACGGTGCCTTGGCCGACTCCCCGGCGCTGCATAAATACTTGCTGGCCTACGCTTCGGACTTCGGTCTGCTGACCACATCGATGCAGCCTCATGGCAAATCGGTCTGGCAGAAAGACATGCAGGTCGCCAGCCTCGATCACTCGTTGTGGTTCCATGCCGATCTGCGCGCCGATGACTGGTTGCTCTACGCGATGGACAGCCCATGGGCCGGCAATTCTCGCGGGTTCACCCGTGGCAGTGTGTTCAACCGCGCCGGGCAATTGGTGGCTTCGGTCACGCAGGAAGGCCTGATTCGTCATCGCAAGGATTGGGCATGAGCCTGGCCGAGGTGCGACATTGGGTGTTCGACATGGACGGCACCCTGACGGTGGCGGTGCATGACTTCGCGGCGATCCGCGTGGCCTTGGCGATACCTGCCGAAGACGACATCCTGACCCACCTCGCTGCGCTGCCGGCCGATGAAGCGGCGGCTAAGCATGCGTGGTTGCTGGAACACGAACGGGATCTGGCGCTGGGTTCGAAACCGGCACCGGGCGCGGTGGAGTTGGTGCGTGAGTTGGCCGGACGCGGTTACCGCTTGGGCATTCTCACGCGCAATGCGCGCGAACTGGCGCATGTGACGCTGGAGGCAATCGGTCTGGCCGACTGCTTCGCGGTGGAAGATGTGCTGGGTCGTGATGAAGCGCCGCCGAAACCGCATCCGGGTGGTTTGTTGAAATTGGCCGAGGCCTGGAATGTGCCGGCGAGCGAGATGGTGATGGTCGGCGATTACCGCTTTGATCTGGATTGCGGGCGGGCGGCGGGAACGCGCACGGTGCTGGTTAATCTGCCGGATAATCCCTGGCCTGAGTTGGCGGATTGGCATGCGCAGGATTGCGTAGAGCTGAGGCGGATGCTGTTTGCTTGAGTGCCCCATCGCGGGCAAGACCGCTCCCATATTTGACCGCGTGCCAATGTGGGAGCGAGCCGGCTCGCGAAGACACCAGATCAGGTAATACAGAATTCACTGACCAAACAACGCCTTCTGCCCCTCAGGCGATGTAAACATCCCATCCCCATCATGCCCGACCCCGGGCACTTCGATCAGTTGCTGATTCAACCCTTGTGGCTGCAGCCGCTTCAGGTACTCAAAATAATTGCGCCCGCGAGCCAAACGATTTGCGCCCTGGGCTTTCGCCTCACAACGTTTATCCAGTGCCGGATGATTCGGGTCGGTGTCCTGCTGCCCCAGTAGATAAACGACGTCACGTTTGACGTAGCTTTCCTTCAGCTGCGCGGGTGTTTGCCCATCGGCATAGGCGGGCAAATCGCTCAGCCCGTACTTCCAGCGATTGAAATCCGCACATCCGGCGTGGCTGAACGCCACGGGGCGACGTTCATCGAAATAGGCATAAGACGACGGGTTGGCAATCACGTAGCGCACCTGCACGCCGGCCTCCTTGAAGGCTGGCTGATCGTGACTCAGCAACGCGTATCGCTGCACCACCTGAGCGCCGCCCGAATGACCGGCGATGACGATTTGCTTCACGTCCGGAAACTGTCGGCGATCGCCTATTCGAGCGACGATTTCGTCGAGTGCAGCGTAGGAACTCAGAGAAAACGGAGCGGTGGATAAGCCGCCGGCCATCCAGTCATTGCCCTGCCAGCGCAATACACTGTCCGCCACGGGATGGAGCGCGATGTCGGTTTCGTTGAGAAATTGCGGAGCGATCACCAGGGTCGATGCGCTTTGCCCGGCCTGTTCGGCTGCGTGCTCGGCGCTCTGGCGGTAGGTGTCGGCATTGCGCAATCGACCATGGATGACGATCAGCACGCGTTCGATTTTCGTCGGGGTCGGGCCGAGGCCCACCGCGATCTCACCGGCCGACAACAGCAGGCGTCCGGAGCTGAGCTCCTTGACGCCTTGCTCGGCAGCCTGGGTGCTTGCGCAGGTGATCAACAGAGCCAGCAGCCACTTATTCATTTATAGGTTTTTCGCCGCAAAGGTATCGCACTGGCCGACCTGGCCTTGCGCAAATCCGGTTTTGAACCAGCGCACCCTTTGCGCCGACGTACCATGAGTAAACGAGTCCGGAACCACGCGACCCTGACCTTGCTGCTGCAAGCGGTCGTCGCCGATGGCATTGGCAGCGTTCAAGGCCTCTTCGATATCACCCGGCTCCAGCCAGTTCAGACGCTTCTGCGCATTGTGGGCCCAGACGCCGGCGAGGCAATCGGCCTGAAGTTCCTGGCGCACCAGCAATCCGCCGTCGCCTTCCATTTGCCGGCCCTGTTGGCGGGCGGTCTGAATTTTCGCTGAAACGCCGAGCAAGGTCTGCACGTGGTGTCCGATTTCGTGAGCGATCACGTAGGCCTGAGCGAAGTCACCCGCAGCGGAAAAACGTTGGGACATCTCCTGGAAGAAACTCATGTCCAGATAGACCTTCTGGTCCGCCGGGCAATAGAACGGGCCGGTCGCCGAACTGGCCAGGCCGCAGGCCGAGTTGACGCGGCCGCTGAACAGTACCAGGGTCGGGTCCTTATATTGACGGCCGGCCTGCTGGAAAATCTGGCCCCAGGTGTCTTCGGTATCGCCAAGGATCGAGCGCACGAATTCGGCGCCTTCATCATTGGCGGGTGGTGCCTGGCGGGTTTGGCTCGAGGTCGGTGCTGATTGTTCGCTCATCTGCCCGGTGAGTTGTCCGAGGATCTGCAATGGGTCCTGGCCGGTCATCCAGCCAATCCCGACGATCAGGATAATGGCCGTCAGGCTCAGGCCCTTGCCACCACCGAAGCGCATCCCGCCACCACCGCCGCCATCACCACGGGCATCGACCACGTTGTCGCTGCGTCGGCCTTTTTTCCATAGCATGTGGGAATCCTCTGATTGTCCGTGAGGTGAGTGTTGCTGGTGAGTGAGAGCGGCGCCAGTCCGGTCGTCCATCTTTTGTTGCGCACAGAAACCTCCCGGCACCCCGTGTGGGGTGCCGGGAACATTCCAGACTCGTATTGAACACGGACAACCCATCTAATTCCTTCAGGCGACGGGTTTTTATCGAGCAGGCGACGGCCTGCGTCTCAGGTTTACTGGTCGAACGCATCCCATACCGGCGAAAAGTCCGGGTTGACCTGACGTTCGCGCTTGGACAAACCGGCGATCAGCGCACGGTCTTCGTCATCCAGATTCACGTCGAACGCTGCCAGGTTGGCCAGTTGATTGGCCTGGCTGCTGGCTTTTGGAATGGCGGCCACGTTCGGTTGATCAAGCAGCCACTTGAGTGCCACCTGCGTTGGCAGTACCCCATGTTTGGCGGCGATTTGCTGGATTTGCGGGATTTCCGAGACCTTGTTGCGGGCCAACGGTGTGTAGGCCGTCAGCGCCAGATCGTGTTGACGGGCGTAGTCCAGCAGCGCGTTTTGTCCGAGCAGTACGTGGTACTCGACCTGAATGGCTGACAGCGGAGTGCCCAATTCTTCGACGACTTTGCGCAACAACGGCAGTGGAAAATTCGCCACGCCGATGTTGCGCGCCAGTCCTTGCTCCTTGAATGACACCAGCGTCTCGATCGTGCGCGACAGGTCCCAATCGGTGGTCGGCCAGTGGATCATGAACAGGTCAACGTAATCGCTGCGCAAGGCCTTGAGGCTGCGGTTCATGGAATGGCGCATGGCGTCGGGTTGAAGCTGGTCCCACCAGACTTTGGTGGTGACGTGGATTTGATCGCGAGGCGTAGGACTGTTCACCAGCGCTTGACCGACTGCGTCTTCGTTGTTGTAGGCCGCTGCAGTGTCGATGTGCCGATAACCCAACGCCAGGGCTTGTTCCACGGCGCGTGTGCATTCCTCGCCCAACATCGGCCAGGTGCCGAGGCCGAGTTTGGGCATGTTCAACCCCTGTGCGTTAACGATGCGTTGCATGGTCGATCTCCTGTTCGTAACCATTAATACCTGCGATATGTCGTGCGGCGATGTAGCCGAAAGTCAGCGCCGGGCCGAGATTGATGCCGCCGGCGGGGTAGTGCCCGCCCATGATGCTGGCCATGTCGCCGCCCGCCGCGTAAAGCCCGGTGATGGCCTGGCCCGAGCCGTCGAGGACTTGGGCGTGTTCGTTGACCTTGAGCCCGGCGAAGGTGCCGAAGCAGCCCGGCTGGACCTTCACCGCATAGAACGGGCCTTGTTCGATCGGTGCAACGCAAGGGTTGGGTTGTTGCAGGGCATCACCCTGTTTGCGGTTGTAGGGCGTCGAGCCGCGACCGAAAAGCGGGTCTTCGCCGTTGCGCGCATGCCGATTGTATTCGGACACAGTGCTACGCAAGCCGTTCGGGTCGATGCCGCAAGCCCTGGCCAATTCCTCGATCGTATTGCCGGTTTTCAGATAGCCGCTGCGGATAAAGGATGACAGCGGCACCGGAAACGGCCGAGAGATGCCCAAGCCATAACGGCGCTGAAAGCCATGAGTGCAGACCAGCCAGGAGGCGACTTCTTCGCCCGGTGGTGCGGCCTCGACCATGGCCGTTACATAGTCGTAATAGCCGTTGGCTTCGTTGACGAAGCGCTGGCCGTTGCTCAGGACGCCGATGATTCCTGGTTTGCCGCGCTCGATGATGTGCGGGAAGTGGCCGATGCTGCCGTCCTTATGCGGCACCTGTGAAACCGGCGCCCAGGCCACGGGTGACTGCATATCGGTGTTCATTTGAGCGCCGGCGCATTCGCCCAGTCGCAGGCCGTCACCGGATACGCCGAGGGGCGGCAGGGCCAGGTGTTCATGGCCGGTCGGTGTGCGTGGAAACAATGCCTTGCGCCGCTCGATGTCATTGGCGAAGCCGCCAGCGGCCAGGACCACAGCCTTGCGAGCATGAATGCGGACCTTGCCTTTGGTGGTACTGACCACCGCCCCTCGGACCTGATCGCCCTCTTGAAGCAATTCGGTGACCGGCGCCGATTCCCAGAGCAATACGCCGAGGTCTTCGGCGGATTTTGCCAGCCGAGCCACCAGCGCCACGCCGTTGACCAGTTGCATTGCGCGACGATGAACTGCGAGGTCAAACAGATGACGGGTGAAGCGTCGGGTCACGTGCCAGGCTGCCGACACCGAGCGCGTCAAGTTGAGAAAGGCCCAGAGGTCCGGGCCTGCCATGATCGGCATGCCCATGAACGAAGTTTCCCGCATGGTTTTGCGAAGACGCTTAAGCAGTTTGCCGACTTTTCGCCCGTCATAAGGCGCGGCGATCACCGAGCGTCCACCAGTGCCCGCTCCGGGTGTGTCGCCATGGATGTCGGCAATGGCGTTGCCGTCGGCGAATTGCAGCGACGTGTGCTGTTCGAAGAATGCGACCATCCGCGGGCCGGCTTCAAGGAAAGCGTCGATCATCGCCGGGTCGTAACGTTCGCCCAGTTCGTGTTTCAGGTAAGTGCGCGGTTGCTCGACGTCTTCGACGATCCCGGCACGCCGGGCCAAAGGATTGCAAGGTACCCAGGCCCAACCGCCGGACCAGGCTGTGGCGCCGCCGAACGCGGGGTCTTTTTCCACCACGATGACTTTCAAGCCATGCCACGCAGCGGTCACCGCAGCGGCTAATCCCGCCGCACCGGAGCCGACGATCAGCACGTCGCAATCGATGTCCGGGAGGGTGTGTGGTTCGGCAGGCATCGTCTGAAACTCCAGCGCTTTGTGTTTTTTAGAATTTGATTCCAGAAAATATAGGAGCGTGATTGAGCTTGGCAACCGGTCAAGGCGCAAAGCGGGCGGTTATCGAACAGTGGGTTCCAGATTTCGCGTTATGCAGTTTGTCTTCTAGAATCGGGCAAATTTTGCGTGGAACGTCCCATGGCCGGCAGTCAGATCGAACGTGTTTTCAGCGTGCTGGAAAGCCTCACCAGTGACCCGCGGGGCCTGCCGATGCAGACGCTGGCGGAGCAACTGAATATCCCCAAAAGTGCGACCCATCGCCTCCTCGCCGAACTGATTCGGCTGGGTTACGTGCGGCAGAATCCAGAGAACCTGCGGTATCACTTGTCGACCAAACTGGTGGCGATGGGGTTCCGTTACTTGTCGAGCAGTGGTGCCGATATCGTGCAGCCGGTGATCGACCGCCTGGCTCAGGAAACGGGTGAATTGGTGCGTCTGGGCGTGATCGAAGGCGGACGGCAGGTCTGGATCGCCAAGTCCCAAGGAGCCCGTTCAGGTCTGCGTTACGACCCGGACATGGGTCGTGATGCGCCACTGTTTTATACCGCGTCGGGGCATGCATGGCTGGCGTGCATGAGTGATGCCGAAGCCTTGTCGCTGGTGGAGCGCCAGGGTGGCGACCGACCTAAGGACCTGGGACCGAATGCGCCGCGTTCCAACATCGAGTTGCTTGAACGCCTGCGATTGGCACGGGAGCAGGGCTATGCCTGGGTGGAGGAGAGTTCGGCGGTGGGGACGTCGGCGATTGCCGCCGTGGTGCGGCATCCGAGTGATGGTCGGGTGATCGGAGTATTGAGTATTGCCGGGCCAAGTGCGCGGATGCCTGGGGCACGGCTGCATGAGTTGGCACCGTTGCTGTTGAAGTTTACCGAGGAGTTGTCGGCGGCGAGCCTGGCGTCGGAGTTGTTTATCTGAGACCTGCGCAGATCCATTGTGGGAGCGGGCGTGCTCGCGAAGAGAGAGTTTCAGTCGACATTGATATTGCCTGACACACCGCTTTCGCGAGCAAGCCCGCTCCCCTATTTGATCTTCGGTCGCCTGACAAAGCTGTGCGCTGTTCGAACACTTTCAGCTTGGGTCTGTGTAAGAATCTGGAACCAGGTTCTAAATTGTTGGAATTCATCTCTTCCCACAATAATCACAAGAGGACCGCGCCTTTGAACTCGCCCCTTCGTATCGCCTTGATCGGCGCTGGCAACATGGGTCAGCAGCATTACCAGCATTTACAATCCCTGGCTGAAGCGACCTTGTGCGCAGTGGCCGATCCTGGACCACAAGCGGCCGGGCTCGCGGCGCAATGGGGCGTGGCTTATTTCGCCGACTACCGTCAGATGCTGGAACAAGTGCGGCCGGACGCGGTGATCGTCGCCAACCCGAATACGTTGCACGTCAGCACCGCGCTCGACTGCCTCGCCGCGGGCGTACCGGTGTTGTTGGAGAAACCGGTGGGCGTGCATCTGGATGAAGTTCGAGAGCTGGTAGCCGCGTCGAAAGCCACGGGCGTTCCCGTGCTGGTCGGCCATCACCGACGTCACAATCCGTTGATCGTCCGCGCTCATGAGCTGGTCCACAGCGGTGCGCTGGGACGATTGACCACAGTCACGGCGCTCTGGCAGTTGCGCAAGCCCGACAGTTATTTCGAAATCCCCTGGCGCCGTGAGCCCGGTGCGGGGATGTTGCTGACCAATTTGATTCACGATCTCGATCTGCTCCGGCACTTGTGTGGCGAAGTGCGGCAGGTTCAGGCCATCACCAGCAATGCGGTGCGCGGGTTTGCCAACGAAGATTGCGCCGCCGTGTTGCTGCAATTCGACAATGGCGCACTGGGTAGCCTGACCGGGTCCGATGCGGTGGCGGCGCCCTGGAGTTGGGAGCTGGATTCCGGGGAGAACCCGGTGTATCCGCACCAGACCGATCAACCGTGTTATCTGCTCGCCGGGACCGGCGGGGCGCTGAGCATTCCACAACTCAAACGCTGGCACTACGCCGATGCCGAGGCGGGTTGGCATCAACCGTTGTTGCCGGTTCAGGAAAGTTTCAGTGGCGATGACGCGTTGCGTTTGCAGTTGCAGCATTTCGTCCGTGTCGCGCGTCGGGAAGTCGAGCCGTTGGTGAGTGCCGCCGATGCGGCCCGCACCCTGGCGCTAATCGAAGCGATCCGCGAGGCCGCCCAAACCGGTCGTGCCTGCGCGCCAACCTTGATCGAGGAATGAACATGAGTGAACGGATCTTTTCCCTGGCCAGCCTGACGGTGCTGGAATTGTCGCCGCCCGAGATGGTCGAAGTGGCGGCACGGGCCGGTTATAGCCATGTCGGATTGCGCCTGGTGCCGGCCACGCCTGAGGAACATCACTTCGCGCTGGTCGCCGATGTGCAATTGCGGCATCAGACGCTAAAGCGTCTGCGCGATACCGGTATTGGTGTGCTGGATGTTGAAATCCTGCGTCTTAAACCGGAGACCGTCGTCGCCGATTTCGAGGAGATTCTGGCAGTCGGTGCCGAGTTTGGTGCCAGTGAATTACTGGTGGCCGGTAACGATTGCGACGAACAACGACTCACGGAAAATTTTGCCCGCCTCTGTGATCTGGCGACACCTTACGGGCTTCATCCGCACCTGGAGTTCATGCCCTGGACGGATGCGCGCAATCTCGAGCAAGCGGTGCGTATCGTCGATAATGCTGATCGTGAAAACGGCGCCGTGTTGGTCGATGCGTTCCATTTCGACCGTTCGGGTTCGCGCCTGGAAGATCTGGCCAGGGTGGCCCCGTCACGGTTACGGTATGCCCAACTGTGCGACGTCGCCGGGCCGCGTCCGACAGACATGGCGGAGATTCTGCGACAGGCCCGCAACGAGCGGCGGTTTCCGGGGGATGGCGATAGTGATCTGGCGGGGCTGTTGCGGTGTTTGCCGGCCGACATTGCGTTGAGTCTGGAAATTCCCACCGTGAAGCTTTTGGAGCAGGGCGTGAGCGGGTTGCAACGGGCGCAGATGGCGTTGAGTAAAACCCGGGAATTGTTGGCGCGGCTTTAAGCGGCGCTGCGCACCCTATCGCGGGCAAGCCACGCTCCCACAAGGACAATAGAGAATCTGTGGGAGCGGGCTTGCCCGCGATGCTTTTGACTTTAAAAACAAAGGATATCAAATGACCGTCAGCACTCCACTTTCCGGCGTCAACCAGCCCTTCAAAGGGATCCTGCTGATCGTTGTTGCAACCTTCCTGTTTTCCAGTCACGACGCGTTGTCGAAATATCTCTCGGGTTTCTATCCGATTGTCATGGTGGTGTGGGCGCGTTACCTGGTTCACACCTTGCTGATGGCGGGGATTTTTCTGCCGCAATCCGGGTTGGGCGTCCTACGTTCCAAACGACCATTGCTGCAATTGCTGCGGGCGTTGTGCCTGTTGGGCACCAGTTTGTTTTTCACCACCGGCTTGCAGTACATCCCGTTGGCCGAAGCCACGGCGGTCAACTTTCTCGCGCCCGTATTAGTGACTGCGTTGTCGGTGCCGTTGCTGAAGGAACGGGTGACACGTGGTCAGTGGATCGCGGTGATTTGTGGATTCATCGGCGTATTGATCATCGTCCACCCCGGCGGCGAATTGTTCACCCCGGCCATCTTGCTGCCGCTCTGCTCGGCCCTGTTTTTCTGCTTTTATCAACTGCTGACCCGCATGCTCAGCAAAATCGACAGTCCGACCACCAGCAACTTTTTCGCCGGCTTGTGCAACACCCTGGTGATGAGTGCGCTGGTGCCGTTCTTCTGGCAGGTACCGAGTCTGGGGCACGGGGCAATGATGCTGGCGTTGGGCGCGTGCGGGATGACCGCGCATCTGTTTCTGACCCAAGCCTTCCGTCTTGCGGCGCCGGCATTGCTGGCACCGTTTGGCTACTGCCAGATTGTGTTCGCCGGTCTGCTGGGCTGGTTGGTGTTTGCTCACACGCCGACCTTCACCGCGGTGGTCGGAATCGCCGTGATCTGCTGCAGCGGCCTGGCAGCTGCCTGGCAACAAAGTCGTCGCTGAGAGTCGCAAGGCAGGCCTGGAATCAGGCCTGCCGGGGGAGGGGTTTTACGGGGTGACGGTAGGAATCTTGCGCGGTGCCATGAAGTACATCCAGATCAGCGCGATGAAGTACATCGCCGGAATCATGGTGAACAGCACGGTGTAGTTGTTGTTGGTGATCGTCAGAATGTGGCCGACCAACTGGGTCATGAACATCCCGCCGATGGCCGCGCACATGCCGCCGAAGCCGAACACCGTACTCATCATGTGTTTAGGCGTGTAGTCCATCACCAGGCTCCAGATGTTCGCGGTCCAGGCCTGGTGCGCACCGATGGCCAGAGAGATGGCAAACACCGCGACCCACAGATTGCTTGAGCCGGCTGCCATGATCACGCCGATGATGCAGCAGGCGAACAGGAACATCGACATCAGCCGCGCCTTGATCGGGTTGATCCCGCGGCCGATCAGGAACGAGGACAGGATCCCGCCGCCGACGCTGCCGAAGTCTGCGGTGAGGTAGATGATGATCAGCGGGATACCCATCTGGGTCACGTTGATCCCCAGGTTGTATTGCTGATTGAGGAACGGCGGCAGCCAGTAGAGGTAGAACCAGAACACCGGCGCGGTGATCGAGTAGGCCAGGGCGAAGGCCCAGGTGCCACGCATGCGCAGGATTTTCGAGAACGGCACGCGGGATTGTTCCGGTTCGACTTCCTTCTGGATGTAGTCCAGTTCCGATTGTTTGACGCTCGGATGTTCTTCCGGGTTGTAGTACTTCAAACCCCAGAACACCAACCAGATCCCGCCCAGTGCCGACATGCACAGGAACGCGGCCTGCCAGCCCCACACGTGCAGAATCAGCGGCAACAACATGGGGGTGAACATCGCACCGACGTTGGTCCCGGCGTTGAAGATGCCGGTGGCCACGGCGCGTTCGCCGGCCGGGAACCACAACCGGGTGGTTTTCACGCACGCCGGGTAGTTGGCGGCTTCCGTCAGACCCAGAATGAATCGGCAGACCATGAAGCCAACGGCCGAGGTGGCCAGGCCATGGGCGCCGGTCGCCAGGCTCCAGAGCAGCACGGCGAAGAAGAATACGCGCTTGACGCCGACCCGATCGATCAACCGGCCTTGAAGCACGAAACCGATGGCGTAGCCGACCTGGAACCAGAAGTTGATGTTGGCGTAGTCCATCGCCGTCCAGCTCATTTCCTTGGCGAGGATAGGCTGCATCACGCCCAGAGCGGCGCGGTCAATGTAGTTCAGGGTGGTGGCGAAGAACACCAGTGCGAGCATGCCCCAACGGGTTTTGCCGACCGCCATGGCGCCGCGGATCTTGTCGCCGATGCCGCCAGTGGCAGGAGTCATGGAGGAACGCTCCACGGAAGAGCTTTGAGAAGGAGTCATGTAGTCCACCGGTTATTTTTATGTGGTGTTCTGGGTCTTTGGTCACCGAGACCGATGTTTGTGACCGGACTCAATGTGTAGTGGATGGTGGGCAGTGGACAAAAAATCGTCAATTCGCCAAGGGCCATTGTGTTCGATAACCGAACACAAAACTAACCGGGTAGTACACTTTGAATTGCTCATTAAACAACCCGGCTCAATAATTCGCTCACTCTTTTAAAAGCGGCGCAAATTCCCTGTAGCCGAAGCCTCCACCGGGAGTCGATATATGCAGCGTTCCATTGCCACCGTGTCCTTGAGCGGTACCCTGCCGGAAAAACTCGAAGCCATTGCCGCCGCCGGTTTTGACGGGGTGGAGATTTTCGAGAACGACCTTCTCTACTACGACGGCAGCCCGCGGGAAATTAAACAGATGTGCGCCGATCTCGGGATCGCCATCACGCTGTTTCAACCTTTCCGGGATTTCGAGGGCTGCCGCCGCGACCGCCTGCCGCGCAACCTGGAACGGGCCGAGCGCAAGTTCGACCTGATGCAGGAACTGGGCACCGACCTGGTGCTGGTGTGCAGCAATGCCTCGGCCGATTCCATCGGTGATGAACAGATTCTGGTCGACGACTTGCGCCTGTTGGCCGAACGCGCCGGTGCGCGTGGCCTGCGGATCGGCTACGAAGCGTTGGCCTGGGGCCGGCATGTGAACACTTATCAACAGGTGTGGAACATCGTTCGTCAGGCGGATCATCCGAGTCTGGGGGTGTTGCTGGACAGCTTTCACACGCTGTCGCTCAAGGGCGATCCGAGCGCGATTGCCGAGATTCCCGGCGACAAGATTTTCTTCGTGCAAATGGCCGATGCGCCAATCCTGGCCATGGACGTGCTGGAGTGGAGTCGGCATTTCCGCTGCTTCCCCGGTCAGGGCGAATTCGATCTTGCGGGTTTCCTCGCACCGATCATCAAGAGTGGTTACACCGGGCCGCTGTCGCTGGAAATCTTCAATGACGGTTTCCGCGCCGCGCCGCCGCGCGCCAACGCCGCCGACGGTTTGCGTTCGTTGCTGTACCTGGAAGAGAAAACCCGCGAACGTCTGGCGCAGGAAGCCACGCCAGCGGTGATTCTCGACATTCTGTTCGAGACGCCCCAGGCCAGCGAATACAACGGCATCGAGTTTCTCGAGTTTGCAGTGGACGAAAGCCTGGGTGCCAAGCTGTCCCATTGGCTGGAGCGGCTGGGTTTCGTCAAGGCTGGCCAGCATCGTTCCAAGAGCGTCAGCCTGCTGCGTCAGGGCGATATCAACCTGATCCTCAACTCAGAACCTTATTCGTTCGCCCACAGTTTTTTCGAGGCCCACGGCCCATCGCTGTGTGCCACCGCGGTGCGGGTCAAGGATAGCGCCAGCGCGCTGGCTCGGGCCGTGGCCTATAAAGGTCAGCCGTATCGCGGACTGGTCGGCCCCAATGAACTCGAACTGGCCGCGGTGCGCGCGCCGGATGGCAGCCTGATTTATCTGGTGGACCAGGACGCCGACGTCTACGGCACTGACTTCAATCTGCAACCCGCCGTCGTGGCCAGCGGCGGCCTCAAGCGCATTGACCACATGGCCATGGCGTTGCCGGCCGACAGCCTCGACAGTTGGGTGCTGTTCTATAAAAGCCTGCTGGATTTCGAAGCCGACGACGAGGTTGTACTTCCCGATCCGTATGGGTTGGTGAAGAGCCGGGCGTTGCGCAGCCGGGACAGTTCCATCCGCCTGCCGCTGAACATTTCCGAGAACCGCAACACCGCAATCTCACATGCGTTGTCGAGTTATCGCGGCTCCGGCGTGCACCACATCGCCTTCGATTGCGACGACATCTTTGCCGAAGTCAGCCGGGCCAAGGAGGCGGGCGTACCGTTGTTGGATATTCCGCTCAACTATTACGATGACCTCGCCGCGCGGTTCGATTTCGACGACGAGTTCCTCAGTGAACTGGCCTACTTCAACGTGCTTTACGACCGCGATGCCCAGGGTGGTGAGCTGTTCCATGTGTACACCGAGCCGTTCGAAGGGCGCTTTTTCTTTGAAATCATCCAGCGTAAAAACGGCTATGCCGGTTACGGTGCGGCCAACGTAGCGGTACGACTGGCAGCAATGGCCAAATCCCGAAGCGGTGCCATACGTCAGGCAAAGTTGTAGGGAATTCGTAAACGCGGGGTGAAACCGCTGCCGCACGGCTTCCTTCAGTGTGCCGCGCAGCCCATAATCGCCAGCCTGTGCAGTGATGGCCGTGAGCCCGCAATGACAATAACTTCAGAACTCTCCGTAACGCCCGACGAGCCAATTGCCGAGCCGCGCAAGAGTCGCAAGAACAACCCGGAAAAAACCCGCGAGAACATTCTTCAAGAGGCCATTGTAGAGTTCGTCCAGCAGGGGCTTTCCGGCGCCCGCGTCGATGCAATCGCCGAGCGCATTCACACCTCCAAGCGCATGATCTATTACTACTTCGGCAGTAAGGAACAGCTCTACATCGAGGTGCTGGAGAAACTCTACGGCGATATCCGCAGCACCGAAAACCGTCTGCACCTGGCGGAGCTGGCACCGGTGGACGCGATTCGGCGGCTGGTGGAGTTCACCTTCGATCACCATGATCACAACGTCGACTTCGTGCGGATCGTCAGCATCGAGAATATTCACAACGCCGAATACGTGAAGCGTTCCGATGCGATCAAAGCGATGAACAACACCATTCTCGATTCACTCGGGGTGGTCCTGCGTCGCGGCGTCGAAGAGGGTGTGTTCCGTGCAGGCCTTGAGCCGTTGGATGTGCACCTGCTGATCAGTTCGTTCTGCTTCTATCGCGTGTCGAACCGCCATACGTTTGGTGAGATTTTTCAGATCGACTTGCCGGATGAAGGCATCAAGCAGCGTCATCGGGAGATGATCTGCGAGTCGGTTTTGCGGTATCTGCAGGCCTGATGTGGGGTGAGGGGATGACCCCCTCGCCACATCCGCTCAGCCATTCATGCTTTGAAAGTGCGCCAGCATCCGTTGCGCATCCGGCACCACGCCGCTGAACAATTCAAACGCCTTCACGGCCTGAAACACCGCCATGTTGCCGCCATCCAACGTCCGGCAACCCAGGGCGCGGGCGTTGCGCAGCAGTTCGGTTTCCAGCGGGAAGTAAACGATTTCTGCTACCCACAATTCAGCGCGAAGCAGTTCAACGGGTACCGGCAGGCCCGGCAGTTTTTTCATGCCCATGGGCGTGGCGTTCACCAGGCCGTCAGCCTCGGCCAGTGTGCTCGCCAAGTCATGGCCGGCAACGGCCCGGCCGAAACCAAAATGCTGGTTGAGGTTGTTCGCCAAGGCCTGAGCCCGGTTGATCTCCACATCGAAAATGCTCAACAGCTGTACGCCTTCGCTCAATAGCGCGTGGGCCACCGCCGCGCCTGCGCCACCGGCACCCATTTGCACGACACGCGCACGGGCAACGTCCTTCAAACCACGACGAAAACCTTCGGCAAACCCCAGGCAATCGGTGTTGTGGCCGATGCGTTTACCGTCCTTGAGCACCACCGTGTTCACGGCGCCGATGCCGCGCGCTTCTGGCGACAGTTCGTCGAGCAACGGGATGATCGTCTGCTTGCACGGGAAGGTGATATTGAGTCCGGTGAAGTTCATGCGCTCGGCGGCCATCAGCAAGTCGGGCAGGGCGCTGCTGTCGAGTTTCAACTGGTCCAGGTCAATCAAGCGATAGAGGTAACGCAACCCCTGGGCATCACCTTCATGCTCGTGCAGCGCCGGGGTGCGGGAAGCCTGGATGCCGGCGCCGATCAGTCCGGCCAATACCACGTTGTTCTGAGTCACGACGTTCACCCTTTCAAACGGAGACTGAAATGCTCCTGCGCCAGGCGATACCCATGGCTGCCGAAACCGGCCATCACAGCGGTAGCGATGGCCGAGACGAAGGAGTGGTGCCGGAAAGGCTCGCGTGCGTGGACGTTGGACAGGTGGACTTCGATCACCGGCAGTTCACTGGCGACCAATGCATCGCGAATCGCAACCGAGGTGTGAGTCCATGCGGCGGGGTTGATGACGATCCCGGCGCAACGGCCGCGGGCCGCGTGAATCCAGTCGAGCAATTCGCCTTCATGGTTGGTCTGGCGAAACTCCACCGCCAGGCCGAACTCTTCGGCGGTACGTGCGCATAGCGTTGAGATGTCGGCCAGGGTTTCATGGCCGTAAGTCGCCGGTTCACGGGTGCCGAGCAGGTTCAGGTTAGGGCCGTTGAGCACCAGAACGATAGGGGGCATCGGGGTCTCTCCACTTATTATTTTTGGCATTGGCCGAGGGTTTCAGCCTGTGGAGATAAATTGTACTAGTTGGTTAGTTTGGTCAATTGAAGAGGTGATGAGTCGGGTTTTTGTGTGCGGTGATCGGACGTTTATGCGTTTTAACGTGGCAGATGCTCAACCAGAAAATCGATAAACGCCCTCAGCCGCAGTGGCACGTGGCGACTTTGCGGGTAGAGCAGGGTGAACGGCCGCGAGCGCCCGCCATAAGGCTTGAGCACTTGCACCAGCGAACCATCGGCCAGTTCGTTTTCGACGATGAAGCGATAGGTCTGAAACAAGCCCGCACTGTGTTTCGCCAGGGTCACGCCCCCCAGCACATCGTCAGAACAACTGAAGCTGCCCTCGGCAAGAATTTCCCTCGGTACACCGTTGTCGTTGAACAGCCAGGCAATGCGCCGGCCGCTGCTGGGCAGTTCGTACTGGATGCATTCGTGCTGTTGGAGATCGTCCAGGGTTTGCGGGGTGCCGGCACGCTTCAGGTAATCGGGGCTGGCAACTATCACCAATGCCGCATCTTCAAGGTGTCGGGCGATGAGGCCGGAATCCGGGATCGCCCGCACACGAATCGCCATGTCATAGCCTTCGCCAACGAAGTCGATATTGCGATTGCTGATGTGCGACTCGACCTTCACCAATGGGAAGCGTGCCCGAAATTCAGGAAGCAACGGCAGGACGCGGTGGTGGGCATACGTTGTGGGAATGCTGATGCGCAAGGTGCCGGAAGGCTGTTGCTGCTGGCCCATGACCTCGCGCTGAGCCTCGACCAATTGCGCCATCGCCTGGCGACATTCCTCGTAATAGCGGCGACCACTGTCGGTCAGTTTGACGCTGCGGGTAGTGCGCGCGAACAAACGCACACCCAGGCGTTCTTCCATGCGCGACACCGAACGACTCACCGCCGCCGGCGTCACGCCAGCCACCAGCGCGGCAGCGGTAAAGCTGCCGGCCTCGGCGGCCAGGCAAAACAGCTCGATGCTGCCCAGTTGAAGATCGTCGAATTGTCGCTGCATGATTGATTACACCGAGGATCAAATAAAGTGTGTGAGTCAGTATTTATCAGATGCCTGCACACAGATACAGTGAGTTCGAGATGAGCAGCGGCAAGCAGTAAGCCTTTCTTAACCAGCAAGCAGGAGAAACAGCATGCCTTTCGTCAGCGTACGTATTACCCGCGATGGCGTGACCCGGGAGCAGAAGGCCCAGGTCATCGCTGAAATCACCGACACCTTGAAGCGCGTCCTTGGCAAGCCTCCGGAGCTGACCCACATTGTGATCGAGGAAGTCGACACGGATAACTGGGGGTATGCGGGCATCACCACCACCGAGTATCGAAAAAACCAGTCGGGTTGATTTCCTGACAAGCCAAGACAGCCGTCCTCGGGACGGCTTTTTTGTAGGCGCGAGGAAAGGATTGCTTACCATTTTGCGGTGTTATCCACCGGCCGGAGCCGCGCCTTGGCGCTAGTCTCAAAAGTCGCAGTGATGATTCAACACAGCGCCAATTATCGGATTTTCCAGGGAATGTCGGGTCTTCGGGCTCATTAACCTAACGGATGGGTTAGCATGAGATTATTCAGCTACAAAGGGTTTTCAATGGTGATCATGTTGCGCGATGAGCACTGCCCGCCGCATGCACATGTGGATGCCGGAACCTGGAGTGCGCGCTTCAAATTCAGCTTCTGGCACAACAGTGTCGAGCTGTGGGACGTCGTTCCTCATTCTCCCAGGCCACCTGTGACGGTGCTGGAAGGGTTGCGCCACGCGCTCGGACAACCCGCTCATTTGCGCCGCGCTCGGTGTATCTGGTGGGACAAGCTGCACACGGTCTGCCTCGATCATCAATTATGGGACTGGCAAACCGGCGAAGTCGTGGTGGTAAAAAGGGTCGCCGGTACGACTTGCATGATTGGCTCGGCTTGCTATGAGCCCGAGACGAACAAGACCCTACTGGCGCTGATGGGCGTTCCAGAGGGCGTGGAGATCGAACTATGAAAACGATAACAGCAAAAATGTTGGTGGATCGGCCCGTAACCGACGCCGTGCTGGATGAAGCCATCCAGCGTGGGCAAGTGCGCCACAAAGGCGGTCTGCAGGCGACTTCGGTGACCTTTGTGGAACCGTGCCTGGCGGTCGGTTTCATTGATGGCAGTGGCGTGCTGTTGCCCGTGCAACACTACCCGGAATTCGATGATTTCGACGTCGAGGATTTCGCAGACCTGAAAGTCGGCTTTTCCGGGACAGCCCTTTGCCACGAGGGCAAGGACCTGCAGGTCTCCATTGCCGGGATGATTTCGGCCAGCAAGCCGCTGATGGACATGGCCGCGTCAGTCATCGCCTCGCGTAATGGGCGCCAAAGCAGCGCCGCCAAAGCAGAGGCTGCGCGGGCGAATGGCCGTAAGGGCGGGCGTCCGCGCAAGGCAGATGTCACCCTTTAAGCACGCACAAAAAAGCCGTCGTGATGACGGCTGATTTGTTTCTGCCAACGGCAATCAACGACGCGTCAACATCACCCCGGATTCCATGTGGTGGGTCCACGGGAACTGGTCGAACATCGCGCATCGGGTGATGCGATGGGTGTCGTGCAACTGGGCGATGTTGGCCGCCAGGGTTTGCGGGTTGCAGGAGATGTAGAGGATGTTGTCGAAGCGACGGGTCAGCTCGCAGGTGTCCGGATCCATGCCGGCGCGAGGCGGATCGACGAAGACGCTACCGAACTCGTAGCTCTTCAGATCGATACCGTGCAGGCGACGGAAAGGACGAACTTCGTTCAGGGCTTCGGTCAGCTCCTCGGCGGACAAGCGCACCAGGGTGACGTTATCCACAGCGTTTTCGCTGAGATTGCTCAACGCGGCGTTGACCGACGCCTTGCTGATTTCGGTGGCCAGCACTTTGCGCACGCGTGTCGCGAGCGGCAAGGTGAAGTTGCCGTTGCCGCAATACAGCTCCAGCAAATCGTCGCAGCGATCACCGAGTGAGTCGTAAGCCCAGTTGAGCATCTTCTGGTTCACGGTGCCGTTGGGCTGGGTGAACGCGCCTTCCGGCTGGCGATAGCTGAAGGTGCGACCGCCAACGTCCAGCTTCTCGACCACGTAATCGTGACCGATGACTTCGCGTTTGCCCTTGGAGCGGCCGATGATGCTGACGTTCAGCTCCGCTGCCAGTTTCGACGCTGCTGCGTGCCAGTGCTCGTCCAGCGGGCGGTGATAGCACAGCGTGATCATCGCACCGCCGGCCAGCGTGGTCAGGAACTCCACCTGAAACAGCTTGTGGCTCAGGGCCGCACTGGCTTGCCATGCTGCCTTCAGCTGCGGCATCAACTCGTTGATGCGCAGGCTGGCGATCGGGAATTCTTCGATCAGGATCGGCGTGCGCTTGTCTTCCTGGGAAAACATCGCGTAGTGACGCTCGCCGGCTTCGCGCCACAGGCGAAATTCTGCGCGCAGGCGGAAGTTTTTCAGCGGTGAGTCGAACACTGCAGGTTCTGGCGCATCGAACGGGGCCAACAGATCACGCAGGCGCGAGACCTTTTCTTCGAGCTGAACGGCGTAAGCCTTGGAATCAAAAGTCATGCGTTGAACCAACCCAACTTGATCACGAACAGAATCGACAGAATCACCAGTGCCGAGTTCAGCTCACGGCCGCGGCCGGACAGCAACTTGATCGCGGTCCAGGAGATGAAACCGAAGGCGATGCCGTTGGCGATGGAATAAGTGAACGGCATGGCCAGGGCAGTGACCACGACCGGTGCCGCAACGGTGATGTCGTCCCAGTCTATTTCGGCCAGGCCGGATGTCATCAATACCGCGACGAACAGCAGTGCAGGTGCGGTAGCAAAGACTGGAACGCTGGCCGCCAATGGCGAGAAGAACAGCGCCAACAGGAACAGAATCGCCACGACAACGGCGGTCAGGCCGGTGCGGCCACCGGCACTCACGCCAGCTGCGGATTCGATGTAGCTGGTGGTGGTCGAAGTGCCCAGCAGCGAACCGGCCATGGCCGCGGTGCTGTCGGCGATCAGGGCGCGACCCATTTTCGGCATGTGGCCGTCCTTGCCCATCAGGCCGGCGCGTTTGGCGACGCCGATCAGGGTGCCGGAGTTGTCGAACAGGTCGACGAACAGGAAGGCGAAGATCACGCTGACCAGGCCGATGTCCAGCGCGCCCTTGATGTCCAGTTGCAGGAAGGTCGGTGCCAGCGACGGTGGCATCGACATCACGCCGCCGAACGGGGTGAAGCCCATAGCGATCGAGACAATGGTCACTGCCAGAATGCCGATCAGCACCGCGCCGCGCACTTTCAGCGCTTCGAGAGCCACGATCAGAGCAAAGCCCAGGGTCGCGAGGATCGGTGCCGGTTGTTTCAAGTCACCGAGGCCGACCATGGTTGCCGGATTGCTCACCACGATGCCCGCGTTATGCAGGGCGATCAGGGCCAGGAACAGGCCGATACCGGCGGCAATCGCCGAGCGCAGCGGCAGCGGGATGCTGTTGATGATCCATTCCCGAATGCGGAAGATCGACAGCAGGAAAAACATCACCGCCGAGATGAACACCGCGCCCAACGCCACTTGCCAGGTGTGGCCCATGTGCAGGACCACGGTGTAGGTGAAGAAGGCATTCAGGCCCATGCCCGGCGCGAGGGCGATCGGGTAGTTGGCGATCAGGCCCATGGTTGCCGAGCCGATGGCCGCAGCCAGACAGGTGGCGACAAACACCGCGCCTTTATCCATGCCGGTCTCGCCGAGGATGCTCGGGTTGACGAACAGAATGTAGGCCATGGCCAAAAAGGTCGTGACGCCCGCAAGAATCTCGGTCCGCACGTTGGTGTTGTGTGCCTTGAGTTGAAACAGCCTTTCCAGCATGTCTGCTCCCCGTGGCGCGCCCGGCGCCGTGAATGTATCGACCTCAACAGCAAAGCACAGACCGCTGCTGGCGCCTGGTAATTTTCTGTGGGTCGGAAAAAGCCGCGCATCATACCAGCAGCGTGGGGCTATGGCTGCTTATGGCTGCGATCGTCGTCGATGTTTTGCGCAAAAGCCAAGTGCGCCATACTGCGCGCTGGTTTTGGGGGTAGTTATGTATTGCATGAATAAACGTCTGATTACCGTACTCGGAGTGTCGATCGCCTTGCTCCTGGGGGCACACACCGCCTCGGCTGCATCGGCGGCGCCGTTGAGTCAGGTGAAGGTACTCAAGGTCGAGTCGCCGGGCTGCGGCTTTGAAGACATTGCGCAGGGGCAAGAGCAAACCCGCTGCAATCACAGCGGACCGAACATCAAGGTCTACGTGCTGGAAGTCGGTTACGGTCGTAGTGCGCATGTCGGGCTGGACGGTTTTGAGGTGAACGGCACCCGGACCCCGGTCTGTGCGTTTGATAACGGCAACCTGACCGAATGCACCGTCGGGAAAAAAACCGTCGGCTATCTGTACGTCTTCGATCTGGCGGGTAAGCAGGAAGGCACGTTCACCTTCAGCAACACCTCCATCAACGCGCCCGGCAATACGCTGTCGACGCAGCTTTACATCAAGTAACGGCAGACTCGAACCGGGGGCAGGAAAGCTGACTACGCTTTAAAGATCATCCTGTGGACTGTGCCCATGACTTTTAGAGCCCTGATTACCCTTGCCGAGGGCATCGATGACCTGCAAACAGCGACCCTGATCGATGTGTTGCGCCGCGCCAAAGTTGAAGTGGTGGTGGCCAGCATCGAAGCGCGGCGCATGATCACGTGTGCCCGCGGCACCCGACTGACAGCCGATGCGATGCTGGTGGACATGCTGGCGCAGCCCTTTGATTTGATCGTTCTGCCTGGCGGTGCGGTCGGGGCGCAACAGCTGGCGACCCATCAACCTTTGCAACAATTGATCAAGGACCAGGCAGCGGCCGGCCGCCTGTTCGCCGGCATCGCCGAGGCCCCGGCGCTGGCGCTGCAAACTTTTGGCGTATTGCGTCAGCGACGCATGACCTGCCTGCCATCGGCCAGCCATCAACTGTCGGGTTGCAACTTCGTCGACCAACCGGTGGTGGTCGACGGCAACTGCGTCACCGCTCAGGGGTCGGGGGCCGCGTTGGAATTCGCCCTGGCGCTGGTGGAGCAACTTTGCGGTAAAGCCGCGCGCACGGCGGTAGCGGGGGAGTTGGTGGTTTAGAGAGTGCCCGGCTTCAGGCCTTCACTCCTTCCTCCACCGGTACATGCATGCGGTCGCGGTTGGCCAGGGTCGGGAACAGTTTGATCCAGGCTCCGGTGACCACCAACGTGCCGATGCCGCCCATGACCACCGCCGGCACGGTGCCGAACCAGTGGGCGGTGAGGCCGGATTCGAATTCGCCCAACTGGTTCGATGCGCCGATGAACAGACCGTTTACGGCGCTGACCCGACCGCGCATTTCGTCCGGGGTTTCCAGTTGCACGAAAGAGGCGCGGATCACCATGCTGATCATGTCCGCCGCACCCAATACCACCAGTACGGCCAGGGAAAACCAGAACGATGTCGACAAGCCAAAGGCGATGGTCGCGACGCCGAAGATGCCCACCGCGGTGAACATCACCCGTCCCACTTTGCGTTCCACGGCAAACCGTGCGAGGTATAGCGACATCAGCAGTGCGCCGACTGCTGGCGCCGAACGCAACAGGCCCAGCCCCCAGGGGCCGGTCAGCAGAATGTCCTTGGCGAACACCGGCAGCAACGCCGTCGCGCCACCCAGCAATACGGCAAACAGATCCAGCGAAATCGCCCCGAGGATGTCCGGGCGACTGCGAATGAAACGGATGCCCGCGAACAACGAGTCCAGAGTCGCCTTGCCTTTGTTCAACGGTGTTTGCCGGGCGGGCAGGTTGAGCATCAGCGCGCAAGCGATGATGTAGAGAATCACCGTCGGGCCATAGACCCAGACACTGCCGAACGCATAGAGCAAACCGCCGAGAGCCGGGGCGACGATGGTGGCTGATTGTTGGGCCGACTGTGCGGCGGCGACGGCGCGGGGAAACAATGCACTGGGCACGATGCTCGGCAGCAGGGCCTGAGTGGTGGGCATCTCGAAGGAGCGGGCGGCACCGAGCAGAAACGCGAGGATGAAGATCATTTCCCGGGTGACATGGTCGGTCGCGCTGCCGATGGCCAGCGCCAGGGCGATCAGCGCTTGCAGGGTCTGACAGATCGCTGCGACTTTACGCCGGTCGTAGCGGTCCGCGACATGCCCGGTGTGCAGCATGAACAGCACCCGCGGGGCGAACTCGACCAGACCGACCAAACCCAGGTCCAGCACGTTGCCGGTCAGTTGATAGAGGTTCCAGCCGATGGCCACGGTAAGCATCTGAAAACCGCTGGCGGTAAACACCCGAGCCAGCCAGAACGCGATGAAAGGGCGGTGATGACGTAACAGCAGGGGCGCTTGGCTGGGCATCGGGAGGCACATCTGGGCAAGGGAAGGGCGAGATTATCATCAAGCTGTAACTAGAAGTTACGGTGAGGAAAATTCAGTTAGCTAGACATCGATCTCGACAGCACGGAAATTCAGGTATTTGTTTCAGCTCATGACCATACCCGTGAGGCAACCTGTCACGCGTCAAAAGACCACACCGTCGATCGTCAAAAATGGGACTACTCTTTTAACGTTGCTTGATCCAGATCAAGACCGTTCATGGAATTGATCCGGCGGCCCAGATGGCCAGACTCCCTACGTTGTGATGTTTGTAAAAAAAGAACGAATTCAAATTCGCCACACTCCATATCCGTGGGGGCAGTGGATGTAGGCCGCAAGCCTTCAGCCGGTATTACCTGACAGAGGAAGACTTATGTTCGGTTTGGAGGCACTTGATCTCGCCCGGATTCAGTTCGCGTTCACCATTTCGTTCCACATCCTGTTTCCTGCCATCACCATTGGCCTGGCGAGTTATCTTGCGGTGCTCGAAGGCCTGTGGCTGAAGACGCACAACGACACCTACCGCGATCTGTACCATTTCTGGTCCAAGATCTTTGCGGTCAACTTCGGCATGGGTGTGGTCTCCGGACTCGTCATGGCCTATCAGTTCGGCACCAACTGGAGCCGCTTCTCCGACTTCGCCGGTTCCGTGACCGGGCCGTTGCTGACGTACGAAGTGCTCACGGCATTCTTCCTCGAAGCCGGTTTCCTCGGCGTGATGCTGTTCGGCTGGAACAAGGTCGGGCGCAAGCTGCACTTCTTTGCCACGGTCATGGTTGCCATCGGCACCTTGATCTCGACCTTCTGGATTCTTGCCTCCAACAGCTGGATGCAAACCCCGCAGGGTTACGAAATCGTTAATGGCCAGGTCATTCCGGTGGACTGGGTGGCTGTCATCTTCAACCCATCGTTCCCGTACCGCCTGTTGCACATGTCGACGGCGGCGTTCGTCGCGACCGCTTTCTTCGTCGGCTCCTCGGCGGCCTGGCATTTGCTGCGCGGCAAGGACAACCCGGCGATCCGTACCATGCTCTCGATGGCGATGTGGATGGCCTTGATCGTGGCGCCGATTCAAGCCGTCATCGGTGACTTCCACGGCCTCAATACGCTCAAGCATCAACCGGCAAAAATTGCCGCGATCGAAGGCCACTGGGAAAACCATGGCGATGAGCCGACCCCGCTGATCCTGTTCGGCTGGCCGGACATGAAAGAAGAGCGGACCAAATTCGCGGTAGAGATCCCGTATCTGGGCAGCCTGATCCTCACGCACTCGCTGGACAAACAGGTCCCGGCGCTCAAGGAATTCCCGCCTGAAGACCGGCCGAATTCGACCATCGTGTTCTGGTCGTTCCGGATCATGGTGGGTCTGGGCATGCTGATGATATTCACCGGTCTGTGGAGCCTGTGGCTGCGCAAACGCGACAAGCTGTATACCTCGCGGCCGTTCCTGTACCTGGCGTTGTGGATGGGGCCGTCCGGCCTGATCGCGATCCTCGCCGGTTGGTTCACCACTGAAATCGGTCGTCAGCCGTGGGTGGTCTACGGACTGATGCGCACGGCGGACGCGTCCTCCAACCACAGTTTCATGCAGATGAGCATCACGTTGATCCTGTTCGTGGTGGTGTATTTCGCGCTGTTTGGTGCCGGTCTGGGCTACATGATGCGCCTTGTGCGCAAAGGGCCGAAGATCGACGAAGGCAAGGAAACCAACGACGGTGGTCCCGGCAAGAAACGTACACCGGCGCGTCCGCTGTCCGCAGCCGACGACGATCACGCCGATACCGACCACACCGTGACCAAGGAGATTTGAATCATGGGTATTGATCTTCCGCTGATCTGGGCCGTGATCATCATCTTCGGCATCATGATGTACGTGGTCATGGATGGCTTTGATCTGGGGATCGGGATTCTCTTCCCGTTCATCCCGGGCAAGACCGACCGCGATGTGATGATGAACACTGTCGCGCCAGTCTGGGATGGCAATGAAACCTGGCTGGTACTGGGCGGCGCGGCATTGTTCGGCGCCTTCCCACTGGCCTATTCGGTGGTGCTCTCCGCGTTGTACCTGCCACTGATCTTTATGCTGATCGGGTTGATTTTTCGCGGTGTGGCATTCGAGTTCCGTTTCAAGGCCAGGGACGACAAGCGCCACCTCTGGGACAAGGCATTTATCGGGGGCTCTATCGCCGCGACTTTTTTCCAGGGGGTGGCATTGGGTGCATTCATCGATGGGCTGCCGGTGGTCAACCGCCAGTTTGCCGGTGGCTCACTGGACTGGCTGACACCGTTCACGATGTTCTGCGGCGCGGCGTTGGTGGTGGCTTATGCGTTGCTCGGCTGTACCTGGTTGATCATGAAGACCGAAGGCAAGTTGCAGGAACAGATGCATGATCTGGCACGGCCATTGGCATTCGTGTTGTTGGCGGTGATCGGCGTCGTCAGCATCTGGACGCCGCTGGCTCACGCCGAGATCGCGGCTCGCTGGTTTACCTTGCCGAACCTGTTCTGGTTCCTGCCGGTGCCGATTCTGGTGTTGGTGACCCTGTACGGTCTGATCCGCGCGGTGGCTCGCAATGCTCACTACACGCCGTTCCTGCTGACGCTGGTGCTGATCTTCCTGGGTTACAGCGGTCTGGGCATCAGTCTGTGGCCGAACATCGTGCCGCCGTCGATCTCGATCTGGGACGCCGCTGCGCCACCGCAAAGCCAGGGCTTCATGCTGGTGGGCACGCTGTTCATCATCCCGTTCATTCTTGGCTACACCTTCTGGAGCTACTACGTGTTCCGCGGCAAGGTGACTCACGAAGACGGTTACCACTAGCCCCCAGTAAACCTGTGGGAGCGGGCTTGCCCGCGATGGCGCCGTCGATCTAAAGGAGGATCGAAACAATGACCAACAAACATTCCTTGCACGACATTGAAGAAGCCGAAAAAAAACCGCTTTGGCAGCGACTCGGCTGGCTGGCGATGATCTGGACCGGCAGCGTCGTGGCACTGTTTATCGTCGCCAGCCTGATGCGTATGTTCATGAATGCTGCGGGCCTGACGACCCACTGATGTGCACCTGATCCCATCCCGTTGCCTCGCGGCACGGATTTACAACCCTCCTGATGGAGGGTTTTTTTTGCCGGTTATTTGCGCGCCTTGAGAATCACGAACTTGGGTGTGGCGGCCACTTGTTCGACGCCACGGAACAGTCGCGCGAGCTTGCTGTGATAACCCAGGTGACGGTTGCCGACGATGTACAACGCGCCGCCCACTACTAAAGCTTCCCGGGCTTGCTGGAACATGCGCCAGGCCAGAAAGTCACCGACGACCTGTTGCTGGTGAAACGGTGGATTGCACAGCACCACGTCCAGAGACAGTGGTTCCTGGCCGGCCAGGCCATCGTCGGCACGCACGATGACGTCCCGGTCACCCAGCGCCGCGCGCCAGTTTTCGGCCGCCGATTGCACGGCCATGAACGACTCGTCCACCAGCGTGTAATGCGCCTCAGGGTTTTGCAGAGCGCTGGCGATGGCCAAAACCCCGTTACCGCAACCGAGATCAGCAACCCGCGCTGTGCCGAGGTTTTTCGGTAAATGCGGCAGGAACGCTCGCGTGCCGATATCCAAGCCTTCGCGGCAGAACACATTGGCGTGGTTGAGCAGTTCGATTGCAGGTGTGTCGAGTCGATAGCGGGTCGGATAGGGGGACGCTACGGGGGCTTTGGCTTCAGTGGTCGCGATCAATAACCGAGCCTTCTTCACCGCCAGTGAGGCTTGCACCGGGCCGATGTAACGCTCCAGCAGATCGCCGGCCGCGCGAGGCAAATGCTTCACCATGGCGGCCGCAATCACTTGGGCCCCCGGTGCCAGTTGACCTTGCAGGCGGATCAGTTGTTCTTCCAGCAAGGCCAGGGTTTTCGGCACCCGAATCAGTACCCGGTCAAACGGGCCCACGAAGGCTTCACTGGCAGGCACGCTCGGCACCGCATCAAATGCCTGGCCGTTACGGATCAGATTTTTTTCCAGCCCCTGGAAGGCCAGGAACGAATCGCCGCTGCTGGTCACCTGAACGTTGCCCGCCAGGCTGGCGGCCAATGCGCCAAAGCTGTCGTTGAGCACCAGAACCCGAGTTTCGGCCGAAGGCTGAAGGTCTGCCAGATAGTTGAGCAGGTATTCGTCTGCGGCATCAAATGCTTGCAGCGGTTCGTTCGGCTGTTCGGGCTGACGGATCAGGTCAAGTTGAGCGAAGGGGGTTTCAAGCAAGGGCATCAGACGGGGGCTCTGGGTAGTCAGCGGGGAGCATCAAAGGGTGTCCCGCAGCCCAGGGGCGTTTGGCGGGCGGACCGTCCGAGTGTACTGCGTCGTGAAAATTTCACACGTCATCACTCAAGAGGGACCGCAAATGGTACGTTTTTTTCTTTTGGAATACCCGCAGGTTTTAGATCAGCGTATCGCGTGGCTGTTGAGATAGCCGGCCTTGGCTGCGGCGATGACTGCCGAAATTTTGTTGTGAACCTCGAATTTTTCCATCGCGTTGCGAAGATGGAACTGGATGGTACGTGAGCTGAGGTTGAGAATTCTGGCGCTCTCATCCGCAGTCTTGCCATCAGCGGCGAGTTTTAATACGTCGATTTCGCGTACTGACAAATGCGGGATCGGCGGCTTTGCAGGTTTGCTGGGCAGAGTCTGTGCGATCAATGTATGCAGATGGCGCCCCATGAACACTGAAAAACCTAGATTTTCATACAGCTCAAACGCCGTGATCGGGCAATGGCTTCTGGCAAGGCTCAGAATGCTGCAAAGTCCGCTTTCTTCGTCATGAAACGACTGTGACCAACCGTGCTGCAATCCATATTGTTCAAGCGCTTCCCACAGCCATGGAACTTTGAAGAACAGCTCTTCGCTCCAGAGCACAGGCAACATGGAATGATTGCAGTGTGCTACTACCGGGTCTAATGCGCTCAGCTTTTTTTGTTCATATTCAGTGTTCCAGTCAGCAGGGTAGTTGTTGAGTTGAACAGTATTAAAAGCGTTAGATTTTGTTGGATAGGTTGTTGAAAAGGCGAAAAATTTAAAGCCGATATTTTTCGCGAAGCCAAGTGAGATCCGGTAGGCAGTATCTATCTCCGTAGCGCATGACAATTGTTTGAGTTGTGACTCCTTCCACCTCTCCATCTTAAAATCTCCATTTTTTGCTTGGGGGTATTGGATCCAAAATCCAACACGCTACGAGTGTAGGACTATTCCTACACATACGTTGAGAACTTTTGGCTTTGCTCACAATTTTTAAACAAGTATCGGGTTCTAATCTAGTGAGGGTGCGGACGGATAATTAGATGACGGGTTTAATGCAATTGACTTTGCATAAACATTTTTTGGATTGATGCAGATGCAAGTATTTCTGAAAAGACACTACAAAACACCGGTGTTTACGGCGCCTGCTTTGCGGGACACTAGGGTTATCTGTTGAATTGGAGCGACCCATGACCGCCAGTGCAGAAAAATTCACTCGCCAGACCCTGCTCGACGTCCAGCCGTTGACCCCGAACCTGTTCACCCTGCGAACCACCCGCGATCCGGGATTTCGTTTTCGTGCCGGCCAATTCGCCCGACTGGGCGTGACCAAGGCTGATGGCAGCACCGTATGGCGGGCCTACTCCATGGTGTCATCGCCCTATGACGAATTCCTCGAGTTCTTTTCCATTGTGGTGCCGGGGGGCGAGTTCACCAGTGAGCTGAGTCGGCTGGAAGTCGGCGATACGCTGCTGGTCGAACGTCAGGCGTTTGGTTACCTGACGCTCGATCGTTTCGTCGACGGGCATGACCTCTGGTTGTTATCGACAGGCACCGGCGTGGCGCCGTTTCTGTCGATCCTGCAGGACTTTGAAGTCTGGGAGAAATTCGAACGAATCATTCTGGTCTACAGCGTGCGCGAAGCCCGGGAGCTGGCATATCAGGAGCTGATTGCGGGGTTGGCGCAGCGCGATTATCTGGCCGAGTACGCCCACAAGCTGCATTTCATCGCCACTGTTACTCGCGAGCAGCAACCTGGCACCCTGAGTGGGCGGATCACAACGCTAATAGAAAATGGCGAGCTGGAGCGGGCGGCAGGCGTGGCGCTGACGGCCGAACACTCGCGGGTCATGCTCTGCGGTAATCCGCAAATGATCGATGACACGCGTAAATTGCTCAAACAACGCCATATGCACTTGAGCCTCAGTCGACGACCCGGGCAGGTGGCGGTGGAAAACTACTGGTAAAAAAAACGGCGCCCGAAGGCGCCGTTTGTCATTCAGCAGAGCGTTCAGGGTTGACGGTTGTGGGCCGATCGTTCTGGACCTTGAGCAGGTCGCGGATCTCACTCAACAGCTCTTCTTCCTTGGTTGGAACCGGCGGCAGAGTAGGGGCGACAGCCTCTTCGCGCTTCAGACGGTTGATGGCCTTGACGCCCATGAAGATGGCGAAGGCGACGATGATGAAGTCGATCAGGCTCTGGATGAATTTACCGTATGCCAGCGCTACCGCCGGTATGTCGCCGTTGGCTGCCTTGAGCGTAACGGCCAGGTCACTGAAATCCACCCCGCCGATCAGCAGGCCGATTGGCGGCATGACGACGTCGCCGACAAACGATGAAACGATCTTGCCGAAGGCAGCACCGATGATGATCCCGACGGCCATGTCGACCACATTACCTTTGACCGCGAAGGCCTTGAACTCACTTATCACGCCCATAGGTTATTTCCTTGTTACAGATGAGGTTGGTGAATGCAGTGTAAATCAGCAAAACGGATCTTGCCCGAAACACCTTCTTACAATGCTCGTTCTATCGACACATCAATTGGTATTTAGTTTGCAAATTGCCATCAATTGCGCGCGAAATACAATCTAACATGTTGATTTATAAAGATAAATTCCTAAGTGTCACATGGCGTTTTTTCTATGTGTGCTCTGCCGCTTCGACCGCTAACCGCTGATTAGAGCACTTGGGTTGCGCCTCAAACAGTGAACCGCTGGCAAGGTGCGCATGGCACCTTGAGTGTGGCTGCCGATCTTCGCGGACTACGGCCAAGGTGTTCGCCGACGGGCAGCGCCCCCCGGTGTGTCTACGATCTACGCGGTGTGACCCGATCAACTTGTTGTTTTTCATGTAAGTAACCACGTCAAGTGACAGCCATTGACTTTGGTTTTTTACGGCGGTGGGATCGAGATTATTAACCTTCGGAAAACGTTTCCAGTGAGATCTTACGTAACGCACTTCCGCTTTAGCAGTAATTAATTGTCCAAGGCGGGACTTGTACGTCCAAGTGTTAAATAAGCAAGATTTGTACAACTTTGATTTGCAAGTTGTTGGGCGCGCGCAGAGCTTAGTCCGAAGTTTCAGAGCAGAAAGTTGGACAGGTTGTTTAATTCGGAATCCAGCAAGCGTCTTCCTGGAAGCTGAACTAGTTGCCATGACTTCGACCGATGTTATTTTCGACATCGAGCATTCGCAAGATTGCTTGGTGCAGGGCAAATGTTCTCTATTTGCCCGCTGGGCAACAGCGCCGCGCTGATCCGGTCCAGCTGAGCTATCATCGCGGTTTTTGCCGGGAGTTCAGATGGCCAAGGCCAAGCGCATGTACGGCTGCACTGAGTGCGGTTCAACCTTCCCCAAGTGGGCCGGCCAGTGCGGCGAGTGCGGGGCCTGGAACACTCTGACTGAAACCATGGTCGAGAGCGGCGGTGCCGCAGCACCCAGCGGGCGCACCGGCTGGACCGGTCAGCAGGCTCAGATCAAGACCCTGGCCGAGGTCAGCGTCGAAGAAATTCCGCGTTTTTCCACTGCCTCCAGTGAACTTGATCGCGTCTTGGGCGGTGGCCTGGTGGATGGCTCTGTGGTGCTGATCGGCGGTGATCCGGGCATCGGCAAATCGACCATTTTGTTGCAAACCTTGTGCAATCTCGCCAAGAGCATGCCAGCGCTTTACGTCACCGGCGAAGAATCCCAGCAGCAAGTGGCGATGCGTGCCCGGCGCTTGGGCTTGCCGCAGGATCAACTGCGGGTGATGACCGAGACCTGCATCGAAACCATCATCGCCACCGCCCGGCAGGAAAAGCCCAAGGTCATGGTGATCGATTCGATTCAGACGATTTTCACCGAGCAACTGCAATCGGCACCGGGTGGCGTGTCCCAGGTTCGGGAAAGTGCAGCGTTGCTGGTGCGCTATGCCAAGCAGAGCGGTACGGCGATTTTCCTCGTCGGTCACGTGACTAAAGAAGGCGCATTGGCCGGGCCGCGAGTGCTGGAGCACATGGTTGATACGGTTCTGTATTTCGAAGGCGAATCCGATGGGCGCCTGCGTCTGTTGCGGGCGGTGAAAAACCGTTTCGGCGCCGTCAACGAGCTGGGCGTGTTCGGCATGACCGACAAAGGACTGAAGGAGGTTTCCAACCCTTCAGCGATTTTCCTGACCCGTGCTCAGGAAGAAGTCCCGGGCAGTGTGGTCATGGCGACCTGGGAAGGGACGCGGCCGATGCTGGTGGAAGTTCAGGCCTTGGTGGATGACAGCCATCTGGCCAACCCGCGCCGGGTAACGCTGGGTCTGGATCAGAATCGGCTGGCGATGTTGCTGGCGGTACTGCACCGTCACGGTGGCATTCCGACCCACGATCAGGACGTATTCCTCAATGTGGTTGGCGGGGTTAAGGTGCTGGAAACAGCATCCGACCTGGCGCTGATGGCGGCCGTAATGTCCAGCTTACGCAACCGGCCGTTGCCTCATGATCTGTTGGTGTTTGGCGAAGTCGGGCTGTCCGGCGAAGTGCGCCCGGTACCGAGCGGCCAGGAACGCTTGAAGGAAGCGGCCAAGCACGGCTTCAAACGCGCCATTGTGCCCAAGGGTAATGCACCGAAAGAGGCACCGCCGGGGTTGCAGATTATTGCCGTGACTCGACTGGAGCAGGCGCTCGACGCCCTCTTCGAATAACGTTCAGATCGATACAAAACCTGTGGGAGCGAGCCTGCTCGCGATAGCAGTATGTCAGTCGACTTAAATGTTGAATGTCAGACCGTATTCGCGAGCAGGCTCGCTCCCACATGGGTATGGGATTGGTATTCAGACTTCGATCAGGGCACCCAACTCCCGTTCGAGCTCCTGCGAATCGCCAAGGTTGAGTTCAACCAATCGCCGCAGGCGTTCGATGGATTCCAGGCTGATGTGTTTGCAGACGAACCCGAGCTGACCATGGTCATCGTGAGTCAACATCACATCCATCTTGATCTCGACGTCTTCGTTGAGATGAATATCGACCAGGAAATGCCAATCGGGATTACCCAGCCAAGGTTCGGGTTTCTCGATCAACAGCCCCTTGAGCGACAGGTCGATCAGCTTCACCGGCCAAATGAATTCCCCCTGGCTCAATTCGGTTCTGGCATCGAACGCAATACGTTTGAAGCGGCGGCGATCGGCAGTGTGGTCGCTCATGGCGTAATCCTCTGAATGTCCGCTGACTATAGACCCGCACTGTCAAAGCCTGCCAGCCAAGGCAAGTGTCTGGATCAATGTTGGGGTATGGTCTTTACCGTCAGTCGAGCTAAACTCCGGATGGCTTTCTTTCTTGTCCACCCTGGCTGGAATAATAAAATGAAAAATAATAATAGCCTGCTACGCCATATACCCTGGCTGCTGCTGGCAATCGTAGGCGCGTGCGCCCTTGGTGTAGTGGCATTGCGCCGAGGCGAGGCGATCAACGCCTTATGGATTGTGGTCGCTGCCGTGGCCATCTATCTGGTTGCATATCGCTATTACAGTCTGTTCATCGCTAACAATGTGATGCAGCTCGACCCGCGACGGGCCACCCCCGCCGTGCTCAACAATGACGGTCTGGACTACGTACCGACCAACAAACACATCCTCTTCGGTCACCACTTCGCAGCCATCGCTGGCGCGGGGCCGCTGGTCGGTCCGGTGCTGGCGGCGCAGATGGGCTACCTGCCCGGCACGCTGTGGCTGATTGCCGGCGTGGTGCTGGCCGGTGCGGTTCAGGACTTCATGGTCCTGTTCCTGTCCACCCGCCGCAACGGCCGCTCCCTGGGCGACATGGTCCGCGAGGAAATGGGCCGCATCCCCGGGACCATCGCGCTGTTTGGCTGCTTCCTGATCATGATCATCATCCTCGCGGTGTTGGCGCTGATCGTGGTCAAGGCCTTGGCGGAAAGCCCTTGGGGCATTTTCACGGTAATGGCGACCATCCCGATCGCGATGTTCATGGGCATTTACATGCGTTACATCCGCCCGGGTCGCATCGGTGAAATCTCCATTGTCGGCGTGCTGTTGCTGCTCGGTTCGATCTGGCTGGGCGGGCAGATTGCCGCCGATCCGGTGTGGGCCAAGGCGTTCAGCTTCACCGGCGTGCAGATTACGTGGATGCTGGTCGGTTACGGTTTCGTGGCCGCCTCGTTACCGGTCTGGCTGATTCTGGCACCGCGTGACTACCTGTCGACGTTCCTGAAAATCGGCACCATCGTGGCGTTGGCGATCGGCATCCTGATCACCATGCCTGAGCTGAAAATGCCGGCGCTGACCCAGTTCATCGATGGCACCGGGCCGGTGTGGAAGGGCGGTCTGTTCCCGTTCCTGTTCATCACCATTGCTTGTGGCGCGGTCTCCGGGTTCCATGCGCTGATCGCTTCCGGTACCACGCCGAAACTGCTGGATAACGAGGTCAACTCTCGTTACATCGGTTACGGCGCCATGCTGATGGAATCCTTCGTCGCCATCATGGCGATGGTGGCCGCTTCGGTGATCGAGCCAGGCGTGTATTTCGCCATGAACAGCCCGGCGGCAGTCGTCGGTGGTGACGTGGTGACAGTGGCTCAAACTGTCACCAGCTGGGGTTTTGCAATCACTCCGGAAGCGCTGCAAGCGGTGGCCAAGGACATCGGCGAAACCACGATCCTGGCCCGTGCTGGCGGCGCGCCGACCTTGGCGGTCGGTATCGCGCAGATCCTGCACAGTGTCCTGCCGGGTGAAAACACCATGGCGTTCTGGTACCACTTCGCGATCCTGTTCGAAGCGTTGTTCATCCTGACCGCGGTCGATGCCGGTACCCGTGCCGGACGCTTCATGCTGCAGGACTTGCTCGGCTCCTTCGTGCCGGCGCTGAAACGCACCGAATCCTGGACCGCCAACCTGATCGCAACCGCCGGTTGCGTGGCGATGTGGGGTTGGTTGCTGTACCAGGGTGTGATCGATCCACTGGGTGGCATCAACACCTTGTGGCCGCTGTTCGGTATCTCCAACCAGATGCTGGCGGGTATCGCGCTGATGCTGGCAACCGTTGTGCTGATCAAAATGAAACGCCAACGCTACGTCTGGGTGACCATGTTGCCCGCGGTGTGGCTGTTGATCTGCACCACCACCGCAGGCTTCATCAAGCTGTTCGACGCCAACCCGGCGATCGGTTTCCTGTCACTGGCCAAGAAATACAGCGATGCGCTGGCCAACGGGCAAATCCTCGCGCCAGCCAAGGACATCACGCAGATGCAACACGTGATCTTCAACGCCTACACCAATGCAACGCTGACGGCGCTGTTCCTGTTCGTGGTCTTCAGCATCCTGTTCTATGCACTCAAGGTCGGCATTGCCGCCTGGGGTACCAAAGAACGTACGGATAAAGAAGCGCCGTTCCAGGCCATTCCGGATGCTTGATCGAGGATTGCAACGATGTTCAATGACCTGAGTCGCCTCGGTAAGTACCTCGGTCAGGCCGCGCGCCTGATGGTCGGGATGCCCGACTACGACAACTACGTCGAGCATATGCAAACCAAACACCCGGACAAACCGGTGATGAGCTACGAGATGTTCTTCCGGGAACGTCAAGAGGCTCGATACGGTGGCAAGGGTGGGCCGAAGTGCTGTTGATCTGCTGAGTCAGGTCATGATGTAAAGCAAAAACCTGTGGGAGCGAGCCTGCTCGCGAAGGCAATCTGTCATTCGACATCGATGTCGACTGGCACACCGCCTTCGCGAGCAGGCTCGCTCCCACAGTTGTTTAGTGTTTTTTTTAACTTTGTGAAACAGGAGATTCCAGTTGTCCTCTCCCATCCCGGTAACGATCCTCAGCGGCTTTCTCGGCGCGGGAAAAACCACGCTATTGCGCTACCTGCTCAAAGCCGAACACGGCCTGAAAATCGCCGTGATCGAAAACGAATTCAGCGACGCCGGCATCGACACCCAGCTGTTGGGCGACGAGCCGGTGCAAGTGATGACGCTGTCCAACGGCTGCGTCTGCTGCACCATCCACACAGACCTGACCAAGGCTTTGTATTTGCTTCTCGAGCGCCTGGACAGCGGCGAAATCGCCTTCGACCGTCTGGTGATCGAATGCACCGGCCTGGCCGACCCGGCTCCTGTGGCTCAAACCTTTTTCATCGATGAAGAACTGCGCGAGCGCTACATCCTCGACGGCATCATCACCTTGGTGGACGCGGCGCACGCTGACACTCACCTGACCCAAACCATCGCCCAGGCGCAGATCGGTTTTGCCGACCGCTTGCTGGTGAGCAAACGCGATCTGGTGGACGAGGCGACGTTCAACGCCCTCAGCGAACGGCTGACCCGCATCAACCGTCGCGCACCGATTCGCGTGGTCGAACACGGCAAGATCGATCTGGCGGAATTACTCGATGTGCGCGGATTTAATCTGAACGCCGATCTCGGCGGTATGAGTTTGCGTCCGGTAAGCAAGGCGCCCTCCATCGACCGTATTTCCAGCCTGGTACTGCGCACCGACAAACCGCTGGATATCGACAAGCTCAGCGAATTCATGAACGAACTGCTTGAAGAGCATGGCAAGCAATTGCTGCGCTACAAAGGTGTGTTGAACATCGTTGGTGAGCCGCGACGCATGGTGTTTCAAGGCGTGCTGAAGCTTTACGGTTTCGACTGGGACACAGAGTGGGCGGACGATGAAACGCGCGAAAGTGTGATCGTGTTTATTGCCGATGATTTGCCGGAAGAGAAGATTCGCGAGGGGTTTGCGCGGGTAGCGGCGCACTGAAACATTTGTAGCGTCAGTGATGGTGCCATCGCGGGCAAGCCCGCTCCCACAGTAGATCTCTGGTTTTCACGGATTCTGTGTTCGCCACTGACCCTGTGGGAGCGGGCAAGCCCGCGATGGCGATCTACCCGGCAACACGATTCTGGTGGGATATCGGTTCAGAGTTCAGCAATATCTCTTCCAGATTATCCAGATGATGGCTGAGCAAAGCCTCAGCCATCACCGCGTCTCCCCGCTCAACCGCATTCAAAATATCTTCGTGCACTTGCCACGTGCAATAACCTCGGGTCTGCGCATCAACCTGCGCAATCGCCAGCGAAGTCAGCGGCACCAAGCTACCAAGAAAATGCGTCAATGGTGCATTCCCAGCCATTTCCGCCAACTGCAAATGAAACTCCCCCGATAAGCGAATCGCCGGACCACGGGCGGTGCATTGACGCTCGCTATCGATCAAGACTCGCAGTGGTTTTAAGTCTTGCGTGCGGGATTGCTGGCAGACCAGGTGCACCAAGGTGATTTCGGTCAGCCGCCGAGCATGCAGCGTCTGCCGGGTCTGTTCGCTATCGAACGGGGCGACGCGGGGACGATGGTTGACCCGAAGGACGATGATCTGCTGATGGGACAGTTGTGTCAGAACGCTGCGAATGTCACTGCGTCTGGCACCGAACATCTGCGCCAGGCTTTCTTCAGTAAAGCGACTGGCCGCGTGGATACGCTGCTCGAGTATGGCGTCGAAGACCCGCGAATACAGATCATCCACCGGCGGGCGAAAGGGCAGGGCAGTAAGAGTCTGCGGTGAGGCGAAGCTGTTCATGGCTTGTCTCCAGTTTGAAACGGACTCAACTGACGAGGTTGTCATCCGGAATATTCAATTCGATGCCCATCCGCTGGCCTTCCCGAAGGATGTGCCGACGCATCTCGGCGCTGGCCTGGGCGCTGTTTTTGCTGCGGATTGCGCGCACCACGGCTTCGTTCTCCTCAAGGCGTTCAGCCAAATGCTCCGGGGAGTTACGCAACACGTCGGCGCTTTGCTTGAGGGCGTTGCTGGTCTGTTGCACCACACTCTGGAAAATCGGGTTCGACGTCAGCGTGAAGAGCTCTTCGTGGAAGGCGATGTAGGCGTTCACGCCGGCTTCGCTGTCGTTCGCCTCCAAGGCTTCGCGCATGTCCATCAATGTCAGGCGCAATTGCCCGACTTCCTTGCTACTGATGGATTGCGCCACCAGGCCAACAATGAACGGCTCGAGGGTGTAGCGCAGTTGCAGCACGTCTTCCAGACTCGCGCCGGCCACCGCGCTGTCGTGGCTTTGGCTGTCGCTGAGATTGGCTTCAAGCACCACCACGCCTTTACCCGGCATGGAACGCACCAGCCCGAGGGTTTCGAGCACGATCACCGCTTCACGCAGGCTCGGGCGGCTGATGCCCAGTTGTTCAGCCAGTTCACGCTGCCCCGGCAGCATTTCGCCGGAGCGCCACTGACCACGGGCCAACGCGGCCCGGAGTTTTTCTACTACTGAATTCACAACGGTCGACGAGGTGATCACTGTTCGCTCCATGAGCATCCATAACGTTTGATGGCCGTGCCTGCCCTCGGGCAGGCACGGCGATTATTCAGAATTCCTGCTGATGGGCCGGTGCGACCGGTTTTCTGGGCTGAAAGGTATACCCCAGTTCACCGGAAAGCACTTTGTTCGCCCGTTGGATATCGATGTCCTTTTCCCAGCGCGCGATGGCCACGGTGGCGACGCAGTTGCCGATCAGGTTGGTCAGCGCCCGGCCGATGCCCATGAACCAGTCCACCGCCAGCACCAGCACCAGGCCCACTACCGGAATCGCCGGAATCGCGGTCAGGGTTGCCGCCAGAATCACCAGCGCCGAGCCGGGAATCCCGTGGGCTCCTTTGGAGGTGATTAGCGACACCAGCAGAATCGTCAGCAAGTCAGTCATGGCCAACGGCGTACCGGTGGCGTTGGCGATAAACACAATGGCCAGCGTCAGGTAGATCGAAAAACCGTCCAGGTTAAACGAGTACCCGGTTGGAATGACCAGCCCGACCGTCGAGCTGCCGATACCCAGGTGCTCAAGCTTGCGCATGATTTGTGGCAACACGGCGTCGGAAGAAGCGGTGCCCATGACGATCATCAGTTCTTCACGCAGATACTTGAGCAACGGCCACATCCGCAGACCGGAAAGGCGCATCACCAGGCCGAGAATCAGCGACACGAACGCTACGCAGGTCAGGTAAAACAGGCCGACCAGGCTGCCCAAATGCTGCAGCGAGTCCAGGCCATATTTGCTGGTAGTGAACGCAATTGCCCCGAACACACCAATCGGCGCCAGGCGCACGATCATACCCATGATGCGGAAGATCACGTGGCTGAGTTCGTTGATCAACCGGGAAATACCGGAAGCTGCTTCACCCACCAGATTCAGGGCGCTACCGAACAGCACTGAAAACAACAGCACTTGCAGGATATTGTTGTCGGCAAAGGCACCAATCACCGAGGTCGGGATCAGGTCCATCAGGAACTGCGTGGTGGTGTGCATGTGCTGGCCGCGCTGGGCGATATCGCCTATGTCAGCGGTGGAGAGCTGATCCAGATGAATATTCGCGCCACTGCCGATGCCGGTGCTGAAGGCGAACACCAAGCCGATCACCAGAGCGATGGTGGTCAGGATTTCGAAGTAAATCACCGATTTCAGGCCGATACGTCCGACCTTCTTCAGGTCGCCGGCACCGCTGATGCCGCTGACCACTACGCAGAACACGATCAGACCGATGAGCATCTTGATCAGTTTGATGAAGCCGTCGCCGAGGGGTTTTAGCTGGGCGGAGTATTCAGGAAGGGTCAGCCCGCAGACGATGCCGAGCACCAGTCCGAGAACCACTTGGAGGAAGATTGAGCGCGAGCACCATCTGAGCATGGGAGGAATCCTGGTCGGTGTCCTGGCTGCCGTGCGCTTAGCGCATCAGATTCAGGACTTAATTATTGTGGTCTTACCGGTATGTCCAGTGCAGGCGCAGTCTAGGCTAGGGTTTTTCTCAATTACAAGGGGAAACCGAAAAATTGGCATGACCGGTCTGACCAGTGGTGCTCAGTTCCTTGCGCTTAAACAGGCGTGTGACGCGGAGATGGCTGACGATGAGGCGCGGGAAGGGCGTGAAGCGATTATTGCCAATGTTGCGGGAAGAGTGTGGAGTCAATCAAGCGTGATTGTGGTTTTAGTATTCAATGGCTGATGGCAAGAGCATATGTTTTTACCCTGAGTTTGGCCGATCATATCATCGGCCAAACTGTGAAAAATAGCGTGGAAAGCTTAAACTTCTTTGGGGTAATCAAGGTAGTGGGCGTTTCGTTCCAGGATTGTAAAATTAAACATGTATGGAGATTCATTCCTGTCGGCAAAATAAGTAAATTTGGAATCGTGCAGTCGGTGTATGTGCAGAGCTCCGGGCGATCCTGCTACCTGTAGATATATATTTAATGTATCTGTTTTGACGCCGTCAATTGGCAGGATAAATCCTCGCTTATCTATCAGGTTAAAGGTTTTCGCTCCTTCGCTCGGAAAGGCACCCAGAAGTCCATTTTCACTAATGCTGAGACACTTTCCATAATAGGGGCCTGGTGTCCGGATGTAGAGCCTGTAACCGGAACTGGTATACCTGAAATAAAGGGTTAAACGGGGTTCGGGGCGTAGGCTCAGAAAGTGGGAGTCATCCCGCGTTTCTGGTCTTCCGGTGAAGAACCCACCACTGAAGGACGAGGAGAATACGGTTGCTTCTTCTCCATGCACCACGTCAAGAAAGTGAACCAAAGTAGTTTGGGCGCCAATGGTCGCGATAAAGGATTTTTGTCGGTCGGTACTCATGATGTGTTCTCAATATCCATTTGAGTGTTTTTAAGAGGTAAAGCTAGTTGGTTAACAAGTTAATGGCTTTGCTGAAATCTAGAATATAGGTGTTTGGGTATTTGTGTAGGGTTGCGTTGAGCTTATGTACATCCAATTGTTTTGGCGGATGTAGTGAGTCGGTTAGTGTTTTTTGAATATAGGGTTGCGGTTGAGTTGGTTTAATTGGGTGGCGAACAATTCTTGCGTGTCCTGCCTGTCTAAAAGTTGCGTGCACAAAAATGTATGGTCAGCCCATCTCCTGCAACCTTATTGGTTGTTTTCGGTAAAGCTGGCTTGCGCTAATGTATTCGGGCTCGTTGTGAGCGTTGCTGTTACAACGCTCGGCCCTCGATGAGTAGCCGCTCCCGACTGTCCTGAAAAACCACAGCCTTGAGGCGCAATGGAACCGGATGCTGCGGGGCGATCAGCTTCACCTCAAGGCCCATTGCACCGATCTTTCGAGCCAGCCAATGGGCGCCGCCGCACGATTCCATCACCACCGTGCAGGCCGACAGTTGGGCCAATGTGCTGAGCAACTGGCCGCGACTGGTTTCTTGCGTAAAACCTGATGACCTTTGGCGACCTGGCCGTGCAGGTGGAAACTGTGTTTGCCAATGTCGATACCGAGAAGTGTCATCGTGTTCATGAGAGATCCTCCGCCAAAAACGAGAAAAGCCCTGCAAGCGTAAACCTGCTGGACTTCTCGATCAGACTGACCATCTCATTAAGTCCGATCATTCCTGGTCGGGCTTTTTTATTCGGTAATGCGGGCTGGTTAAGCGCCGTACACCGGCAGCTTTTTGCAGATTGCCTTGACCTTCTCATGAGTGGTCACAGTTGGAGTACCAGAGTCCTGCTCTCGAGGGGGCGATCGGCTGCTTTACATAGAAACATTACGCTTGATGATTTTCAGTTCGAAGAATACAAGTCGTCCACCGCGATCTTCGTAGTCCGTAAGCACCGGGAAGTTAGGTGCTTCGCCATAGGTATGGACTTCTCGGCGTTGTGGTCCAGTGTGAAGGCGAATTTTATTGAATTCATCTGGCAAGTCATCAAGTTTCGAATTTTCACCCGTGCGGTTTATGATGCGAAAGTAAGTGGGGTCATCACCCTCGAAGACTGTTAAGTTGCGCAGTTCGCCTTCCATACTTGCAGTATTGATGAACTTCCCACTGTCATCTGCAATCTTGATGGTATAGACATCGTCGTGATAGACGAAGAGGAAAGTGTCGGGAGTTACACCCTCGCCGTAGCTCAGAAGATTTGCGGAATGAACGAGTTTCCTACGGAGAACCTCGGCCCATTCCTCCGGGATATCAGGGGCTTCGAGCATTTTTTGCATGATCTTGCGAGATACGGCTACCGGCTTGTTGTCGACAAATAGTTGAGCGGTGAATGATTGTGTTTTATCTATGTTTTGCATCGTGAATGTCTCTCGTATGATAGGTGAATAACCTTTGTTGTTGATTGCTTGGTAAGTCAGGTTATTCGTTGTTCTGTTATGAGTTGGAGTTAGACTATCATGAGGTTTTCAGGTGGGTGTTTTTGGTGTGTTGCAAAATAATAGATCTTTTTCGGTATTTTGTGTGTCGCCAAGTTGGTGTGGTTGGGAGTTGTTGGTGTAATTAATAAGTAGTTATTGATGTTGATATATAAGTAGGTTGTTATTGGCGTTACGAAACACAGACGAAAAAAACCGGCACAAGTGCCGGCTTTTTTTACTGCGGTTTAACGGGGCTGATTAAGCGCCGTACACCGGCAGCTTCTTGCAGATGGTCTTGACCTTCTCACGAACGGCGTCGATCACCGCTTCGTTGTTCAGGTCCGCCAGGATGTCGCAGATCCAACCGGCCAGTTCTTTGCACTCTGCTTCCTTGAAGCCGCGAGTGGTCACAGCCGGAGTACCGAAGCGCAGGCCGGAGGTGACGAACGGGGAGCGTGGATCGTTTGGCACGGAGTTCTTGTTCACGGTGATGAACGCTTTGCCCAGAGCGGCGTCGGCGTCTTTACCGGAGATTTCCTGCTTGATCAGCGACAGCAGGAACAGGTGGTTTTCAGTACCGCCGGAAACCACGTCGAAACCGCGCTCGATGAATACGCCGGCCATGGCCTTGGCGTTTTTCACCACTTGTTGCTGGTAGGTCTTGAACTCAGGTTGCAGCGCTTCCTTGAAGCAGATCGCTTTAGCCGCGATCACGTGCTCCAGCGGGCCACCCTGGGCGCCAGGGAATACTGCGGAGTTCAGCTTCTTCTCGATGTCGGCGTTGGCGCGAGCCAGGATCAGGCCGCCACGTGGACCGCGCAGGGTCTTGTGCGTGGTGGTGGTCACGACGTCAGCGAATGGGACCGGGTTCGGGTAGACGCCAGCGGCGACCAGACCGGCGACGTGGGCCATGTCGACGAACAGGTAGGCGCCAACCTTGTCGGCGATTTCGCGGAAACGCGGGAAGTCCAGGATCTGCGAGTAAGCAGAGAAACCGGCCACGATCATTTTCGGCTTGTGCTCAACCGCCAGACGCTCGACTTCGTCGTAGTCGATCAGGCCGTTGCCGTCGATGCCGTACTGCACGGCGTTGTACAGCTTGCCGGAGGACGAAACGCTGGCGCCGTGGGTCAGGTGACCGCCATGGGCCAGGCTCATGCCCAGGATGGTGTCGCCCGCTTGCAGCAGAGCCAGGTAAACGGCGCTGTTGGCTTGCGAACCGGCGTGCGGCTGAACGTTGGCGTAATCAGCGCCAAACAGTTCTTTTGCACGGTCGATGGCCAGTTGCTCGACCACGTCGACAAACTCGCAACCACCGTAGTAGCGCTTGCCCGGGTAGCCTTCGGCGTACTTGTTGGTCAGTACCGAGCCTTGAGCTTCCATCACCGCAGGGCTGGTGTAGTTTTCCGAAGCGATCAGCTCAATGTGCTCTTCCTGGCGCTGAGCTTCTTGCTCCATGGCGGCAAAGAGATCGGCGTCGTACTTGGCAATAGTCAAATCACGGCTGAACATGGCGGTCCTCAAGGATCGGGGGCAGAAAAGGGGGGCATTCTAACCCATCGGGTTTTGGAAGGCATATGAAAGGACATCATGTCGCAGACAAGTGGGCTTCATGACGGGATCAGCGGTGATCATGCCGGCCTCATCGCAGGCAAGCTCGCTCACACAGTGGATCTTCAGCGGTCACAAATCTTGCGTGCACCCAAAAAACCTGTGGGAGCCAGCCTGCTGGCGATGGCCTCCCTACAAAATCTCAGTCGAACATGAACAACGCATCATTGCTGAACTGCGCTTCAAACCGGCTCGCCGGCATCGGCCGTCCGAACAGATACCCCTGAACCTCATCACACCCATGCTCGCGCAGGAAGTCGAGCTGCTCATGGGTTTCCACGCCCTCGGCGATGACCGCCAGATTGAGGCTGTGGGCCATGGCAATGATCGCGCGGGCAATCTGCGCATCCTGCTCACCCGATGGCAGGCCGTCGACGAAGGTGCGGTCGATTTTCAGCACATCGATCGGGAATTGCTTGAGGTAGTTGAGCGATGAGTAACCGGTGCCGAAGTCGTCGACCGCAATGCTCAGACCGAGGTTTTTCAGCCCGGCGAGAATCTGCATCGCTTCGCTGACTTCCCGCATCAGGATACTTTCGGTCAGCTCCAGCTCCAGGCACGCGGGTGGCAGGCCGGTTTCCTTGAGGATGGTGGCGATCCGTGTGCCGAGTTGGCCGTCGGAGAATTGCCGGGCCGAAATGTTCACCGACACCTTGGGCACCCGGACCTTGGCCTGATGCCAGGTCTTGAGCTGACGGCAGGCCTCGCTGATCACCCAGTCGCCGACATCCACCACCAGACCGAGTTCTTCGAGCACCGGAATGAAGTCCCCCGGCGGCACCAGTCCGCGCCGCGGATGACGCCAGCGCAGCAAGGCTTCGGCGCCGGTCAAGCGTTTGCCGTCACCGCTGAACTGCGGCTGGTAGTACAGAACGAATTCGTTTTGTTCCAGGGCGTGACGCAGATCGCTTTCCAGCTCCAGACGCTCCAGCGCACTGGCGTTCATGTCTGCCTGATAGAACTGGAAGTTGTTCTTGCCGCGCTCCTTGGCGTGGTACATCGCGGTGTCGGCGTTCTTCATCAGCTGGCTGAGTTCGTTGCCGTCCTGTGGGCTCAAGGCGATGCCGATGCTGGCGGTGACGAAGAATTCGCGGCCTTCAAGCACGAACGGTTTCACCAGGCTCGCGAGAATCTGTTCCGCCACATGAATCGCCCGGTTCAACGCAATTTCACGGTTAATGCGCGGTTGCAGCAGCAAGGTGAATTCATCGCCGCCCATGCGTGCCACGGTGTCGTCATCGTCGACGCAACCGAGCAGTCGCGTGGCCATTTCCTTGAGCATGCGATCGCCCGCGGCGTGGCCCAGGGAGTCGTTGATCGGCTTGAAGCGGTCCAGATCGAGGAACATCAGCACCACCCAGGACTTCTGCCGTTCGGCCGATTGCAGCGCGGTATGCAGGCGATCCTGAAACAGTGTGCGGTTGGGCAGGTGGGTCAGGGCGTCGTAATAGGCGAGGCGATGAATCCGCTGTTCACTGGCCTTGCGCTCGCTGATGTCGCTGAAGAAGCACACATAACTGGCCAGATCGCCTTCATCGTCCAGCACCGCCGTGATCCCGACCCAGGCCGGATAATGTTCGCCATTGCGCCGCTTGAGCCACACTTCACCTTCCCAGGTGCTGTGCTGATGCAGTTGCTTGAGCACATAACGCAGATGGGCTTCCTGCTGATCATCGACCGTCAGCAAGTTCGGCAACTGGTCGAGCACCTGCTCCACGGCATAACCGCTGACGCGGCTGAAGGCTTCGTTGGCCTGGACGATGTAGCCGGCCGGGTCGGTGATCAGGATCGCCGAGGTCGAGTGTTCGAATACGGTCGCCGCCATGCGCAAGTCTTTCTCGGCCCGACGTTGCTGGCTGATGTCGCGACCGACGCCCAGCACGCCTTCGAATGCACCGTGTTCGTCCCAGACCAGCACCAGCCGCAGTTCGATCGGAATCTTGCGCCCGTCGGCCCGCAGGCAGTCGAACAAAAACAGCTGGGTCTGCACCTGACTGCGCAGCAGCGCCAGTTGCTCGGGTTTATTCAGCGCTTTGCTGACCCGGTCCATCAGGGCGTAGATGCCGGCCAGCTGTTGCGGGTTGGCGATGGTCGACTGCCAGCCATTCTGGAAAATCCAGTCGGCGTCGTAGCCCAGCACGGCTTGCACCGACGGGCTGACGTAATTGAGCGCCATCTTGCTGTCGGTGGAGAAAATCACGTCGCTGATGCTTTCGGCGAGCATCCGGTAACGCTGTTCGCTGTCGCGCAGGGACTCGCTGGCTTCGATCTGTTCGGTGATGTCCTTGGCCACGCCGATGATCCGCGTCACCTGATCGTGCTTGTCCCGCGCCAGTGCCTGTTCGCGGATCTCGAAACGCCGCCACTTGCCGTCCCGGTGACGGAAGCGCAGTTGGCACTGCAGCAATTGTCTGTAACCGGCGTGCCGCTGGGTCTGGCGCGAGCGGTGATAGAAATCGGCATCTTCGGGGTGCAGGAGGATTTCCCAGAAGTACTCGCCCATCTGGTGCAGCTCGGTACGGTTGTAACCGAGCGTCTGGCCCAGGTGGTGGTTGCTGAAAATCATTCGCTGGCTGATCACGTCTTGCACGTACAGATGATCCGGCACGGTGCGCACCACGTCGGACCAGAATCCTTCACGCTCCAGCAGCGACAGTTCGATGAGCTTGCGACTGGTGATGTCGGTGATGCTCAGGATCACCGCTTTATAGTCGTCCTGGTCTTCCGGCAGGCGCAGCACCAGCCACAAGTGCTGGTCGCGGCCACTGGCGTCCTGGAGTTTGATTTCCAGTTCAAGCTGCTTCTGATGATTGAGCACCGCTTCGAGCATCTGGTTGCCGATGGCGGTGCCGTCCAGCGGGCCGCCGTCGATCAGCAGTTTGCGCGCCTGATCGCAGGAGTTGACGTTGAGCAGTTGCAGGGCGACCTGGTTGACCTCGGTGATGCGCAATTCCTGCAGCAATTGCTGACGCTGTTCCGGGGTTTCCAGCCAGGCTTGCAGTTGCTCGTTGCTGTGCAACCGGGCCTTGTCGAAACCGCTTTTGAGGCCGGATACGTCGAGTACACACAGGGCGACGCCGGTGCCTTCGAAAATATCCTGATAGCGTCGACGGCCTTCGTGCAGCTGGCGTTGACGCCGACGCATATTCAATAAAACGATGAACGGCAGCAGCGAGAAGGCCAGCCCCAGCAGGCATTTGCCGATAAACGCCGGCAGCAATTGTTCGATCACGCGCTGGCGGTCGAACAGCCCGCGCAGTTGCCAGTCGCTGCTGCTCAGGGGAACCGTCAGCACGCTGTTGGCCTGATCGTCCGGAGTCAGCATGCCCGGATTGACTGAGGGCAGGGCTTCGTCACGGCTGATGATCTGGTGATTGATGCGGTTTTCCACCAGCCATAGGGGGCGGATACCGGCTTCGTTTGGTTTGCTCAGCGACGAAAAAAATGTAGGTGTCAGGCGCAGCACCCAGTAGCCGCGGGTGCTGCCGCTGGCTTGATGTAACAGCAGGTGCACCACGGAGCCATCATCGGCGTTACTGAAATAATGCGCCTGGGCGCGGCTGCGTCGGACCAGTTCACTCAGGTAGTCGGCGTCCTGGCTGTCGGTGGCGCTGTCGCCAAGGATTTTTCCAGAAGGGCTCAGCAACGCAAGGCTGCGCAGTTCAGGCAAGGAATGTTGCAACTTGCGCAGCAGCGCCTGCTGCTCGTCAGCGCTTTGCGGTTGCTCGACGATCGGTAGCAGGTTGAGGGCGATCTGGGCGTTAAGTGCCATGTTCAGGCTGATTTGCGAGGCCAGATCTGCGGAGTAGTCGATGGTGTACTGGCGTTGGCTTTTCTGGGTTTCGCGAAGCTGGTCCAGCAACTGCCAGAACAGCAGTGCGAGCAACAATAGAACGAGCATCGCCAGCGCGCCCTTCAACGAACCGCGCAGGGGGGAGCCGGGCGCAACAGTCGGTGCACTGGTGGTCAGGGGCGGCGTGACATTAGACAAACTGTAATCCTGCGGATTGGCTGGACTGGCGCGACGTGCACTATAAGCCGGACGCCCGAAGGGCGCCTAGCATGCCTTGAGTTGTGGCAAAGTGCCAGTCCTGCCCGGCTGGACTGCCTTCTGTCAATAAGGTAGCTTTGCCGGTTACGCGGGAGCGTTCCAGCTCCTAGAATCAGGTTTTTTCAGCGCGCTGCATTGATAGCCATCAATCGTCGACGCGCACAGCCTGGACGGGCATCGCCTGCGCTCCAATCATTCATCGTTCACTGACCCTAGGTTCTCCATGGCTCAATACGTATTCACCATGCATCGGCTGGGTAAAGTTGTTCCGCCGAAGCGGGAAATCCTCAAAAACATCTCTCTGTCGTTCTTCCCCGGCGCCAAGATCGGCGTACTCGGCCTCAACGGTTCGGGTAAATCCACGCTGCTGAAAATCATGGCGGGCGTCGACACCGAGTTCGACGGCGAAGCCCGTCCGATGCCGGACCTGAACATCGGCTACCTGCCACAGGAACCAATCCTGGATCCGACCAAGACCGTACGTGAAGTGGTCGAGGAAGCGGTCAGCGTGATCAAGAACGCTCAGGCGCGCCTGGACGAGGTCTACGCGGCTTACGCTGAAGAAGACGCCGACTTCGACAAATTGGCTGCCGAACAAGCCAAGCTCGAAGCCATCCTGCAGGCCAGCGACGGTCACAACCTGGATCGCCAACTGGAAGTCGCTGCCGATGCGCTGCGTTTGCCAGCGTGGGATGCCAAGATCGAATTCCTCTCCGGTGGTGAAAAGCGTCGTGTGGCCCTGTGCCGCCTGCTGCTGTCCGCCCCCGACATGCTGCTGCTCGACGAACCAACCAACCACCTGGACGCCGATTCCGTCGCATGGCTGGAGCATTTCCTCCACGACTTCCCGGGCACCGTGGTCGCGATCACGCACGACCGTTACTTCCTGGACAACGTTGCCGGCTGGATCCTCGAGCTCGACCGCGGCGCCGGTATCCCGTACGAGGGCAACTATTCGGGTTGGCTCGAAGCCAAGTCCGATCGTCTGGCTGCCGAATCCAAGCAGCAGTCGGCCCACGAAAAAGCCATGAAGGAAGAACTGGAGTGGGTGCGCAAAGGCGCCAAGGCCCGCCAGTCCAAATCCAAGGCTCGTCTGCAACGCTTCGAAGAAATGCAATCGCAGGAATTCCAGAAGCGCAGCGAAACCAACGAGATCTACATCCCGGCCGGTCCGCGCCTGGGTGACAAGGTCATCGAGTTCAAGAACGTTTCCAAGGGTTATGGCGATCGCGTGTTGATCGACAACCTGTCGTTCTCCATGCCTAAAGGCGCCATCGTTGGTGTGATCGGCGGTAACGGTGCCGGTAAATCGACCCTGTTCCGCATGCTGATGGGCAAGGAAACACCGGATTCGGGCACCATCGAAGTCGGCGAAACCGTGCAACTGGCCTGCGTCGATCAGAGCCGCGAAGACCTGGACGGCAGCAAGACGGTGTTCCAGCAAATCTCCGACGGTTCCGACCAGATCCGCATCGGCAACTACGAGATCCCGTCGCGCACCTACGTCGGTCGCTTCAACTTCAAGGGCGGCGATCAGCAGAAGTTCGTCAAGGACCTGTCCGGTGGTGAGCGCGGTCGCTTGCACCTGGCGCTGACCCTGAAAGAGGGCGGCAACGTCCTGCTGCTCGATGAACCGTCCAACGACCTCGACGTTGAAACCCTGCGTTCCCTGGAAGAAGCCCTGCTGGACTTCCCGGGCGCTGCCATTGTGATCTCTCACGATCGGTGGTTCCTTGACCGCGTCGCGACTCACATCCTGGCCTACGAAGACGACTCGCAAGCCGTGTTCTTCGAAGGCAACTACACCGAGTACGAAGCCGATCGTCGCAAACGTCTCGGCGAAGCCGCTACCCAGCCGCATCGTGTCCGGCACAAAAAACTGGCCTGATTTGGGGTGGGTTGCATAAAGAGCGGAGCCTTTCGGGGCTCCGTTTTTTTTGCGCATTTTTTCAGACGCACCGTGGCGCATTCATCGCAGGCAAGCCAGCTCCCACAAGGATCGAGCAATACCCGAAAGTGCGAACACCACCAAAAACTGTAGGAGCTGGCTTGCCTGCGAAAGCGGTGTATCTGATGGTGCAACGATCCAGATCGTGGATCCCTTTTCCGGTGCACAATCCGTCCGAAATCGGGGTGAATTTATATTCAGTGCACCATTTAATTTCATAAATGCGACATTTTGCGCTGTCATGGTGCGCAGTCAATTTGTTAAAGTCCGGCCCAAACTTTTCCAACGACAATAAATTTGCCGAGACTTTTCCATGATCGAATCCGTCGAATCCTTCCTTGCCCGTCTGAAAAAACGCGACCCGGACCAGCCTGAATTCCATCAGGCCGTAGAAGAAGTCCTGCGCAGCCTGTGGCCGTTTCTTGAAGCCAATCCGCACTATTTGACCTCCGGCATCCTGGAGCGGATTTGCGAGCCGGAACGGGCGATCGTTTTTCGGGTTTCCTGGGTCGACGATCAAGGCAAGGTGCAGGTCAATCGCGGTTTCCGCATCCAGATGAATAGCGCCATCGGTCCTTATAAGGGCGGGCTGCGTTTCCATCCGTCCGTAAACCTTGGCGTGCTGAAGTTCCTCGCCTTCGAACAGACCTTCAAAAACTCGCTGACTTCGCTGCCAATGGGTGGCGGCAAAGGCGGTTCGGACTTCGACCCGAAAGGCAAAAGCGACGCTGAAGTCATGCGGTTTTGCCAGGCCTTCATGAGCGAGTTGTACCGTCACATCGGTGCAGACGTTGACGTTCCGGCCGGTGATATCGGCGTCGGTGCGCGCGAGATCGGTTTTCTGTTCGGCCAATACAAGCGCCTGAGCAATCAGTTCACCAGCGTGCTGACCGGCAAGGGGCCGAGCTATGGCGGAAGCCTGATTCGCCCGGAAGCCACCGGTTTCGGTTGTGTGTACTTCGCGGAAGAAATGCTCAAGCGTCGCGGTGAGGCCGTTGAAGGCAAGCGCGTGGCCATCTCGGGCTCCGGCAACGTTGCGCAATACGCGGCGCGCAAGGTCATGGACCTGGGCGGCAAAGTGATTTCGTTGTCTGACTCCGAAGGCACGCTGTACTGCGAAAGCGGTTTGACCGAAGAGCAGTGGCTGGCGGTGCTGGAACTGAAGAACGTCCAGCGCGGGCGCATCAGTGAGCTGGCCGCCCGATTTGGACTGGAATTTCTCGCTGGCCAGCACCCGTGGGCGTTGAGCTGCGACATCGCGCTACCGTGCGCTACCCAAAACGAACTGGACGCCGAGGCGGCTCGCACGTTACTGCGCAACGGCTGCATCTGTGTGGCAGAAGGCGCGAACATGCCGACCACGCTTGAGGCGGTGGACCTTTTTGTGGAAGCGGACATTTTGTTCGCACCGGGCAAGGCGTCTAACGCCGGTGGTGTCGCGGTGAGTGGGCTGGAGATGTCGCAGAACGCCATGCGTTTGCTATGGACTGGTGGCGAAGTGGACAGCAAGCTCCACGCGATCATGCAGTCGATCCACCATGCGTGCGTGCATTACGGCGAGGAAAATGGCCGGGTCAACTACGTCAAAGGCGCGAACATCGCCGGCTTCGTCAAAGTCGCCGACGCCATGCTCGCTCAAGGCGTGGTTTAAGCTGGTTCGATGCGGATGATCTCGATCAGCTGATCGCCGGCCGGACGTTGCCACAGCACCTCGTCATCGAGTTGCGCCCCGAGCAACGCCCGGCCCAGCGGTGAGCCCCAATTGATCAGTCCCGCCGCCGCGTCGGCCTGATCTTCACCGACCAGTTGCACGGTTTGCTCGGTGTTGTGTTCGTCAGCGAAGGTCACACGGCTGCCGATCTGCACTTTTTGCGTCGAGCTGGGGGCGGTCACTACTTGAGCGCTTTGCAGGCGCTGGTTGAAATACCTCAGGTCTCGCTCAAGGTCGGCCTGACGCTGCTTGTCTGCTTGATCACCTTTCGCGGATTGCTCGCTGAGCAGGTGTTGCAGTTGCGCAACTTTCGCCTGCAACTGGGCCAGCCCCGTGGGCGTGACGTAATTGGGCTGCGCACTGACCTGCCGTTCGACCGGCTGATCGGCTTGCGCGGCGGCGTTATCTTCATTGACGAAGGCGCGACTCATGGTTTTCTCCCGTTATAGGGTTTGGGCCATGGTCGCAGGCTTTTAGTTTCGAGGGATGCCTGTCAGCGACTTATTGCGAGCGATAGGCACGGGCGGCGTCCTGGTCCTTTTGATGTTGCCAGGCTTTGTCCCGATCGTCCCAATGGCGGCTGCGATAATCCTCACGGTCCTCGCTTTCACGCATGGCCTGGCATTGACGAAAGCCGTCGCTCCAGCCCTCGGCATACTGTTTGTCCTTGAGGTAGCGTGGGACGTTTTTGCGGAACTCACCGGTGATTGCGCCAGCGGCTTGTCGGCCACTGCTGCAACCGTCATCGAAACCATCGGCGAATGCCGGTGGATAACCCTTGGCGATCAGATCCTCGTGGGTCGTCTGGCAACCCGCGATCAACATCAGCAAACCCACCACACCCACGCAACGCCACATCTCAGACTCCCAGACCGTCAACGGCCTATGGGGAAGTCTAGGAGTGGATTCGTGAGGCGTTTGTAGAAGGTCTGTGAAAAATCTATTGAACGCCACAAAACAACAGGGGTGGTGGTGTGGCTGATCAATAGTGATACCACTTCACCTCAAGCATCACTTCGTTCTCGGGCGATGCCAGGTGGCTAAATTCGCGTTGGGCACTCAGGCGTAAACCCAGGTTGCGCGACAATTCCCATTGCTGATTCAGACTCACACTACGGCGTACCTCGCCATTGGTGAAGAAGTCGCCCTTGGCCTCCAGACTGAAATTACCCAGCGGATTTTTCCACAGCAGGCCCGTATTGAAACCGGCCGCCGGCGCGATGAACCCGGCGAAGTCGTTGTTGTGCTCCACGCGCACGGTCCCCAGGGCAAACCCGAGCATGTCCTCACCCAGTTGCCAGGTACCGCCGCCGCCACCGTTGACGTGGCTGACCAGGGTTTCGTCGTCATGCTTGCCCGGCACGCGCTCCAGACCGCCCGTGACTTGCCACGACAGCGGTTGCAACAGCTCGTTACGCGGAGTCAGTGAGCGAATGGTCGCCAGGTCCAGCTGCTGCAACTGCCACTCATTGCCTTCGTACTGGCGCAGTTTCATCTGCAGGATCTCGATCTGCGCGCCGAGGGGAAAGCTTTCAGCGTTGTCGTTGAGGTCGTGATAGGCCATGCGCAGGCCATATTCGCCAAAGGCCTTGTCGCCCCGCGTGCCGATGCCGGCCTGCCAGGTGCGCGATTCATGGCCATCCTCAGGCAAGCCGGGTTGCGGGATGTCCAGTTCCGGTGGCGGGTTCTGGTTGATCGCCCGCAGCAGTTCGAAACTGCGCTGCGCCCGTTGCGGATCACGCTCCTGGCCGTTGGCGCGGTAGCGCTCCAGGCGATAGGCGGCGTCGATGATCAGCGCCTGACGATCCTTGGGTCGAGCGTTGAACGCCGGCGTTTGCAGTTGTTTCTGGTCGGCGCTGACTTTCAATACCCATTCCTGTTCTTCGTCAGTCAACGGCTCGGCGCGGCTGAGCAGTTCACGCTCACGGGACGGACGATATTCGATCGACTGCACCAGCCCGGCTTCTTTCACGGCTTTGACGGTGTCAGTGGGAATTGCTGTGAGCGGGAATTGTTCGGTCAGCCGCAGGCTCGGGCGAGCCACTTGCAGCAGTTCCAGCAAGCGATAGGAGCAGTTTTCGTCGAAGAAGAAATAGTCGAACTGGATCTGCTTCAGCTCCCAGACGTGCTCGACCATGCGCTCGGTTTCTTGTTGAGTCAGGTTCAGCCGGTATTCCCACAAATCGCGGTTTTCAAGGCTGCGGTATTCCGAGAGTTTTTCCTGGTAAGGCACCAGCGCAAACAGCCCCGGATAGCCGCCCATCAAACCTTTCCAGGCATACAGGATGCTGTTATCCGAGCCTTCGATGTACGCACCGAAGTTGATTGCGTAACTGAGCAGGGCCGTTTGATCGCTCTGCACATTAGCCTGGTCGATGCGCAGCAGGGTGTGGCCAAACATCGATGACGGACTGTTCAGGTAGGCCGCCGGGAAAATCATCACCGCGCTGTGAGGCGAAACATCCTTGAACCATTGCTTGAATTCGCTGCAGTCCAGTGTCGGCAGGTCAGTCAGGTTGAGCTGCGCTTTGAGCCAGCGGGTACGGGCCGGGTAAACGCACTGCGCGTGTTTTTCGCCAGCGCTGGCCGGGGCGTACAGGGCCTGCACTGTCGCTGCCAGTTCACGCTCGGGATGTTCGTTGCCATCGGCGGCGAGAAAGAATTTCTTGTCGCTGACATAGCTGCGCCAGCCACCGAGTTTGGCGGTTTCGTAGTGGCCCAGGGAAATCCAGAAGGGGTCATTGGCCAGTTGCTGCAAACGTTGATTGTCAATGTGGGGCGCGGCGGACAGCGGGGCGCAGACACAGAGCGCCAGCCAGGCAAGGCGTTTGAGCATAGTGGGCAACTTAAGTCGGAAGAAACAAAGACCCAAAGGGGCAGGCCAAAAGGGCCAGGTTCAAAAAATAAAACCCGCCCCTAAAAGGAGCGGGCGGGTCGAGCTTAAGCTTGAGTCGCGTACTTGGCCAGACGAGGATCGCTTTTCAGGACGGCCAGGGTGTTGGTATGCACGTCGTCAGCGGTCACGTCAGCCTTGCTGAAGATCTGCTGGAAGTGCTCATGAGTCACAGCGGCGAAGTGCGCACGGTCTTCCGGCGCCACGCCCAGTACCACGGCGTAAGTAGTCAGCGCTTCGCCCTGACCTTTAGCCATGTCTTCGGACAGCTCGTTCATCATGCCATTCATGGCAATCCAGGATTTGCCGCCATAGGTCAGCGACGCATTGGTCGAGCAACCGTTGGTACCGGACGTCATACCAAAAGTCGCGTTGCCGGAAGTGCCGTTGGTGGTGGATGCCAGGAAGTGAGCCGGGGTGCCACGCTGACCTTCGAACAGCATGTTGCCCCACCCGCAATCCGGGCCGCCTGGCGCCTGAGCCATGGCGTTGATGGATACAGCGGTGAAGAGAGTACCGAGAAGAATCCGTTTCATAGCTTTGTTCTCTTTATGTGCATACCAATGGACAAGGGGTCTGGCCCAATCCGGCGCCAGTGGGCCGGTTATTAATCCAGCCGCGCAGTTTGGAGTTTAGGCACGATCCCGTGGTTCCGTGATTTTTTGCAAAACATTCGTTGAAATCACTGATTTGGGCCCGGTCCGCCTGGGGATGACGGTTTGTCTATGCTTTGGCTTGAGGCGCGCCTTGCAAGTGAGGTATGGGCAGCGCCAGAATGCCGCTATCTGCCCCGCCTGATGTAAGGAAGCCCGATGCCTGATCCTGTTGCTGCCAGCTTGCGTCTAGCGCCCGAAGCGCTGACCCGTCCGTTTTCCGCTGAACAGTTCAGCTTCTCTACCACCAATGATCTGGAGCCCTTCCGCGGTGTGCTTGGCCAGGAACGTGCGGTCGAAGCCTTGCAGTTTGGTGTGGCCATGCCACGCCCCGGTTACAACGTATTCGTCATGGGCGAGCCCGGCACTGGCCGGTTTTCGTTCGTCAAACGCTACCTGAAAGCCGAAGGCAAACGCCTGCAGACCCCGGCGGACTGGGTCTACGTCAACAATTTCGATGACCCTCGCGAGCCTCGCGCACTGGAACTGCCATCAGGCACCGCCGGGGCCTTCATCGATGGCATCAACGGTTTGATCGATAACTTGCTGGCGACTTTTCCGGCCGTATTTGAGCACCCGTCCTACCAGCAAAAGAAAAGCGCCATCGACCGCGCCTTCAACCAGCGTTACGACAAGGCGCTGGACGTGATCGAGCGCCTGGCGCTGGAGAAGGAAGTCGCGCTGTACCGCGATAGCACCAACATCGCCTTCACCCCGATGAGTGAAGGCAAGGCCGTGGACGAAGCCGAATTCGCCCAGTTGCCGGAAGCTGATCGCGAACGTTTTCACGACGACATTTCGTGGCTGGAAGAACGGCTGAACGAAGAACTCGCCAGCCTGCCGCAATGGAAGCGCGAGTCGAGCAATCTACTGCGCCAGCTTAACGAAGAAACCATCACGCTGGCCTTGCAACCATTGCTTGCGCCGCTGTCGGAAAAATACGCGGAAAACGCCGGCGTTTGCGGTTACCTGCAAGCCATGCAGGTGTATTTGCTGAAAACTGTGGTCGAGCAATTGGTGGACGACAGCAAGGTCGACGCCATCGCCCGCAAGTTGCTGGAAGAGCAATACGCCCCGAGCCTGGTGGTTGGTCACCCGTTCAGCGGCGGTGCGCCAGTGGTCTTCGAGCCGCACCCGACTTACGAAAACCTGTTCGGCCGCATCGAATACACCACCGATCAGGGCGCGCTCTACACCACGTATCGCCAGTTGCGTCCGGGTGCGTTGCACCGCGCCAACGGTGGCTTCCTGATTCTTGAAGCGGAAAAAATGCTCAGCGAGCCGTTCGTGTGGGATGCGCTGAAACGCGCCCTGCAATCGCGCAAACTGAAAATGGAATCGCCGCTGGGCGAGATGGGCCGTTTCGCCACCGTGACCCTGAATCCGCAACATATTCCGTTGCAGGTCAAAGTGGTCATCATTGGCGCACGCCAGTTGTACTACACGCTGCAAGACCTCGATCCGGACTTCCAGGAGATGTTCCGTGTCCTGGTGGATTTCGACGAAGACATCCCGATGGTCGATGAGAGCCTGGAACAGTTCGCCCAGCTACTCAAAACCCGTACTTCTGAAGAAGGCATGGCGCCGCTGACCGCCGATGCAGTGGCGCGTCTGGCGACGTACAGCGCTCGCCTGGCTGAGCATCAGGGGCGTTTGTCTGCGCGAATCGGTGATCTGTTCCAACTGGTCAGCGAGGCGGATTTCATTCGGCATCTGGCCGGTGACGAAATGACCGATGCCGGGCACATCGAACGTGCGCTCAAGGCCAAGGCCACGCGTACCGGGCGCGTCTCGGCGCGGATTCTCGATGACATGCTGGCCGGGATCATCCTGATCGACACCGATGGCGCGGCCGTCGGCAAGTGCAACGGGCTGACAGTGCTGGAAGTCGGCGACTCGGCGTTCGGTGTTCCGGCGCGGATTTCCGCCACGGTTTACCCGGGCGGCAGCGGCATTGTCGACATCGAGCGTGAGGTCAACCTCGGCCAGCCGATTCACTCCAAAGGCGTGATGATCCTCACGGGGTATCTGGGCAGCCGTTACGCCCAGGAATTCCCGCTGGCGATTTCTGCCAGTATTGCCCTGGAACAATCCTACGGTTACGTCGATGGCGACAGCGCGTCGCTGGGTGAGGCGTGCACCTTGATCTCGGCCTTGTCGAAAACACCGCTCAAGCAGTGTTTTGCGATCACCGGCTCCATCAACCAGTTCGGCGAAGTGCAGGCGGTGGGCGGGGTCAACGAGAAGATCGAAGGCTTCTTCCGCCTCTGCGAAGCGCGCGGGCTGACCGGTGAACAAGGGGCGATCATTCCTCAGGCGAACGTTGCCACGCTGATGCTCGACGAGAAAGTGTTGGCCGCGGTGCGCGCGGGGCAATTCCACGTCTACGCGGTTCGACAGGCCGATGAAGCGCTGAGCCTGTTGGTCGGTGAGCCTGCCGGTGCGCCGGATGAGAATGGCGAATTCCCTGAAGGCAGCGTCAACGCACGGGTGGTGGAACGCTTGCGGGTCATCGCAGAAATGATCAGCGACGAGGACATCAAGGAAGCCGAGAAGGAAGCTGCGCTGGAAGCACTGGTCGAAGCCAAACCGGCCTGAAACGATGATCGTTCCCACGCTCAGCGTGGGGAACGCCTCTTGTGATGCTCCGCGTCACGCTTTTTAGGCCGCGGAGCGTCCCGGCTGCATTCTCACGCGAAGTGTGGGAACGATCCCGGCAGGGTTTTGATCATTGTCAAAATCGACATTCAGGTTAGAAAGTGCCATCACTCTGACGTCAATATTCACACAATGACCATTCGGCGCCTTCTGGTCTTACTTGACATGCTAGTCAGACTTTTCTTCTATTCTGTGGTCAAGGATATCGACAGTAATCACTGGATCGAGACAGCCTTCCCGTGGGGGCTGAATACCGGATCTAACGAGGGTCGCCGCCATGTCGCGCAACCTCTGCCTCACCCGTCAATGCCTGGGTCTTGTGACCCGTATCGAATGCGCCATCCGCCCGTTGGCGGGAGATACGGGCATGTGGACCTTACTCTTCGCCGCCGGAATGGCGGGCGAACAACCTTCGGCCATCAAGGCCCAAGGGCCGTTTCATGGCCCCTTCGTGGCTGAGTCGATTCTGGACACCATTGTTGAAAGCCTGACCCTGCACGGCTATGAGCTGGCCGATGATCCGCAAATCTGGTGCCTGCATCTGCAAGCCCAGCTGCGGGAAATCAATGGTGGCCGCTCCCGTAATCTCGGTTTCGAATTCCGGCCCGAGCATTGAGCAGGCTATTGGGCAAGGTTGGAGGTGTCAGCCTTGTCCAGTTTGACCTCGAATCCATATTGCACCGTGGCGAGATCGGTTCGCTGATAGGTTTCCAGTCGGGTGGGCTGCCCGTAGAAATAATGCACGCCGAATAATGCCGGGCCTTCTGCGCTCGCGTCGTGACTGACCGAAAGAATCTCCTTCAAATAATTGCCGCTGTCGTCCTTGGCGAAAAAACGCCAGTCCTGGGCTGGAAACAGCTTCAGATCAACCACCAATGCGTTGCCTTTGAGTTCCAGGCCTTTGGGCAGTTGGTGGGCGTCGATGGTTTTCTTGTCAATCGTGGCCAGGAACAGCGGCATGGAACCCACCACATAACCCGGCGTTTCTGGAAACAGGTTCAGGTCGTAGGTGATGGAGCCGCGAAGGGGATCGACTTCGTAAGCCTCTGGCGGCAATTCGATCGGCTCATCGCGTTTGCCGCTGCTGTCTTCGGTAAAGAAACTGACCGGGCTGTCGCCGGGGCTGAAGGAGGTGCCGAGCAGTTCATCATTGAAGCTTCTGAGGTGATTGAACTCGATACGTGCAGCGCTCGGGTCGTCGACCGACTGACTGATGGTCACGCTTTTTTTCAGCTGCTCCTCGCCAAGCGTTGCACCCTTGAGCCAGGCCGGGGCCTGGTCGTCATACACCACCACCGGCAACGACAGGGGTTGAATGGTTTTCTGCGTGGTATTGCGATCGAGTCGGCGGACCGGCAGGTCCAGGTCCTTGCGGGTCACCGTGGCGGTCGAAAAGTCCAGCACGCTGACCTCCAGGGTTTCGATCGTTCCGTCGAAATACACCTTGGTGTAATGGTGATTCTGTTGCTTCTCGAACGCTTGCTGTTCCTCATCCAGCTGTTTTTCGAAGGTTTCGCTCCAGGCCTTTTGCTGCTGCATTTCCGCCAATTGTTTCTGATAGAAAGCAATTTGTGCGGCGGTTTCGTTGATCGATCCTGAGCGCGAGAGGAATTGCCCAGTGGTGTCTTTGGCTTGCACGATCAGCGGGTTTAACGGTGTTTCGCTGACCTCCGGGGCCAACGGCGCGCTGTTGTTGAATTCGATTTCGGCGTGGTTTTTTTCAAGTGTTAACAGGGTGACGCTGAGGTTGTCGTTCGTGCGGGTCTGGCCGACGTCCTTTTTCGTCAGGTCGAAGCTGTAGAGCCTGCGCGGCGCAATGACCTCGACTTTGCCTTGCAGGCTCACCGGTTGTGGCTGGTTCTTGTTTTCGACGTCCAGGCCATCGATGAAGGGGTAGGTCACCGTCAGGTCATCGGGGTTGGTCAGATTGGAGCTCGACGGGCTCAGCTGAATACCGGGATCGGTCTCTGACCATTCCGGCTGAAAGGCGATGACGCGTTTGTTGCTCAGCGTTACCGACTGCCATTCCAGGCCGTGGGGAAAGAGAAACGCGGCCGGGATATTGAAGTTGAAAGGGAACACCGGCTGCAGATCGGTCAGGTAATCGGAGCTGGAGTCTTTGTGCAACACGAACAGGCCGTTGATGTACGTGTCGACCAAGGCTTGTGGCGTGGCGTAGTGCTTGAGCACGGCGAGGGCGTCTTCGGCGTATTCGGTTTCTACCGGTTTGCTGTCGAGCTTGAGTTGCGCACGTTCGAGCAACAACAGTGAGCCTCCGAGTTCGGCGACGGCACCCTTGAGTTTTGAATCCTGAATCTCGTCCAGAGACTTCTCGAACTGCGCGGTCTTTTCCTTGAGGCTGACTTGGCGCTTCTCATCGCTGGGTGAACAGCCACTGATCAGCAGCGCGAGGCAAAGTCCGGCGCTCGTTAAAGGCAATCGCACATCCATTTTCCAGTCTTCCTGTCCGATGTCGCTGAGCTGTCAATAGTCTGGACACTAGCAGAAAAACTTTGTCATACACGCGCAGGTTGCGGATTTCCCGACGGTTTCTGACTGCTTCTGGGTATAGACAGGTGGCTGGTATACTCGCGGGCATTTCCAGTCCAATGTGTGAGATTCAATGGAACGTTTTATCGAAAATGCGATGTACGCCTCCCGCTGGCTGCTGGCGCCGATCTACTTCGGTCTGTCCCTTGGGCTGCTGGCGCTGGCGCTGAAATTCTTCCAGGAAGTCTTCCACGTTATCCCTAACGTGTTCTCGATGGCCGAGTCGGACCTGATCCTGGTGCTGCTGTCGCTGATCGACATGGCGCTGGTGGGCGGTTTGCTGGTGATGGTGATGATTTCCGGTTACGAGAATTTCGTCTCCCAACTGGACATCGACGACGACAAGGAAAAGCTCAACTGGCTGGGCACCATGGATTCCTCTTCATTGAAGATGAAGGTGGCCGCTTCCATCGTGGCCATTTCGTCCATCCACCTGTTGCGGATTTTCATGGACGCCAAGAACGTCGATCCCGAGCATTTGAAGTGGTACGTCATCATCCACATGACCTTCGTGGTTTCGGCATTTGCCATGGGGTATCTGGATAAGCTGACCAAGCACTGATCGCAGTTTTTTGCGATCCATGCCGCCCGTCTGTTGCGAAACAGACGGGCGGTGTCGTTTGTGCCTTGTACTTTGATGCGTCGAGGCATATGCCTGTAAAGGTCTAGGCTCACCACTGTTTGAGGTGCGTTCAATGAACCTGCAAGAGTTGAATGCTTATGCCATCGCCGGGAAGGTCGATGAGCTGAATCTGATCTCTATGGAAGGTGGTATCTATCTGCTGGAGGCGCGGATGCATGGCGCGGCGTATCCATTGAGCGATGCCAGCGGCGAGGCGTTTCATCTGCGCTCGGTCGAGCATGCACGTGAAGTGCTTCATGCCTTTCCCAGGTTGCCATTCAACCTTGTACATGTTTCGGTTCATGACGAGATGTGCGGGCAGGGGGGGAGCACCGAAGAGAGTCTGAAGGTCCCGATCGGGTGTCAGCACTGACGCCCCTCATCAACGCAATGGCATCTGTGCTAGTCTGCTGGCCCTTTTGGTTCCGGGCGCTCCGGGACGCGCTGTGCACGCACGGCAAGTTCTTGAGCCGTCCGCACAGCGGAGCAGTGTCATGTCCGAAGTAAATCTGTCCACCGACGAAACCCGCGTCAGCTACGGTATTGGCCGTCAGCTGGGCGACCAACTGCGCGACAACCCGCCACCGGGCGTTAGCCTGGACGCAATCCTGGCCGGCCTGACCGACGCTTTCGCCGGCAAGGAAAGCCGTGTGGGTCAGGAAGAAATGTCCGCGAGCTTCAAAGTCATTCGCGAAATCATGCAAGCCGAAGCTGCAGCCAAGGCTGAAGCCGCTGCTGGCGAAGGCCTGGCCTTCCTGGCTGAAAATGCCAAGCGTGATGGCATCACCACCCTGGCTTCCGGCCTGCAGTTCGAAGTGCTGACCGCCGGTGAAGGCGCCAAGCCAACCCGTGAAGATCAAGTGCGCACTCACTACCACGGTACTCTGATCGACGGCACTGTGTTCGACAGCTCCTACGATCGTGGTCAGCCAGCAGAATTCCCGGTTGGCGGCGTGATCGCCGGCTGGACCGAAGCCCTGCAACTGATGAACGCCGGTAGCAAATGGCGTCTGTACGTGCCGAGCGAACTGGCTTACGGCGCTCAAGGCGTTGGCAGCATTCCGCCGCACAGCGTACTGGTATTCGACGTCGAACTGCTCGACGTTCTGTAATACCCGGCTCGATATCACATCGGGCTAATGTGGGAGCGAGCCTGCTCGCGAATTCGGCCTGACAATCAACACTGATGTTGTCTGACACACCGCCTTCGCGAGCAGGCTCGCTCCCACAATTTTTTTTGCGCTGATTTTCATATTTCGATCTTGTGGTGCAGTTCGTTTGTCGGGCGCAACGCCCGGGCATAGCAGAACAGAAACAGATTGCGCACCAGTTCCTTGAGCACCACCGGCTCGCTGGAACTCAAGCCGTTGACGTCCAGATCACCCTGATCCTGCAGCTCGTTCAAGGCTTCTTCTTCAAGTACCGCACAGACTTCCCCGGTTTCCCGATGCAGGATCCTGAGGTAAGGGTGTGGGCGATCCAGCCAAGCGTCGATCAAATAAGTCATGGGTCTCATCTCCATTGATTGGTTTCAATGAGAATAATTCTTATTCATCAAATAGCAAGAACCTATTGGCGGTTTGTGTTTTTTAAAAGGTAAAGGTTGCGTAAGGTCAAAACGGCTGGCGTTTAGCTATTGCGAGGGATTGTTGGGCGAAGCGGAGGAGGGCGAAGCACCATCCCACGCAGGACGCGGGATGGAATACAGCTGGCTCAGACTTTTCTGACGAACTCGGATTTGAGCTTCATCGGGCCGATGCCATCGATCTTGCAGTCGATGTCGTGATCACCATCGCACAGGCGGATGTTCTTGACCTTGGTGCCGACCTTGACCACCAGCGAGGTGCCTTTGACCTTGAGGTCCTTGATCACGGTGATGGTGTCGCCGTCCTGCAGGACGTTGCCGACCGAATCCTTTTTCACGGTGTCATCGGACACTGTTTCGGCTTCGCCGCTGGCGGACCACTCGTGGGCGCACTCAGGACAGATCAGCTGGGCGCCGTCTTCGTAGGTGTATTCGGAATTGCATTTTGGGCAGGGTGGCAACGTGCTCACTAAAGCTCCTTGGATTCAGGATCGCTAAAAAGCGCACATTGTATAGGGTTTTAGGCAGGAGGGGCGAAGCGGTGAAAACCTGTGGGAGATGGCCCCCACAGGTTGTGGTCTGTCAGTGCGTGCGGGCGACCGCAAACTCGCTCAACTCGACCAGAGCATCGCGGTATTCGCTGGCTGGCAGCGCGTCGAGGCATTTGATTGCTCGGGCCACGTAGTCACGGGCAAGTTGCGCGGTGTAATCCAGCGAACCTGAGGCCTCCACGGCTTCGCGGATGCTTTCCAGGTCTTCGATGCCACCTTTCTGGATGGCCTTGCGCACCAGTGCAGCCTGCTCCGGCGTGCCTTCACGCATGGTGTAGATCAGCGGCAGGGTCGGCTTGCCTTCGGCCAGATCGTCGCCGACGTTCTTGCCCAGGGTTTCCGCGTCGCCACGGTAGTCCAGCAGGTCGTCGACCAGTTGGAACGCCACGCCCAGGTGATCACCAAAGGTACGTAGCGCTTCGCTCTGTTCCGGTGTGGCACCGGCCAGGGCCGCAGCACTGTGGGTCGACGCTTCGAAGAGCATCGCGGTCTTGCCGCGGATGACTTCCATGTAGGTTTCTTCGGTGGTGCTGGCGTCACGGACCTTGGACAGCTGCAACACCTCGCCTTCGGCGATGATGCGCGTGGCTTGCGAAAGGATCTTCATCACCGGCATGGAGCCCAGTTCGACCATCATTTCGAAGGAACGCGAATACAGGAAATCGCCCACCAGCACGCTAGGGGCGTTGCCCCACATGGCGTTGGCAGTCGAGCGGCCACGGCGCATGCCGGACATGTCGACCACGTCGTCGTGCAGCAGGGTGGCGGTGTGCAGGAACTCAATGGTCGCGGCCAGCAGGCGCAGGTCATCGCCTTCGCGACCCAAGGCCTTGCCACACAGCAACACTAATAGAGGACGCAGGCGTTTACCGCCAGCCGAGGTAATGTAATCGCCGATTTTCGATACCAGCGGTACTCGGGAAGTCAGCTGCTTCTTGATGATGCCGTCGACGGCGCTAAAATCGTCCGCCACCGCGCGGTAGAAAGCTTGGGGTTGCATCAGCGACAGTTGCTCCAGAAGGGTTGCGCGGCATGCTAGGACCCACGTCGGCGGGTGTCAAGGTACGATGGACGGCCTCTTGCATCGCCCCGGCAGCTTGCGTACAATCGCGCACCCTGAACTTCCTGGGCAGCACCTGCCTTACGCAATTGCAAACAGGCCTTCCAGCCCAATGCAGCCATGCCAGCCAATACCTCTTCTTATAAAGAGCTGGGTGAGCAGGATTATCGGAGAAATACCATGTCGTACGCAGTAATTGTTACTGGTGGCAAGCAATACAAGGTCGCCCCAGGTGAATACCTGAAGATCGAAAAACTGGAAATCGCTACCGGCGAATCCGTTACTTTTGATCGCGTTCTGTTGGTCGCCAATGGCGATGACGTGAACATCGGCGCTCCAGTTGTTGCTGGCGCTACCGTTGTGGCTGAAGTGATCTCCCAAGGTCGTCACGATAAAGTCCGCATCATCAAGTTCCGTCGTCGTAAGCACCACATGAAGCGTATGGGCCACCGCCAGTGGTACACCGAGATCAAAATCACCGGTATTCAGGCTTAATTTCAGCCTAATTCCTCACTAGGAGAATTGACTCATGGCACACAAAAAAGCTGGTGGTAGTACCCGTAACGGTCGCGACTCAGAAGCCAAACGCCTTGGCGTGAAGATGTATGGCGGCCAGGTTATCATTCCGGGCAACATCATCGTGCGTCAGCGCGGCACCCAATTCCACGCTGGCTACGGCGTTGGCATGGGCAAAGATCACACTCTGTTCGCTAAAATCGACGGCGTGATCAAGTTCGAAGTAAAAGGCGCTTTCAATCGCCGTTACGTAAGCATTGTTCCGAAGACTGCAGTCGTCGCGGCATAATTGCGTAGTTGCTGGAAAAGCCCTGTCTCGCGACGGGGCTTTTTCGTTTGTGGGGTGAGTCTCTTGCAAAGCTGTTTGTGATGGGCGAAAGCAGCTGGATTTGCGGTCGTTGCTTGAGGTCGCTGCGCTCATTTTTGCAAGAGTCTTATGTCTAGGTTTTTTCGGCTCGTCCGTATGGCGAGAGGCGTTTTGTTATGAAGTTTGTTGATGAAGTATCGATTCGAGTAAAGGCCGGTGACGGCGGCAACGGTTGCATGAGCTTCCGTCGCGAGAAATTCATTGAAAATGGTGGCCCGAACGGCGGTGATGGTGGTGATGGCGGTTCGGTCTACATGATCGCCGACGAAAACCTCAACACCCTGGTGGATTACCGTTACACCCGGCACTTTGATGCCGAGCGTGGTTCCAACGGCGGCAGCACTGACTGCACCGGTAAGAAGGGTGAGGAGCTGGTCCTGCGTGTTCCGGTCGGTACGACCGTTATCGACTCCGCCACTCAGGAAGTGATCGGCGACCTGACCAAGGCTGGCCAGAAACTGCTGGTGGCTCACGGTGGCTGGCACGGTCTGGGTAACACCCGTTTCAAATCCAGTACCAACCGTGCTCCGCGTCAGACCACTCCGGGTAAGCCGGGTGAGGCGCGTGATCTCAAGCTGGAAATGAAGGTGTTGGCTGACGTCGGTCTGCTGGGCTTGCCGAATGCCGGCAAAAGTACCTTCATTCGCTCGGTATCGGCCGCCAAGCCGAAAGTCGCCGACTACCCGTTCACAACGCTGGTGCCGAACCTGGGTGTGGTCAGCGTCGATCGCTGGAAAAGCTTCGTGGTCGCGGACATTCCGGGTCTGATCGAGGGCGCTTCCGATGGCGCTGGCCTGGGGATTCGCTTCCTCAAGCACTTGTCGCGTACTCGCCTGCTGCTGCACCTCGTGGACATGGCGCCGCTCGATGACGCCAGTGCCCCGGATGCTGCGGAAGTGATCGTCAGCGAACTGACCAAATTCAGCCCGTCCCTGGCTGAGCGGGATCGTTGGTTGGTGCTGAACAAGTGCGACCAGATCCTCGAAGAAGAGCACGATGAGCGCGTCAAGGAGATCGTTGATCGCCTGGAGTGGACCGGTCCGGTCTATGTGATCTCGGCCATCTCCAAGCTGGGTACCGAGCGTCTGTGCCATGACATCATGCGTTACATGGAAGATCGTGCTGATCGCCTGGCTAACGACCCGGTCTATAAAGAAGAGCTGGCCGAGCTCGATCAGCGCATCGAAGACGAAGCCCGTGCTCAGCTGCAAGCCCTGGATGACCAGCGTGCCCTGCGCCGTAGCGGCGTGAAGTCGGTCCATGACATCGGTGACGATGATTGGGACGAAGAAGATGTGGATGATGAAGACGGTCCGGAAATCATTTACGTGCGTGACTGATTCGTTGCAGTAAACTTAAGCGCCGCTCAATCGAGCGGCGTTTTAGTATCTGGAAATTGATAGTTAGTCACGAATAACCACGAATAACGTTACGGGCAGTGCCAGGTCGCGCTGTCCTCAAGCTAAGGTTGAAGATGATGCGGAGCAAGGTGACAGGTGCGCAGCGTTGGGTCGTGAAGATCGGCAGCGCTTTGCTGACGGCGGACGGCAAGGGCCTGGATCGCGCGGCAATGGGTGTCTGGGTTGAACAGATGGTGGCCTTGCATGAGGCGGGCGTCGAGCTGGTGCTGGTGTCCTCCGGTGCGGTGGCGGCGGGCATGAGCCGTCTGGGCTGGACCGTGCGACCCAGTGCAATGCACGAGTTGCAGGCCGCTGCCGCCATCGGTCAGATGGGTCTGGTGCAGGCTTGGGAGTCGAGCTTTGCCGAGCATGGCCGGCATACCGCACAGATTCTCCTGACCCACGACGACCTGTCCGACCGCAAACGCTACCTGAACGCCCGCAGCACGTTGCGTGCACTGGTCGAGCTCAAGGTGATCCCGGTCATCAACGAGAATGACACTGTGGTCACTGACGAGATCCGTTTCGGCGACAACGACACCCTGGCGGCTCTGGTGGCCAACCTGGTCGAGGCTGATTTGCTGGTGATTCTTACGGATCGCGATGGCATGTTCGATGCTGATCCGCGCAACAACCCTAATGCCAACTTGATTTATGAAGCGCGCGCTGATGATCCGGCGCTGGATGCGGTGGCGGGCGGTACCGGTGGTGCGTTGGGCCGTGGCGGCATGCAGACCAAGTTGCGGGCGGCGCGTCTGGCGGCGCGCTCGGGGGCGCACACCATCATCGTCGGCGGGCGCATTGACCGTGTGCTGGATCGCCTCAGGGCGGGCGAGCGCATTGGCACCTTGCTGTCGCCTGAGCGCGGCATGCTGGCGGCGCGCAAGCAGTGGCTGGCCGGGCATCTGCAAACCCGTGGCACCCTTGTGCTGGATGCAGGTGCGGTGACGGCGTTGTCCAAAGGCAATAAAAGTTTGCTGCCGGTAGGCGTCAAGCTGGTTCAGGGCAGTTTCCGTCGTGGCGAAATGGTGGTGTGCGTGGCGCCGGATGGTCGAGAGATTGCCCGTGGCCTGGCCAACTACAGCGCCCTTGAAGCACAAAAAATCATCGGCCAATCGTCTGAGGCGATTGTCGGTCTGTTGGGGTACATGGCGGAACCGGAACTGGTTCACCGCGATAACCTGATTCTGGTCTGAAGGAAAACTGAATGCGCGTTGCAAAGGGATTATTGGGCTTGGTGTTGGCAATGCCGTTGCTGGTTTCGGCGGAAGAGATTGGTCAGGTGTCGACAGTATTCAAATTCGTCGGCCCGAATGACCGAATTGTCGTCGAGGCTTTCGATGATCCGAAGGTCGAAGGCGTGACCTGCTACCTGTCGCGCGCCAAGACTGGCGGCGTGAAGGGCGGTTTGGGGCTGGCTGAAGACCGTGCTGAAGCGTCTATCGCTTGCCGTCAGGTCGGGCCGATCAGCTTCACGGGGGAATTGAAGGATGGCGATGAGGTGTTCAAGGAGCGCACGTCGCTGGTATTCAAGACCATGCAGGTGGTGCGATTCCTCGATAAAAAGCGCAATACGCTGGTGTATCTGGTGTACAGCGATCGTTTGATCGAAGGCAGCCCGCAGAATGCGGTGACGGCGATTCCGATTTTGCCGTGGACGCACGCTCAATAAATTGACGTAAATCTAAATGTGGGGGGGCGAGCTTGCTCGCGATGAGGCACTGTCATTCAGCATCTCTGTTGACTGAAAGTCGGCTATCGCGAGCAAGCCCACTCCCACATTTTTTTGCGGCGACTTCACTAAATCGCAGGCAATAAAAAACCGACCCTGAGGTCGGTTTTTTAACAAGCTTATCGCTTATGCGGCTACAGCAAGGTTCAGAGCCTTGACGTGACCGTTCAGGCGGCTCTTATGACGAGCTGCCTTGTTCTTGTGGATGATGCCTTTATCGGCCATACGGTCGATAACTGGCACAGCCAGAACGTAAGCTGCTTGAGCTTTTTCAGCGTCTTTTGCGTCGATGGCTTTAACTACATTCTTGATGTAGGTACGAACCATGGAACGCAGGCTGGCGTTGTGGCTGCGACGCTTCTCAGCCTGTTTTGCACGTTTTTTGGCGGAAGGTGTGTTGGCCACCGTCGAGCTCCTCGAAAGACTTTTTAGGAAATAGCAAACAAAATAGGCCGCGAATCATGCCGATGAGTTGATGTCTTGTCAAGGGCGGTTGAGACGTTCCGCTAAGTGGTAGGTGTAAAGAGGCGGGATATTTATTTCCGGCGCTTGACCTGTAAACTCGCGAGCTTTGGCTCTGTGCTGCTGCGGCGCGGAGTATCGCATAAGTAGGCGCTTTGTTCGCCTGCTGTTTATCGACAGGCACAAACTCTTTCAATGAATCTGCTCAAATCGTTGGCCGCCGTCAGCTCTATCACCATGCTTTCCCGGGTTCTGGGATTCGTCCGTGACACTCTTATTGCGCGTACATTCGGCGCGGGGATGGCGACGGACGCCTTCTTTATCGCCTTCAAACTGCCCAATCTGTTGCGGCGGATCTTCGCCGAAGGGGCTTTTTCCCAGGCATTCGTGCCGATTCTTGCCGAATATAAAAGCCAGAAGGGCGAGGAGGCGACACGAACCTTCATTGCCTATGTGTCGGGCCTGCTGACGCTGGTGCTGGCGCTGGTCACTGCGCTGGGCATGATTGCGGCACCGTGGGTTATCTGGGCAACTGCGCCGGGATTTACCGATACCCCGGAAAAATTCGAGCTGACGGCCGATCTGCTGCGGGTGACATTTCCTTATATATTGCTGATCTCCCTGTCTTCATTGGCCGGGGCGATCCTCAACACCTATAACCGCTTCTCGGTGCCGGCCTTCGTGCCGACCTTGCTCAACGTCAGCATGATCGTCTTTGCAGTATTCCTGACACCGTATTTCGATCCGCCGGTCATGGCGCTGGGTTGGGCGGTTCTGGTGGGCGGCCTGGCTCAATTGCTCTATCAGCTGCCGCACCTGAAAAAGATCGGCATGCTAGTGCTGCCACGTCTGAGCCTGCGCGACAGCGGCGTCTGGCGGGTCATGAAGCAGATGCTGCCGGCGATTCTCGGTGTTTCGGTGAGCCAGATTTCGCTGATCATCAACACCATTTTCGCCTCGTTCCTGGTCGCCGGTTCCGTGTCCTGGATGTACTACGCCGACCGTTTGATGGAGTTGCCCTCCGGCGTGTTGGGCGTAGCTCTCGGTACGATTTTGCTGCCGACGCTGGCCAAGACCTACGCCAGCAAGGATCGCCAGGAATATTCGCGGATTCTCGATTGGGGCCTGCGTTTGTGTTTCGTGCTGGTATTGCCGTGCTCACTGGCGCTGGGGATTCTCGCCGAGCCGTTGACCGTTTCGTTGTTCCAGTACGGCCAGTTCAGCGCGTTTGACGCCTCTATGACTCAACGGGCGCTGATTGCTTATTCAGTCGGATTGCTCGGGATTATCGTGATCAAAGTGCTGGCGCCGGGCTTTTATGCGCAACAAAACATCCGCACGCCGGTAAAAATCGCGATTTTCACCCTGATTGTGACTCAGTTGTTCAACCTGGTATTGATCGGTCCTCTGGCTCACGCCGGTCTGGCACTGGCCATCAGCATCGGTGCATGCATCAACGCCAGCCTGCTGTTCTACCAACTGCGCAAGCAGCAGATGTATCAGCCACAACCGGGTTGGGCGAAGTTCGGTGCCAAACTGGTGATTGCGGTGTTGGTGATGTCTGCTGTGCTACTGGCCGGGATGCACTTTATGCCGGTCTGGGATCAGGGGCACATGCTTGAGCGATTCCTGCGTTTAGGCGTTCTGGTGGTCGCTGGCGTGGTGGCGTATTTCGGCATGTTGCTGTTGATGGGCTTTCGTTTGCGCGACTTCAATCGCAAGGCGCTGAGCTGAGGTTGCGGCCTTGATAATCATGGGCGAGCCGGCAGTTTTGTCGGCTCGATTACTTTGGGTTACGGTGTTGCCTGTCGTCGGCCGCCGGGTGTGGTTATAATCGACCACTTTATGAGCAAGAAGCGCGTTATGCAGCTGGTTCGAGGCCTCCACAACCTGCGCCCCCAGCATCGGGGCTGTGTCGCCACTATTGGCAACTTTGACGGTGTTCACCGTGGCCACCAGGCTATCCTGGCGAGGCTCCGTGAGCGTGCGCTCGAGTTGGGCGTGCCCAGCTGCGTGGTGATTTTTGAGCCGCAGCCGCGAGAGTTCTTCGCGCCGGACTCGGCGCCGGCCCGTCTGGCCCGGTTGCGGGACAAACTGCAGCTGCTGGCCGAGGAAGGTGTCGACCGGGTCCTGTGCCTGGCCTTCAACCAACGCCTGAGCAAGCTCAGTGCCAGCGAATTCGTCGATACCATTCTGGTCGACGGCCTCGGCGTACAGCACCTGGAGGTCGGTGACGACTTCCGGTTCGGCTGTGACCGTGTAGGGGATTTTGATTTCCTGCAACAGGCCGGCGTCCTTCAGGGTTTTACCGTCGAAGCGGCGCAGACTGTCGAACTGGACGGTATTCGCGTCAGCAGCACCCAGGTCCGCAATGCCCTGGCCGCTGCCGATTTTGCCCTGGCCGAGCGACTGCTCGGTCGTCCGTTCCGGATTGCCGGACGGGTTTTGCACGGCCAGAAGCTGGCGCGCCAACTGGGTACGCCCACCGCCAACATACAACTCAAGCGTCGTCGCGTGCCGCTAACCGGGGTTTACCTGGTCAACGTCGACATCGACGGCAAGACCTGGCCAGGCGTCGCCAATATCGGCGTGCGGCCAACGGTCCAAGGTGATGGCAAAGCCCACCTCGAAGTGCACCTTTTAGATTTTGCCGGCGATCTGTATGACCGGCGTTTGACGGTGGTTTTCCACCACAAGCTGCGTGAAGAGCAGCGTTTCGCCTCTCTGGAGGCGCTTAAGACGGCGATCAATGCGGATGTCGCCGCCGCCCGTGCCCTGTCGCACCTAGCGCCAATCGCTAATGAAGAGCCATAAATGACCGACTATAAAGCCACGCTAAACCTTCCGGACACCGCCTTCCCAATGAAGGCCGGCCTGCCTCAGCGCGAACCGCAGATTCTGCAGCGCTGGGACAGCATTGGCCTGTACGGTAAGTTGCGCGAGATTGGCAAGGATCGTCCGAAGTTCGTACTTCACGACGGTCCTCCGTATGCCAACGGCACGATCCACATCGGTCATGCGCTGAACAAGATTCTCAAGGACATGATCATCCGCTCGAAAACCCTGTCGGGTTTCGACGCGCCTTATGTTCCGGGCTGGGACTGCCACGGTCTGCCGATCGAGCACAAAGTCGAAGTGACCCACGGTAAAAACCTGGGCGCGGACAAGACCCGCGAACTGTGCCGTGCCTACGCCACCGAGCAGATCGAAGGCCAAAAATCCGAATTCATCCGTCTGGGCGTGTTGGGCGACTTTGCCAACCCGTACAAGACCATGGACTTCAAAAACGAGGCCGGTGAAATCCGCGCCTTGGCCGAAATCGTCAAGGGCGGTTTTGTGTTCAAGGGCCTGAAGCCTGTGAACTGGTGCTTCGACTGCGGTTCGGCCCTGGCTGAAGCGGAAGTCGAGTACGAGAACAAGAAGTCCTCAACCATCGACGTGGCATTCCCGATTGCCGATGAAGCCAAACTGGCTGCCGCTTTTGGTCTGCCATCGCTGGGCAAGCCTGCTTCGATCGTGATCTGGACCACCACCCCGTGGACCATCCCGGCCAACCAGGCACTGAACGTTCACCCGGAATTCAACTACGCCCTGGTCGATGTCGGCGACAAATTGCTGGTGCTGGCTGAAGAGCTGGTTGAGTCGTGCCTGGCCCGTTACAGCCTGGAAGGTTCGGTCATCGCGACCACCACCGGTAAAGAGCTGGAACTGATCAACTTCCGTCACCCGTTCTACGATCGTCTGTCGCCGGTTTACCTGGCCGACTACGTTGAACTGGGCGCCGGCACAGGCGTGGTTCACTCCTCGCCGGCCTATGGCGTGGACGACTTCGTGACCTGCAAGAAGTACGGCATGGTCAACGATGACATCATCAACCCGGTGCAAAGCAACGGCGTTTACGTGCCGTCGCTGGAGTTCTTCGGCGGCCAGTTCATCTGGAAGGCCAACCCGGCCATCGTCGACAAGCTGACCGAAGTCGGTGCGTTGCTGCACACCAGCATCATTGAACACAGCTACATGCACTGCTGGCGTCACAAGACCCCGCTGATCTACCGCGCCACCGCGCAGTGGTTCATCGGCATGGACAAAGAGCCTGTCACCGGCGACACCCTGCGCAAGCGGGCGATCAAAGCCATCGAAGACACCAAGTTCGTTCCGGGCTGGGGCCAGGCGCGCCTGCACTCGATGATCGCCAACCGTCCGGACTGGTGCATCTCCCGTCAGCGTAACTGGGGTGTGCCGATCCCGTTTTTCCTGAACAAGGAAAGCGGCGAACTGCACCCACGCACCGCCGAGCTGATGGAAGAAGTCGCCAAGCGCGTCGAAGTCGAAGGCATCGAAGCCTGGTTCAAGATGGACGCTGCCGAGTTGCTCGGTGACGAAGCGCCGCAGTACGACAAGATCAGCGACACCCTGGACGTCTGGTTCGATTCGGGCACCACGCACTGGCACGTCCTGCGCGGTTCGCACCCGATGGGCCACGAAACCGGCCCACGCGCCGACCTGTATCTGGAAGGCTCGGACCAACACCGTGGCTGGTTCCACTCGTCGCTGCTGACCGGTTGCGCCATCGACAACCACGCGCCATACCGCGAGCTGCTGACCCACGGCTTCACCGTCGACGAGTCCGGCCGCAAGATGTCCAAGTCCCTGGGCAACGTGATCGCGCCACAAAAGGTCAACGACACCCTGGGCGCCGACATCATGCGTCTGTGGGTTGCGTCCACTGATTACTCGGGTGAAATGGCGGTTTCCGAGCAGATCCTGCAACGCAGTGCGGACGCCTACCGGCGTATCCGTAACACCGCGCGCTTCCTGCTCTCCAACCTGACTGGTTTCAACCCGGCCACCGACATCCTGCCGGCCGAAGAAATGCTGGCGCTGGATCGTTGGGCCGTGGACCGCACCCTGCTGCTGCAACGCGAGTTGCAAGAGCACTACGGCGAGTACCGCTTCTGGAACGTCTACTCCAAGATCCACAACTTCTGCGTACAGGAATTGGGCGGTTTCTACCTCGACATCATCAAGGATCGTCAGTACACCACTGGCGCCAACAGCAAGGCCCGCCGCTCGGCGCAAACCGCGCTGTACCACATCTCTGAAGCGCTGGTGCGCTGGATCGCGCCGATCCTCGCTTTCACCGCTGACGAACTGTGGGAATACTTGCCGGGCGAGCGTAACGAATCGGTAATGCTCAACACCTGGTACGAAGGCCTCACCGAGCTGCCGGAAAACGTCGAGCTGGACCGCGCCTACTGGGAGCGGATCATGGCGGTGAAGGTCGCGGTCAACAAGGAAATGGAAATCCAGCGCGCGGCCAAGGCCGTCGGTGGCAACCTGCAAGCCGAAGTGACGCTGTTCGCCGAAGACGCGCTGAGCGCCGACCTGGCCAAGCTGAGCAACGAACTGCGCTTTGTGCTGATCACCTCGACCGCCACGGTTGCACCGTTCGTGCAGGCGCCGGCCGATGCCGTGGTTACAGAAGTCAGCGGTTTGAAGCTGCAAATCGTCAAGTCGGCCTTCCCTAAGTGCGCCCGTTGCTGGCACTGCCGTGAAGACGTCGGCGTGAACCCGGAGCATCCGGAAATCTGCGGTCGTTGCGTCGACAACATCAGCGGCGCGGGCGAGGTTCGCCACTATGCCTAATGCTGCTGGCCGTTTCGGACGGCTGAGCTGGCTCTGGTTGAGTTTGCTGGTTCTGGTCATTGACCAGGCCAGCAAGTTCTACTTCGAAGGCTCGCTGAAGATGTACCAGCAAATCGTGGTGATCCCCGATTACTTCAGCTGGACCCTGGCCTACAACACCGGCGCAGCGTTCAGCTTCCTGGCCGACAGCTCCGGCTGGCAGCGCTGGTTGTTTGCCCTGATCGCCGTGGGGGTCAGTGCGGTGCTGGTGGTGTGGCTCAAGCGTCTGGGGCGCAACGAAACCTGGCTGGCCGTCGCTTTGGCGCTGGTGCTGGGTGGCGCGCTGGGCAATCTGTACGACCGCATTGCCCTGGGGCATGTGATCGACTTCATCCTGGTGCATTGGCAGAACCGCTGGTATTTCCCGGCGTTCAACTTCGCTGACAGCGCTATTACTGTCGGCGCTGTGATGCTTGCACTGGATATGTTCAAAAGTAAGAAAACCGGAGAAACCGTTCATGACTGAACAGGTATTGGCTGAGCAACGCATCCGCCAGAACACGGAAGTCACCTTGCACTTTGCACTGCGCCTCGAGAACGGCGACACCGTCGACAGCACCTTCGACAAAGCCCCGGCGACCTTCAAGGTCGGTGACGGCAACCTGTTGCCAGGTTTCGAAGCCGCGCTGTTCGGCTTCAAGGCTGGCGACAAGCGTACGCTGACGATTGCGCCGGAAAACGCTTTTGGCCAGCCTAACCCGCAGAACGTACAGATCATCCCGCGCTCGCAGTTCAAGGACATGGAACTGTCGCCTGGCCTGCTGGTGATCTTCAACGATGCGGCCAATACTGAGTTGCCCGGTGTGGTGAAAGAATTCGATGACGAGCAAGTGACCATCGATTTCAACCATCCGTTGGCCGGCAAAACCTTGACCTTTGACGTCGAGATCATCAACGTCATAGCGCTGTAACCACTTCGCCCGACTCTGGTCGGGCGGGGTCAGCATTCTTTCTGCGCGCAAGACACGAGGCACAGCATGCAAATCAAACTCGCCAACCCCCGTGGCTTCTGCGCCGGTGTGGACCGGGCGATCGAAATCGTCAACCGCGCCCTGGAAGTCTTCGGGCCGCCGATCTACGTGCGCCACGAAGTGGTGCACAACAAATTCGTCGTCGAAGACCTGCGTGCTCGTGGAGCGATCTTCGTCGAGGAACTGGATCAGGTGCCGGACGACGTCATCGTGATCTTCAGTGCCCACGGGGTTTCCCAGGCCGTGCGTACCGAAGCCGCCGGTCGTGGCCTGAAGGTGTTCGATGCCACCTGCCCACTGGTGACCAAGGTGCACATCGAAGTCGCGCGCTACAGTCGCGACGGTCGCGAATGCATCCTCATCGGCCATGCCGGTCACCCCGAAGTCGAAGGCACCATGGGCCAGTACGATGGCAGCAATGGTGGCGCGATCTACCTGGTGGAAGACGAAAAAGACGTCGCCGCCTTGCAGGTGAACAATCCTGAAAAACTGGCGTTCGTGACCCAGACCACCTTGTCCATGGACGATACCAGTCGCGTCATCGACGCACTGCGTAAACGCTTCCCGGCGATTGGTGGCCCGCGCAAGGACGACATCTGCTACGCCACGCAAAACCGTCAGGACGCAGTCAAGCAACTGGCTGACGAATGCGACGTGGTGTTGGTGGTCGGTAGCCCGAACAGTTCCAACTCCAATCGCCTGCGTGAGCTCGCTGAGCGCATGGCCACCCCGGCCTATCTGATCGATGGCGCCGAAGACCTGCAAAAAAGCTGGTTCGACGGTGTCGAGCGCATCGGCATCACCGCTGGCGCCTCCGCACCGGAAGTCCTGGTGCGTGGCGTGATCCAGCAGTTGCAGGCCTGGGGCGCAACCGGTGCCGATGAACTGGCCGGTCGCGAGGAGAACATCACCTTTTCCATGCCTAAAGAGCTACGCGTGCGTTCCTTGCTATAACGTTTTTCCCTGCGCGCACAACGCCTGCTCAGCCTTATGGTTGCGCAGGCTGACGCGGCCGGTCGCGGCCAGCACCACCTGGAGCTGAGTAACCGGTTCGCGGGCGGCGCAAATGTGCAATGTCCCCGCTTGAAAGGCCCCTCCGGGCATCTGTGGCTCGCCAATACTGTTGAAACGTATGTATTGTCTGACCGGCCAGTTACCGGCAATCGGCACCTGAGTGCCACTCGAGCGCTCAACCAGCAGCGGATTGCTGTTGTCCTGCGCCCCTTTGCCACTGATATCCGCAATGATCCGCCAGCCCTGACTCCAGTCGCCGTTGATGCCATGAATCACAACACTCTCGTTGCGGGTGATGGCAAGGGTTCTGGCGTTGCGTATACCGCTTACAAGAGACTGGGCCGCCTGCTCGCGATGGTTCGATTCGGTGAGTGCGGCAAACGCCGGACTGACCAGTTGCAGAACAATCCCGATAATTGTCAGTCCCATGAGCAGTTCGATCAGGCTGAAACCTTGCTGATGCATGTATTTCCCTCCCTGGAGTGATGCGGTTCGCACGATCCATGCGCGAGTAATGGCAAAACAACCGTACATCTGCCGGTCGAATGCTCTAGCGTGTAATAGCAGGTATAGCCGACGGCAACGGAGGGCTCCGATGGATCATCGTACAAAAGGTTTCACGCTGATCGAGCTGCTGGTCGCACTCGCGGTATTTCTGATTCTTATCACGATGGCCGTACCGATGTTTACCCGTTCGGTGCAAATCACCAAGGCCGATACCGAAATCGGCGATCTGCAGCGCGGTCTGAATTTCGCCCGACTTGAGGCGATTAATCGGGGCATCACCACCCGGGTTCGCCCGACGACGGAGGGCGGCGTCTGGACGGGGGAGCTCTCTGTCTATGACGGTACTGGCAAATTGGCCAATGTATTGCGGGTTGTTCCGGCGATGAGCAGCGGGGCGACTCTGACGCTACCCTCGGGAGTGACCGTCATCGATTTCAGCAATCTTGGCGGGCTGTCGGCATCGCCCAAGGCAGTCGTTATCAGCTATGTATTGGGGGCGCAAAGCAGGACGCTGAATGTGTGTTTGAACGGACGAATTCTATTGGGTGGAAATTGCGGATGAGGGGATGGAGCAAACGTGCACAGGAGGGCATGACGCTGATCGAAGTCTTGGTCGCGTTGTTGATTCTGGGCGTGGGGTTGTTGGGGGCGGCGGCAATTCAGCTCAATGCGCTGAAGTACACTGACAGCTCGCGGATGACCAGCCAGGCGAGTTTTATCGCCTACGACATGATGGACCGCATTCGCGCCAATTCCAAAGCCGATTACACCGTCACGCCACCGACCTCGGGAAACTGGAGTGTCGCCCGGGATCAGGACCTCTTCGACTTCACCACCAATATTGTCAATCTCGGTGGTGCCACTGCCACCGGCAGCATTACGCGCAATCAGCAGGTGTACACCATCACGATCACCTGGGATGACTCGCGGGCTGCCAATGTCGCCAATTCCCGTCGCACCTTCGTCCTCACCAGTCGTGCCACTGCCGATCCGCAGGTTGCGCCATGAACCGGTCCAATCGAGGTTTCGGCCTGATCGAGTTACTGATCGCCTTGGCATTGAGTCTTGTCGTGGTGCTCGGCGTGGCGCAGATTTTCATAGCGGCCAAGGACACCTATGTCAGCCAGAGCACCTCTGCCGCCATGCAGGAAGATGCGCGTTTTGCACTGAGCAAACTGATACAGGAAATTCGCATGGTTGGAATGTTCGGTTGCCTGAGGACGATCATCGACGCAAGCACGGCCGGTGATTTCGCTGCTGCCCAGGCCACGCCCATCAGTTGGGACAACGCGAACGGCAAACTCACCCTGGTGACTGCGGATATCGGCAGTAGCAGTGTGCCAACCTGGACGGTGGTTTCCGAATGTCGAGCCAGCGTCCCCGCCAGCCCTGCCACCAGTGCCACCGCCTACACTGGTGCGCGGATCTTGACGCCGGAACAAGTGACGTCGGGGCAACTGGCGTTTCCAATACGGCGGCTGATCTACAGCTTCAGCAACAACCAGCTGTTGATGGGCACGGGAGCCGGCTCTCCGGCTCAGGCAGTGCTGGTGGACAATGTCGGTGCGTTCAGTTTGATGTTCGGTCTCGCCAAAACAGTCGACGACTTTGCCGCCTCCAGTTACAGCAGCTCCCCCAACCCTTCCGATATGGAGTTAATCCGTAGTGTGCGCCTGACCCTGACCCTGTCTGATCCGAAAAAGCGGGTGCGCGATCAAACCTTCAATGTGGTTGCTGCCTTGCGCAACCGATTGCCATGAGGGGAGGGACGATGTTTTCAATGAGCGCTCACTCCCAGCGGGGCATGGCGTTGCTGGTGAGCCTTGTGTTTCTTCTGTTGCTGACGCTGATCGGTCTTTCATCGATGCAGAGCGCCACTTTGCAGGAAAAAATGGCGGGCAGCGTGTCCTTGCGCAACCTGTCGTTTCAGAGCGCCGAAGCGGCGTTGCGCGTTGGCGAAAGCGAGGTGGAACTGAAGACCTACTCGTTGTCGCTATGCAGCAATGTCATCAAATGCGCGCCGCCGGCTGAGGCATTGCTAATCACCGCCGCGGGGGTCAATCCAACCTCGGGCGTGGCCTGGATTGCCTCCGGCAGTGGCTTTTACGGGGCACAGAACATTGGCGCCACGGGCGCTGCGGTGAACATGAAGGACGGCGCCTCCGTGACGCTGTACCGCGTAACCGCCGTGGGGATCGCGGGCAACTCGCGCAGTGTGGTGGAGAGTATTTATGCGAAGTACTGAAAGGCGCGCCGGGTTGTGGCAGTTGTTATGTGGCGCACTGTTGGGTTTTTATCTCTCGGCTCCGGCCTATGCCTTCACTCCATCGGATTCACCGCTGTTGAGCGCCGCGGCCGTTGCGCCGAACGTGATGTTGTTGATCGACGATTCGGGCAGCATGAACAGCATCATCTACGCTGCGGGGTTCGATCCGGCAGTGAACAGAACACCGGCCCGACAATGCAATGCGTTCCTGGGACTGTGTTTGGGGTTTTCCAACATCACCGGTGACACAATCTTCCTTTCAAGCCTGCCGACGTCTGGCTGTTCCAGTGGTGAGTACGCTTTTTATAACAACAGCCTCGCCCCCCAATGCCTCAAGCTGCCAGACCCGGTTGGCGGCGAAAATACCCGATACTCTGCTGATTACATTTCGTACCTTGTGGGGTTGGCCAACGGAAACAGATTTGATTTTACCGCCGGTTCAATCCCCACCGATTACCGGATGAACGTTGCACGCAAGGTGTCCACCGATCTGGTGACCAATAACCGCGGGTTGCGTATCGGCCTGGCGACGTTCAATCCGGCCACCAGCACCAACGCTGGCAACGGTGGCTACATTGCCCGTTCCATCAGCGATCTGTCGGTGGAGAGCAACTTTAACAACCTGACCACGTCGATCAGAGGCTTGAACGCTGTCGCCAATACTCCGCTGGCGGAAGCCTATTACGAGGTCACCCGCTACATGCGCGGCATGGCGCCGTTCTACAACTCGACGCCCGCCACTTACACCAGCCCGATCCAGTACCGTTGCCAAAAAAACTATGGTGTGGTGATTACTGACGGCTTGCCCACCTATGACCGAACCTTCCCGACCACATCGACCCAAGACCCCTTGGGGGCTGCCCGGCTCCCCAATTGGGACGGTGTGAATAATGACGGACCCGGCGGCGACGATGAGGGCGATACTCTTTATCTGGATGACATCGCCAAGTTCGCCTTCGACATCGACATGCGCACGACCGGCACCGATTCTGCGGGCAAAAACTGGGACGCGGCGGATTTTCCCAAACAGAACATGAACACCTACACCGTCGGTTTCGCCACCTCGAACCAGATGTTGTCGGACGCGGCCCGTTACGGGCAGGGCAAGTATTACCAGGCGAGCGACAATGCGGGGCTCAACAGTGCACTGTCGTCCGCCCTGAGCGATATCACCTCCAAGGCCGGTTCCGGTGGCGGCGGCGTCGCCAGCGGGACCACGCTGGCCAGCGGCTCGAGTTTCTTCCAGACCAGTTACGATCCCAAGGACTGGCGCGGCACGATCAAGTCCTACGGATTTACTTCTGGTGGCGCGGTCGACACCGCCTCGGTGTTATGGACCACTGATACCGCCATCGTGCCCGGTGCCACGGCACCGACCTATCAATCCTGGAACACCCTGGACAACGTGGCTGTGACGCTGAACTACGCCAGTTTTTCCCCCGCCCAGAAAACATCCCTTAGCCAGAGTTTGCCTACCGGCATCACCGGCACCGATCTGGTGGAGTGGAGCAAGGGCACCAACAAGGCCGGGCTGAAAGTGCGCAGTGTGCTGCTTGGCGACATCATCAATTCGCCATTGGCCTTGGCTTCACCCACGGATAAAACTGCGTCCGATCTGGCGGCCGACACCACTTACAGCACCTATTTGGCAACCAAAGCGGTAACCATGAACTCCAGCCTGGTGGTGAACGCCAACGACGGTTTTGTAAATGTCATCAATACGACCAACGGTGCCAGGCGTTATGCCTACATGCCTTCCAGTGTGTTGCCTTCGCTACGTCTGATTGCCGAGCCCAATTACATCAACGGTGTCAGCCACAAGTTTCTGGTCGATGGTCAGGTCGCCGTATTCGATGCGCAACTCGGCAGTGCATGGAAGACCCTGGCATTGGGTGGAACAGGGGCGGGGGGCAGGACTTTCTACGCGTTGCAGTTGTTCGACGCCTCGGCAGGTAATGCGACCAAGGCATTGTGGGAAATCAGCGCACCGGCCACAGCAAACACGTCGAACGTTTTCAATGATCTGGGTTATGCCTACGCACGACCGGAAGTGGCACGCTTGCCCGGCGGTCGATGGGCTGCATTCATCTCTAACGGTTATGGCAGCAACTCCGGGGTGGCAGCGTTGTACGTGGTCGACATTCGCGACGGCTCGCTGATCAAGAAAATAGTGGTCGACGGCTCCGAAACTACCAACGGCCTGTCGTCGGTAAAACTTCGGGTCAACTCGCAGAATGTGGTGCAGGCCGCTTACGGCGGCGACTTGAAGGGGCGGCTGTGGAAGTTTGATTTGAGCGACACCAACCCTGATGTGTGGGATCTGGCGTTTTCCCGCAAACCGCTGTTCACCACCGCGGGCGGCGCCACCCAGCCAATTACCGTGCAACCATTGTTGGCGGACAATTCGTTGGGAGGGAAGGTCGTGTTTTTCGGCACCGGTAAATTCAACGAGACGGCGGACAAGACCAACAAAGACCTCCAGGCGTTCTATGGAGTGTGGGATGCGGAGGGTGGCTCCGGTCAATTCACAACGTCCAGTTTGCAGATTCAGACGGTGACTGGTGTGTTGTCGGGCAGCAGTGGGCAACTCATCACCACCAGCCAGAACGACGTGACCTATCCGGCGAAAAAAGGCTGGTACCTGCCGCTGGTGTACAACAACGTGTTGACCGGTGAGCGGGTGATCAATCAGGCCAATCTGGTGTCCGGGCGGATCGTGTTCACCACGGCCAGCGTGGACACCACCGATCCTTGCGCCAGTTTCGGTACCGGCAAACTGGTCGAGCTCGATGCATTCAGCGGTAAGATGCTCAATTACGCGGTGCTCGATACCAATGGCGACAGTCTGGTCGACACCAAGGATTCGATATCCAGCGGGGTGATTTTCACTGGTGGTATTCCGACCTTGAACGCCGTCGTCAATAACGCGTCCCGCAAGATTGTGAGCGACTCCAGTGGCGGCGTGACCTCCCTGGTGGAAAAACCTGTCGGTGGCACCAACCGTCGCATCATGTGGCGACAAATACAGTAAGTGAGAGTTGAGGCATGCGCAGATCCAACCGTGGTTTTACCCTGATCGAAATCATGATCGTGATTGCGATCATCGGGATCGTCATTACCATTGGCTACCCGAGCCTCACCGAATACGTAAAAAAAGGTCGCCGAACTGAAGTGGTCGGGTTGCTCTCCGAACAGGCGCAGATCCTTGAGCGCTTCTACTCGAAGAATAATGTCTACACCAATGCCATCGGCCTGAGCGCCGGTAATGACTTCTACACCATCACCCCGACCCTGACCGATCAGACCTTCCTGCTGACGGCGGAGCGCAAGGCCGGCAAGGCCATGGCGACTGACAAATGCGGTAATTTCACCATTACCAACACAGGCGTCAGAGGCATGGTCAACGCAACGGCCGGGCTGACCACCAAGGATTGTTGGGGGCGCTGAATTCCTTTTCGGGCGCCTTTTGCGCCCTCTGTCTATTTAACGGTTGGATCACAACATGACCAGGCAACAACAAGTGGTGATTGTCGGCGGCGGGGTGATTGGCCTGCTGACAGCGTTCAATCTCGCGTCCGAAGTGCAAAGCGTTGTGCTGCTGGATCGCGGGAACGTCGGTCAGGAGTCGTCCTGGGCCGGTGGCGGTATCGTTTCGCCGCTTTACCCGTGGCGCTATAGCCCGGCGGTCACTGCGCTGGCGCACTGGTCCCAGGATTTTTATCCCCAGTTGGGAGAGCGTTTGTTCGCGGCAACCGGTGTTGATCCGGAGGTGCATACCACCGGGTTGTACTGGCTGGATCTGGATGATGAGGCCCAGGCACTTGCCTGGGCCGAGCGGGAAAACCGTCCGCTGCGAGCTGTGGATATCTCGGCGGCTCACGACGCGGTACCCGTGCTGGGTAGCGGTTTTTCCCGGGCGATCTACATGGCCGATGTGGCCAATGTGCGTAATCCGCGACTGGTCAAATCCCTCAAGGCCGCATTGCTGGCACTGCCGAACGTGACGATACATGAGCAGTGCGAAGTCAGCGGGTTTATCCGCGAAGACGGCGCGGTGGTCGGGGTGCAGACCTCAGCGGGTGCCATTCATGGCGATCAGGTGGTGCTGACCGCTGGGGCCTGGAGCGGTGATTTACTTAAAAGCCTGGGGCTGGACCTGCCGGTTGAGCCGGTGAAAGGGCAGATGATTCTCTACAAGTGCGCGTCAGATTTCCTGCCGAGCATGGTGTTGGCCAAGGGACGTTATGCGATTCCACGGCGCGACGGGCACATTCTGATTGGCAGTACGCTGGAGCATGAAGGTTTCGACAAGACGCCGACCGAATCGGCCCTGGAGAGTCTGAAGGCGTCGGCGGTGGAGTTGATTCCTGCACTGGCGGACGCCGAGGTCGTGGGGCATTGGGCCGGGCTGCGGCCGGGTTCGCCGGAGGGGGTTCCCTACATTGGCCGGGTGCCTGGGTTTGATGGGCTCTGGCTGAACTGCGGGCATTACCGCAACGGCTTGGTGCTGGCACCGGCGTCATGTCAGCTGTTTGCGGATGTGATGCTGGGTAGGGCCCCGATTATTGATCCGGCGCCGTATGCGCCAACCGGGCGGCGTTCCGACGAAGGAGCCCTCAATCCAACCCTAATTTCTTGAGCCTGTAGCGCATCGACCGAAACGACAAATTCAACCGCTGTGCCGCCGCCGTGCGGTTCCAGCGGGTTTCTTCCAGGGCCTGGAGAATGAGTTTGCGTTCAACGTTTTCCAGGTAGTCTTCCAGGTTGTCGATCTGCGTCAGGTCTGGCACACCGCCTTCTGCGGCGCAGTTGCCTTCGGCCAGTCGCAAATCGGAGGCTTCGATCTGTTTGTTCTCGCACAAGGTGTGAGCCCGCTCGAGCACGTTTTCCAGTTCCCGCACGTTGCCCGGAAAGCGATAGCTTTTCAGCGCATCCAGAGCTTGTGGGTGGAGTTTTGCGGCGGGTTGGCCAGTACCGGCTGCCAGACGTTTGAGCATATGGCAGGCCAAGGGCTCGATGTCTTCCCGACGTTCGCGCAAGGGCGGAACCCGAAGTTCGATCACGTTCAGCCGGTAGTACAAATCCTGGCGAAAGCGTTCGGCGGCGACTTCGGCATCGAGGTCTTTGTGGGTGGCGCAGAGGATGCGGACATCAACCACGATTTCCTGCTGCTCGCCGACCCTGCGAACGGCTTTTTCCTGAATGGCCCGTAGCAGTTTGACCTGCATCGCCAGCGGCAAGTCAGCCACTTCGTCGAGAAACAGCGTACCGCCATGGGCCGCCTGGAACAGCCCGGGCTTGTCTTCGATGGCGCCGCTGAAGCTGCCTTTGCGATGGCCGAAAAATTCGCTCTCCATCAGTTCCGACGGAATCGCCCCACAGTTAACCGGGACGAATGGCTGATTGGCGCGCGGCCCTTGCTCATGGATCAGCCGTGCGACCAGCTCCTTGCCGCTGCCGGATTCGCCGCTGATGTACACCGGCGCCTGACTGCGGGCCAGTTTGTCGATGTGTTTGCGCAAGGCGCGCATGGGCAATGAGTCGCCCAGCAAGCGGCGATCAATGGCTACGCTGGGGCCACCCGCAGCAGGCAAACGCAAGGCGCTACTGACCAGTTCCCGCAGGCGGGTGAGGTCCACCGGTTTGGTCAGGAAATCAAAGGCGCCAGCCTTGAGGGCGTTGATCGCTGTTTCCAGGCTGCCATACGCAGTGATCATTGCCACCGGTACTTGTGGGTAGCGTTGTTGAATGTGTTGCACCAGTTCAAGGCCAGTGCCATCCGGCAGGCGCATGTCGGTCAGGCACAGGTTAAACGTCTCTCGCGTCAGCAGAGCCTGGGCTTCGCCAAGGTTGCGGGCACTGAAGGTGTCGAGTTTCATCCGTCCCAGGGTGATTTCCAGGAGTTCGCGGATATCCGGTTCGTCGTCGACGATCAAGACTTTTTGCCGTGGGCTCATGTTCAACTTTGTTTCCGTCCGTGAGCAAAGGTAATGCGAAAGCAGCCGCCGTCTTGGCGTGGTTTGAAGTCTAGGCGGGCCTGGTTGCTTTCGCACAACTCACGGGACAGATACAGCCCCAGGCCAGTGCCTTGGGTGCTGGTGGTGAAGAAAGGTTCGAACAGATGCCCCTGATGGTCGGGTGTCACGCCGGGGCCGTTGTCGAGTATCTCGAGGATCGGTAACTGGCTGTCGGGGGCGACGAACAACTCAAGCCAGACCTGTGCAATGTCGTGGGTCAGCGCGCTATGGCGCCAGGCATTGCGTAACAGATTGTCGAGAATCTGGGTCAACTGGTTTGGGTCCATCAGGGTTTTGAAATCTCCCGAACCGATGCGCAGTTGAATCTGCTGGCGCTCGGTCGCCCTCTCGCGGGTTTCGGTGACGAACTGCTCCACCCACGGCTTCAGATCGAGCCGTTGCGGCACGCTTTGTTGGCGACGGGACAGTTGCAGGACATTTTCGATTACCCGATTCATTCGCTGAGAGTGGTCTTGAATAATCTGTGTCAGACGTCGATCCGCACCGTTCAGTTCCTCTGATTCCTGCAATAGCTGCGCGGCATGACTAATGGCGCCCAGTGGATTTCGGATCTCATGGGCGATGCCGGCGGTCAGGCGGCCCAGGGCGGCAAGTTTCAGTTGTTGGGCTTGTTGGGCGATCTGGGCGAGGTCTTCGAGGAAAATCAGGGTCTGGTGGTGAGGGCTTTGGTCCAGCGCAATGAAGCTCGGTTGCAGCTCCAGGCCATTGCTGGCGACTTTCATGGTCTGGGGGCGCAGCGTCGGATTGTTGAGCCACAGGTGCAGGCGTTCGACCAGGGTGGGTAAGTAGTCGTCGATCAATTGGCCTTCGAGATTGTCGAGACCCAGCAGGGTCATAGCACTTTGGTTGGTCAGCTGAACGCGCCGCTGGTCGTCGAGCACCAGTATGCCGGTGCGCATGCGTTGCAGGATCAGCGCGTTGAGGGCTTCAAGGCCAACGACTTCGCTGGCCCGTTGTTCGGCCAGGTTTTCGCTGACCTCCATGCGTCGGATCAGGCCCTGTACCAGCAACGCTGCAGCAAAACAGAGGGCGCCAAGCGTGCCGGATTGCAGGTAGTCGTTGGGGCTAATGGGATGAGTGAAGCTCAGGAGGAGGCTCGAACCCACGATTCCGAGGGCGCCGATTGCGGCAATCAGCAGACCGATGCGCCTTCTCAGCAATGTGTTGCTGATGGCAACCGATACGATCAGCAGGTTACCAATGGCGCTGGCCACACCACCAGCGGCGTAGAACAGAGCGCACAGCAACAGGACATCGGCCAGCGCCAGGCTGAACAATTGTGTCGGGCGCCGGGTGTTCTCGAGAAAAACCACCAACAAGATATTCAGCACAAGGTACAACCAGCTGCCATTGCGCAGCAGGTTGTCATTGGCAAACGTCAGCAACTGGTTGTCCATGTTGCTGGAGATCAACAGCACCAGGGTGATGCCGATGCTTAAACGGTAAAGATGATAGAGACGCAGCAGTCGCTGGGCTTGTTTGCTGTCGGGACTGGAGGTCTCAGCGATCACTGGAACCCGGGCCTTGCTCAAGGTGAGCCTGGCTGCAATACCACTGTTGTTGAAGACTCAGCGCACGGTCGCGGGGCAAGTGGACGCCGCAATGAGCGCAGCGGACCATGGGGGCCGCTTCCAGCTCGGCGGAGGACTTGGGCCTTGAGGCCTGGCCCTTGAATTTGCGCCAGAACCATACCGCGGCGGCAATCAGGGCGATCCAGAACAATAAACGAAGCATGGTGAGCTGCTTTATGGCGAGTGATTCAGCAGTTTAGCCAAGGACATGCCGGGCGCACAGCGTAATAAACGCGGCCATAAAAAAGGGAGACTCAAGAGTCTCCCTTTTTTGCACAACCCAAGGTGTCAGTCGAACACGCCGAAGGTCATGTAGCTGAACCACGAGCGGTCTTCGTTGTTGCCTGCCGCTTCGTGTTCCTCTTCTTCGATCACGTCGCCATCTGCATCTTTAGGCTTGAGATCGTTCGGAATCGCGTCCTTGGCGTCCTGGAACTGCTTCTGCACGTCCTGGTTGGCGCGGGTTTCGCCCGGCGGCAGCGGCGGACGGGATTCGATCAGGCCCAGGGTCGCCTTGCTCAACCACGAACGGTTGTCGGCTTCGGCCACCGAAGGCTGGAACTGACCGTCGACCAGGCTTGGATGGTTCGGGTAGTTGAGCTTCAGGGTTTCGAGGCTGGTGGCGGCCAGGTCGTCCAGATGCAGGCGCTGGTAAGCTTCGGTCATCACCGCCAGGCCGTCACCGACCGACGGGGTTTCCTGGAAGTTTTCCACAACGTAACGACCACGGTTCGCGGCGGCGACGTAGGCCTGACGGGTCAGGTAGTAGTCGGCAACGTGAATCTCGTAGGCGGCCAGCAGGTTGCGCAGGTAGATCATGCGCTGCTTGGCGTCCGGCGCGTAGCGGCTGTTCGGGAAGCGGCTGGTCAGCTGGGCGAACTCGTTGTAGGAGTCGCGAGCGGCACCCGGGTCACGCTTGGTCATGTCCAGCGGCAGGAAGCGCGCCAGTATGCCGACGTCCTGGTCGAAAGAGGTCAGACCCTTGAGGTAGTAAGCGTAATCGACGTTCGGATGCTGTGGATGCAGACGAATGAAACGCTCGGCGGCAGACTTGGCAGCCTCAGGCTCGGCGTTCTTGTAGTTGGCGTAGATGAGCTCGAGTTGAGCCTGATCGGCGTAGCGGCCGAACGGATAACGCGACTCCAGGGCCTTCAGTTTCGAAGTGGCGCTGGTGTAGCTGTTGTTATCCAGGTCGGTCTGAGCCTGCTGGTACAGCTCGACTTCGCTAAGGTTTTCGTCTACGACTTCCTTCGATGAGCAAGCAGCGGTCAATGCGAGGATGGCGATCAGCAGCAGGTGTTTCACTTGCATGGCGGCTTGCGTCCCTATGACGGCCGCTGTCTTGGGCGGGGCCGTCCTGTTATGATGAGCGCCCCGTTGAATAGCCTCGGGGCAAAAGACGCCGTATTTAACCACAAGCGCGCAGCCGAAACCAAAGGCTGTGCCGACGCCTAGTCTGAGCATGTCCGATAAAATTGAACTTCGCGCAGAGGTGCCGTCCGAATTGGGCGGCCAACGCCTCGATCAAGTCGCCGCACAATTATTCGCTGAGCACTCGCGCTCGCGCCTTTCCGCCTGGATCAAAGACGGCCGCCTGACTGTGGATGGGGCGGTTATCCGCCCGCGAGACATTGTTCATGGTGGTGCCATTCTTGAACTGACTGCCGAGCAGGAAGCTCAGGGCGAATGGATCGCTCAAGACATCGAGCTGGACATCGTCTACGAAGATGACGACATCCTGGTGATCAACAAACCTGCGGGTCTGGTGGTGCATCCGGCTGCCGGTCACGCTGATGGCACCTTGCTCAACGCTTTGCTGCACCACGTGCCGGACATTATCAATGTGCCCCGCGCCGGTATCGTGCATCGCCTGGACAAGGACACCACCGGTCTGATGGTGGTGGCCAAGACCATTCAGGCTCAGACGCAGCTGGTTACACAGTTGCAGAGCCGCAGCGTAAGCCGGATCTACGAGTGCATCGTGATCGGTGTGGTGACGGCCGGTGGCAAGATCAACGCCCCGATCGGTCGTCACGGCCAGCAACGCCAGCGCATGGCCGTGATGGAAGGTGGCAAGCAAGCCGTCAGCCATTACCGCGTGCTCGAGCGTTTCCGCTCCCACACTCACGTGCGGGTGAAGCTGGAAACCGGTCGTACGCACCAGATTCGCGTGCACATGGCCCACATCAACTACCCGTTGGTCGGAGATCCTGCCTACGGCGGTCGTTTCCGCATTCCGCCGGCAGCCAGTGTGACCATGGTCGAATCGTTGAAGGCTTTTCCGCGTCAGGCGCTGCATGCGCGGTTCCTGGAGCTGGATCATCCGACCACCGGTAAACGCATGAGCTGGGAATCGCCACTGCCGGACGATTTCGTCTGGTTGCTGACGCTGCTCAAGCAAGACCGCGAGGCGTTCATCGGATGAGTGACTGGCTGATTCCCGACTGGCCTGCGCCTGCCGGGGTGAAAGCCTGCGTTACCACCCGTGCGGGCGGCGTCAGTCTGGCGCCGTTCGACAGCCTCAACCTCGGCGATCACGTCGATGACAGCCCCAAAGCTGTTGCCGAGAACCGCCGTCGCCTCACCGATCATTTCTCTATTCAACCGGCCTGGTTAAAGCAGGTTCACGGCATTGCCGTGGCCCACGCAGACCCAAGCCTTACGGCCACTGCCGATGCCAGCTGGACGGCTACGCCCGGTATTGCCTGTGCGGCAATGACTGCCGATTGCCTGCCCGCGTTGTTCTGCGACCGTGCCGGCACTCGCGTAGCCGCGGCCCATGCTGGTTGGCGCGGGCTGGCGGCCGGTGTGCTGGAAGCGACCCTCGACAGTCTGGCCGTGCCGCCAGAAGACGTGCTGGTCTGGCTCGGTCCGGCCATTGGTCCTCAAGCCTTTGAAGTCGGCCCGGAAGTGCGCGAAACCTTCGTCCAGCAATTGCCCGAAGCCGCCAAAGCCTTCGTGCCGAGTCAAAATGCTGGCAAATTCATGGCTGACATTTACGAGCTGGCGCGCTTGCGTCTGGCCGCTCGCGGTGTCACCGCTGTTTATGGTGGCGGTTTTTGCACCGTGACCGATCCTCGCTTCTTTTCCTACCGCCGCAGTCCACGCACCGGTCGGTTTGCCTCCTTAGTCTGGCTCGAACGCTAGACTTCTCTGATCTACATCAACATCACGACGCTTGAATCTCCCAGAATCGACCGCATCTATAACGGTATCTGGCAGGTTTCTTCATTCAGGATGTTTTATCGGTCCGGCCTGCTTAAAAGGAAGGTGACCCATGCGTATAGACCGTTTAACCAGCAAATTGCAGTTAGCTCTATCCGACGCCCAATCTCTGGCCGTCGGCCTCGATCATCCGGGCATTGAGCCGGCGCACTTGATGCAAGCCATGCTTGAGCAGCAGGGTGGTTCGATCAAACCCCTGTTGATGCAGGTGGGCTTCGACGTCAACAGCCTGCGCAAAGAGCTGACCAAAGAGCTCGACCAACTACCGAAAATCCAGAACCCGACCGGCGACGTCAACATGTCGCAGGATTTGGCGCGGCTGCTCAACCAGGCAGATCGTCTGGCCCAGCAGAAGGGCGACCAGTTCATCTCCAGCGAACTCGTGCTGCTCGCCGCGATGGACGAGAACAGCAAACTCGGCAAATTGTTGCTCGGCCAGGGCGTCAGCAAAAAAGCCTTGGAAAACGCGATCAACAACCTGCGCGGTGGCGAGGCCGTCAATGACGCCAACCACGAAGAGTCGCGCCAGGCGCTGGACAAATACACCGTTGACCTGACCAAGCGCGCCGAAGAAGGGAAGCTCGATCCGGTGATCGGCCGTGACGACGAAATTCGTCGAACCATTCAGGTCCTGCAACGCCGCACCAAGAACAACCCGGTGCTGATCGGTGAACCTGGCGTGGGTAAAACCGCCATCGCCGAAGGCTTGGCCCAGCGCATCATCAACGGCGAAGTCCCGGATGGCCTGAAAGGCAAGCGCCTGCTGTCCCTGGACATGGGGTCGCTGATTGCCGGTGCCAAGTACCGCGGTGAGTTCGAAGAGCGCCTGAAATCCTTGCTCAACGAACTGTCGAAGCAGGAAGGGCAGATCATTCTGTTCATCGACGAATTGCACACCATGGTCGGCGCCGGTAAAGGCGAAGGCTCGATGGATGCGGGCAATATGCTCAAGCCTGCGCTGGCCCGCGGTGAACTGCACTGCGTCGGTGCCACAACGCTCAACGAGTACCGCCAATACATAGAGAAGGACGCTGCCCTCGAGCGACGCTTCCAGAAAGTGCTGGTGGAAGAACCGAGCGAAGAAGACACCATCGCCATCCTGCGTGGCTTGAAAGAACGCTACGAGGTTCACCACAAAGTGGCGATCACCGACGGCGCGATCATCGCGGCGGCCAAACTCAGCCATCGCTACATTACTGACCGTCAGTTGCCGGACAAGGCCATCGACCTGATCGACGAAGCGGCTAGCCGCATCCGCATGGAGATCGATTCCAAGCCGGAAGTGCTCGATCGTCTGGAGCGTCGTCTGATTCAGCTGAAGGTAGAATCCCAGGCGCTGAAGAAAGAAAGCGACGAAGCCGCGATAAAACGTCTGGAAAAACTCCAGGAAGAAATCGTCCGCCTCGAACGTGAGTACTCGGACCTGGAGGAAATCTGGAACGCCGAAAAAGCTGAAGTGCAGGGCTCCGCGCAGATCCAGCAGAAAATCGAGCAGTCCCGTCAGGAACTGGAAACTGCCCGCCGCAAAGGTGACCTGAACCGCATGGCCGAGCTGCAATACGGGGTGATCCCGGATCTGGAGCGCAGCCTGCAAATGGTCGACCAGCACGGAAAGAGTGAAAACCAGTTGCTGCGCAGCAAGGTGACTGAAGAGGAGATCGCTGAAGTCGTTTCGAAGTGGACCGGCATCCCGGTGTCGAAAATGCTCGAAGGCGAGCGCGACAAGCTGATGAAGATGGAAAGCCTGTTGCACCAGCGTGTGATCGGTCAGGACGAAGCGGTGATCGCCGTTTCCAACGCGGTGCGGCGTTCCCGGGCCGGGTTGTCCGACCCGAATCGTCCGAGCGGTTCGTTCATGTTCCTCGGCCCGACCGGTGTCGGCAAAACCGAGCTGTGCAAGGCACTGGCCGAGTTCCTCTTTGATACGGAAGAGGCGATGGTGCGGATCGACATGTCCGAATTCATGGAGAAACATTCCGTGGCTCGACTGATCGGCGCGCCACCAGGCTACGTAGGCTATGAAGAGGGCGGTTACCTGACCGAGGCGGTGCGTCGCAAGCCTTACTCGGTGATCCTGCTGGATGAGGTCGAGAAGGCCCACCCTGACGTCTTCAACGTCTTGCTGCAAGTGCTGGAAGATGGCCGACTGACTGACAGTCATGGTCGCACGGTGGATTTCAAAAACACTGTGATCGTCATGACCTCCAACCTCGGTTCGGTACAGATCCAGGAACTGGTCGGTGATCGAGAGGCGCAGCGCGCGGCGGTGATGGATGCGATTTCCACGCACTTCCGGCCGGAGTTCATCAACCGGGTCGACGAAGTGGTGATTTTCGAGCCATTGGCTCGGGATCAGATCGCGGGCATTACCGAGATCCAGTTGGGTCGCCTGCGCAGTCGTCTGACCGAGCGCGAGCTGAAGCTGGAACTCAGCCCTGAAGCCATGGATAAGCTGATCGCTGTCGGTTACGACCCTGTGTACGGCGCACGGCCGCTCAAACGAGCGATCCAGCGCTGGATCGAAAACCCGCTGGCGCAGTTGATTCTGTCGGGTCGATTCATGCCGGGCGACACCGCCACAGGCACAGTAGAAAACGACGAAATCGTTTTCGCCTGAGCCAAACGGACGGTGCAATAAACGAGGCCTCGCACTGCGAGGCCTTTTTTTCGCCAGGCTGTTGAACTCTAAGGAAAAGGCTTGTAAAGTGCGCCCCGCAGTAAGTCACCCCAAAGGGTTTCTGCTCCCCAAGCAGGAATCTGAAATAAGTTGCAAATCATTGTCTTGAAAGCAATTTAGGGGGTTGACAGAGGTGCTTAAGATTGTAGAATAGCGCGCCTCAGACACACGAACGCAGCGATGCGAACGGGTCGAAGAGAACGCGAAATGCTTCAAATGTTGTAATTGAAATATGCAGTTCCGTGATAGCTCAGTCGGTAGAGCAAATGACTGTTAATCATTGGGTCCCAGGTTCGAGTCCTGGTCACGGAGCCAATTTCAAACCGGGGTATAGCGCAGTCCGGTAGCGCGCCTGCTTTGGGAGCAGGATGTCAGGAGTTCGAATCCCCTTACCCCGACCATTTTTGGGTCGTTAGCTCAGTTGGTAGAGCAGTTGGCTTTTAACCAATTGGTCGTAGGTTCGAATCCCACACGACCCACCATTTTTGAAACCAGTTAACGCTGGGATCAGATCTTAAGATCAGAGGCCAAAAGCACTGATCGAAGAAGGCGACTTGTAAAGGTCGCCTTTTTTTTACCGGGGTATAGCGCAGTCCGGTAGCGCGCCTGCTTTGGGAGCAGGATGTCAGGAGTTCGAATCCCCTTACCCCGACCATATTAAAAATCCTCGTATCGAAAGATACGGGGATTTTTTTTGTCCGCCGAAAACATCATTTTCTTTTAAGTCATCGTACAACCGGCCGATAGCGAGGCGACGGGGTACTGCCAAAACAAAACAGCTCAATGACCTGGCGGATCTGTTCGCTAAACAAGTCGCCGCCGAAAGCGAGAAATCCGAGGCGCATTACGAAACATCGCGGAAAACGTGGCACGAGGCGACTTGAAAGCCAGCTCCTCCCGCGCGGCCAGTACTTTGGCCTTGGCGGAGCGGGCGAGCGAGGCGTTGCAAACCATCACCGCGGCGGTTCACCAGATCCATGAACGTAATCTGGTGATTGCCAGCGCCGCCGAAGAACAGGCGCAAGTGGCGCGTGAAGTTGATCGCAACCTGGTGAACATTCGCGATTTGTCGGTACGCTCTTCCGCCGGAGCCAATCAGACCAACGCCTCCAGCCATGAGCTTTCACAACTGGCCAATTCGTTGCGGACGATGGTGCAGCGCTTCCAGGTGTAAATCCTCCAGACGAAAAAAAGCCGCGCTTCTCGATGGAAAAGCGCGGCCTGGTGCTCAGAAAATCAGGCGCCGTCTTGGTCTTTCAGGTGCTCGAACAGGCCTTTTGGCATTTTCTTGCCATTGGCTTCGTAATTGGCTTTCACGTTATCAAATGCTTCTTGCTCGTCGATGAAGCCGTCATGGTTGGTGTCGATCTTGTCGAAATTGGACTTCGGCGCGACCTTCAGGAATTCAGCGCGGGATACCTTGCCGTCGCCATCCGTGTCGGTTTTTGCCATCGACGCATCGCCACACTTGCCTTCGCCACATTTACCTTCGCCGCATTTGCCTTCCGGGGTCTTCACGACTTGTTCGGCCGAGGCCAGCAGGTAGCCTTGAGTCAGCGGCTGGGAAGCGAAAACGGAGCCGGACAACATCATGCCGCCGGCCAGAACAGCGCCGAGCAGACCAATAGTGTTTTTGGTGGTACGGGACATTTCAATACTCCAGGGTTGCACGACACAACCGTTCGATAAAGGACGCCACGTAAGTGCGGCGATAACCGTAGCTGGCGGGGTGCCTTGCTCGGGTGTGGCCATTTAGCGGGGGTGGTGTATCGCTACTGTGTCGCGCAAGGGGGGAGTTTGTAAGCGAAGGGGTGAAACGGGGGGAGAGATACAGTGAGACACACAAGTGAAGACCGAGGCGTCTGCATCGCGGGCAAGCCACGCTCCCACAGATTATGTGTCGACCTGGAATCTGGTCCGACACCTAACCTGTGGGAGCGTGGCTTGCCCGCGATGAGGCCCTGACTGACGCCGAAAATCTTAATGCAGCTTGAGCCGCGGCTCAGTCCCGCGCCCGATCTTGCTGCCCAGCATCAGCATCGCCGTGCGAAACGCGCCATACAGCGCCATCTGATGCATGCGGTACAGCGACACGTAAAACATCCGCGCCAACCAGCCTTCAAGCATCACGCTACCGGTCAGGTTGCCCATCAAGTTACCCACAGCCGAAAAACGCGACAGCGAGATCAACGAGCCATAGTCGGTGTATTTGTACTCAGGCAGAGGCTTGTTTTCGATCCGCAATTTCAGCGATTTGGCCAGCAACGAAGCTTGCTGATGCGCCGCTTGCGCACGAGGAGGCACATTGCGGTCGGTACCCGGTTGCGGGCAGGCCGCGCAGTCACCGAAAGCGAAGATGTTCTCGTCGCGGGTGGTTTGCAGGGTCGGCAGCACTTGCAGCTGATTGATGCGGTTGGTTTCCAGGCCGTCGATGTCCTTGAGGAAACCCGGCGCTCGAATCCCGGCCGCCCAGACCTTCAGGCTGGCGTTGATCACTTTGCCGTCGGCAGTGATCAGGCTGTCGGCGGTGACTTCACTGACCGCCGCATTGGTCATCACGTTGACCCCGAGTTTTTCCAGGGTTTTATGCACAGGCCCGCCAATCCGTTCCGGCAGCGCTGGCAGCACCCGAGGCCCGGCTTCGATCAGGGTGATGTGCATGTTCTCCGGTTTGATCCGGTCCAGGCCGTAGGCTGCCAGTTCATGGGCGGCGTTGTGCAGCTCAGCCGCTAACTCGACACCTGTCGCACCGGCGCCGACGATGGCCACGCTGATCTGCTCGATTTTATCGGTTTGCCCGGCATGGGCGCGCAAGTAGTGGTTGAGCAATTGCTGATGGAAGCGCTCAGCCTGTTTGCGGGTATCGAGGAACAGGCAATGCTGCGCCGCGTCCTGAGTCCCGAAGTCGTTGGTGGTGCTGCCGACCGCGATTACCAGCGAGTCGTAACCCACTTCACGGGCCGGAACCAGTTCCAGGCCGGCTTCGTCGTAGGTGGCGGCCAGTTGGATTTTCTTCTGTGCGCGATCAAGCCCGCTCATGCGCCCCAGCTGGAACTCGAAGTGGTTCCATTTCGCCTGGGCAACATAGTTGAGTTCATCTTCGGAAGAATTCAGCGAACCTGCCGCCACTTCGTGCAACAGCGGTTTCCAGATGTGGGTCAGGTTCGCGTCGACCAGCATCACACTGGCCGTGCCGCGTTTGCCCAGAGTCTTACCCAGACGGGTAGCCAACTCCAGACCGCCGGCGCCGCCGCCAACGATGACAATACGATGAGTCATGGGGATATCTCGCAAGGCTAAAAGAAATCGGTGCAATTACCCGAGCGAGCACGAAGCAGCTCATAGCGTCAGGTAACTGATAAATCGGCTCAACAGGCCTAAACCAATGGTCACTGCCAACACCACCACCAGGAGCATCCACGGCCGGAAAGGCCGGCGCTCGACTCGGTGCTGGGACAGGTGCAGGTACTCTTCGACATGCTTCTGGTCGTCGGGGTTCAGGCGGCTGGTCATATTGGGCCTCGTCAGGGGTAGACGTTGCTGAATGAGTGGAAGCTACAAGCGAGCTGCTGTGTAACACGTTAGCCCGCGTTGAACGGAGCATAGCCGCTGTCGGGAACGGGCTCGACGTTCACCGTATCGTCCAGGCGAATGATTCCACTTTGTAACACCCGGGCGGTGATTCCGCCATGTCCGCGCACGGCTTGAAACGTCCCGGGGCCGAGGTTGTTTTGCAGGCGGGCGCAGGGCTGGCACCAGCCCGTTGTTTCGAAAATCGCTTGGCCGATCCGGAAGCGCCGGCCCTTGAGGCTGAATAAATGGATTCCACTGATAACGAGATTGCGCCGCAAATCTTCAGGCCTTACCGGTTGATCGGTCGGGCGGCCCATCAGTGAACTGATCACCGCCAGATGCTCCCACTGAATCAGCGTCACCTGGCGCGCATTCCGCACGCCCGGGCGAGCGCGATCGCCGGTTAACCCGGCCTCGAGACGCGCTTCCACCGCATCGAGTTCGATCATCGGTGCATGGCGCTCGGGCCGCACGCCGATCCAGCGAACGCGACCCTGTTGTGGCACTTCGGCTATCAGCTCCTGCAACGGACTCACAGGCTGATTCCGACGTCGAAGACGATGCTGCGCCCCAGGTTGCTGCGCAGAAAATCCGGTGCGTCGGGATGGGCGAACAGCACCCGGGCGAAGGTCGGGCCGACCAGTGACAACGAACGCCAGCCCTGGCGCAAGTATTCGGTGGGTGGCGGGAAATGGCTGTTGAGGTCCAGCACTTCGCGCTTGAGACTGGCGAAGGCGATGATGTCCAGTTCCCCCAGGTCCATGCCGCGTTCTTTGTAGTTGTGCGCTTTTTTGCGCAAGGTCGGCGCCAGCCGCAGCAAAAACTCGTTGGCCGGAATACGCCGGGGCTTCGCCTCGCGGCGTACCAGCGAACTCAGGGAAAACGCGCTGCGTCGTCGTTGCAGCTCATCGCGCCATTCATCGTTGAGGCGCCGGCCTTCGTCGAGCACGAAGAACACCTCGAAACTGGCATCGCGAAACAGCACGTCCGGCGGTTCGCCAGCGGGGGCGAACTCGTCCGCGCGATAGTGAATGTTCAGACCTTGCAGCAGGCGCTGACAAACCCAACGCTCACGCTCCCATTTGCGGGCATTGGACAGGAACGCGTTGGCTTGCTCGGCCGCGATGGTCAGCAGGCGTAAATAATCTGAGTCATCCATAGGCCCAAGCTTAGCGTCCAAATACGATCACAAAGAAGACAATTTATCGGAGAAGGTCGACAGCGGCCGGATGTTCGTCGCGCCACACCCATAGCAATCCTCACCCAAAGCCCGGTTCAGGGCATTGCACAAAACGGATAGCGATCTGCGCACAGCGGATATTTCCCCGTGCCTGACGACTTTACCCTCGGCTATACGGACGTGAGCCGTGCTACCGATGCGTTTAAAAAAACAACAACAAGAGATAAATGCCATGCGCAAGATCGACGTACATAAGGTTATCGACAACGCACGATTCAACCGCTTTCACTGGATGGTGCTGTTCTGGTGTGCCCTGATCATCATTTTCGACGGTTACGATTTGGTGATCTACGGCGTGGTATTGCCGATGCTGATGAAAGAGTGGGGGCTCAGTCCCCTGCAAGCCGGGGCGCTGGGAAGTTATGCGCTGTTCGGAATGATGTTTGGCGCACTGTTTTTCGGCCCGTTGTCGGACAGGATCGGCCGCAAAAAAGCCATCACGATCTGCGTGATGCTCTTCAGCGGTTTTACCGTGCTCAATGGTTTTGCCCGTAACCCCACTGAGTTTGGCCTCTGCCGGTTCATTGCCGGACTGGGCATCGGCGGGGTGATGCCCAACGTCGTGGCGCTGATGAACGAGTACGCGCCGAAGAAAATCCGCAGCACGCTGGTGGCAATCATGTTCAGCGGCTATTCGGTGGGCGGCATGCTTTCGGCGGGGCTGGGCATCGTGCTGATCCCGAGTTTTGGCTGGCAGTCGGTGTTTTACGTCGCGGTACTGCCATTGCTGTTGTTGCCGTTGATCATGTACTTCCTGCCCGAATCAGTGGGTTTCATGCTGCGTCAGGGGCGCAATGAAGAGGCTCGCAACATCCTGGAACGGGTTGACCCGGCTTACGTCGCGCACGCTAGCGATCAGCTGCAGATGAGCGAAGTGAAGGGCACCGGCACCCCCGTGTTGCAACTGTTCCGTGAAGGTCGCGCGCTACGCACGTTGATGCTGTGGCTGGCGTTTTTCTGCTGCCTGCTGATGGTCTATGCCTTGAGTTCCTGGCTGCCGAAACTGATGGCGAACGCCGGTTACAGCCTGGGATCGAGTCTGTCGTTCCTGCTGGTGCTCAACTTCGGTGCCATTTTCGGCGCGGTCGGCGGCGGTGTACTGGGTGACAAGCTCAACTTGCCGCGAGTGTTGGCAGTGTTCTTCGCCATGGCTGCCGTGTCGATCACCTTGCTGGGTTTCAACAGCCCAATGCCGCTGTTGTACCTGCTGATCGCCATCGCCGGCGCCACCACCATCGGCTCACAGATTCTGTTGTACGCCTGCGCCGCGCAGTTCTACTCCATGACCATTCGCTCCACCGGTTTGGGCTGGGCGTCAGGCATCGGGCGCAACGGTGCCATCGTCGGTCCGCTGCTGGGCGGTGCCTTGTTGGGGATCAGCCTGCCGCTGCAACTGAATTTCATGGCGTTTGCGTTGCCAGGTGCAGTGGCCGCCATCGCCATGACCGTGTTCGCCATCAGCAGTCGACGCAGCGCCAAACAAGCGCAACCGGACTTGCGTCACGGTTCGCCGGACGGGACTTACGGCGAAGTTTCATGAAGACGTTTTGCCGGGACTTTTCCCTGTCAGCGGCCGTCGCCGGATTTATCGCCACGGTCATTTCCTACGCAGGCCCGTTGGTGATCATCTTTCAGGCTGCCGAGACCGCGCATCTGTCACGCGAAGTGCTGTCTTCCTGGGTCTGGGCGATTTCCATTGGCAGCGCCGTGCTCGGCATCGGCTTGAGCCTGCGATATCGCGTCCCGGTGATCATCGCGTGGTCGGCGCCGGGGTCGGCGTTGCTGGTGGCGCTGTTGCCGGGGATCTCCATGCCGGAGGCGGTAGGTGCCTATCTGGTCAGCAGCCTGATTATCTTTCTGGTCGGCGTGTCGGGGGCGTTTGACCGGATCATCAGCAAACTGCCCGCAGCCATTGCGGCCGCGATGCTGGCGGGAATTTTGTTCAGCTTCGGCACCGGGTTGTTCGTCTCGTTGCAGGGCAAGCCGCTGCTGGTGCTGGCGATGTTCGTCACGTACCTGATCTGCAAACGGCTGATGCCGCGTTATGCGGTGTTGATGGTGCTGCTGGTGGGCTGCTCGATGGCTTTTCTCGCCGGTGATTTGCACAGCGAGGCGTTGGTGATCGGGTTGGCCACGCCGGTGTGGATCACGCCCGCGTTCAGCCTGAGCGCGACTTTGAATATCGCCTTGCCGCTGGTGATGGTGGCGCTGACCGGCCAGTTCGTTCCCGGCATGGCGGTACTGCGCGCCAGCGGTTACCCAACGCCGGCCGGCCCGATCATCGCCAGCAGTGCGTTGGGCACGGCGCTGTTGGCACCGTTCGGTTGTCATGGGTTGAATCTGGCAGCCATCACCGCGGCGATTTGTACCGGGCGCGAGGCCCATGAAGACCCCGGCAAACGCTATGTGGCCGGGGTTGTGGGTGGGCTGTGTTACCTGGTGCTGGGGATCTTCGGTGCCACTCTGGTTTCACTGTTTTCGGCGTTCCCCAAAGAGCTGATCGCGGCCCTGGCCGGGCTGGCGCTGTTTGCTGCAATTGCCGGAGCGTTGGCCGGCGCAATGGCCGTGCCGAACGATCGCGAAGCCGCGCTGGTGACCTTCCTGACAACCGCGTCGGGCATGTCGCTGTTTGGTTTGTCCGCCGCATTTTGGGGACTGATTTTCGGCATGGTCACCCACTTGTTGTTAAACGCCCGGCGTTCTGTTTCACGCAGCGAATCTGCTGCGGCTGAAGTACTTCAACCTGTCGATCAATAAAAATAAGAGAAAAAACGATGAAACAGATTCTTCCAACAACCGGTTCGATGTTGTCCCTGGCTGTCGTCTCGAGTTTCTCCGCCGGTGCGATGGCGGCCGAGGGCGGGTTCATCGAAGACACCACGGCCACCTTGCAAGCGCGCAATTATTATTTCAGCCGGGACTTTTCTGACATCGTCGGCGCGAATCAACAGTCGAAGGCCGAGGAGTGGGCACAGGGTTTCATTCTTAACGTCAAATCCGGTTACACCCAGGGCCCTGTCGGTTTCGGTGTGGATGTCATAGGCCTGCTCGGTCTCAAACTCGACAGCAGCCCGGACCGGGTCAATACCGGTTTGTTGCCGGTGCAGGATGATGGGCGTGCGGCGAATGATTACAGCCGACTGGAAGGCGCGTTGAAAATGCGTTACTCCAAAACCGAGCTGAAGGTGGGTGAGCTGCAACCCAACGTGCCGGTGCTGGCGTTCAGTGATATCCGTCTGCTGCCGCCCAGTTATCAGGGGGCAAGTATCAGCTCCAATGAGATCAATGGCCTGACCTTACAAGGTGGCCACTTGAACTCCACCAGCCTGCGCAACGAGGCCGGCGACGAAAAGATGCAAGCCATGCTCGGTCATGTACCGCAGCGGCAGGTCAGCAGCGATGGTTTCAACTTTGCCGGCGCCGATTACGCCTTCAACGATAAACGCAGCTCGGTCAGCGCCTGGTTCGGGCAACTGGAAGATATCTACAACCAGCGCTTTCTCGGCCTCAAGCACAGCGAGCCACTCGGTAACTGGACCCTGGGCGCTAACCTTGGGTATTACAATTCGCGTGAAGACGGCAAAAAACTGCTGGGCAACATCGACAACCAGGCGTTTTTCTCCTTGCTGTCGGCCAAGCGTGGCGGCCACACGTTCTATGTAGGCTATCAGGGCATGTTCGGCGACAGCGCCTTCCCGCGAGTGTTTGCCAACATCAGCCCTCTGGGTAACGAGGTGCCGACCTATGAGTTTGCCTACACCGATGAGCGCTCCTGGCAGGCGCGTTACGACTACGATTTTGCGGCCCTCGGCGTGCCGGGGCTGACCAGCACCGTGCGCTACATCACTGGCAACAATGTCGACACCGGCAAAGGATTCGAGGGCAAGGACCGCGAGCGCGATCTGGACATCGGCTATGTGCTGCAGAGCGGCAGCCTCAAAGGCCTGGGGATTCGTGTGCGCAACGTGATGGCGCGCTCCAACTACCGCAGTGATATCGACGAGAATCGTTTGATCCTCAGCTATACGTGGACGTTGCTATGAAGCAGTGATCACAGATTGCTCATGCAATTACCCATCACTTGATACGTCACGCGATGAGTCTGGCCCTGATGATCGATGTAGACCATGGTGGCTGGCACGACGTTGCAGGCGGTTGCGGTGTCTGTCACTGAAACCACTTCGGCGATGTCCAGCGGTTGTGCCGGGTTGTACGAGGTAGCGGCGGGTTCGTTGCCGGCGGCCATGGCCGAGGTGGCGACAACGGTCAGAAACAGGCTGATCAGGGTTTTCATTTTTCCGTGCTCCGTGTTGATTCCGATACCTGAATTCTAGTCTTTGCCCGCAACCGATAAAGGGGCCAGCGTCTGATGCAGCCTTACATGAAACGTAACAGTGACCGCCCGTGGAGGGCTTATGGATCTGCTCAATAACTTGCGGGTGTTTGTCCGTGTGGTGGACTGCGCAAGTTTTACCGCCGCCGCCGATGCGCTGGACCTGTCGACCGCGCAAGTGTCGCGACTGGTGGCGGATCTGGAGCAGCATGTGCAAGCACGCTTGCTGCAACGCACCACGCGGCGGTTGAGCCTGACCGAGGCCGGTGAACGCTTCCTGGTGCGCAGTCGGCAAATACTCGAAGAAATGGAGGTGGCAACGGCAGAGGCTCGCGGCGCCCATCTCAAACCGAGTGGACGGCTGCGGGTTCACAGCATGAATGGCCTGGGCGTGCTGATCACACCATTGATCGCCCGCTACAGCGAACTTTACCCCGATGTGGTGTTCGAGTTGACCCTGTCGCAGCGTAATCCCGATCCAATGGAGGAAGGGTACGACGTGGTGATTTCGATTGCCCACGAACTGGCTGATTCGCAAATGGTCGCCCAGGCCATCGGGCAGATTTACAGCGTGCCCTGCGCCTCCCCGCACTACCTGCAACGGCGTGGCGTGCCGCGCACACCGCTGGCGTTGAACGATCATCAGTGCCTGCGCATGCTCGACCCGTTGTACAGCGATGAATGGGTGTTCCGGGACGAAGAGGGCGAGCATGCGGTCAGCCCGGCCAGGACCTTTCAATGCAACGTCGCCGAGTCGATGGTCAAGGCGTCGGAATCCGGCATGGGGATCAGCCTGATTCCGTTCTACACCGCGACGCGTCCCTTGAGCGATGGCACCTTGTTGCGCTTGCTGCCCGCCTGGCGCCCGCGTGAACGCAACGTATATGCACTGTACCCGTCGCGGCGTTTTCTCGATGCCAAGGTTCGGACCTGGGTGGACTTTCTCAAAGCCGAATTACCCAAGCTGTTCGCTGAACACGAGGCGGTGATGAACGATCCACGGCATTGGGCCTGAAGTCCCGGTTGCGTCACCTCCATCCAGTTCGGCAGGGCCAGAACGCATTGGCAGGGTGGACAGGAGGAGTCCAGACAGGGCTAGTACTTCCAGAAAACCGGGATGAACAGCACCAGAACAGTGAGGATTTCCAGTCTTCCCAGCAGCATGCCAAAGGTCAACAGCCATTTTGCAGCATCGGGCAGTGTCGAGAAATTGCCTGCCGGGCCAATGATCGAACCAAGGCCTGGCCCCACGTTACAGACGGCGGTGGCCGCGCCACTCAATGCCGTGGTCCAGTCCAGGCCAATGAGCGCCAACCCCATGGCGATGGCCCCGATGGTGATGGTGAAAAAGAATGAAAACGTCAGGAGTGAGCGGGCGATGTCTTCATCGATGGGGTGATTGTTGTACTTCTTCTGGATGACGGCGCGAGGATGAATCAATTGTTTCAGGCTGCCCATGAGCAGGGCGCCAGCCACTTGAAAACGGAAGATTTTAAGACCGCCGGCGGTGGAGCCGGAGCAGCCGCCGACAAAGGTCAGATAAAAAAACAGCAACACGGAGAAGCTGCCCCATAACGTGTAATCCCCTAGTGCCACGCCGGTCGTCGTGACTACCGACGTTACGTTGACCGCCACGATCCGAAACGCTTCCCACCAGCCGTACTCGCTGTTCAAGCACAACCAGGTGCCGAACAGCAGCCAGGTGATGAGCAAAAAGCCAATGAACCCACGTACCTGGTGATCTCTAAGCAAGGCCCGTTTATTCCCGCGCAACAGGCTCACATACAACGTAAAAGGCAGGCTGCCCAGAATCATGATAATCACAGCCACCCAATGAATGGCCGGTTGCGTCCAATTCGCCAGAGAAGAATCGGAGGTGGAAAATCCCCCCGTGGAAATCAACGACATTGCATGGTTGATGGCTTCGAACGGGGTCATGCCTGTTATCCACAGCGCCAGCGTGGAAACAGCGGTCAGCCCGATATACAAACCCAGAATGTATTTGGCGGCGACGTGGGAGCGTGGTGTGACCTTCTCCGACCAGTCGGATGATTCGGTCTGGAACAGGCGCATCCCCCCGACCCGCAATAGCGGCAGGATGGCCACGGCCATGCCGATGAAGCCGATCCCGCCCAGCCAATGCAGCATTGAACGCCAAATCAGCAATCCGGGAGAGGCAGTGTCCAAGCCGGTCAGAATGGTCGATCCGGTAGTGGTGATGCCGGACATCGTTTCAAAAAACGCGTCGGTGTAGCTGATGTCCTGGATCAAGACCATGGGCAATGCGGCGAACGTACAGACGACCACCCAACTGGCGGTCGTCAGCATGTACATATCGCGGGGACGCAACTGAGCGTTTTCAGGGCGCCCCTTGTTAATCAGCAGCAGCCCGGACACCATCGTGATCACAATTGACCACCCAAAGGCTGACATCTCATCGTTGCGTTCATAGATCACCAGCGTGAGCAGCGGTATCGCCATACTCACTGCGAGCGTGATCAGAAAAATACCCAGGATGAAACCGATAAACCGCAAAACCGCAATGGACATAGATAACGCCTGTCTTGTTAGCGCCGCGCAGTATCGACCGGCTTGTCATTCTGTCTCGTAAAGTTTGCGTAACGTTTGTTCTTCCCCTGGATTCTCTGCGCGCCCGGCTGGAAGTGCGATAGGGCCAGTCAGAAACGCCGGTATAGACTCATAGCTATCACGACGGGAGAGAAGCGTGAAATATAGAACAATGTTGCTGCTCAGTCGTTTGCTTGCGTGGGCCTCGGCGTCCAGGAAGGCACGCCCATGATCGGCGCCGAGTTGCTGTCAGCGCAAAGCCTTGCAGTTGGCTGGCTGATTTACGTGCCGGTAGTGATCTGGGCTGTCTGTCGAGCACCGTGGGTCGAACTGTTCAGCGACAGTCGCCGCCAGCATCTGTTGTTCGGCACGGTGTTCGCGCTGTTCTTGCTCTGGCTGGTACGACAGGATTTCGACACTGGCGTGTCCTACCACTTTCTCGGCATGACCGCCGTGACCCTGTTGCTCGACTGGCCGCTGGCGATTGTCGGCGGATTGGTCGCGCAAACGGGACTGGTGCTGCTCGGGCGGCAGGATCTGGCGGCGATGGGGGTCAACGGCGCGCTGCTGATTCTACTGCCGGTGCTGGTCACCGAATGCTGCGCGATCCTGGTGGAGCGAGCGCAACCGCGTAATCCCTTTGTGTATATCTTCGTGTCCGGGTTTTTTGCAGCGGCGCTGTCGGCGTTGCTGTGCCTGCTGCTGGCGCTGTGGTTGCTGTGGTTCAACGAACGTTTCGCCATGCCGTATTGGCTGGAAGATTTTGTCGGTTATCTGTGGCTGCTGATTTTTCCGGAAGCGTTCATCAACGGCATGGTGGTCAGCGCGCTGGTGGTGTTTTGCCCCGAGTGGCTGGAGACGTTCAATCGCACGCGCTACCTTTCGGCACCCTGGAAGGACGACGATCCCAAATCTTGATCCGCATCAAATCCATAAATCGCTGACGCTTCCATGCTCCGCAAAACCTTCAGGAGCATTGAAATGAGTGTCTACGAATGGGCAAGGCAGGAGTTGCGCCAGAGTCTGAATATCGCGCAAGAGGTGGGATTTGATCCGGGTCTGAGCCTGCGCGCCTTGCTCAGTGCGGTGGTGCAACAGAGCAAGGCTGTGCGCAGTGTCGAGGATCTGGCTGACGAGTTGCAGTTTCTCGTCGAGAACCTCGATGACGGTGAGGACTACGGCTTCATGCGGCCCTGATGTTCGGGATCAGTGACGCGGCTCGAAGTCTTCGCTGAACAGGTCGTCCTCGGCATCCGGGCTCACCGGAATCTTGTGCTCTTCCGACGCCCAGGCGCCCAGGTCGATCAGTTTGCAACGGTCCGAACAGAACGGCCGGAATTTATTGTCCGGGGTCCATTCGACAGGGGCGCCGCAGGTTGGACAATCGACGGTTGGGGTTTGGCTCATGACTGGCCTCCACGCAAAGTAAGGTAAAAGTGATGCAGGCGTTCGACCTCGCTGTGCAGCCAGGCGAGGTCGCGGTCGTTGACCACCACATCGTCGGCATGGCTCACGCGATCCTGGCGGCTGGACTGGGCCTTGAGGATCGCATGGACCTGTTGCTCGCTGGTCTGGTCACGCTGCAGGGTGCGTTCGATCTGTAGCTGTTCGGGGGCATCGATCACCAGGACCCGTTGGGTCATGGCGTATTGCCCCGACTCGATCAGCAGTGGCGAAACCAGAATCGCGTAAGGCGATTGTGCCTTGCCCAGGTGATCGGCGATTTGCTTGGCGATCAACGGATGCAAAAGCGCCTCGAGCCAGAGGCGTTCTTCCGGTACCTCGAAGATCAGCTTGCGCAACGCTGCACGATCCAGCTGCCCGTCGGCTTGCAGCACGCCAGGGCCAAAGTGATCGGCGATTTGCGCCAGCGCCGGGCGGCCCGGTTCCACCACCCAGCGCGCGGCATGATCGGCGTCCACCACGTGTACGCCCAGGTCGATGAAGTGCTGGGCAGCTGCGCTTTTGCCGCTGCCGATGCCGCCGGTCAGACCAAGAATCCAGGGTTTTTCCACAGGGATATTCATTTCAAACCGACAAACTGCCAATAGAAGTCGGTTATTTGACCACCCCAGAGCAAGGCAATCCAGCCGGCAATGGCCAGATAGGGGCCGAAGGGGATCGGTGTCGAGGTTTTTGAGTTGCGCAGGCGCAACAAAACCGTGCCGATAATGGCGCCCACCAGGGACGCCATCAGGATGGTCAGCGGCAAGATCTGCCAGCCGCCCCAGGCGCCGAGCATCGCCAATAACTTGAAATCACCTTGGCCAATGCCGTCCTTGCCGGTCATCAGCTTGAACAGCCAGAACACCGACCAGAGCGCCAGGTAGCCGGCAATCGCGCCCCACAGCGCTTCATGGAGGGGCACGAACAGTCCGAAACTGTTGACGATCAGACCCAGCCATATCAGCGGTAGAACCAGTACGTCCGGCAGCAGTTGATGCTCGGCGTCTATCAGGCTCATGGCCAACAGACCCCAGCTCAGGACCAGCGCCAGGCAGGCCGGCCAACCGAAACCGAAATGCCAGGCGATGAACGCTGACAGCAGACCGCAGGCCAGCTCGGTTAACGGATAGCGTTTGCTGATTGGTGTCGCGCAACTCGAGCAGCGCCCACGCAGGAAAAGAAAACTGAGCACTGGAATGTTTTCCCACGCACGGATCCGGTGCCCACAGTGTGGACACTGGGAGTGGGGCAGCATCAGATTGTAGGTCGGCAGCGGCGTTTCGGTCGGCAGGCCCAGAATGTCATGAGCTTGCAGTCGCCACTCACGCTCAAGCATTTTTGGCAGACGCCAGACCAGTACATTGAGGAAGCTGCCGACCAGCAGGCCGACGATCAATGCGATGACGATGAACACCAGCGGGTAGACAGTCAAAATTTCATTCAAGGGCATGTCAGATCGCTGAGCCGAGTTGGAATATGGGCAGGTACATCGCAACGACCAGGCCACCGACGACAACACCGAGTACCACCATGATGAACGGCTCCATCAGACTGGTGAGGTTATCGACCATGTTGTCGACCTCGGCCTCGTAGAAACCCGCGACCTTGTCGAGCATCTCGTCCAGTGTGCCGGACTCTTCGCCAATGGCTGTCATCTGGATCGCCATGTTTGGGAAGATCCCGGAGGTACGCATGGAAAAATTCAGCTGCATGCCGGTGGATACGTCCTGCTTGATGCGCAGCACCGCACGCTTGAACACAATGTTGCCGGTGGCCCCGGCCACTGAATCCAGGGCTTCGACCAAAGGCACCCCGGCAGCGAAGGTGGTCGACAGCGTGCGGGCGTAACGGGCCACGGCGGACTTGTACATCAGCGTGCCGATCAATGGCAGTTTCAGCAGCCAGGCGTCCGTCCGGTCCCGAAAGCCTTGCGACGTTCTGAAGGCGTGGCGCACACCGAAGATTGCCGCAATCAGCGCACCCAGCATCAGCCACCACCAGTTCTGCATGAATTCCGACAGGCCGATGACCATCACGGTGAAGGCTGGCAGTTCGGCGCCAAACCCCTTGAACACCGACTCGAACTGCGGCACCACTTTGACCAGCAGAATCCCGGTCACAATGATTGCGACAAACACCACGGCCAGCGGGTAGGTCATGGCTTTCTTGATTTTGGCCTTGAGGCTTTCGCTCTTTTCCTTGTAGGTCGCCACCCGTTCCAGCAGGGTATCCAGCGCACCCGCCTGCTCGCCGGCGTCCACCAGATTGCAGTACAGCTCATCGAAGTACTGCGGCTTTTTACGCAGGGCGGCGGCGAAGCTGGTACCCGCCGCGACTTCCTGTTTCACCTCGTCCACCAGTTTGCGCATGGCCGGGTTATCGAAGCCTTCGCCGATGATGTCGAACGACTGCAACAGCGGCACACCGGCTTTCATCATGGTCGCCATTTGCCGCGTAAAGAGGGCAATGTCCTGGGCCTTGATGCGCTTGCCCATGTTGAAAATCGAGATGGATTTCTTGCGTACCTTGCCGGGATTGATGCCTTGTTTGCGCAGTTGCGCCTTGATCAGCGCCGGGTTTTGACCGCTCAGTTCGCCGGTTATTTTCGTGCCTTTCCTGTCGGTGCCTTCCCAGGCATACACGCTGATTTTTGCTGCTTTGACCGCCATGTTCAGTCCTTGGTGACCCGGTTGATTTCTTCAAGACTGGTAATGCCTTGCATGGCCTTGATCAGGCCCGAGGTACGCAGGTCGTTGAAACCGTCCTTACGCATCTGGATATCGATTTCCAGCGAGTTGCCTTCGGCCATGATCAGCCGTTGCAAATCCGGTGTGTTCTTCACCACTTCATAAATCCCTACTCGCCCTTTGTATCCGCCGTTGCAGTGATCGCAACCAACCGGTTCATAGATTGTGAACGAGCCAATGCGTTCCTCGGGGAAGCCTTCCTTGAGCAACGCCTCGCGGGGGATCTCGATGGGTTTCTTGCAATGGCTGCACAATTTGCGCGCCAGGCGCTGGGCGATGATCAGACTCACCGAAGTGGCGATGTTGAACCCCTGGATGCCCATGTTTTGCAGGCGGGTCAGGGTCTCGGCGGCGCTGTTGGTGTGCAGGGTCGACAACACAAGGTGCCCGGTCTGGGCGGCCTTGATCGCGATCTCCGCGGTTTCGAGGTCGCGGATCTCGCCGACCATGATCACGTCCGGATCCTGGCGCAGGAACGAACGCAGCGCCTGGGCAAACCCCAACCCCTGCTTGAGATTGACGTTGACCTGGTTGATGCCTTCCATGTTGATCTCCACCGGGTCTTCGGCGGTGGAGATGTTGATGTCCACAGTATTGAGAATATTCAGCCCGGTGTAGAGCGACACGGTCTTGCCCGAGCCGGTGGGCCCGGTCACCAGAATCATTCCCTGCGGCTGCTTGAGCGCGGCCATGTACAGGTCTTTCTGATCGGGTTCGTAGCCGAGGGCGTCGATGCCCATTTGTGCGCTGGACGGGTCGAGGATCCGGATCACCACTTTCTCGCCCCACAGGGTCGGCAGGGTATTGACCCGGAAGTCGATGGATTTGCTCTTGGACAGGCGCATCTTGATTCGCCCGTCCTGGGGCCGGCGGCGCTCGGAGATGTCGAGGCTGGCCATGACTTTCAGCCGCGCGGCGATGCGACCGGACAGATGAATCGGTGGCTTGGCGACTTCACGCAGTATGCCGTCGGTGCGCATCCGCACGCGGTAGGTTTTTTCGTAGGGCTCGAAATGCAGGTCGGAAGAGCCGCTTTTGATCGCATCAAGCAACATCTTATGGACGAAGCGCACCACGGGCGCATCGTCGGCATCTTGTCCGGCGATGGAGTCCTGTTTGTTGTCATCGATCGACTCGATGTCCAACCCATCGAGGTCAACGTCGGCCATGTCTTCCAGGCCGGTGCCCTGGCTGTCGAAGAATTTCTCGATAGCGGTGCTGAGTTTGTCGTCCTCTACCAGGATGGCTTCGGTATTCAACCCGGTGCTGAACTGGATGTCGTTGATGGCCTGGTGATTGGTCGGGTCGGAAACCCCCACGAACAATTTATTGCCGCGTCGCCAGAGGGGCAGGGCGTGGTGCTCACGGATCAGTTTTTCGCTGACCAGCCCTTTGGGTTGGGCTTCTTTGTCCAGGCAGTTGAGGTCCAGCAAGGCCATGCCGAAGTGCTCCGAAGCGATCTCGGCGATCTGGCGGCCATTCACCAGTTTGTTTTGCACCAGGTAGCTGACCAGGGGGATTCGATTGCGTTGGGCTTGCTGATACGCCTGTTGCGCGCTTTTGTCAGTGAGCAGCTCGGCCAGGACCAATTGCTTGGCCAGACCGCTAAGGGCGATGTCATTCATTGGGATACCGGACGCAGACAGTTCATGACTTATAGCCTAGTCAAGCCGAGGAACCAAACCAGCACTGTCGAGGTGACAAAAAGTGTCAGATAGTGCGGATCCTGGGGGTAGGAAAGGGCGCTGCGTCGATCGCGCGTCCCGCCAACAGGGTACGCGGGGCTTGGCACGGGCTGTGCTGCGGCTAGTTCAGATCATGAGATTTCGACTCATGCATGGAGCTTGTCTATGAATACTCAGAAAGGTTTTACGCTTATCGAGCTGCTGATCGTTGTGGCGATCATCGGGATTCTGGCGACGTTTGCCTTGCCGGCTTACTCGAAATATCAGGCGCGGGCCAAGGTCACGGCCGGGCTTGCTGAGATTTCCGCGTTGAAGGTTCCGTTTGAAGATCTTATGAATCAAGGGACCAGTCCGGATCTGGCGAAGATCGGCGGAACCGCAACAACCTCTAACTGCACAACGACAGCTTCTGGCACTGCGGCCGATGGTACGGGCACTATTGCTTGCACCATTCTTAATGCTCCGGGGCCGGTTTTGAATAAAACCATTACCCTTACGCGCACGTTGACTGGCTGGACATGCGCCACCACAGTCGATCAGGAATACGCACCTAAAGGCTGCACCGGCGTCACCCCAGCCTAATCCATTAACTGATGCCAGAACCCCCGCCTCTCACGAGACGGGGGTATTTTTTTGTTCGTCGTACCGGCCAGACCGGGGATAAAGAAAACCCCCGACAATTCATGGCCTTAGGCCCACGTCAAAACCCGCAACTTGCATGTAGATAATTTCCAAGTCATGCAATTTGCATGATTTCAAAAATTATTAAATTTACTAACTACTTGATTTATAAGGATTTATTACCTGTCTCAAAGTTGGCACAGCGTTCGCAATATACCCAGTAACCCTGCTGACAAGACACGCAGCAGACTTTATAGAAAAACAGGAGTTACTCGTATGAAGAAGTTCGCTATCGCTGCCGCTACTGCTACCGCGCTGACCCTGACCATGGCCAACGTTGCATTTGCACAGACCCAGGCTACTCAAGCTCCAATGGTGCTGGCGGCCGGTGAAGTCACCGAAGCCAAAGAAGCTACTTCCGATACCTGGATCACTACCAAAGTCAAAGCAGACCTGGTAACCGAAAAAGGCATTCCTGGTACCGATATCAAAGTCGAAACCAACAAAGGTGTAGTGTCTCTGTCCTCCACCGTTGCGGTAACTGATGCTCAGAAAACTACCGCTGTGGCCATCGCCAAGAAAATCAAAGGCGTCAAAGCGGTCTCCGCTGACGGCCTGAAAGCCGAGTAAGGCAAGACTTCTCGCCTGGACTGGGAGAAGGCGCGGTAGGCGGGCCGAGCAATACGTCTGCCGCAACCTTGAGAGTTCATGCGAAAGGCCACAAGGATGTGGCCATTACAGGCCCCGGCATTCGTGTCGGGGCCTGTTCTATTGTGGGCAACACAAAACAACTGTGGGAGCGAGCTTGCTCGCGAAAGCGCTAGGTCAGGCAACATTTACATCGACTGACACACCCTCCTCGCGAGCAAGCCCGCTCCCATATTTGGTTTGTGGTGAGGTCAGTTACCGCGTTTGCTGGTGATCTGCTTCAGGCGATTACCTTCAAACCGCAGGTATTGATACATCCCGCCGTTGGGCCCGTAGGTCCATTCCTCGACCTGAAACTCTTCCCGTCGGTTGGCGCTGCGCTTGTAGCCCAACAGATCGCGGCTGACCGGTTCGCCGCATTTCTGCAGCACCTCGCTGGACCTGTCCCCGACACTGACCAGTTGGCTGCCACAGCGCAGCGTATCCGCCGCCGAGGCCTGACCGGCGACCATTGCCAGCGTCAGGCTCATCAGCCATCGCGCGCCCATCACTCGGCGTCCAGATGCATCGGTGTGACGACCCGACCATCACTTTCAGCCTCGCCCAGACTGGCGTCGATGAAGTAAACACGGTCATCGGCCATCTGGGCCTTGTCCACCAGGTAATCCTTGATGCTGCTGGCGCGTTCCTGACCGAGTTGGCGCAGCAGCACATCGCTGGAACTCCAGAACTTGATCACGCCTTCACGCATTTTTGCAGTGCGTTCTTCCTTGCCCAGGTCCTTCCATTCGGCGGGTGGCTGGGTTTTCAAACGCGTACGGTAGATGCCTTCCAACAGTGGACCTTTCTCGCTGTCCGGCACTTGCACCAATGAAGCCTGCGCCGGAACCTTGTCACCGCGACGCTGGAGCATCTTGTAGTAGTTGTACTGGTATTCCCGCTCCAGACGTTGCTCGGCGATCAGCGGGCCATCGCTGCTGGCGGCAGCAGTGCCTTCGATTTCCAGACGCAGGGCCGGACGTTCCTTGAGCGCCTGGGACAGTTTGACCAACGAGCTCTCGGCCTCCTTGCTCAGGTCGCTTGAACCCGGGGCGAACGAGACAGTGCCCAAATCTTCCGAACCACCGCCACTGACCAGCCCGCCAATCATTTTGAACGGCGCGGCGGCGGCTTTGACGATCAGATTGCGCAGGGTCTGCCAGACAATCGGCATGATGCTGAACTGCGGGTTGTTCAGGTCGCCCGTCACCGGCAGCTCGATGGAAATCTTGCCGTCGACGTCCTTGAGCAGGGCGATCGCCAGTTTCAGCGGCAGGCTGACGGCGTCCGGGCTGTCGACTTTTTCACCCAGTTGCAGTTGTTCGACCACCACTTTGTTCTCGGCTTTCAGCTGGCCCTTGGTGATCAGGTAATGCAGGTCGAGATTGAGCCGGCCTTTGCGGATGCGGTAACCGGCGAACTTGCCGGAGTAGGGCGTCAGCGTGGTCAGCTCCACACGTTTGAAACTGGTGGCGATGTCGAGGCTGGCCATCGGGTCGAACGGGTTGACCGAGCCCTTGATGGTCACTGGTGCATAACGGTCGACCTTGCCTTTGATATCGACGCTGGCCGGTTTCGCCTGACGGCTGTCGATGGTGCCGATCTGGCCGTTGAGCTGTTGAACGGCGGTGGCGAAGTTCGGGGTCAGGCTGAAGTCGGCAAAGTTCGCCGAACCGTCATTGATCGCGATACCGCCAATGTGGATGCCCAGCGGTTTTTCCTTGCCGGCAGATTTGGCAGCAGCCGTTTTGGCGCCTGAGTCAGGCGGTTGCGGAATCAGCAGATCATCGACGTTCGTGGTGCGGTCATCGTTGATCATGAAGCGCACATAGGGTTGGAACAGGTTGACCTTGGCGATCGACAGGCTGTCGCCGTGCTGATAATTCAGGCCTTCGAGCACTAACTGCTGCCACTTGAGGAAGTCGCGGGTTTTTAGGGTGTCGAGGGTATGCAACTGATCGACCTGAGCGCGGCCGGTGACGCTGAACGCCAGCGGTTCGGTGCTTTTCAGGTTGACGGCCAGATCACTGCCGAGCATGCCGCTGCGCAGTTCCAGGCGAATGAACGGGTTGATGTAGGACTGGGCGACACGCAGGTCGATGTCCTTGGTCTGTACTTTTAGGTTGGCGCTGACCGGGGCCAGATTGACCTCGCCATCTGCCGTGAGCTTGCCTTGCTTGCCCACACCGGTGTCGAGCTTGAGGGTGAAAGGCGAGCCATTGAGGCTGTCGAAATTCTGCAGGTCCAGGTTCAGCGGGCCGACGTCCATCGCCACGGCGGGTTGCGCCTTGCGATCAGCCAGATGCACCTGGTAATTACGCAATTGCACGTCTTTGAGCAACACCTGCCAGGGTTTGCTCGGTGGCGCGGGTTCGGGTTTCGGTGAGTCGGCCGCCGCCGGGGTGCTGGCCGGCTCGGCATTGGCTTTAGTGGTCTCTTTGGAAGGTTGGCTGGCAAACAGTTTTTGCCAGTCCAGTTGCCCATCGGCCTCAAGGGCGGCCCAGGTTTCCAGTTTCTGGCTGCGGATCTTGCCGACCACCACTTGCTGTTTGGCCAGGTCCACGGTGGTTTCGCTGATGTCCAGGCGTTCGAGCTTCGCCAGTGGTCGACCATCCGGTGCCTTGATGGCGAAGGGGGCGACGCTGACGGCGACGTTACTCAGCAGCAGTTCGGTTTCTTTGCTCAGGTTGAGCTTGTAGTCGGTGCTGAGGTTGAGGACGCCGTCTTCGAGATCCAGTGGCACAGCGTCACGCACATAGGGCCAAAAGGCTTTCATCTTGCCATCGGTGACTTTCAACTTACCTTCGGAGGCAATCGGAATCAGGCTGAAGTTGCCGGTCCAGTCGATTTGCCCGCCTGTCGGGCCGGCAGCCACCAAGGTCATGTCGGCGCTGTCTTCGGGCAGGGTGCTGAGGTTCTTCAGCTCGAAGTCGAGTTTGTCGTAGAGAAACTCGATGGGCTCGCTGGGGCGCGCATCCTGGAAGTGCACATAGCCATCGGCCAGTTTGATGCGTTCCACGCGCAGCGGGAACGGTTTGGCGTTCGGGTCGGCCGGGGTCGGCTCGCTCGCGGGTATTTTGAACAGGCCGAGCAGATTGAGTTTGCCGTCCTTGCCGAAGAGGATTTCGGTCTTGGGTTTATCCAGCTCGATATCGGACAGGTGCAGTGCCTTGGTCCAGAGACTGTCGATCTGCAGGTTGGCGTACAGGCGTTCGAAGCCGACCTGTTCCTTGCCTGGCTCGCCGATGATCAGGCCCCACAGGGTGATTTCAAGGCTGAACGGGTTGAGTTCGATCCGGGTAATCGTGGCGGGCGTCGTGGCGTAGTTGGCCAATTGTTGGTTGGCCACCCGCAACGCGATACCCGGCAAAATCAGAAACCCCAGCAGGCTGTAGAGGGCCAGAGCAGTCAACAAAGCGCCAATAGCGCGAAACAATCCTTTGGGCATGTGCGGCTTCATCTGTCTGAATCGGAGTGCGTTGGAGTATGGCACGCGTTTCCGGTTCCGAAGTGATCATGCTTTATAGGATTTATCTGATTTTGCGGACGAATCTCAGAGTTGCAGAATCAGGGTTTTCAGCGGTGGCTGCTGATCCATAGACGGAAAATCGCCGCCCGGTTTCATCACGGTCCACTCACGAACCGGCCGGCCGGCTTTCTCTGCACACCGCAAAACCTGCTCGCGCCAGTCGTCCATGCTGACTTTTGCCAGGTTGTTGCAGCAGATCAGCACGCCATTGTCGGCGGTGGTCAGCAGTGCCGGCTTTAGCAGGCTCTGATAGTCGCGCAGCAAGTCGACGGTGCCGAAAGCACTCTTGGCCCAGGCTGGCGGGTCCAGCAGCACCAGGTCGTACTGACGCTGTTCCAGACGGTGATAGCTAGGCAGTTTCTGCCCGCGGCGCTGGCTGATCGGCAGGCCGGCCAGTTGGCGGATGGCCGGGAAGTAGTCGGACTGGATGAACTGCATGGTCGGCAATTGCGGATTGAGCAGGCCGTTCTCGCGGCCGACGGCCAGGTTGCCTTCAGCGAAATCGAGGTTGCAGACTTCGCTCGCGCCGCCGGCCGCAGCACTCAGGCCGACGCCGCAGGTGTAGGCAAAAAGATTCAGTACACTTTTGTTTTTGCTGTGTTGCTTGACCCAGCCACGGGTGTTGCGCAGGTCGAGGAACAGCAGCGGATCCTGGCCCGCGTGTCGACCGCGAACCCGGTAATTCAGGCCCCATTCGTGGCCGATCTGGTCTTGCAGGGCGGCCTCGTCGGCGCGGTAGACGGTGTCTTCACGGTCGATGCGCGAATTGCCGCGGGAGCGGTCGTTGTAGACCAGCAGGGTGTCGAGGCCCAAGTGTTGATTGATGATTTCGTGCAATTGCAGGAGTGCATCGCGTTCCAGCGATTGGTGGAAGCTTTGCACCAACAGTTGTGGGCCGTAGCGATCGATGGTCAGGCCGCCGGCACCTTCCTGGCTGCCATGAAACAGACGATAGCAATCGGTGCCTTGCTGATGCAGCTCGGCGAGCAGGTCCTGGCGATGATCGAGGGCGGCGCGCAGCGCCTGATTCAAGGAAGACATGCTGGGCGCCTTGCAGGAGGGAATTTGGCGCGGGAGTTTAACAGTTTGGCGGGGGACCGAGGTGCTGCCTTCGCGAGCAGGCTCGCTCCCACACTGGATTTGTGTCGAGCTCAAAATGTGCGATCACCGAAAATCCACTGTGGGAGCGAGCCTGCTCGCGAAGCTTTTAAGCGGTTTTCAGGTCAGCAAGCCCATCCGTCGCTTGGCCCGTTGCACCGAGCCGTTACGCACTGCCCAACGCAACATCGGCGCACTGCGATTGACGCTGGCGCGGATCAGCTTGCGTTGCAGCGGGCTCTGGCGGACACCAAGCATGTCGCTGGCCCAATCCGGCAGCAAGTCGATCCCGGCCTTCATCATCAAACCGCCGAAAGGTCTGGCCAAACGGCTGGGGGAGGGGGCGTTCAACAACAGCCGTAATACCTCGCGACTGCGCTCGTCGCACAACAACTGTGGGCGAATGCGCTCAAGGTAATCAGCAATTTCCTGCCGCGAACGCGGCACGTCACGGGCGCCGAGCTGTTCGGCAACCAGCGCGATTTCCGCGTAGTAGCGGTCCTGATCAGCCAGGGACAGGTTCGGATTGCGGTAACGCAAATGGGCCGCGAGGAAGTTGCTGACTTCGGCCACATGCACCCAGGTCAGCAGGTCGGGATCACTGGCGGCGTAGGGACGTCCATCCGGTGCAGTGCCGGTCACTTGCAGGTGAATGGTGCGCACTTTCTCGATCAGCCAGTCGGCGTCTTTGCGCGAACCAAACGTAGTGCCAGAGATGAACTGGCCGGTGCGGCGCAATCGGCCGAGCATGTCCTCGCGAAAGTTCGAATGGTCCCAGACCCCGGCCAGGGCCAGTGGATGCAGGGCTTGCAGCATCAGGGCGCTGATGCCGCCGATGAGCATGCTGCTGAAATCGCCGTGAACCTGCCAGCTCACAGAGTCGGGCCCGAACAGGCCGGGATCACCCTTGGGATTTTCCAGGTCGAGCTTGCCCAGAGACAGACCGGTCAGGCTCATGACCTGGGTTTCGATGCGGGTGCGGATGAATTCCATGGCGACTCAGTGGCGAAAAAAAAGGCGCGGCCATTTCTGACCGCGTAGGGCTTACTGGTTCAGTCGTTTGTCGATCAACCCCTGGACCACGCTCGGGTCTGCCAGGGTCGAAGTGTCGCCCAGGCTGTCCAGTTCGTTGCAGGCGATCTTGCGCAAAATCCGCCGCATGATCTTGCCTGAACGGGTTTTCGGCAAGGCCGGCGCCCACTGGATCAAATCCGGTTTGGCGAAGCTGCCGATTTCCTTGCTGACGTGCGCCAGCAGTTCTTTCTTCAGTTCGTCATTGGGGTCGGTGCCGTTCATGGGGGTAACGAAGGCGTAGATGCCTTGGCCTTTGACATCGTGGGGGTAACCCACCACTGCGGCCTCGGCAATGCTGTCGTGGAGCACCAGGGCGCTTTCCACCTCGGCGGTGCCGATGCGGTGGCCGGAGACGTTGATCACATCGTCGATTCGCCCGGTGATCCAGTAATCGCCATCCTCGTCGCGCCGCGCGCCGTCACCGGTGAAGTAGTAGCCGGGGTACGGCTTGAAATAGGTGTCGACCATTCGTTGCGGGTCGCCGTAGACACTGCGGATCTGCCCCGGCCAGCTGGATTTGATTGCCAGAATGCCGTTGCCGGCGCCTTTGATTTCCTTGCCGTGTTCATCGAGCAGCACCGGTTGCACGCCGAACATCGGTTGCGTGGCGCAACCGGGTTTGATCCGTTGTGCACTGACCAGAGGGCTGAGCATGATGCCGCCGGTTTCAGTCTGCCACCAGGTATCGACGATGGGGCAACGCTGCTCGCCGACGACGTTGAAGTACCAGTCCCACGCTTCCGGGTTGATCGGCTCACCGACACTGCCGAGTAATCTGAGGCTCTCGCGGGACGTTTCCTTCAACGGTTCGGCGCCTTCACGCATCAGGGCGCGCAGGGCGGTCGGGGCGGTGTAGAAGATGTTCACGTGGTGCTTGTCGATCACCTGCCAGAAGCGCGAGCTGGTCGGGTAACTCGGTACGCCTTCAAAGATCAGCGTGGTCGCCCCGTTGGCCAACGGGCCATAGACGATGTAACTGTGACCGGTGACCCAGCCAACGTCGGCCGTGCACCAGAAGACTTCGCCGTCGCGATAATCGAGCACGTACTTGAAGGTCATCGCCGCTTGCAGCAGGTAGCCGCCGGTGGTGTGCAGCACGCCTTTGGGTTTGCCGGTGCTGCCGGAGGTATAGAGGATGAACAGCGGGTCTTCGGCGTCCATCGGCTCGGGCGGGCAGTCGTCGCTGACGTCGCGCAGTGCCTGGTGATACCAGATGTCCCGGTTTTCGACCCAGTCCACTTTACCTTGGGTTCGCTCCACCACAATGACGGTGCTCACGTTCGGGCAACTTTGCAGCGCCTTGTCGACGTTCTGTTTCAGTGGCACGAATTTCCCGCCGCGCACGCCTTCATCGGCGGTGATCACGGTGCGGCAGTCGGCGTCGAGAATCCGGTCACGTACAGAGTCCGGGGAAAAACCACCAAACACCACCGAATGCACTGCGCCAATTCGTGCGCAGGCGAGCATCGCGTAGGCGGCTTCGGGGATCATTGGCATGTAGATGCAGACGCGATCGCCTTTTTTCACGCCACGGCTTTTGAGCACGTTGGCCAGGCGACAGACGTTGTGATGAAGTTTTTTGTAGGTGATCTGCGCGGACTCGGCAGGGTCGTCGCCTTCCCAGATGATCGCTGTGTCATCGCCGCGTTTTTCCAGGTGACGGTCGATGCAGTTATAACTGACGTTCAACTGTCCGCCAGCAAACCAGCTGGCTTCACCGGTTTTCAGGTTATAGCGCTGGACCGTGTCCCACGGGACGCTCCAGTCGAGAAAGTGTGTGGCTTGTTCAGCCCAGAAGGTGCTGGGGTGTTCGATGGATTGGCGATACAGGCGTTGGTAGTCGTCTTGACTTAACTGTGCAGCCCGGCGGACGGCATCGGCTTTGGGGAACGTGCTGATATCGAACATGACGGTTCCTTATTCTTGTTTTGCGACAAGTAATAAAGATGCGCCGAGTAGCGAAAGGGTTCAAGTCAGGCTCTGAAACGGAGGGGAAACACAAAACAATTGTGGGAGCGAGCTTGCTCGCTCCCACAGGTTTAGTGGTGGTGCATCAAATCAACCGCGGTGACGACCGCGGAAGTAGTTGATCAGGCCTTGAGTGGATGCATCGTCAGCCGGGGTTTCTTCGCTGCCGACCAGGCGGTTGTAAACGCCTTTACCCAGCTCTTTACCCAGCTCCACGCCCCATTGGTCGAAGGCGTTGATGCCCCAGATCACGCTTTGCACGAAGACTTTATGTTCGTACATCGCCACCAGTGCACCGAGACGACGCGGGCTGATGCGCTCAACCACCAGGGTGTTGCTCGGACGGTTGCCCGGGATCACCTTGTGCGGTGCGATTTTGTGCACCTCTTCTTCGCTCATGCCCTTGTCGCGCAACTCGGCTTCGGCCTCGGCAAGGGTCTTGCCCAGCATCAGCGCCTGGCTTTGCGACAGGCAGTTGGCGTACAGCCACTGGTGGTGGTCCGAGACCGGGTTGAAGCTGACGATCGGCACGATGAAGTCGGCCGGGATCAGTTGGGTGCCCTGGTGCAGCAACTGGTGATACGCATGCTGACCGTTGCAACCCACGCCGCCCCAGATCACAGGGCCGGTGTCGGTGGACACCGGAGTGCCGTCCTGGCGCACGCTCTTGCCGTTGGATTCCATGTCCAGCTGTTGCAAGTGCTTGGTGATATTGCGCAGGTAATGGTCGTACGGCAGGATTGCGTGGCTCTGCGCACCCCAGAAATTGCCGTACCAAACGCCGAGCAATGCCAGCAGCACCGGCATGTTCTGATCGAAAGGCGCGCTCTGGAAGTGCTGGTCCATGGTGTAGGCACCGGACAGCAATTCCTTGAAGTTCGACATACCGATGGCCAGGGCAATCGGCAAACCGATGGCCGACCACAGCGAGTAACGCCCGCCGACCCAGTCCCACATCGGGAAGATGTTCTCTTCACGGATACCGAACGCCACCGCCGCTGCATTGTTGCTGGAGACGGCGATGAAGTGACGATACAGCTCGGCTTCCGAACCACCCTGAGCCAGGTACCAGGCGCGAGCGGCCTGAGCGTTCTTCAGGGTTTCGAGGGTGTTGAAGGATTTCGACGAGACGATGAACAGCGTGGTCTCGGCGCGCAGCTTCATGGTCAGCTCATGGAACTCGCTGCCGTCGATGTTCGCCAGGTAATGGCAGCGCACGCCTTTCTGGGCGTAGGACAACAGCGCTTCGGACACCAGCTCAGGGCCGAGGAACGAGCCACCGATGCCGATGTTCACCACGTCAGTGATGGGCTTCTCGGTGTAACCACGCCACAGGCCGTCGTGAATACGCCCAACGAGGTCGGTGATCTGGTTCAGCACTTTGTGCACTTCAGGCATCACGTTGACGCCGTTGACCGACAGCTTGTCGCCCACCGGGCGGCGCAAGGCGGTGTGCAGGGCCGGGCGGCCTTCGGATGAGTTGACGATTTCGCCGTCGAACAGCGACTGGATCGCGCCCTTGAGGTCGACTTCGTTGGCCAGGCCCACCAGCAGATTGCGGGTCTCGGCGTTGATCAGGTTTTTCGAATAGTCGAGAAACAGGCCGCAGCTGCTGAGGGTGAATTGAGTAAAGCGCTGCGGATCGGCATTAAAGGCTTCGCGCATGCTGAAATCCTGCATGGCTTGGCGGTGATCATTCAACTTTTGCCAGGCGGGCAGAGCGGTCACATCGTGAGGAGTGCGGTAATACGCCATCGCTGCGGGTTTCCTTTTTACTTGAACGGCCTTTTGAACACTAAAAATCCCGGAGCGCTGTGGGTGGGCGGTCCGGTCAACTGCGTCGACACGATTTCATGGCGCAGGGCGAATACAGTAAACCCCGCGCAGTGATCTGTCTTGACTTTGTCTGACCTGTTTCCGGTACTTTTTTAACATCGAAGTTAGGAACGGCCCGACAAACGGACGAGAGACAAGATTTCAGCTCGATCAAGCAACCTGGACCGGCGTGGCGTTGCGGGTGTGGCTCAGTTTTGCCTGAGGGCTTTGTGGGCGGCGATACGACCTGAAAGCAGACACAAAACCAGTGTGGGAGCGAGCCTGCTCGCTCCCACAGGGGTTTGCGGTGTTTTAAGCGGGTGCGTCGAGGTTCAGGTGCAGGTTGTCGATCAACCGCGTAGTCCCCAGGAACGCCGCTACCAGAATCACCAGGTCCCGATCTTCGGGAGTCGCCGGACGCAAGGTCAGCGCATGGCGGATTTCCAGGTAGTCGGTGCGCAAACCAGCCGCTTCGAGCTGCTTGATCTGTGCGTCGATCAACGCCGGGTAATCGCGATCACCCTGTTTGATCACGTCGCTGATCTGGTTCAAACCGCGATACACAGCTGGCGCAACGGCCCGCTGTTCTTCGCTGAGGAAACCATTGCGCGACGACAGCGCCAGGCCGTCGGCCGCACGCACTGTTGGCTCGCCGATGATCTGAATCGGCATGTTCAGGTCATGCACCAGGGCGCGGATCACCGCCAGTTGCTGGAAATCTTTCTGGCCGAAGATCGCAAGATCCGGCTGGACCATGTTGAACAGCTTGGTGACCACCGTCGCCACACCTTCGAAATGACCGGGACGGCTGGCACCGCACAGGCCTTCGGAGAGTTGGGGAACGCTGACGCGGGTCTGGCCGGTCATGCCGTCGGGGTACATTTCTTCGACGGTTGGCGCGAACAGCAAGTGGCAACCGGCCTGGAGCAGTTGTTCCTGATCGGCCGCGAGGGTGCGCGGGTATTTGTCGAGGTCTTCGCCGGCGCCGAACTGCAGCGGGTTGACGAAAATGCTCGCGACCACGAAATCCACCCGTTGAGTGGCTTTGGTAATCAGCGCGATATGCCCGCTGTGAAGGTTGCCCATGGTCGGTACGAAGCCGATGCGCTTGCCTTCGCTGCGGGCGCGGGCCACGGCGGCCCGCAGTTCGCGTACGGTTTTTACGGTGTTCATGCAGAGAATCCGTGTTCGATACCTGGGAAAGTCGCCGCTTTGACTTCAGTGACGTACGCACCAAGCGCCGCTTGAATGTTTTGTTGCCCGGCCATGAAGTTCTTTACGAACTTCGGCACACGGCCAGTGATCGACAGGCCGAGCATGTCGTGAAGAACCAGTACCTGGCCATCGGTGGCGCTGCCGGCGCCGATGCCGATCACCGGGATACCCACCGCCTGGGTGATTTCCTGGGCCAGTTCACTCGGTACGCACTCGAGCAACAGCATGGCTGCACCCGCCTGTTCCAGGGCGATGGCATCGGCGCGCATCTGCCGTGCCTGGTTCTCGCTTCGGCCCTGGACTTTGTAACCGCCCAGAATATTCACCGATTGTGGCGTCAGCCCCATGTGCGCGCACACCGGGATACCGCGTTCGGCCAGCAGACGGATCGAGTCCGCCAGCCACAGCGCGCCTTCAACCTTGACCATGTGGGCACCGGCCTGCATCAACAGTGCGCTATTGGTCATGGCTTGTTCGGTGGTGGCGTAGGCCATGAAGGGCAGATCGGCGAGGATCAACGCGTCGGTGTTGCCGCGTTTGACGGACGCCACGTGGTAAGCCATTTCAGCAGTGGTGACCGGCAGGGTGCTGTCGTGACCTTGCAAAACCATGCCGAGGGAGTCGCCCACCAACAGCACTTCGACGCCAGCCTCATTGCAGGCGTGGGCGAAGGTCGCGTCATAGCAGGTCAGCATGGTGATTTTTTCACCTTTTTGCTTGAGACCTTGCAGAGTGGTCAGGGTGATGGCTGGCATGAAAAGTTCCTCATTCAGGCGCTGTGGAAACTACTGCGAGTAACGCGCGTGATTCTTCGTTAAATACAGGCGCACGGTCTGTTGTCGTGCTTTTAAGGCCTGAATTGCGCCCTTCAATGCCGTGTTGGCGGCAGCGGGACGCCTATAGTCGTGAGGAGAACTCGGGAAGTCAATTGCATGTGTTACCGCGTTGTTACGTCGCGGGTGTTACCGGGGTAACTGATGCGATTCAGCAGACGCAGATCTTATGCCCGACACAAAATACCTGTGGGAGCGAGCCTGCTCGCGATAGCGGTGTGTCATTCAGCATTGATGCCGACTGATCCACCGCTTTCGCGAGCAGGCTCGCTCCCACAGGGGATTTTTGTCAATTTTGAGGGAGGCGTTCCAGGCCGACGAACGGGCAGGCAGTGAGCAAATCACTCAGGCTGCGACCATCGGCCAGACGCAAATCCGCAGGCGCCAGTTCGGCCAGAGGATAGAGCACGAAAGCTCGTTCCTGCAGGTGGTAGTGAGGCACCTTGAGGCGAGGTTCGTCGATCAGCCGATCACCAAACAGCACGATGTCGAGATCCAGCGTACGCGGGCCCCAACGTTCAAGGCGTTCGCGGCCCTGTCCGTTCTCTATGGCTTGCAGTGCATCAAGCAACTCCAGCGGCGGGAGCGTGCTGTCGAGGGCGGCAACCGCGTTGGTGTAACGCGGCTGGCCGGGCAGCAGCGAGTCGCTCTGATAAAACCCGGAAACACCGATCAGTTCGGTCTGCGGCAACTGCGCCAGCGCATCGACGGCGCTGCGCAATTGTTCGGCGGGGTCAGCCAGATTGCTGCCCATGCCGATGTAGATGCGTTCCATGAATTACTCGCCCGTGGTGCTCGGTGCGCCGGCTGCGCGTTTGCGCTTGGCTCCGCCACTGCGGCGACGTTTGCGTGGAGCACCGGTGCCGTCATCCTTGCCGCTGAGGTCGCGGATCATGTCGCGGCGCTCACTGTCGTTGGCGTCCTGATAGTCCGTCCACCATTCGCCCAGGCCATCGGTTTGCTCACCGGCGCTTTCACGTAGCAGCAGGAAGTCGTAACCGGCGCGGAACCGTGGGTTGTCCAGCAACAGGTCGGCACGTTTGCCACTGCGTCGTGGCAAGCGCTCCTGCATGTCCCAGATTTCGCGGATCGGCATGGTGAAGCGTTTCGGAATCGCGATGCGCTGGCACTGTTCGGCAATCAGCTCGTGCGCCGCTTCCTGCATCGCCGGAATCGGCGGCATGCCACGTTCTTGCAAACGAAGTACGCGGGCCGGCAGGGCAGGCCAGAGCAGGGCAGCAAACAGGAACGCCGGGGTCACCGGTTTGTTCTGCTTGATCCGCAGGTCGGTGTTGATCAGGGCTTCGCTGATCAGCGTGTGGGTGTACGTCGGGTTGTATTCCAGCGCCTCGGCACTGGCCGGGAACAGCGGATCGAACAACTGCAGGTCGACGAGCATCTCGAAGGTGTCCGCGGCATGGCCGGAGAGGAACAGCTTGAGGACTTCTTCGAACAGGCGAGCCGACGGGATCTCGCGCAGCATCGGTGCCAGGTCGCGGATTGGCGCGGCGCTGTGTTTCTCGATACCGAAATTCAGCTTGGCGGCAAAACGTACGGCCCGCAGCATCCGCACCGGGTCTTCCTGGTAGCGTTGCTTTGGATCGCCGATCAGGCGGATCAGGTGATTGCGAATGTCGTGTACGCCGTTGGCGTAGTCGAGGATGCGCTCGCTGACCGGATCGTAATACAGGGCGTTGATGGTGAAGTCGCGACGTTGCGCGTCTTCTTCCAGCGTGCCGTAGACGTTATCGCGCAGGATGCGCCCGCTTTCGTTACGGGAAGACTGGTTGCTGTCTTCCTCTTCATCGTTTTGCGGGTGATTGGCGCGGAAGGTCGCGACTTCAATGATTTCGCGGCCAAAGTGGATGTGCACCAGTTTGAAGCGACGACCGATGATCCGCGCGTTGCGGAACTCGGCACGAACCTGTTCGGGGGTTGCACTGGTGGCAACGTCGAAATCCTTCGGCGTGATGCCGAGGAGCATGTCACGCACACAGCCACCAACCAGGTAAGCCTGGTAACCGGCGTTCTGCAGGCGTTCGACGATGTTCACCGCGTAACGACTGAATTGCGCCTTTTGCAGCGAATGTTGGCCGCTATTGAGCACTTCAGGCGTGCTGCGGATGTGTTGCGTATGACGCTTGGGAGAACGGAATGACTGGAACAACTTCTTCAGCATGGGATGCACTGTTTGAAGGAATGTTCGGCCATAACGAAGAATGACCGCATGATGGGCGGGGATTCTAGCATTTAGTCAGGGGATGGTGTAGGAAGCTGCGCAAGCGCTTGAAGGGGCTGTCGATTGGCGCGTCTAAACGCCAGAAACTACAAGGGGAGCCGAAGCTCCCCAAGAAAGTAGTTGCATGCTCTATTTTTATTTTTGATTCGGGCTTTTTGTTTTTGTTAAGTGCCCTCGCCATGAAGTTTTTCCTTCATGACCCTCCCAATCGGGAGCCAAGAGCAAACGGATTGCTTTGGTCGCTGTGTTGCAGTGATCTTGCGATCCAACCAGTTCAGGCTCTGTCTTAGGACAGTTTTTGTTGTTCTCGGCCTGGTCGTGGGGCAAGCCCCAAATACAACGCCTCTCCAAAAGAATCAGTTAGCTGCGCCTCTCGCCGTCTTGTTTTTATTGTGCGTGAGTCGATACGTCTTATTTTTATTGTCTTGTGCATTGCTTGTTATTGTTCTTGTACTAAACATATAGCAGGGTGCGTGCCAACTTTTGCGAGGCCCAGCAAAACAAGGGGTTAGGCCGGAAGGTGAGGTTTTCAGAGGCCAAAAAAAACCGGGGCTTCGTTACCGTAAGCCCCGGCTTCTGTTACGTGAAAAAGCTGAGGTAACAGTTTTTTCACAAAGTCACGTGTTACCCGCCCATCAGACAGGCACGGTTCAGCTCTCGCTGGCCACTCCGGTCTTGCGTCGCGGAATGCCCAGGCGCTGACGGCGTTCCCACAGGCATTTGCGGCTGACACCGAGTTTGCGCGCCAACTCGGTTTCGGTCATGTGGTCCTGATGCTCGAGAACGAAGTGCTGGAAGTAGTCTTCCAGCGACAAGTCTTCGGTCGGCTCATGGCTGTTGTTACCGGCGGCGCTGCCCTGTTGTGGGGGCAGGCCGATGAAATCGTCATCGTCCAGATCGCTCAGTTCGATGTCGATCCCCAACAGCTCGGCAGAAATCTCCGGGCTCTCGCACAGGATGACCGCGCGCTCGACGGCGTTTTCCAGCTCACGGACGTTACCCGGCCAGGTGTAATGACGAATCGCTTGCTCGGCATCCGGGGCGAATTTCAGATCGGTGCGGTTGACCCGCGCGCTCTGCCGCGCCAGGAAGGCATTGGCGATTTCATTGACGTCCGCACCGCGCTCGCGCAAGGCCGGCAGTTTCAGGGCGATCACGTGGAGGCGGTAATACAAGTCTTCACGGAACTGGCCGATCTTCGCCAGGCTCTTGAGGTCCCGGTGAGTCGCGGCGATCAGGCGTACATCGACTTTCTGCGACTGTACCGAACCCACCCGACGAATTTCGCCTTCCTGCAATACACGCAGCAGGCGAGCCTGGGCTTCCAGTGGCAGTTCGCCGATTTCATCGAGGAACAACGTACCGCCGTCCGCCGCTTCTACCAGACCGGCACGCCCGGCGCTGGCGCCAGTGAACGCGCCTTTTTCGTGGCCGAACAGTTCGGACTCGATCAGGCTTTCCGGAATGGCGGCGCAGTTCACCGAAATCATCGGCGCCTTGGCGCGTTTGGACAGGTTATGCAGGGCGCGCGCCACCAGTTCTTTACCGGTGCCGGACTCACCCTGGATCAGGACATTGGAATCGGTCGGCGCGACTTTGCGGATCTTGCTGTACAGATCCTGCATCGGCGGGCAGGAGCCGATGATGCCGATTTCGCCGTTGCTGTTATCGACACCCGGTTTCGCGGCGCCATTGGTAGCTTTGCCGGCGACCGGTTCACCGCTGGCTTGCACCGATTGCCGGTCACGCAGGATGCGCGCAACGGCCTGGAGCATTTCGTCGTGATCGAAAGGCTTGGCGATGTAATCCACCGCGCCCATCTTCATCGAGTCAACGGCCGAACGCAGGCTGGCGTAGCTGGTCATGATCAGCACTGGAGTGCCCTGGCCGAGTTTGATCAACTCGGTGCCAGGCGCGCCAGGCAGACGCAGGTCGCTGACGATCAGGTCGAACGTGGGAATAGTGAAGCGTTCTTGTGCTTCCTGCACTGAACCGGCTTCGCTCACCTGGTACTGGTTACGTTCCAGCAGGCGGCGCAAGGCGGAGCGGATAATTGTTTCGTCTTCGACGATCAAAATGTGCGGCATTGATTCGATACTCTCGACGGTCTCAGTTCACAGCGGACGTCGCTTCGACATGACGCGGCAAGGTCACCCGGATACGGGTGCCGCGTTGGCTTTGTACATCAGCCGGGCTGTCGATGGTGATTTGTCCATAATGCTCTTCAACGATGGAATAGACCAGTGCAAGGCCCAGACCGGTGCCTTCGCCAGGATCCTTGGTGGTGAAGAAAGGTTCGAACAATCTATCCATGATGTTCTTCGGAATTCCGCTGCCTTCGTCTTCGACGATCAAATCGACCGTGTGTTCGCCGGCTTCGCTTTTGACCCGCACCGCGCTGCCGGGAGGCGAGGCGTCACGGGCGTTTGAGAGCAGGTTGATCAGTACTTGGGCGAGCCGCTGCGGATCGCCTTCAACCCAGTGATCGGGGTCGCACAGGTTGTAGAACTGCACTTCGAAATTGCGTCGGTTCAGGGCCAGCAAACCGATGGCATCCTGGGCCACTTCGGCCAGACAGACGGGCTCGTCGTTGTGCTGATGACTGCCGGCATGGGCAAAGCTCATCAGCGACTGAACGATGCGTGACACACGTTTGGTCTGCTCAAGAATCTGCCCACTGATCTCCTTCAACTCACCATCGTCTTCGCGCTCTTCGCGCAGGTTCTGCGCCAGGCAGGCGATGCCGGTGATCGGGTTGCCGATTTCATGGGCCACGCCGGCGGCGAGTCGACCGATGCTGGCCAGGCGCTCGGAGTGCACCAGTTTGTCTTCGAGCATTTGGGTTTCGGTCAGGTCTTCGACCAGCAGTACCAAGCCACTGTTGCCCGGTGCGAGCGGTTCGTCGATCGCCGCTTTGTGCAGGTTCAGCCAGCGGGTCTGACCATCGAGGGCCAGGTGCTGTTTGTGCAAATGCTCGTCCGGTAGATTAATGAAGCCTTGCAGCAGCTCTTTCCACGGATCGGCGATGGTGCTCAGGCGCGAACCGACCACACGCTGCGCGGCAATTCCGGTCAGCTCTTCCATGGCCTTGTTCCACATGAGGATTTCCTGGTCCTTGGCCAGCGAGCAGACGCCCATCGGCAATTCCTGCAAGGTCTGGCGGTGATAGCGACGCAGGGCATCGAGTTCGGCGGCAAGGCCGGTCAGGCGCGAGTGGTAATCCTCGAGGCGACTTTCGATGAAGTGGATGTCTTCAGTGACGTAGTTTTCGCCGCCGGCCTTATATGGCAGGAATGTCTCGACCATGTCCTGAGCCACACTCGGCCCCATCAGACCGGAGAGGTTGGCTTCGATACGGTCGCGCAAACGGCGCAAGGCGTATGGCCGGCGTTCATCGAAAGGCAGGTAGAGGTCGCGCAGGGCCTGTTCGACTTCTTTCTGCGCAGCCTTGGCACCCAATGGTTTTGCGAGCTGCGTGGCGAATTCCTGGGGCGAAGCGGCGTGCAGCTCGCGGCGTTGCGGACGACGCACGTTGTCCACGGCGCAGGCTTCGGCGGCACTGGCCTCTTCGCTGCTGGCATTGGTGAACAGCGAGATCAGGGTGAACATCAGCACGTTGGCGGCCAGAGAGGCAATCGCCGCCATGTGCCAACTGGTGTCGTCCAGCACGTAGATCATGTTCAGCAGCGGAATGTAGAAGCCTTGCAGATTGCCCACCAACGGCAACAGCATGGTCACCAGCCACACCAGAATCCCCGCGAGCAAACCGGCGATGAAGCCGCGGTGGTTGGCGGTCGGCCAATACAGCACCGACAGCACGCCCGGCAGGAATTGCAATGTAGCCACAAACGCCACGATGCCGAGGTTGGCCAAGTCTTGTTCCGCGCCCAGCAGCAGATAGAAACCGTAACCGGCCATGATGATCGCGACGATCAGCGCCCGACGCGTCCACTTCAACCAGCGGTAGATGTTGCCTTCGGCCGGCGGCTGATAGAGCGGCAGCACCAAATGGTTCAGCGCCATCCCGGACAACGCCAGCGTGGTCACGATGATCAGTCCGCTGGCCGCCGACAATCCGCCAACATAGGCCAATAGCGCCAGGGCCTTGCTGTTGGCAGCGATGCCGATGCCCAGTGTGAAGTATTCCGGGTTGGTGGTAGCGCCCAGCTTCAGGCCGGCCCAGAGAATCAGCGGGACAGCCAGGCTCATCAACAGCAGGAACAGCGGCAAGCCCCAGCTCGCACTGACCAGCGAGCGCGGGTTGAGGTTTTCGGTAAACGTCATGTGGTACATGTGCGGCATCACGATCGCCGAAGCGAAGAACACCAGCAGCAGCGTGCGCCATGGGCCTTCCTGCAAAGGTGTGTGCAGGGCGGCGAGGGCGGTCTGGTTTTGCAGCAGCCACAGTTCCAGCTGTTGCGGGCCGTCGAACACACCATAAAGGGCATACAGGCCGACGCCGCCGATGGCGATCAATTTGATCACCGACTCGAAGGCAATCGCGAATACCAGTCCTTCATGTTTCTCGCGAGTAGCGATGTGGCGCGAGCCAAAGAAAATCGTGAACAGCGTAATCAGTGCGCAGAAGCTCAGGGCCACGCGATGTTGCACCGGCTCGCGGGTGAGGATGCCGATGGAGTCGGCCACCGCCTGAATCTGCAACGCCAGCAGCGGCAGCACGCCGATCAGCATGAAGATCGTGGTCAGTGCGCCGGCCCACGTGCTGCGAAAGCGGAAGGCGAACAGATCGGCCAGGGACGATAGCTGATAGGTGCGGGTGATCTTCAGGATCGGGTACAGCAACACCGGTGCCAGCAAAAACGCCCCGGAGACGCCTAGATAGCTGGACAAAAAGCCGTAGCCGTACTGATAAGCCAGGCCCACCGTGCCGTAAAACGCCCACGCACTGGCGTAAACGCCCAGCGACAGGGTGTACGTCAGCGGGTGGCGAATGATCGCCCGGGGGATCATGCCCCGTTCGCTGACCCAGGCTACGCCGAACAGCACCGCCAGGTAGGCGGCGCTGATCAGGATCATCTGGGTCAGGCTAAAGCTCATCGGCATCTTTTTGGCTCTGCAGGATGAAGGTCACGACGATCAGAATCAGCCAGAGCAGATAAGGGCGATACCAAGCGCCAGTGGCGTCGATCCACCAATCCATGATGGCCGGGGAGAACAGATAAATCCCCACTACCAGAAGCAGGACCAAGCGATAGATGTACATCCCGGCCTCTCTTTTTTATGCGCGTGCCCGAAAACGTGCGGCGATGGTAACGGATGGGCGCGCCACTGCAAGTACGATCACTGTAGTTGCGCTTCGGGCAGGTTGAGTGTGCGCGGGATCAACAGGGCATCCCAGTGGGCGATGCCCCAGTTCAACACTTCCCGTGGTGTGGCGTAAGCCAGTTCGGCGCCCGGATTCTGCCCCAGTGCGCGCAACGCACGCAGCAACAAAGGTGTTGCCTGATCTTCGGCCAGCGGCGGCGAGCGATAGGACTTGCCGAGTTTGTTGCCGTCGGGCTGGGTAATCAGCGGGATATGCAGATAACGCGGCTGCGGCAGGCCGAGCAACTCTTGCAGGTAGAGCTGACGTGGGGTGGAGTCGAGCAGGTCGGCGCCACGCACGATGTCGGTGATACCTTGCCAGGCGTCATCGAGTACTACGGCCAACTGATAGGCGTAGAGCCCATCACGGCGGCGGATGACGAAATCGCCGACCTCCCGGCCCAGATGCTGGCGGAATTCGCCTTGAACCCGGTCGATGAAGTGGTATTCCAGTTCCGGTACGCGCAGGCGAATCGCGGCGTCTTCGGTGCCATGCCCGGCATTGCGGCACAGGCCCGGATAAATCCCGTGATACGGCTCCAATTGTTTGCGCGAACAGGTGCAAGCGTAGGCCAGGCCGTGATTGAACAGGCGATTGAGCACTTCGGCGTAAGCCTCGTGCCGGTCGCTCTGTCGGACCATTTCGCCATCCCACTCGAAACCGTAGCTTTCCAGGGCATTAAGGATCGCCGTTTGAGCACCGGATTCTTCCCGTGGCGGATCGAGATCTTCCATGCGCATCAGCCAGCGACCACCCACCGAGCGTGCGTCGAGGTACGAGGCCAGCGCTGCGACCAGCGAACCGAAATGCAGATGTCCACTGGGCGTGGGGGCAAAGCGCCCGATGTAGGTGGGGGAAACGATGGCGGTCATGGCTTGATATTACGTTGTTGGCGCCTGATAAGCGCACGGCTTGCTCGCGATGGCGATCTCAAAGTCTCGGCAGGTATCAGCAAATATCAGAAACAAAAACGGAGCGTTCGCACGCTCCGTTGTTCGTTCAAGTCGAAATTACTTGCCGACTTGCTTTTCCTTGATTTCCGCCAGGGTCTTGCAGTCAACGCACATATCGGCGGTAGGGCGGGCTTCCAGTCGCTTGACGCCAATTTCGACGCCGCAGGACTCGCACCAGCCATATTCTTCGTCTTCGATCAATTGCAGCGTCTTGTCGATCTTTTTGATCAACTTGCGTTCGCGGTCGCGGGCACGCAGCTCGAGGCTGAATTCTTCTTCCTGGCTGGCACGGTCTGCCGGGTCAGGGAAGTTGGCCGCTTCGTCTTTCATGTGATCAACCGTACGGTCGACTTCCTGCATCAAGTCCTGTTTCCACTTGTTCAGGATCTTGGTGAAGTGAGCGCGCATGGGCTTGCCCATGTACTCCTCGCCCTTTACTTCTTTGTAGGGTTCGAAGCCGCTGATCGACTGGTTTTGCTGCTTTGCTTGGGTGGGCATGAAATGGACCGCCTCTACTCTTGTAATCCATTGCGCAGGATTGCTCCATCACCGACACCTGCCGGCCCTGCGGCTGCAAGCGGGCGAACTTACCAGATCAAATCGGACCGCGCTACTCCCGGATGTCGAGGTAGTGGCTCGCAGTGCTTGCAAATTATTGCAAAGCCTTGTCTGGTGGCGTTGGAGGCCTGATCAAATATTGATTTTAGTCAAACCTGGGGCACACGCTCGAGTCGTTTACGAGCAGGGTTATATCGCCTCTGACCGCTTTAGGTTCTCGCTCGTTCCTGCGCTTGGGTAGAATCGATTCTTTTCCCCGTTGAAGGAAGGCTAATGGCCCAGCCCTACAGTGCGCGCAGTCGCGCGATCGAACCGTTCCATGTCATGGCGCTGCTGGCGCGGGCCAATGAATTGCAAGCCGCTGGCCACGACGTGATCCACCTGGAAATCGGCGAGCCGGACTTCACCACCGCCGAGCCGATCATTCAGGCCGGTCAGGCTGCACTGACGGCGGGGAAGACCCGTTACACCGCCGCGCGCGGCATTCCCGAGTTGCGTGAGGCCATTTCAGGCTTTTATCAGCAGCGCTACGGGTTGAGCATCGATCCGCAACGCATCCTCATCACTCCAGGCGGTTCCGGTGCGCTGCTGCTGGCCAGCGCCTTGCTGGTAGACCCGGGCAAACACTGGCTGCTGGCGGACCCGGGCTACCCGTGCAACCGGCATTTCCTGCGGCTGGTCGAAGGCGCGGCGCAGCTTGTTCCTGTCGGTCCGGACGTGCGCTATCAGTTGACCCCGGACCTGGTGGCCCGTTACTGGGATCACGACAGCGTCGGCGCCCTCGTGGCATCGCCGGCCAACCCGACCGGGACAATCCTGACCCGTGATGAGCTGGCGGGCCTGTCTGCCGCCATCAAGGAGCGTCACGGCCATCTGGTGGTGGACGAGATCTATCACGGGCTGACTTACGGTACCGATGCCGCGAGCGTGCTGGAGGTTGATGACAGCGCCTTTGTTCTGAATAGTTTTTCCAAGTATTTCGGCATGACCGGTTGGCGCCTCGGTTGGCTGGTGGCGCCGGAAGCGGCAGTCGGTGAGCTGGAAAAACTCGCCCAAAACCTCTACATCAGCGCCCCGAGCATGGCCCAGCACGCCGCATTGGCCTGCTTCCAACCCGAGACCCTGCGCATTCTCGAAGAGCGTCGCGCCGAATTTGGCCGTCGTCGGGATTTCTTGTTGCCAGCCTTGCGCGAACTCGGTTTCGGCATCGCCGTGGAACCGGAAGGGGCGTTCTATTTGTACGCCGATATCAGCCAGTTCGGCGGCGATGCCTTCGCGTTCTGTCGGCATTTTCTAGAAACCGAACACGTTGCGATCACGCCGGGTCTGGACTTTGGGCGTTATCAGGCCGGGCATCACGTACGGTTTGCCTACACCCAAAGCCTGCCGCGATTGCAGGAAGCGGTGGAACGTATCGCTCGCGGATTGAAGAGCTGGCAAGGCTGATGCGCTTTCATCCTGCGCTTGAAGAAGGTCGCCTGATTCGTCGTTACAAGCGTTTTCTCGCCGATATCGAAACCGTTAGCGGCGAGTTACTGACCATTCACTGTCCGAACACCGGCTCGATGCTCAATTGTCAGGTCGAGGGCGGGCAGGTCTGGTTCAGTCGCTCCAATGACCCCAAGCGTAAGTTACCCGGCACTTGGGAAATCGGCGAAACCCCGCAGGGTCGCTTGTTTTGTGTGAATACCGGACGCGCCAACGGTTTGATCGAAGAGGCACTGCGGGCCGGAGTCATCACCGAACTGAACGGTTTTACCGAGCTGAAACGCGAAGTAGCCTACGGACAGGAAAGCAGTCGCATCGATTTCCGTCTCGACTACCCGAGCGGGCCGGCCTATGTAGAAGTCAAAAGCGTCACCTTGGGCTTCGACGGCTCAATGGTCGCGGCATTTCCCGATGCGGTGACCCAGCGCGGAGCCAAGCATCTGCGCGAATTGGCCCATTTGGCCCGGGACGGGATTCGCGCGGTGCAGCTGTATTGCGTAAATCTCACTGGCATCGACGCCGTGCGTCCTGCAAAAGAAATCGATTCGGCCTACGCCGACGCCTTGCGTGAAGCGGTGGCGTGCGGAGTCGAAGTGTTGGCTTATGGCGTGCGGTTGAGCCACGAAGAAATGGTGGTCGATCGGCGTCTGGAGGTGTTGCTCCAAGGTTAGAGGGTGATCCAGATCCCTTGCTCGTCTTCGCGGCAGGGGACGCAGGTCAGGGATTGTCCGGCGCAAGGACCGGCGACGCATTCGCCGTCCTCGATCAGAAACAGGGCGCCGTGGGTCGCGCACTGGATCAGACTGTTGCTGGGGTCGAGAAACTGGTCCGGCTTCCATTCCAGCCCGACACCACGGTGCGGACAGCGATTGATGTAGACGTAGACCTGACCGCCCCGGCGCACGGCAAATAGCTTCTGGCCGTCAATGTCGAAACCCCGGCTGCTGGCATCGGCCAGCTCAACGCCAGCACAAAGAAACTTCATGTCTATCCTCAAGTTCCGCGGCTCGTGACTGGATATGTCCGAGCTTGACGTTCAAATGCAAACAATTATCAAATGGCTGCCTTGCCCTTCGCTTCAGATGCCAGGCGACAAGGATACGTGGCCTGTCATTTCAATGCCCGGGAAAACCCTTAAAGGAAGCTGTTTATGCGCCTGAGTACCCGCGTTGCTGCGCTCTGTGTCGGACTCCTCATCAGCCACCACGCCGCAGCGGCCGAGTTGCCACAACGTTGGGTCAGTGCCGGTGGAGCGCTGACGGAGTGGGTCATCGCGCTGGGCGGAGCGTCAAAACTGGTCGGTGTCGATACCACCAGTCAGTATCCTGACTCCCTCAAGACGCTGCCAAGAATCGGGTATCAGCGGCAACTGTCGGGGGAGGGAATCATGAGCTTACGCCCGCAGATTTTGATCGGCACCGAAGAAATGGGACCGCCGCCGGTGCTGTCGCAGATTCGCAGTGCCGGCGTGCAAATCGAACTGTTTTCGGCTAGGCCGGATCTGATGACCTTGCAGGACAACTTGAAGCATCTGGGCTTGTTGCTCGGCGCTGAAGACCGGTCGGCGCGGTTGTTCGAGAGTTATCAACAGATGCTTGATCATGAACGGGTTCGGGTCACTCAGGCACAACTGACGCAAAAATCGCCGGGCGTGCTGTTGTTGCTTGGCCACGCGGGCGGCAAACCGCTCATCGCCGGCAAGGACACCGCCGCTGATTGGTTGCTGCAACAGGCCGGTGGGCACAATCTGGCCACGCATACCGGCTATAAACCGTTTTCTGTCGAATCCCTGATCAGTCTGGATCCTGAGGTGCTGGTGTTTGCCGATCGTGCACTGACCGGTGATGCGGCACGTGCGGCGTTGTTCAAGGAGAACCCGATCCTGTCCTCGACACGCGCGGCCAAGGACGGGCGAGTCATGGAGCTTGATCCGACGTTGTTGGTCGGGGGGTTGGGGCCGCGGCTACCCGCTGCGTTGAAAAAACTGTCTGACGCCTTTTACCCCGGTTCGGCCGGCCAATGACCATCCTGGTTAAACCCCGTGCTTTGTTCATTGGTCTGATCCTGCTGTGTGTGTTGGCCATCTGGCTGTCGTTGGCGCTTGGGCCGGTGAGCTTGCCGTTGTTCGACACCTTGCGTGCAGCCCTGCGGCTAGTGGGTGTACCGATCGCGCCTGACGGGCTGGAGCAGGCCGAGCTGATCCTCGGGCAGATTCGTTTGCCGCGAACCTTGTTGGGTTTGGCCGTGGGAGGGGTGTTGGCACTGTCCGGCGTAGCAATGCAGGGGTTGTTTCGTAATCCCCTGGCGGATCCCGGGCTGGTGGGCGTGTCCAGCGGCGCGGCGTTGGGTGCGGCGATCGCGATTGTCGGTGGTTCTGTTTTCGGCGGCCTGCCTGAAGCCTTCGGGCCGTATTTGTTATCGCTGTGCGCATTTCTCGGCGGGCTCGGTGTGACGGCGTTGGTGTATCGACTGGGCCGGCGTAATGGGCAGACCAACGTCGCAACCATGCTGTTGGCTGGTATCGCCTTGACTGCGCTGGCCGGCTCCGCAGTGGGCCTGTTCACCTATATGGCGGATGACGCGACGCTGCGCACGCTGACGTTCTGGAACCTGGGCAGCCTCAATGGCGCCAGCTATTCGCGGCTCTGGCCGTTGCTGCTGATCACTGTTGGCGTGGCGCTGTGGTTGCCGCGTCGGGCCACGGCCTTGAATGCGTTGTTGCTTGGGGAGTCGGAGGCCGGTCACTTGGGCATCAATGTCGAAGCCCTCAAGCGTGAACTGGTGTTCTGCACGGCACTGGGTGTCGGCGCGGCAGTGGCAGCTGCAGGGATGATCGGGTTTGTCGGTCTGGTGGTGCCGCATCTGGTGCGCCTGTTGGCCGGTCCTGATCATCGGGTGTTGTTGCCGGCTTCGGTGCTGGCGGGTGCCAGTCTGTTGTTGTTCGCCGATCTGGTGGCGCGATTGGCCCTGGCGCCGGCCGAGTTGCCCATCGGGATCGTCACGGCTTTCATCGGTGCGCCGTTCTTTCTGTATTTACTGCTCAGAGGGCGTGCCTGATGTTGCGAACGCAAAATCTGCAAATCCGTCGAGGCCGAAAGATTGTCCTGACCGACATCACGCTTGAGCTCAAACCGGGCGAAGTTCTCGGCGTGCTGGGACCTAATGGTGCCGGTAAAAGCACTTTGCTCGGCGCCTTGTGCGGCGAATTGCAGGCCGATCAAGGGAGTGTCTGGCTCGACGAGCGCCCATTGAGTCATTGGGCCGGAGCGCTACGAGCACAGCGTTTGGCGGTATTGCCGCAGGTGTCGACCCTGGATTTTGCCTTTCGTGTCGAAGAAGTGGTCGGCATGGGCCGCTTGCCGCATCAGAGCGGCCGGGTCCGGGATGATGAAATCGTCTCTGCCGCATTGCACGCTGCCGATGCCGGACATTTGAGTGGCCGCAGCTATCTGGCGTTGTCTGGCGGCGAACGTCAGCGGGTACATCTGGCGCGGGTGCTGGCGCAACTGTGGCCGGGTAAAGCGGGGCAAACGCTGTTGCTCGACGAACCGACTTCGATGCTTGACCCGCTGCACCAACACACCACCTTGCAAGCGGTGCGCGAATTTGCGAATCGCGGCGCAGCGGTGTTGGTGATCTTGCATGATCTGAACCTGGCGGCGCGCTATTGTGATCGCCTGTTACTGCTCGAAGGCGGGCGCCCCGTGGCGCTCGATACCCCCGAACAGGTGTTGCGCCCGGAACCGCTCAAGGCGGTGTTCGGGCTCGAAGTGTTGGTGCAGCAGCACCCGGAGCGTGGGCATCCGCTGATCATCGCCCGCTGAGTTTTCTATAGGGATGAGCGTATGCGTGGGATTTTCCTTCTGGCCTTGCTGTTGCTGAGTGCCTGCCAGCATGTTGCGGCGCCGCCCCCGATCACCGGCGAGATTCGGGACTTGCGCAGCGGTCAGACCCTGACGGCGCAGGAGCTGATTGTGCGATTGGCCAAACCCTCGCGGCTGATCGTGGGTGAGCAGCATGACAATCACGATCACCATGAACTGCAACTGTGGTTGTTGCAGTCGCTGGGGGAGCGTCGGCCTCAAGGCAGCCTGCTACTGGAAATGCTCACGCCGGATCAACAAGTGCGCGTCGACGACGTTCGCAAGGCCTCGACGCCACCCGCGGATTTGCCCGGTGCATTGGCCTGGCAGTCTGGCTGGGACTGGAACCTGTACGGGCCGATCATGCGTTTCGCCCTGGCCGAACCGTCCCCGTTGCTGGCGGCCAATCTGGACACGCTTGAAGTCCGTACGTTCTACGCTAATCCGCCGACATTGAGCGGTACTCGCACCAATGCAGCTTCAGTCAAGGACGAGTTGCTGGAGCAAATCAATGACTCTCACTGTGGTCTGCTGCCCACATCGCAAATGCCGGCGATGCTGGCAGTCCAGCAGCAACGAGACCGGCGGATGGCCGAGCGGTTGCTGGCGGCACCGACCCCTTCATTGCTGTTTGCCGGTGGTTACCACGCACGCAAGGATGTCGGGGTACCGATCCATGTGCTCGATCTTGGAGAGCCCGGCGCGCCAATGGTGTTGATGTTGGCGCAGCAGGGCGGCGAGGTCACGGCAGCGATGGCCGATTACGTCTGGTATACGCCTGCCACACCTGCACCGGATTACTGCGCGCAGATGCGCAAACAGTTCGGCAAACAGGCAGATGGATAAACAGACCGACGACTTTTCCACAGGCAAAAAAAGACCCGGCAAGAGCCGGGTCAAATAACCGTGATTAGCCTGATGAGGAGATATCTGAGAGTCCGAACCAAGGGCTTTCAAAATATCGACCAGTCTCGCGACCAGTTGTGATAATCATAGCGATTCTCATTACCAAGTCAACCGCTGATTTCTCATTTATTTGAAATACGTCGTTTGCTTGGTCGAAACCCTTGTACTCATTGGGCTTCAGCCTGTATTGGCACAGAGCCCCTGTGCCCGTTCAATTCTTGTGGCGTGACGAGATAGCTTCCAGCTGTTTATTCAAGGCTTCCTTGCGCTCGGCGGGAATGTCGTTCCAGTGCACATCCATCAGGGCACCTTCGATCGCATACAACAACACCTTGGACGCTCGAAACCCGCGCGTGCGCACGGCCCGATATGCATCCACCGCCCCCAGGCGACGCAAGTCCGAGGCACTGTGGATGCCCACGGCATGCAGCCACTGCGCTGACGTCTTGCCAAGATTCTTCAGGTGTTGCAGTTCATCATTCATCAAGCCTCCTTGCGACGGCCGAACGGTGCGTGGACGAGCTTCTCAGGAGTGTAGCCATCAGTAGGAAAAGCGTGATTGTTTGGTCGGTTTCGACGCAAATGCTTCTAAGAGGCCAGACCCCGAAGCTGCGTAAAAGTCCGCAAGCACGGTAGGAAGAGAGGGCAGTGGAATCAGGTTTTCAGGCAGAATTTGCCCAGAGTCCAGCGCAAGGCGGGGGCGCCGAACTTGTCAGTCAAAGGTCGCTTTTAGCGGGTGCGATAACGCAGGCGTGTACCGAAATTCATCGACATCAGGATCTCGTCAGCACTCAGCTCTGGCGGAAAGTAGGCGCCGGAGATCTGCGCGTGAGCCAGGCTTGCGCCTTCCAGGGATGAGTTGCGAAAGTCGATGCCGCGCAAATCGGCTGAGCGGAAATAGGCATTGGTAAAGTCGACGCCGTCGGCATTCAACTCACGCAGGTCCAAACCGCGGAAATCGCCACCGACCATGTCGATAGGTCCGTCTTTGGGGCGCTCGTTGTTGAAACCTGTGATGTCGTCTTTGTGCAGCAAGGCAAAAAGCGGGGTGTCGAGAAGTTTGGGCTGGCTCATGTCACATCACCTGTTGGTTTTATGACGCCAGTATAGTGCCACTATTTGGTAGCCGTGAAGCCGGCGAAGGCTTCACGGCTGAAATAGTTTCTTACAGACCCGGCAGGCGCTGACGAATCTGTGCAACGACTGTGTCGAGGGTTCCGCTTTCGTTGGTCTGAACGCGTTTGCTGCAAAGAATTTCTGCTGGCGTCAAGGCCTCACGAGTGGCTTGCTGGGTTTCGATAACGGCCAGGTTGGCATCGGACGGGTCCTTCTTGTCTGCCTGTCGCAGGGCCAGCCAGCTTTCGATCACCGCTTGCGGTGCATTGCAATCGAGTATCAGGAACGGCGCGCCGGTGGCTTCGGCGATTTTCGCCGCGCCGTCACGCTGGTCGCGTTTGAGGTAAGTCGCGTCGACCACCACCGGGAAACCAGCATGCAGTATCACGCCGGCAATTTCGTGCAGGCGGGTGTATGTGGCGGCGCTGGCGTCTGCGCTATAGATGCCGGCCTGAGGATCGTTTGGCACGGTTTGTTCGCCGAACAGACGTTTGCGTTCCACATCGGAACGCAGGCGAATCGCGCCCAACGCTTCCACCAGGCGCATGGCGACGCGGCTCTTGCCGACGGCGGAAACACCGTGGGTGATTGCCATGAAGCGCGAAGGAATGGTGCTGTAGCTTTCCGCCAGGTTGGCGTAATTGCGGTACTGGCGCAGGGTGGTGGCGCGTTGTACCGGGTCGGCCGCGGCCGGCATGCTGAACAGGCTGACCTTGGCGCGAACCAGTGCGCGATAGGCTTTATAGAAGTTCAGCAACTCAAGGCCCTGGTAATCGCCGGTCAGTTCCAGGTACTGGCTGATGAAGCGGCGCGCCAGGCTTTTCAGGCCGCGGTCTTCAAGGTCCATGGCCAGGAAACCGGTGTCGGCATAAACGTCGGTAAAGCGGAACGGTTCGTTGAACTCGATGCAGTCGAAGATCACGACCTTGCCGTCGATCACGGTGGCGTTGCCCAGGTGAATGTCGCCGTGGCATTCGCGGATGAAGCCATCGGCCTTGCGCTGGGTGAATAGCGGCTTGAGGCGTTCGAAGCTGCTTTCGGCCCAGGCTTGCAGAGCGTCGAGTTGCAGCAGGTCAGCCTTGTCGTTGAGGAACGGGCGGATCTGTTCGAAGTTCTGGCGTACCGGCGCCATCACGCTGTCGGGGGTGCCGGCTTCATGTTCGGCAGGTACTTTTGGCGCGGAGAGGTGAAACTGAGCGATTTGTGCGGCCATCTCGTCGATGTGCGCAGTGGTCAATTCGCCGTTGGCTTGTAGGGTGCTGAGTAACCCGCCCTGTGGGAATTGACGCATTTTCAGCGCGTAATCGATGACCGGACCATCGCCAGCCAGTTGTGGGGCTTCGGCGCTGCCGGTGATCGGTAACACTTCGAGATACAAATCCTGGGTCAGGCGCTGGTTCAAACGCAGCTCTTCGCCGCAGAAATGTTCGCGAGCGTCGAGGTTGGTGAAGTCCAGGAAGCCGAAGTTCACAGGTTTCTTCACTTTATAAGCAAAGGGACCGGTGAGGATCACCCAGGAGATATGGGTTTCGATGACCTGGAACCCGTCTACGGGATGCGGGTAGAGGGCCGGGTTTTGCAGGGCGGCGATCAGGGACTGGCTCACAGGCGATCCTTCAGAGACTGGGGAAAATTCACGGCCGCCATTATGGCCGCAAGTCCGCCTGACGCAAACCTCGGAGGGCTCCTGTTGAGTATGAATAAAGTGCGTATAATCCGCCGCCATGACTCGTACTCGATCCTCCCGTACCCCAAAAAAACCACCTTCCAGGGGCCTGCGCCCCTGGCTGGGCTGGGCCCTTAAACTTAGTCTGGTCGGCCTTGTGGTGCTCGCCGGGTTCGCGGTTTACCTCGACGCTATCGTCCAGGAGAAGTTCTCCGGCAAGCGCTGGACCATCCCGGCGAAGGTGTATGCGCGCCCGCTCGAGCTGTTTACCGGCCAGAAGTTGAGCAAGGAAGACTTCCTCACCGAGCTCGACGCCTTGGGCTACCGACGCGAAGCCGTGAGCAATGGCCCCGGCGCGGCGGCGGTCAGTGGCAACACCGTCGACTTGAATACCCGTGGCTTCCAGTTCTATGAAGGCCTGGAGAAACCCCAGCCTGTGCGCGTGCGGTTCTCCGGCGACTACGTGGCCCAACTTTCGGCGACCAACGGTTCGAAGCTTTCTGTGGTGCGCCTTGAGCCGCTGCTGATCGGCGGGATTTACCCGAAAAACCTCGAAGATCGCATTCTGATCAAAATCGATCAGGTCCCGCCCTATCTGCTGGAAACCCTGGTGGCCGTGGAAGACCGGGATTTCTATAGCCATTGGGGGGTGTCGCCCAAGTCGATTGCCCGCGCCGTCTACGTCAACACCTCTGGCGGCAAGATGACCCAGGGCGGCAGTACGCTGACGCAACAGTTGGTCAAGAATTTCTACCTGACCAGCGAACGCAGCCTGACCCGTAAACTCACCGAAGCCATGATGGCGATGTTGCTTGAGCTGCATTACGACAAGCGAGAGATTCTTGAGGCTTACCTCAATGAAGTGTTCGTCGGTCAGGATGGCCAGCGCGCAGTGCATGGCTTCGGCTTGGCAAGCCAGTTTTTCTTCGGGCAACCGTTGTCCGAGCTGAAACTGCATCAAGTCGCAATGCTGGTGGGCATGGTCAAGGGACCGTCCTATTACAACCCGCGTCGCAACCCTGAACGGGCGCTTGAGCGGCGCAATCTCGTGCTCGATGTACTTGAGCAACAAGGCGTTGCCACCGCCGAGCAGATCGCTGCCGCGAAGAAAATGCCACTGGGTGTGACGACTCGCGGCAAGCTGGCGGATAGCTCGTTCCCAGGCTTTCTCGACCTGGTTAAACGTCAGCTGCGCGAAGACTATCGCGACGAAGACTTGACCGAAGAAGGTCTGCGGATCTTCACCAGTTTCGACCCGATCCTGCAGATGAAAGCCGAGGCGTCGGTCAACGACACCTTCAAGCGACTGTCCGGGCGCAAGGGTTCCGATGAGGTTGAAGCGGCCATGGTCGTGACCAACCCGGAAACCGGCGAAGTCCAGGCCATGATCGGTAGCCGTCAGGCGAGTTTTGCCGGCTTCAACCGGGCGCTGGATGCTGTACGACCGATCGGTTCGTTGATCAAGCCGGCGGTTTATCTGACAGCCCTTGAGAAGCCGAGCCAGTACACATTGACCAGTTGGCTGTCGGACGATTCCTTCTCGGTCAAAGGCGCGGACGGTCAGGTCTGGAAACCGCAGAACTATGACCGCCGTTCCCATGGCACGGTTTTCCTCTATCAGGGCCTGGCGCATTCCTACAACCTGTCGACCGCGCGTCTCGGGTTGGCGGTGGGCGTACCGAATGTCCTGAAAACCCTGGCGCGTTTGGGTGTCAGTCGAGAATTTCCGGCATTCCCGTCGATGTTGCTGGGCGCTGGCGGTCTGACGCCTATCGAAGTGGCGACCATGTACCAGACACTCGCCAACGGCGGTTTTAATACGCCGATGCGCGGGATCCGTAGTGTATTGACCGCCGAAGGTGAACCGCTCAAGCGTTATCCGTTCCAGATTCAGCAGCGTTTCGATCCGGCCTCTATTTACCTGATTCAGAGCGCGATGCAGCGGGTCATGCGTGAAGGTACCGGTAGTTCGGTTTACAACGTGTTGCCGAAAACCCTGACCCTGGCCGGCAAGACCGGCACCAGTAACGATTCGCGGGACAGCTGGTTCGCCGGTTTCAGTCAGGACTTGCTGGCGGTGGTCTGGCTGGGTCGCGATGATAACGGCAAGACACCGTTCACCGGTGCCACTGGCGCGTTGCAGGTCTGGACCAGTTTCATGCGCAAGGCCGATCCGTTGCCGCTGGACATGCCGCAGCCAGACAACATTGTTCAGGCCTGGGTTGATTCGCGCACGGGACAAGGCTCTGATGCCAGCTGCCCAGGCGCCGTGCAGATGCCGTATATTCGCGGCAGCGAACCGCCTCCCGGCGCCGCTTGCGGTGGCGAAAGCCCTGTTTCCGGCGAAACGGTGATGGATTGGGTCAAGGGCTGGATGAATTAAGCAAAGAGGGTTTCAAGTGAACAAGTGGTTGATTCCAGCGGTTACCGCCGTGGCTTTGCTCAGCGGTTGCTCCTCCGTACAACGCGGGTCGATTCCGGTTGTGGATTCCGGTAGCGCCGTATCGAACAGTGAACGGGTTTCGGCGAATGGCGGTTACCGTCAGACGACGACTAAACGTCCTGTGCAAGCCCAGACTCAGGCGATTCCGCAAGGCGATACCGGCGTGGTTGTGATGGTGCCAGGTGGCGGCGCAGTGGCGTCTGCCCCCATCAGCACTACGCCGATCACGCCAGGCCCGATTACCCCGGGGCCGATCTATACTTCGCCGGTACAGTCGGCGCCGGTCAATCAGGGCAGCTACAGCATGCCGTCGACGCCGAGCGGGATTCCCTCGGCCAATTCCGGTGGACTGTCTGCCGACGAGCAACTGGACGGCCCGGTATTGGCGCTGTTGACCACCGCTCAGCAGCAACAGGCTGGCGGCGACCTCAACGGTGCTTCCTCCAGCCTCGAGCGCGCCCAACGCGTCGCGCCGCGTGAACCACAAGTGCTCTATCGTCTGGCTCAAGTCCGCATGGCTCAAGGCGATGCACCACAGGCCGAGCAGTTCGCTCGTCGTGGTCTGACTTTCGCCAACGGTCGTCCGGCACTTCAGGCCAGCCTGTGGGAATTGATCGCCCAAGCCCGTGAGAAGCAGGGTGATTCCGCTGGCGCAGCATTGGCCCGTCAGAAGGCCAAGGTATCGCTGTGATGGACGCACGTTTTCCGAAGATTGCCGAGCAGTTGTTGCTGATCGAACGAGAGCTGCGCATTCAAGGTTGGTGGGACGAAGTCTCGCCCTCCGCTGAAGCACTTTCCAGCGTCGAGCCATTCTCGGTTGATACGCTGGATTTTGAGCAGTGGCTGCAATGGATCTTCCTGCCGCGCATGAAAGCGATCCTCGAACAGGACCTGCCATTGCCCAACGCATCGGGGATTCAGGAGATGGCCGAAATGGTCTTCGCTGCCCGCAATGTCCAAGGCAAGGATCGGCAATTGCAGGTTTTGCTCAAAGAGTTCGATCTGCTGATTACCGCCTCCCGCTGAATCGGAACTGCCAGTGCCTACTGGCAGTTATTCGCAATCTGTTTCTGTGCCTCGCCAATGCGTTCCTGACGTTGCTGGTCGGTCAGGCGGCGCATCTCACCTTCAACTTCCTCTCGCAGTCGCGGATTATTCTGCAATTGAGCCAGGTTCGTTCGCGCCTGTTCGCAGAACACCTTTAGCTGGGTTTGCTGCTCGGCGACCTGTTTTTTTACTTTCTTGTCGATAGCTTGTTGATCGCCAATGGCACTGCTGCGTGGCGGCGGGGGCTGGTTGCCGGCAGGCGGGGAAGGCGTGATCACGGTGGTGGCTTCCCGACCTTGCGGCGGATGGGCGTCGAAGTGGGTAACGCCCTGGGCGTCGACCCATTTGTAGATCTGGCCTGCCATGCATAAAGGGCTGATCAGCAGACTGACCATGAAGAAGATCGTTCGCATGCCATTTCCTTGTCATGGGTTGCGCAATTGAAGCTAACACAGTTGCTGTTTAGCGGTTTTTTCTTGCTTTCTCATGTGCTTAGTTCAATAAAGCACATAGACGACTTGACTTGGAGAGGACGAAACAGAAGAATCCAAAGTCCGCTGTAGAGGGACTGCCAGAAGCAGGCCCGCTCAGCAGATCATGAGGCGCACATCCGCGCCGACCTGTTACACCCGCAACGCGTTACCTCGCGCTGGGTGGGAAAGACCCGCAACACTTGGGACGATCCCAATACTTGCTCAGTCAGTGCTGACGTAGTCGGCGACCACCGTCGCTCATGCTCTGCTGAGAAGTAAACCTATTAAGACCCGTCCCCTTTTTTTGCGGACGGTATTCTGGCGTTTTAGAGGTGAACAACGTGGAGCTTTTATCTGGCGGTGAGATGCTCGTCCGCTTTTTGCGTGACGAAGGCGTCAAATATATCTACGGGTACCCGGGTGGTGCTCTTCTTCATGTCTACGATGCCCTGTTCAAAGAACCGGAAGTGACCCACATTCTGGTTCGTCACGAGCAGGCTGCGACCCATATGGCTGACGGCTATGCCCGTGCCACCGGTAAAGCCGGTGTGGTACTGGTGACCTCCGGCCCGGGCGCAACCAACGCCATCACCGGTATTGCCACGGCCTACATGGACTCCATTCCGATGGTGGTCATTTCCGGCCAGGTGCCTAGCACCATGGTGGGCACCGATGCGTTCCAGGAAACCGACATGATCGGTATCTCCCGGCCAATCGTGAAGCACAGCTTCATGATCAAGCACGCCTCGGAAATCCCGGAAATCATGAAGAAAGCGTTCTACCTGGCGCAATCCGGTCGTCCTGGTCCGGTCGTTGTCGATATCCCGAAAGACATGACCAACCCGGCCGAGAAGTTCGAATACATCTTCCCGAAAAAAGCCAAGCTGCGTTCCTACAGCCCGGCCGTTCGCGGTCACTCCGGGCAAATCCGCAAGGCAGCAGAAATGCTCCTGGCGGCCAAGCGTCCTGTGATGTACGCAGGCGGCGGTGTGATTCTCGGTGGTGGCTCCGCGCCGCTGACCGAGCTGGCGAAGATGCTCAACCTGCCCGTGACCAATACCCTGATGGGGCTGGGTGCCTATCCTGGCACCGACCGTCAGTTTATCGGCATGCTCGGCATGCACGGCAGCTACACCGCTAACCTGGCGATGCACCATGCCGACGTGATCCTTGCAGTCGGCGCTCGTTTCGACGACCGCGTGATCAACGGCCCGGCCAAGTTCTGCCCGAATGCCAAGATCATTCATATCGACATCGACCCGGCTTCGATCTCCAAGACCATCAAGGCCGACGTACCTATCGTTGGCCCGGTCGAGAGTGTCCTGACCGAGATGGTCGCGATCCTCAAGGAAATCGGCGAGACCCCGAACAAGGAGTCCGTTGCCAGTTGGTGGAAGCAAGTTGATGAGTGGCGCGGTGATCGCGGCCTGTTCCCTTATGACAAGGGCGACGGCAGCGTCATCAAGCCGCAGACCGTGATCGAAACCCTGTGCGAAGTCACCAAGGGCGATGCCTTTGTAGCCTCCGACGTGGGCCAGCACCAAATGTTTGCGGCGCAGTACTACACGTTCAACAAGCCGAACCGCTGGATCAACTCCGGTGGCTTGGGCACCATGGGCTTCGGTTTTCCGGCGGCCATGGGCATCAAGCTGAGCTTCCCGGATGATGACGTCGCCTGCGTAACAGGCGAGGGCAGCATCCAGATGAACATTCAGGAACTGTCGACCTGCCTGCAATACGGTTTGCCGGTAAAAATCGTCATCCTGAACAACGGTGTTCTGGGTATGGTTCGCCAGTGGCAAGACATGAGCTATGGCAGCCGTCACTCGCACTCCTACATGGAATCGCTGCCTGATTTCGTCAAGCTGGCAGAGGCCTATGGTCACGTCGGCATGCGCATCACCGACTCGAAAGATTTGAAGACGAAGATGGAGGAAGCGTTTGCCATGAAAGATCGTCTGGTGATCATCGATGTTTCGGTCGACACCAGCGAGCACGTCTACCCGATGCAGATCAAAGACGGCTCCATGCGCGATATGTGGCTGAGCAAGACGGAGCGTACATAATCATGCGGCACATTATTTCCTTGCTTCTGGAAAACGAACCTGGCGCTCTGTCTCGTGTAGTCGGCCTGTTCTCGCAGCGCAACTACAACATCGAAAGCCTCACCGTGGCCCCAACCGAAGACCCGACTCTGTCGCGTCTGACGCTGACCACAGTCGGCCACGATGAAGTTATCGAACAGATCACCAAGAACCTGAACAAACTGATCGAAGTGGTCAAGCTGGTCGACCTGTCGGAAAGTGCTCACATCGAGCGCGAACTGATGCTGGTCAAGGTCAAGGCTACCGGCGCCCAGCGCGCCGAGATCAAACGCACTACCGATATTTATCGTGGGCAGATCGTCGATGTCAGCGCTAGCGTGTATACCGTTCAACTGACCGGTACCAGCGACAAGCTCGACAGCTTCATTCAGTCCATTGGCACCGCCTCGATTCTGGAAACCGTCCGCAGCGGCGTAACCGGTATTGCCCGCGGCGACAAAGTACTCAGCATCTAAACCAAATTAGCGAATGGCCTGAACGGCCTGGATATATAGGGGAATTTTATGAAAGTTTATTACGAAAAAGACTGCGACCTGTCGATCATCCAGGGCAAGAAAGTTGCCATCATCGGTTACGGTTCCCAAGGCCACGCTCAAGCGTGCAACCTGAAAGACTCCGGCGTTGACGTTACTGTTGGTCTGCGCAAAGGTTCGGCGACTGTTGCCAAGGCCGAAGCTCACGGCCTGAAAGTGACCGACGTTGCTTCCGCTGTTGCGGCTGCCGACCTGGTCATGATCCTGACCCCGGACGAGTTCCAGTCTGCCCTGTACAAAAACGAAATCGAGCCGAACATCAAGAAAGGCGCCACTCTGGCGTTCTCCCACGGCTTCGCGATCCACTACAACCAGGTTGTTCCGCGCGCTGACCTCGACGTGATCATGATCGCGCCGAAAGCACCGGGTCACACCGTGCGTTCCGAGTTCGTCAAAGGCGGTGGTATCCCTGACCTGATCGCTATCTATCAGGATGCTTCCGGCAACGCCAAAAACGTTGCGCTGTCCTACGCCGCTGGCGTTGGTGGCGGTCGTACCGGCATCATCGAAACCACCTTCAAGGACGAGACCGAAACCGACCTGTTCGGCGAGCAAGCTGTTCTGTGCGGCGGTACCGTTGAGCTGGTTAAAGCCGGTTTCGAAACTCTGGTTGAAGCTGGCTACGCGCCGGAAATGGCCTACTTCGAATGCCTGCACGAACTGAAGCTGATCGTTGACCTCATGTACGAAGGCGGTATCGCCAACATGAACTACTCGATCTCCAACAACGCTGAATACGGCGAGTACGTGACCGGTCCGGAAGTGATCAACGCCGAATCTCGTCAGGCCATGCGCAACGCCCTGAAACGTATTCAGGACGGCGAATACGCCAAGATGTTCATCAGCGAAGGCGCTACCGGCTATCCTTCGATGACCGCCAAGCGTCGTAACAACGCCGCTCACGGTATCGAAATCATCGGCGAGCAACTGCGCTCCATGATGCCGTGGATCGGTGCCAACAAGATCGTCGACAAAGCTAAAAACTAAGTCGCACACTTGTACGAAAAACGCGGCCTAGGCCGCGTTTTTTCGTTTGGGTGGCTGGTTCTGGTATAAAGCTGCATCGTTTGCGGCCGAACCGTCGTCCCAGACACCTGTCCAAACTTTCCACCCTGTTGCAAGGTAATGTCCATGAGCGAACGTCCCGAAGAGCCAAACCAGGCTTCTGACGCCGAAAGCCTGCTGCCCATCGATGAACACATCGAGGAAGGGCATGACGCTGAAGGTCGTAAAGTCCGGCATCGTGGTATCTATCTTCTGCCGAATCTGTTTACCACTGCGAATCTGTTCGCAGGGTTTTACTCCATCATCAATTCGATGAGCGCCCAGAGCGCCTTGAGTGCCGGTGATTCGATTGGTGCAAGCAAGTATTTTGCTTTTGCAGCGATCGCGATTTTTGTCGCCATGGTGCTCGACGGCCTCGATGGTCGCGTTGCCCGTATGACCAATACCCAGAGTGCTTTTGGTGCCGAGTACGACTCGTTGTCGGACATGGTCGCCTTTGGTGTCGCGCCGGCATTGCTGGCGTTCGGTTGGGCGTTGGGCGACATGGGTAAGGTCGGCTGGATGGTTGCCTTCATTTATGTAGCCGGTGCAGCGCTGCGTCTGGCGCGTTTCAATACCCAGGTCGGTACCGCGGACAAGCGCTACTTCATCGGTCTCGCCAGCCCGGCTGCCGCAGGCGTGGTCGCGGGTATTGTCTGGGCATTCAGTGATTACGGCATCCAGGGTTCCAAGATGTCTTTCCTGGTGGCGCTGATGGTTGCGGCTGCCGGGATGCTGATGGTCAGCAACATCAAGTACAACAGCTTCAAGGAGCTGGACTTGAAAGGTCGTGTGCCTTTCGTGGCCATTCTCGCCGTGGTGTTGGTATTTGCCGTTGTTTTCAGCGATCCGCCGCGCATTCTGCTGCTGGTGTTCCTCGCTTATGCGGCTTCCGGCCCGGTGCAATACTTGTTGCGCCTTCGTCGGCACAAAAAAGCCGAGTGATGTAATTTCCCTCATACTCCGCAGTCTATGGGTGCATCTGTCCTCCAATGCTGCGGAGTTGTCATGCTGATCAAAGTCCCTAAAGCGTCTGACTGCCATGAGTCGGACGTCACGCCTGAATCCTTCTATCTATCTCGTCGCAATGTTCTCGGTGCCGCCGTTGCCGGTTTGGCCGTGAGCAGCCTGCCGAGTTGGGCCTCTGCCGACGATGCTGCGCGTTATCCAGATGTCGAGCCTGGCACGGCGCCTTCCTGGCTTACCGAAAAACTGCCTGCTACCAAATGGGGAGCGGTCAACGTCAAGGATGAGGCAATCACGCCATTCAAGGACGCGACCCATTACAACAACTTCTATGAGTTCGGCACCGATAAAGGTGATCCTGCCGCCAACGCCGGCGCGCTGAAAACCGAACCTTGGAGTGTGGTGGTGGATGGGGAGGTGGGCAGGCCGGGACGGTACGCACTGGAAGACTTCATGAAGCCTTATCAGTTGGAGGAGCGTATTTACCGTCTTCGCTGTGTAGAGGCTTGGTCGATGGTCATTCCATGGATCGGATTTCCCATCTCGGCCTTGCTCAAGGAAGTTGAGCCGACGTCCAATGCCAAATTCATTCGCTTCGAAACCCTGGAAGATCCCAAGAGCATGCCAGGGCAACGTTCCGGTTTTGCCTTGATCGATTGGCCATATGTAGAAGGGCTGCGCCTGGATGAGGCGATGAATCCGTTGGCGATTCTTGCCGTGGGTATGTACGGGCGGGAGTTGCCTAATCAGAACGGCGCGCCTCTGCGTTTGGTGGTGCCGTGGAAATACGGTTTCAAGAGCATCAAATCCATCGTGCGGATCAGCTTGGTGAGTGAGCAGCCGAAAACCACCTGGCAGAGTATTGCTGCAGATGAGTACGGCTTCTATGCGAACGTGAATCCTGCAGTCGATCATCCGCGCTGGACGCAGGCTCGGGAGCGGCGTCTGCCGAGTGGATTGTTCAAACCCAATGTGCGGGATACGCAGATGTTCAATGGCTACTCGGATGAAGTCGCCTCCTTATATGCAGGGCTCGATTTGCGGAAGAACTACTGATGCGATTTCCGTTTTGGCGAATTGGCGTCTTTATAGCTGCTGCGGTCTGGCCGCTGCTTTGGTTGTATCAGGCCTGGGAGGATGTGCTGGGGCCTGATCCGGGCAAGGTGCTGGTTGACCGGTTGGGGCTGGGGACGCTTGTTCTGCTGCTCGTTACGTTAAGCATGACACCTGTTCAGAAGCTTACCGGTTGGGCAGGGTGGGTTGCTGTCCGGCGGCAACTGGGGTTGTGGTGCTTCGCTTATGTGGTTTTGCATTTGAGTGGGTATACGGCGTTCATCCTCGGCTTTGATTGGTCGCAGTTGGGTGTCGAGTTGCGCAAACGGCCGTACATTATTGTCGGGACGCTTGGGTTTCTGTGTTTATTGGCCTTGGCGCTGACCTCAAATCGCTATAGTCAGCGGCGTTTGGGTTCTAGCTGGAAGAAATTACATCGTCTTGCCTATGTGGTTCTCGGGCTTGGATTGCTGCATATGTTGTGGATCGTGCGCGCTGATCTTAAGGAGTGGGCGGTTTACGCCTCTATAGGTGCATTGCTATTAGTGTTGCGACTACCCCCTGTAACCCGCCGAATCCCACGATTAATAGCCAAAAAGACACCTTCTGCACGAAAAGCGTAATTAAGGGTTGACGGCAGATTCTGGAAGTCTATAATTCGCCCCACTTCCGGCGCAGTCGAAACGGAAAACTCCTTGGTAAACAAAGAGTTACGCAGTTTTCGGCAGTGAGTTGCTTCAGGTCATCGAAGCCC
>NZ_VOBI01000009.1 GCF_008369325.1 Pseudomonas sp. ANT_H12B | reverse complement strand
CTGGTAGATGACCGAACGTTGCCAGTCTTGCATGGCGCTATTCCTTCAGTAAGTTTTGTACAGGCCCTTAGGGCCTCATCGCGAGCAGGCTCGCTCCCACAGTTGATTGCATTCCCATGTGGGAGCGAGCCTGCTCCGGGCGGCGATCCGACGAATACGATCTATCAGGCAACCCGATACCCCGGCCGGACAATCTTCATGCTCAACCCGCAGGTCAAAACAAACGGTACGACCATGGCGATGATCATCCCGATCACAAACATCGGAATGAACGACGGAATGATCGAGATGAAACCGGGCAACCCGCCAACGCCAATCGCCGACGCCTGGACCTTGTTCAGCGACAGGAAAATGCAACCCAGGGCCGAGCCAATCAGGGCCGCATAGAACGGAAATTTGTAGCGCAGATTGACCCCGAACATCGCCGGTTCAGTGATGCCGAAATAAGCGGAAATCGCCGAGGTCGAGGCCATGCTTTTGTCTCGCGCATTGCGGGTCATGTAGAACACCGCCAGTGCGGCGCTGCCCTGGGCGAGGTTGGACATGACGATCATCGGCCAGATGAAGGTGCCGCCCTGGGTGGAGATCAACTGCAAGTCGACCGCAAGGAACATGTGGTGCATGCCGGTGATCACCAGCGGCGCGTAGAGCAACCCGAAAATCGCGCCGCCGACCATCGGTGCCAGGTCGAACAGCATGACCACGCCTTCGGTGATCAGAATCCCCAGATGCCGTGTCACCGGGCCGATCACGGCCAGCGCCAGCACGCCGGTGACGACGATGGTGGTGATCGGCACCACCAGCAATTGCACCGCGTTTGGCACCCGCGCCCGCAGCCATTTCTCGATCACGCTCATCACGTAAGCCGCCAGCAGGATCGGCAGGATCTGCCCCTGATAACCGACCTTTTCGATCTGGAACAAACCAAAGATGTCGAAGTACGGCAGGCTCTGCCCGTCCAGCCCGGCCACCGCTTTGCCGTAGTTCCAGGCGTTGAGCAGGTCCGGGTGCACCAGCATCAGGCCGAGTACGATGCCGAGGATTTCACTGCCGCCAAATCGCTTGGCCGCCGACCAGCCCACCAGCGCCGGGAGGAACACGAACGAGGTGTTGGCCATCAGGTTGATCAGGCTCCAGAGCCCGTCGAGTTTCGGATAGGCGTCCAGCAGGGTCTGACCTTCGATAAACATGCCCTTGGCGCCGATCAGATTGTTGATGCCCATCAGCAGGCCGGCAACGACCAACGCTGGCAGGATCGGCATGAACACGTCGGAAAACACCCGCACCAGCCGCTGCATGGCGTTGATTTTGTCGGCGCTTTTTTGTTTGACGTCGGCGATGGTCGAGGCGGCGAGACCGGTTTGCCGGCGGAGCTCGGCGTAGACCTTTTCCACTTCGCCCGGGCCGATGACCACCTGGAACAGGCCGCCAGTGAAGAACGAGCCTTTGACCAGGTCGATCTGGTTCAAGGTGCCGCTGTTGACCAGGCTCGGGTCCTTGAGGGCCAGGCGCAGGCGGGTGACGCAGTGCGCGGCCTGCTCGAGGTTGTCGCTGCCACCGAGGCTTTGCAGCAGCTCAGTGACGATATTCGGATAGTCGTGGCTCATGCTTGATCTTCCGCTGTAGTTTTTTGTTATTGGCAGCACGCCGAAACGAAAAGTACTCGTCTGTACGAGTTAAAGCAACAACTCGTACAGACGAGTTTGTTTTTGTTTATCCATAACCCGACCGGAGGCGACATTTCCTACCTCCATAACGCATGAAATCCAAAGCCGCATGGACAAACCCCCACCCTGCCCTTAAGGTTCAAAGCCTTGAGTACAGCGCGGCACAGAGCCATCCCATGAGTAAATACAATCAGATCTACAGCGATCTGCTTGCCAGCATCACGACCGAACGTCTGGAACGCGGCGCCCGATTGCCCTCCGAAACCGAATTGATGGAGAGCTATCAGGCCAGTCGCGGCACCGTGCGCAAGGCCATCGAGCAGCTTCAGGAGCGCGGTTTTGCTCAGAAAGTCCACGGCAAAGGCACCTTTGTACTGTCGACCAATCCCATCGAGTTTCAGCTCGGCGGCATCGTCAGTTTCCAGGAGACGTATCCGCGTCTGGGGAACAACGTCAGCACCGAAGTGGTCGAGTTCAGCCAGATTTCTCTCGAAGGTCCTCTGCTGGAACACATCAAGGCGCAAGAAGGCAGCCTGATCACGCGGATCAAACGGGTGCGGCGGATCGACGGCAAACGAGTGATTCTCGACATCAACCATTTCGTCAGCGATGTGATTCCCGGCCTGTCCCGTGACATCGCCGAACACTCGATCTACGCCTTCATCGAGCAAACCCTGCAATTGCAGATCGCTTATGCGCAACGCACCATCGAAGCGGTGCCCCGGAGCAAGGACGATCAGCAACACCTGGACCTGGACGGCCAGAGCCACGTGATCGTGGTCAGCAACCAGACCTTCCTTCAGGACGGTCGACAGTTCGAGTACACCGAGTCGCGGCATACGCTGGACAAGTTCTACTTTTCCGATGTGGCCAGACGCTGACACTACACCCTGGCGAATCGCCAAAAAGCATAACTATGTAGTGCACCTTCCTTGAGCAACCGGGCCACTCTCGACGGCCCATTTCTCAAGGATAGAGAGTGCATGAACTCGACAGAAACACGCCCGCTGCCCAATGCCGCCGACAAGGCTGCGCTCAAGGTGATCGCCACCACCGTCATCCAGACCTGCCCCAGCCTGCAAGACACGGCTCACGAGGTGGCCAGCAATTTACTGAAGAAGTACGCCATCACCGGCCTCGATCCGGATCTGGTGTACTTCCACCGCTTTGACGCGTCCCAAAGCAGTTCGAAAGCCTTTACCGGTTGGGAACATGTCAACGCAACGCCGACTTCCTCCATGACCCTGACGCAACTGGTAATCCACCGGTTTCGCGTCGCCGACCAGGACAACGCCGATCTACTGGACGTGTATGGAGGTTTCTATACCGCGGGGCCCAGCGCCGGCACCTTCAATGAAACCAACGAAGTGCGTCTGCACGGCAACGAGGTGCTGAAGGATTTCTGGAGCATCGATTTCAGCTCGTTGTACACCGAGAGGCTGACTGCCTTCTGGAACAATTCCGGTACCGATTTTCGTACTCTGGCCAAGTGCAATTTCCTCATCAACGCCGTTCAGGCCCGCGACAAACGCCAGTTGAGTGACGACGATTTCCGATTCGTCACCAATGCCGTCATCGGCCCGATCACCTGGCCGGTCAGCCGACAGCTGCTGGAAGCACAACATCCCTGCCCCGACAGTGTTCGCAAGCTGGATGTCGATGGCTACGTCGCCGCAAACATTCTTCGCTTTGTCGCGGCCAAAGGTCGGCAGATCGTTTACCTGCCCGGTGAAATCAACCCCTTTCAGGTGCTGGAAACCGCAACGGACATGCACTACTGGATGTTGCAGCAGATGAACAAGGAAGATGCGCGCCGGGTATTCATGGCGCATTTTTCCCTGGCAACCCGTCAGGAAATAGCCGAGAACATTACCGACCTGATGAACCGCTTGGTGGGGTCGTGGGGCACCTACAACCATTTGATGATCAACAAGGAAAACCAGGTTATTACCGGTGATGCCTTCACCTGGTTGCGCGATTCGACCAAAGCCACGATGTTCGCAGACGCTGAACGCTCTCTGACCTCCAATGGCGATTTACGCAAGAAGCTGTGGATGGGTTACCTCAGCGCCGGTGTGAAAGTTTTCGGTCCGATGGCGGTCGTCGGCGCACCGGTGGCACTGCCGGTCATCGGTGCCAGCATCGCCAGCCTGGGCCTGAATATTGATCAGGCGGTCAATGCCAAAAACACCCAAGAACGCAAGGCTGGAATCCTTGGTGCGGTGCTCAGCGGCATTGATTTACTGTTCAACCTGCTCGTCCTCAAAGGTCCGGGTTCGCTTGAGGAGGTAGGTCCCGGAGTTGAGGCCGCCGAAGCGAAAGAGATGTCTGACCTGATTGACTCAGCGCAGCCAACCAAAACCCCAAACCCGACACCCGAGCCGCCCGTTGAGTTATCGAACGGCGAACCAGACGTGCGCCGGGACGCCGCTTCGCCGGTGCCGGACACCTTCAAGATCAACGAGGTCCTCTCCGATGAAACATTGGTTCGGGAACCGGGCAGGTTGCAGGGTATTTATCGACTCCCCTCCAACCCTTCGACCGCCATCAAACTCGGCGACAGCGCTTATTTCGTACGCTTTGAAAAAGACATCAACGGCCCTGGCACCTGGGCCATTGTCGACCCGGCCAATCCCGATGCGTTCACAGGTTCGATTCCCGTGCGGCTGGGCGCCGAAGGTAAATGGGAAATCACCCCTCGTCTGGGCTTGAAGGGCGGCATGGACGTACCACCGGTAACTGCCGAAGGCGCAACGAGCGAGACCATCGTCGAGGAATGGGCTCGCTCATCAGGTATTCACTTACCCGGGCTCGACGACCCCGAAATGAGGTCGTGGGCACTGGGTGGAGTAGACGTCCAGGCTCGCTTCAGAAGGATATGGACGATCGGTGGAATAGACGTACGCAGTGTGCTCGAACCCAATGCTGACAGTGAAGGCGCCCGCAGTGTGTTCATGTCCCCTATCGACGAAGACGTCGAAGTCATTAGCGAGTTCGATCTGGCTCAGGAAGAAACCCGCGCAAACCTGATCAGCGATGCAAGCGCATGGTACGAGCGTCATCCACCGACTCCCCGCGCGCCAGTACTGACTACGGTACCCATCGAAACACAAACGCAACTGCTCGAGACAGCATTGGCGGAAAAACCCGGGCTGGTCATTGGTGAAAGCCGGGGCAGTATCGGCAGCAAGCAATTGCTCATCGAAGAGATGCCGAAACTGGCGCGCAGTGGCGTGAAAACACTGTACGTGCAGGAGCTGCTGGCCAACGTCAATCAGCTCGACCTGGATGCGTTCGCTCGCACCGGGGAAATGTCCGAAGAGCTGGAAAGCTACTTGAAGAGACTCGACTTCAGGGCCGGGAACGATCCGGCGGGCAAATTCAATCTTCTGTCACTGGTGAAAGCTGCCAATGCCGAGCGCGTCCGCGTCCAAGCCATCGACATGACGACGACCTACAACATCAATAAAGACTCGCTCCACCCGTTCCCGAACAATCAAATGTCGAGGAGCTTTTTTGCCAGTGAGGTCATTCGTTTCAATGAAGAATTGAAAGGCCCGGGCAAATGGATTGCCTTGGTGGATCAGCAAAACATGGCCACCTTCAGAGGCTACCGGGGTATCAGCGAACAGACCGATGCGCTGTGCGTACGTATCGATGACGTAACCCCAGGACAGGCACAACCCATCGGCTCGGATCCCGGTCTGTCGGTGGAATATGCGGACTACCCCGACTCCCCCGTCGAGGAAGTGGTTGGTTCGCCCGACCTCGACAATATTCAGGATCTGATCAGGGGCGACTGGCGGCTGCAACTGGAAACGCCATGGGCGTACAGGTCCCCGCAAAACCTGAGGGCGTTATTGTCGGAGCAGGGAATGTTCACGTTTCAGCGCTACAGAAGCAGCCTGTTGGTGGTTTATCGCAATGCCGAAAATCGCATGGCAGACAGCGTGATCAGGATGACCCCCGAAGGCAGGCTCAATCTGGATACTCCGCTTCGCCCAGCCTACGACTCCATGACGGTGGATAACCTCGACGAACTGAAAAAAGCGCTGGTCGCAAAAGGCATGAAGGCAGTGGGCTGGCCTGCGGACCTGGCGGAAATCACCGAGACCATCGAGCAACCCACGTCGCCGACCACCCCTCCCGAATCAGCAGGGGCGGGAGCGCTGATTGATGAACTCGAATCGACAAACCCTGGCATCGAGCAACACCCCTCGGTGCCCGACAACTGGCAAGCCAATGAACTGCTCGAGGGTGAAACACTCGGCGCCGAGCCGGGGAAATACCAAGGAATCTACCGACTCCATTCCAACCCTTCGACCGCAATCATGATGAACGACATGGCCTACTACGTTCGCTTTGAAGCCGACCTTAACGGGCCCGGACACTGGGCAATCGTCGATCCGGAAAACCCCAATAGTTTCTCGGGTTCGATCCCCGTTCGCCTGAACGCCGACGGAGAGTGGGAAACCATGCCACGTTTGGGACTCAAGGGCGGTGGCAAAACGCCGGCGACCCCCGGCACAAGCGGGACACGTTTGCCCGACCCAGTATCTGGCGCACTATTACCCGCCTCCGAATACGAGGTGCCATCCCGGTTACGACCGCACCTGGAAAAAAGCGCGGCAGGGTTGAATGATCAGGCGTTGCGAGACGTCTTCGACAGCCTCCAGGAATACGACCCCTATCGGGATTTCAAGGCAATCAGAAAGCGCCTTTATCAAGATGCCAAGCGTTTCTATGCCGAACTCCAATTGCCTGAGCGTCCGCCTGTTCCATCATTGAATCCCCAGGCCACTGCTGAAGAAACTATCGAGAAAATTCTCGAGCACGGCCGAGGACTGATCATCGGCGAGAGCCATGACGCGATCGGCAGCAAACAATGGCTGATCGAGAACATGGAACTGCTGGCCGGTAAACATGTAAAAACGCTCTACATGGAACACCTGCTGACCGATTTTCATCAGGCCGCGCTGGATTCCTTTTTCGAAACCGGTGTGATGCCCAAAGAACTGGAGACTTATCTCAGTGTGCTCGATATCGGACACATGACCGATCCACTCGAACGCTACACCTTCCTGGAACTGGTCAAAGAAGCGCAAAAGCAGCGAATCCGTATACAGGCCATCGATTGCATGGCGAGCTACAGAATCGACGGAATGGAGATCACTTCCGGCCAGCGACGCGTTGTCGACGAAACCGCGCGGCAAAAAATGATGAACTACTTTGCCAGGTCGATCATTCGTGCCGACCAGGCTGTCCGTGGTGCACATAAATGGGTGGCGCTGATGGGCAATTCCCACTCCAACACCTTCGAAGGCGTTGCCGGGGTCAGCGAGCTGGAAGAAGCCATCGGCATTCGCGTTGAAGACGTCGCCGAAGGGGCTTCCAGCGGCATCGAAGTCGACCCGGGGAAAATTCTGCCCATGGGCGGTGACGTTAATGATCGCCCTGCACTGGTCAGAGGCGATTTGCGTCTGCAAATGGAAACGCCATGGACCGCGCACACCATGACGGAATTCGAAGCGCTGTTGCCGCACCATGGCATGTACTCCTTGAAACAGCAGCCGCGCATGCTTTTTCTGGTGCATCGCAGCCGCACCAAAGAGCTCGTGCGCACACTCATCCAGACAGACAGGGGTCGTTATTACATCGAACGTCCGAACTGGCCTTTGGTCAGCGGAAAACGCTATGACAGCATTAAAGAGCTTTTACAGGGACTCGATAGCATAGGCTTGAGTCTTGGGGGCTGGTCGAAACCGCTGTAACCCGCCCACAAAAAAGCCGTGTGAAATCTGATTTCACACGGCTTTTGCTGTTGCAGCGTTCAAGCCATCAAGGCTTGCGCGGGATCATTCCCACTCAATGGTCGCTGGCGGCTTGCTCGACACGTCGTAGGTGACGCGAGAGATGCCTTCGATTTCATTGATGATGCGGCCGCTGACGGTTTCCAGCAGTTCGTAAGGCAGGTGCGCCCAACGCGCGGTCATGAAGTCGATGGTTTCAACGGCACGCAGGGCCACGACCCAAGCGTAGCGACGGCCATCGCCAACAACGCCAACCGATTTCACCGGTTGGAACACCACGAAGGCCTGGCTGACCTTGTGGTACCAGTCGGCTTTGCGCAGTTCTTCGATGAAGATGTGGTCGGCGCGACGCAGCAGGTCGGCGTATTCCTTCTTCACTTCACCGAGGATCCGCACGCCCAGGCCCGGGCCCGGGAACGGGTGACGGTAGACCATGTCGTACGGCAGGCCGAGTTCCAGGCCCAGACGACGGACTTCGTCCTTGAACAGCTCGCGCAGGGGTTCAACCAGCTTGAGGTTCATTTCTTCCGGCAGGCCACCCACGTTGTGGTGCGACTTGATCACGTGAGCCTTGCCGCTTTTGGCGCCAGCCGACTCGATCACGTCCGGGTAGATGGTGCCCTGGGCGAGGTACTTGATGTTGTCCAGTTTGTTGGACTGGGCATCGAACACGTCGATGAAGGTGCGGCCGATGATCTTGCGCTTCTTCTCCGGGTCGCTTTCGCCTGCCAGATTGTCGAGGAACTGGTCTTCGGCGTTGGCGCGGATCACCTTGACGCCCATGTTCTCGGCGAACATGGCCATCACTTGCTCGCCTTCGTGCAGGCGCAGCAAGCCGTTGTCGACGAAGACGCAGGTCAGTTGGTCGCCGATGGCTTTGTGCAGCAGTGCAGCAACCACCGAAGAGTCAACGCCGCCGGACAGGCCGAGCAATACGTTATCGGTACCGACCTGGGCGCGAATGTTGGCGATGGCGTCTTCAGCGATTTTCGAAGGCGTCCACAGGGCTTCGCAGCCGCAGATATCAAGGATGAAGCGCGAGAGGATGCGACCGCCCTGCTTGGTGTGGGTCACTTCCGGGTGGAACTGCACGCCGTAGTAGCCACGAGCGTCGTCGAACATGCCGGCAATCGGGCAGCTCGGGGTGCTGGCCAGGATGTGGAAGTCCTGTGGCATCTTGGTGACCTTGTCACCGTGGCTCATCCACACGTCGAGGCCGAACAGGCCGTCGGCGTCGATGTGGTCTTCGATGCCGTCGAGCAGGCGGCTCTTGCCGACTACGTCGACACGGGCGTAACCGAACTCACGCAGCTCGGAACCTTCAACCTTGCCACCCAGCTGTTCAGCCATGGTCTGCATGCCGTAGCAGATGCCGAAGACCGGTACGCCCAGGTCGAAGACTGCTTGCGGGCAGCGCGGGCTGTCGGCTACGTGCACGGACTCGGGGCCGCCGGCGAGAATGACGCCTTTCGGCGCGAATTCGCGAATCGCTTCGTCGTCCATGTCGAACGGATGCAGTTCGCAGTACACGCCGATTTCACGCACGCGGCGGGCAATCAGCTGGGTGTACTGGGAACCGAAATCGAGGATCAGGATGCGGTGAGCGTGAATGTCGAGGGCCATGATTCAGTCTCGTCTAAGTAATTCAGAAACAGTCGTGATTCAGAAACAACTCGGGGCTGAATAAAACAGCCCCGGTTACTTAACTTTTTGCTTGAAGCCTCAACCTACGCGGTAGTTTGGCGCTTCTTTGGTGATTTGTACGTCGTGGACGTGGGACTCGGCCATGCCCGCACCGGTGATCCGCACGAACTCAGGCTTGGTGCGCATTTCTTCGATGTCGGCACTGCCGGTGTAGCCCATCGAAGAACGCAGGCCGCCCATCAGTTGATGGATGATGGCGCTCAGGGAGCCCTTGTAAGGAACTCGCCCTTCGATACCTTCCGGAACCAGTTTCTCGGCGCCTGCCGAGGAGTCCTGGAAGTAACGGTCGGAGGAACCTTGAGCCTGGGACATGGCGCCCAGCGAACCCATGCCGCGATAAGCCTTGTACGAACGACCCTGGAACAGTTCGATCTCGCCCGGCGCTTCTTCAGTACCGGCGAACATCGAGCCCATCATCACGCAGGAAGCACCGGCGACGATGGCCTTGGACAGGTCACCGGAGAAACGGATGCCGCCGTCGGCGATCAACGGCACGCCGGTGCCTTCGAGGGCAGCGGCTACGTTGGCGATGGCACTGATTTGCGGGACGCCGACACCGGCGACGATTCGGGTGGTGCAGATCGAGCCAGGGCCGATACCGACCTTGACGGCGTCGGCGCCAGCTTCAACCAGGGCTTTTGCCGCAGCGCCGGTGGCAATGTTGCCGCCGATGACCTGCACTTGCGGGAAGTTGTCCTTGACCCAGCGAACGCGGTCGATCACGCCTTTGGAGTGACCGTGAGCGGTGTCGACCACCACCACGTCAACACCGGCATTGACCAGTGCAGTCACACGCTCGCCAGTGTCTTTACCGGTACCGACTGCCGCACCAACACGCAGACGACCTTGATCGTCCTTGCTGGCCAGCGGATAAGCCTTGGCTTTTTCGATGTCGTTGACGGTCATCATGCCTTTGAGCGCAAACTTGTCGTCGACGATCAGCACGCGCTCGATGCGGTGCTTGTGCAGCAGTTCGCGGACATCGTTCTTGTCTGCGCCTTCCTTGACCGTGACCAGACGCTCTTTAGGCGTCATCACTTCACGGACAGTGGCGTCCAGACGGTTTTCGAAACGCACGTCACGGGAAGTGACGATGCCGACCAGGTCGCCATCGTGCAAAACCGGAACGCCGGAGATGTTGTGCATGCGGGTCAGTTCGAACAGTTCACGAACCGTGGCGTCAGCCTCGATGGTGATCGGGTCCTTGACCACGCCGGCTTCGTAACGCTTGACCTTGCGAACTTCGGCAGCTTGCTGCTCGATGGTCATGTTCTTGTGGATGATGCCGATGCCACCTTCCTGAGCCATGGCGATTGCCAAACGGGCTTCAGTAACGGTGTCCATGGCGGCAGAAACCAGAGGAATATTCAGCTCGATGCCACGGGTTAGGCGGGTCTTGAGACTGACTTCGTTAGGAAGCACCTCGGAATAACCAGGCACTAGGAGAATGTCGTCGAATGTCAGAGCTTCTTGGCTGATACGCAGCATCGCGGGGGCTCCCGAGCGGGAAAATGGAAGCGCGCCATTATAGTCAGACACCCCCTCGGGTTCAATGTAAAACTCTGCCTATTATTGGCATTACTGATATACGGGGATTGTCGCCGCTTACAACTCGACTTTTACCCAACTGACGGGCTGATCGAGCCAATCGGCAAATTCGTCGATAAAGCTCTGCTTGAACCCGGCCTCGGCCCAGTTATTGAAGATGAATCCCAGGTTGGAAAAGCCGCATTCCTGCAGGAAAAGAAACCCGTTGATGTCATCTTCATGCCCGCATTCAGGGCAGGTGAAGTTATCGGTGCGCCCCGGCATCCAGTCTTCCAGGCTTTCGAACAGCGCTTCGCCGACTTCCTTGCGGCACTGCGCGCAGCCGGCTTCTTCGAGAAAGCCCTTGGCCGGTGTATAGATGCAGCGCTTGGTGACGATTTCCAGGCCATTGACTGGCTCGCCGAACGGCAGGGCTTCCGGGTACAGGACCACGGCGCGCGCACCGTCGCCGATGGCATGGGCCATGCGATTGCCGGTGCGCCCGCAGGTGGTCAGTTCTTCCTTGATGATGTTCTTGCGCACCAGCCACCGCACGACTGCCCGGGCCCGGGGCTCGTGCACCGGCAATGTGGAGATTTTCGGGACAATGATGCTTTGGGAGTTCATGACTACAGGCCTGATGCATTTGATGAAGGGAAGCACGCACAAATTATAGGCCGCCCTGTAGAGTCGGGCGCGCACTAAAACCAGGCGAGAAACCTGTGGGAGCGGGCTTGCCCGCGATGGCGTCAGTACATCAAACATTGATGTCGACTGAACCACCGCTATCGCGGGCGAGCCCGCTCCCACAGGATTGCGGGCCCGTCCAGGGTACTTTTACAGCTCGACAACCACCGCTTGCGACGCACGGGTCGCCTTGGCGCGTGCGGCCTCGATCGACTCGTCGCGAGCCAGTGCCACACCCATCCGGCGCTGACCATTGACTTCAGGTTTGCCAAACAGACGCAACGCGGTATCCGGCTCGCTCAACGCAGCGCCCAAGTTCGCAAAAGCGGTCTGAGTCGACTGCCCTTCCACCAGAATCACCGCTGACGCCGAAGGCCCGAACTGACGAATCAACGGAATCGGCAGACCCAGGATCGCCCGTGCGTGCAGTGCGAATTGCGACAGGTCCTGGGAAATCAGAGTGACCAGGCCGGTGTCATGCGGGCGTGGCGAAACTTCGCTGAACCAGACCTGATCACCTTTGATGAACAGCTCGACGCCAAACAGACCACGGCCACCCAGGGCTTCGGTCACGGCTTTGGCAACGCGCTCGGATTCGGCCAGGGCAATCGGGCTCATGGCTTGCGGCTGCCAGGATTCCTGATAGTCGCCCTTCTCCTGACGGTGGCCGACTGGCGCGCAGAACGTCGTGCCGCCGACATGACGCACGGTCAACAGGGTGATTTCGTAGTCGAAGTCGATGAAGCCTTCGATGATCACCCGACCTTTGCCGGCACGGCCACCTTCCTGCGCGTAATCCCAGGCCGTTTTCACGTCATCGACACTGCGCAACAGGCTCTGGCCTTTGCCCGACGAACTCATCACCGGTTTGACCACGCAAGGGAAGCCGAGGTCTTCGATCGCCTTGCTGTAATCCTCGAAGGTGTCAGCGAAGTGGTACGGCGAGGTCGGCAGGTCCAGCTCTTCGGCGGCCAGGCGACGGATGCCTTCACGGTTCATGGTCAGTTGCGCGGCGCGGGCGGTCGGGATCACCGTGAAGCCTGCGGCTTCCAGCTCGACCAGGGTTGCGGTGGCGATGGCTTCGATTTCCGGCACGATGAAATGCGGCTTCTCGGCTTCGATCACCGCACGCAGGGCAGCGCCGTCGAGCATGTTGATCACGTGGCTGCGATGCGCCACTTGCATGGCCGGCGCGTTGGCGTAGCGATCCACGGCAATCACTTCAACGCCCAGACGTTGCAGCTCGATCACCACTTCCTTGCCCAACTCACCACAGCCACACAGCAATACGCGGGTCGCGGTTGGCGACAATGGAGTTCCGATACGGGTCATCTCAGGTCCTCAAAGGAGCGGATCATCGAGGGAAGCGCGCTTCCCATGGGGAGAAAGCGCGGCATTTTACATGAACCGGCGGGTTTGGCTTCAGCTGACGACGGCCTGCTTGCGCAAGCGCCAGGCCATGATCAGCCATACGGCCGTTACACCGGCGAACTTCGATGCCAGCGCGGTGATGACCACGCCGGGGGTCAGCGCATCGATCATGCCAAAGAAGATGAAGGTGTCGAGGGGAATGCTCAGCGCCGAACTTATCCACAGGCGGTCGTGCAACGGCCGTTTGGTAATGCTGAACACCAGCCAGTCAATGCACTCGGACACCGCGAACGCCGTGGCACTGGCCAGGGCGATGGACGGATCGGACGTGGCATAAGACAGCACTAGCGCCGCCAGCATCGCCGCGATTGCGCCGTGACCGAAACGGGTTTGCACCATGTCGCGCAAAACGAACACCAAACCACCCCAGGCCGACCAGATGATGTCCAGGTGCGGCGCGGTGGAAAAGGCGTAGTTGATCAGCACGACACTGCCGATGTAAGCGATCAGGAAGAGCATGGGGCGTGGGGAGACCTGTCAATTTGGCGCACAGGGTACTTCAGGGATGGGGTTGGGCCAACAGTGATGGTGGTAATCCATAATGGCCTCTTCGCGAGCAAGCCCGCTCCCACATTGGTTCAGTGTTGATCACTAAATGCGGGAGCAACATCAATCCAATGTGGGAGCGGGCTTGCTCGCGAAGGCCGCGCTTCAATTATCCGGCTTAGCCCCGATCATCCACAGAATCCCGCTGGATTTGGCTCGCTCATGACACAACCCCAACACCTTGCGCCGCTCTTCGTTATCCATCCGGCTCCAACGGGTAATTTCATCCACCGTACGCTGACATCCGGTGCAAATATCATCTTCATCCAGCGCGCAAATACTCACGCAGGGAGAACGAACCGGTCGTTCGTCGGTGCTCATTCTTCCTGCTCGGCCAGATCGCGGGCATAACGCTGTGAGTTATGCACATAGTGGGCGGCGCTGGCTTCGAGCATCTTCTTCTGCGGCTCGGTCAGCTCGCGCACAACCTTGCCGGGCGAACCCATGACCAGCGAACCGTCCGGAATTTCCTTGCCCTCACCGATCAGTGAATTGGCGCCGATGATGCAGTTCTTGCCGATTTTCGCGCCGTTGAGAATCACCGCATTGATACCGATCAGGCTGTAATCGCCGACGGTGCAGCCATGAAGCATGGCGTTGTGGCCGATGGTCACGCCGGTACCGATGGTCAGCGGGTAGCCCATGTCGGTGTGCATCACCGTGCCGTCCTGGACGTTGCTGTTCTTGCCGATCAGGATCAATTCGTTGTCGCCACGCAACACGGCGTTGAACCAGACGTTGGCGCCCTCTTCCAGTTTGACCTTGCCCACCAGCACGGCATTCGGTGCAATCCAGCTCTGCGGGTGGGTTTCAACGCGGGCGTCGCCCAAGCGGTATTTCATCGTGTTGTCCTCAAGGCTCAGGCAGCCGCGGATTCACGCCATACGAACGATGGCTTCAAATATTGATAAAGCTTTTGGGTGGGTGGTGCAGGCTGATGTCGGCGTCATAGAGCAGGTTGATCAACTCGACAATCATGATCGCCGTCAGGCCCCAGATCTTGTATTCGCCGTAACGATAACTCGGCACATACCAACTGCGCCCCTGGTAATCGATGCGGTGAGTGTGTTCCCGCGGATCCTTGCGGAAAAACTCCAAAGGTACGCTGAATACGGCGGCGATCTCGGCATCGTTGGCCATGTATTCAACAAAATCCGGAATCACGCCGACATAAGGCGTGACCTTGATGCCGTGCAGGGAGATCAGTGGGCTCAGCGGGCCGATCACTTCAACCAGCCCCGGCGGCAGGCCGATTTCTTCTTCGGCTTCGCGCAGGGCGGTGAAAATCAGGTCCGGGTCTTCGGGGTCGCGTCGCCCGCCGGGGAAGGCGACTTCGCCGCCATGGGTCGAGAGCCCGCTGGCGCGCAGGGTCAGAACCAGTTCCGGTTCATCACTGCGAGTAATGGGAACCAGTACCGCGGCCTCAGGGAAACGTTTATCGGTTTCCAGCGTTTGCGGCGTGTGGTTGCTTACCCGATGAAGTAGCTCGTCCAGCATGAGTGCTCTCGACCTGTTGGCTACCTTGCATCATGCACCAATCGAACGGGCCGCCCAACCCCATAACCGCTGCATGTCGCTAAACGACAACTTGCCGACAGACACCGCCGCACGCCAAGATAGGCGCAGCATTCAGGAACCCAAGCATGAAATTTTGCAGTCAGTGCGGCAACCCGGTCACCCAGCGCATTCCCGAAGGCGATTCGCGCCTGCGTTATGTCTGTGACAGCTGTCATACGATTCATTACCAGAACCCCAACATCGTCGCCGGGTGTGTGCCGGTCTGGGGGTCGAAGGTGTTGCTGTGCCGGCGTGCCATCGAGCCACGGCTCGGTTACTGGACCCTGCCCGCCGGTTTCATGGAAAACGGTGAAACCATCGAGCAGGCAGCCATTCGCGAGACTTTTGAGGAAGCCTGCGCGCGGGTGCGCAACCTGAGCATCTATACGTTGATCGACGTGCCGCACATCAGCCAGGTGCATGTGTTCTTCCGCGCCGAACTGGTGGACCTGGATTTCGCCGCCGGCCCCGAGAGCCTGGAGGTGCAGCTTTTCGAAGAAGCCGACATCCCTTGGTCCGACCTGGCTTTCCGCACAGTGGGCCGTACCTTAGAATGCTTCTTCGCTGACCGGCGGACCGAGGTCTACCCCGTGCGATCCGAATCGATCCCGCCGCTCGCTCAGCCTGCCATCACCTAAAGCTCCTGATTCCAAAATCACCTATAACTACAACTACATAAATAGCTGCGACACCTCTTAGGGGTACCGTTTCAATGCGCTGGTTGCTTGCCCTGTTTTGCTTGTCGTGCGTCGCTGTCTCCCAGGCTAGTGTTGCGGAAACACTGGACGGCAAAGTCATCGAAAAAGTCCTGATTCTGAAATCCGCCCATCAATTGCAATTGATCAATGACGGCAAGCCGCTCAAGACCTATCGCATCTCATTGGGAAAAAGACCTGTCGGCCCCAAACTCATGGAAGGCGACAAACGCACACCTGAAGGTTTCTATTGGATTGACTGGCGCAAGACCAGCGACCGCTTCAACCTGTCGATGCACATCTCCTACCCGAATATCAGCGACTCCGCCCGATCGCGGCGCGAAGGCGTCGAGCCCGGCGGCATGATCATGATCCACGGCACCCCGGACACCGAAGACAACCCCGAAGATCTGTTCCACACCCTGGACTGGACTGACGGCTGCATCGCCATGCGCAACATGGACATGCGCGAAGTCTGGGGCCTGGTGCCGGATGGCACGATGATCGAAATCCGCCCGTAACCCCGGCGCAAGATCATTCCCACGCAGAGCGTGGGAACGATCAGCACCATTTCGTCGGGAAAGAAAAATAAACTCAAGAGATCGCAGCCTGCGCCAGCGTCTACCGGGCAGATACCAATTCCCCCGGTAGAGGCTGTCAAACGCTGCGATCTTTGCTTTCAAAATCCCCACCTCTAATACCACTTCAAACCTACCCATTCTTAGCCCACCCAACCGGGCAGCCTTTCCCGCGCCTACAGCAAAGTGGTGGCATTGACATGGTATTTAAGTGGTATTAGTTTTCACCTCACAACCGTGCGACAACAATCCTACATCCGCATCGGACCAAACCTACATGAATGACCTCCAGGCTCTACGCCCTGACGACACCCAGCCCACGCCGTTGTACCTGCAACTGGCGCGCAATCTGGAAGCGGCGATCCATGCCGGCCAATGGAAAGCCGAACAGGCCATGCCATCGGAGCGCAGCCTCAGTGAAATGCTAGGCATCTCCCGCGTTACCGCGCGCAAGGCGTTGGAAGTCCTGTTCGAGCAAGGCCTGATCCGCCGCAATCAAGGTTCCGGCACGTTCATCACCCCACGCCTGGAACAACCGCTGTCACGCCTTTCCGGTTTCAGCGAAATGCTCCGTCTGAAAGGCTTCGTCCCCGGCTCCCAATGGCTGGAACGGGAAATCACCCCGCCGACCCACGAAGAACTGATCCGCCTCGGCCTCTCGCCCAACGATAAGGTCGCGCGGCTCAAACGTCTGCGCAAGGCCGACGACACGGTGATGGCAATCGAGATGAGCACCCTGCCTGCCTCAATCATTCCCAAGCCGCAAGCCGTGGGCGACTCTCTCTACGAATACCTCGATGGCATCGGAAAACCGATTGTCCGCGCCTTGCAACACATCCAGGCGATCAATGCCTCGGACGAATTCGCAGCCCTGGTGGGCATCGCCCCCGGCACCGCCATGCTGCTGATGACCCGGGTCGGCTATCTGGAAGACAACACGCCCATCGAAGTCACCGACACCTATTGCCGCAACGACTACTACGACTTTGTCGCAGAGCTCCGTCGATAAAGAGCTTCGTCGCGAAAACAAGCAGGCGAGAACCGATCATGTCCGAAGACAACATCCTCACCGCCAACGGCTGGGTACGTGGCCGGCTGATTCATGAACACGGCAAGGTCGTGTCCATCGAAGGCCAACCCTGCGATCCGGCCGACAACGACTTGTCTTACCTGCTACCGGGGTTCATCGACCTGCATGTTCACGGTGGCGGCGGCAAAGACATCATGGAAGGCGCCACCGCCTTCGAAACCATCACCAAAACCCATGTGCGTTTCGGCACCACCTCGTTGCTGGCCACCACCATGACCGCACCGAGCGAAGAAATCTCCAGCGTGCTCAAAGCCGTTGGCGAGTTCTGCGAGCAGCGCCCGAAAGGCAGCGCCCGTGTACTCGGCGTGCACCTGGAAGGCCCGTACATCAACCCCGGAAAACTCGGCGCCCAGCCGAATTTCGCCCACACCGCGTTGATGGCCGAAGTCGAAGAATATTTGGCGCTGGCACCGATCCGGGTGATCACCATCGCCCCGGAAATCGCCGGCCACGATGCCTTGATCCGCGCCCTCAGCGCTCGCGGCGTGCGCATGCAAATCGGCCACACCCTCGGCAGTTACGAGGAAGGCGTGGCTGCGCTGGCGGCCGGCGCCAGCAGTTTCACCCACCTCTACAACGCCATGAGCCCGCTGCATCATCGCGAACCGGGCATCGTCGGCGCGGCGCTGGCTCACGCCAAATACGCCGAACTGATTCCGGATTTGCTGCACGTGCACCCCGGCGCCATCCGCGTCGCCCTGCGCTCGATTCCGTGTCTGTATTGCGTCACCGATTCGACCGCCGCAGCGGGTATGCCCGACGGTGAGTACAAGCTCGGCAGCCACACCGTGACCAAATGCCTGGGCGGTGTGCGCCTGCCCGACGGCACCCTGGCCGGCAGCACCCTGACCATGGATCAGGCGCTGCGCAATCTGGTGAAGATCGGCTTACCGATCGCCGAAGCCTCGCAACGTCTTTCGCAATTCCCCGCCGACTACCTCGGCATCACCGAACGCGGGCGCCTGCAACCCGGCGCCTGGGCCGACTGCGTGCGGCTCGATCGCTCACTCACACTGACCGCCGTCATGGTCGAAGGAGAAGACATTGACTTCAAAAATGCTTGAAGAGGCGCTGTCCTCATTCGAGGCCGTGCAAGCGCAATTGCAGCAACTCGACCCGCAGATGATCGAGATCGCCGGACGCCTGCGCCGTCAGCCGCCGCAAGTGGCGATGACCGTGGCTCGCGGCAGTTCCGATCACGCGGCGAGTTACTTCGCGTACCTGACCATGCAGCAACTGGGCGTCCCGGTGGCGTCGTTGCCGATGTCGGTGGTGACCATGCAGCAAGCGCCGTTGAAGGTCAGCGGTCAGGTCGCGTTTGCCTTCTCGCAATCGGGGCAAAGCCCGGATCTGGTGAACAGCCTGCGTCTGTTGCGCAAGCGTGGCGCCTTAAGCATTTCGATGGTCAACGCTGAGAGTTCGCCGTTGGAAGCAGCGTGTGAATTCAGCCTGCCGCTGTTGGCCGGTACGGAAAGCAGCGTCGCCGCGACCAAGAGTTTTATCGCCACCCTCAGCGCCAGCGCCCGCCTGATCGCGCACTGGAACGATGACGTGGAGTTGCTCGAAGCAGGCAACGCGTTGCCGGAAGGTTTGCGCGATGCAGCGCAACAGGACTGGAGCCTGGCCATCGATGCCCTGCGCGATTGCCAGCGTTTGATGGTGATCGGTCGTGGCGCCGGTTTTGCTATCGCTCAGGAAGCCGCGCTGAAATTCAAGGAAACCTCGGCGATCCAGGCCGAAGCCTTCAGCAGCGCCGAAGTCCGTCACGGCCCGATGGCGTTGATCGACGAAAATTATCCACTGCTGATATTCGCCCCGCGCGGTGCCGAGCAGGCCGGTTTGCTGAGCCTCGCCGCCGACATGCGCCAACGCGGTGCCCGCGTATTACTGGCAGCTCCCGATGACGTAAGCGAACGCGACCTCACCCTGATCCGCGCTGAGCATCCGGCCCTCGACCCGATTTTGGCGATCCAGAGTTTCTACGTCATGGCCGCTGGTTTGGCGGTTGCCCGTGGCATGGACCCGGACCAGCCGCGGCACCTCAGCAAAGTCACACGCACGCACTGAGTCTGCCCCGTACATTTTTCCCTGATGAGACCGAGCCATGCACAACAACAATAAAGAGCTGACCCTCAGCGCCCCGCTCAGCGGCCCGGTGCTCACGCTCGCCAAAGTCCCGGACGCGGTGTTCGCCAGCGGCGCGATGGGCGACGGGATCGCCATCGACCCGCTGAACGACACCCTCCACGCCCCCTGCGCCGGCGTGGTGGTACACGTCGCCCGCACCGGCCACGCCGTCACGTTGCGCGCTGATAACGGTGCCGAATTGCTCCTGCACCTGGGCCTCGACACGGTCGAGTTGCAGGGCGAAGGCTTCTCGATGCTGGTCAAGGAAGGTGCACGTGTCGCCAACGGTCAGCCGCTGTTGCGCTATGACCTGGACAAAGTCGCGCAGCAATGCAAAAGCCTGGTCAGCCTGATGATCCTGACCAACAGCCAGGACTTCCAGGCGCGACCGATCACGCTGAAATCGGTGAAGGTCGGCGAGCCATTGCTGCACATCATTCGTCGGCATGCGCCCGGCGCGCAGGCTGAAGCAGACCTGTCAGGCGAAGAAATCTACGGCCACATCCGCATTGCCCATCGGGGTGGTTTGCATGCCCGGCCGGCAGCGCTGATTCGTCAGACGGCTCAGGGTTTCAAGTGCAAATCGCAACTGCATTTCGCCGGAAAATCGGCGACCTGTAACAGCCTGATCGGGTTGATGGGTTTGGCCATCGGCGAGCAGGACGAGGTTCAAGTCAGCTGCCAGGGCCCAGACGCCGAAGCAGCGCTGCAAGCGTTGTTGATCGCGTTATCCACAACACTGGCCGATGACCGCCATGCCGCCGCGCCCGCACCGATTGCCCAGCGCGGTCGTGCGGCCGAAGCTGGCGTGCTGCATGGTGTCTGCGCGGCGCCCGGTCTGGTCGAGGGCCCCCTGTTTCGCCTGAACGCGATCAGCCTGCCGGTGGATGCCGGCGATCATGATCCCGAGCAGCAACTGCATGCCCTCGATGCCGCGCTGACCGTGGTGCGCAGCGAAATCGACCAGACACTGGCCCAAGCCAGGAAACACAAAAACACTGACGAAGAAGCGATCTTCGCTGCGCACCTCGCACTACTTGAAGACCCGGCGCTGCTGGACGCGGCCAATCAATCCATCGATCAAGGCATGGCGGCGACTCACGCCTGGAGCCAATCCATCGACGTGCAGTGCGAGGTCCTCCAGCAACTTGGCAGCCCGTTACTGGCCGAACGCGCCAACGACTTGCGCGATCTCAAGCAACGAGTATTGCGCGCGCTGCTCGGTGAATCCTGGCACTACGACGTGCCGGCCGGTGCCATCGTCGCGGCCGATGAACTGACTCCGTCCGACTTGCTGCAACTGAGTCAGCAAGGCGTCGCCGGGGTGTGCATGGCCGAGGGTGGCGCGACGTCCCACGTGGCGATTCTGGCGCGCGGCAAAGGCTTGCCGTGCCTGGTTGCCTTGGGCTCGACATTGCTGGATCAGCAACAAGGCCACTCGGTGGTGATGGATGCCGACGGCGGTCGCCTCGAACTGGCGCCGAATGCCGAGCGCCTGGCCGAGGTGCGTCAGGCGCAACTCGATCATCAACAACGCCGTGCGCAGCAACAGGCCCAAGCGCATACCCCGGCGCTAACGCTCGACGGCTTGCACATCGAAGTCGCGGCCAATGTCGCCTCCAGCGCCGAAGCCGCTGACGCGTTGGCCAATGGCGCGGATGGTGTCGGTCTGTTGCGCACCGAGTTTCTGTTCGTCGACCGCCTCACCGCGCCGGACGAACAGGAACAGCGCCTCGCCTATCAGGCCGTGCTCGATGCCATGGGCGACAAGTCGGTGATCATCCGCACCATCGACGTCGGTGGCGACAAGCAACTCGACTATTTACCGCTGCCCGCCGAGGCGAATCCGGTACTCGGTTTGCGCGGCATTCGCTTGGCCCAGGTGCGGCCGGAATTGCTCGATCAGCAACTACGCGCGCTGCTGCATGTCTGCCCGCTGTCGCGTTGCCGGATCCTCTTGCCGATGATCACCGAAGTCGATGAGCTGCTGCACATCCGTCAGCGTCTCGACGCCTTGTGCACCGAACTTGAGCTGACCCAACGCCCCGAACTGGGCGTGATGATCGAAGTCCCGGCCGCCGCGTTGCTGGCCGAGCAGCTTGCGGAGCATGCGGATTTTCTGTCCATTGGCACCAACGACTTGTCCCAATACACCCTGGCCATGGACCGCGATCACGCCGGGCTCGCCTCGCGTGTCGACGCGATGCACCCGGCCCTGCTGCGGCTGATCGCCCAGACCTGCGCCGGTGCCGCTGCGCATAACCGATGGGTTGGCGTCTGCGGCGCGCTCGCTTCAGACCCGTTGGCCACACCGGTACTGATCGGCCTGGGGGTCAGCGAGTTGTCGGTCAGCCCGGTGCAGATCGGTGAAATCAAAGACCGCGTCCGTCACCTCGACGCCGCCGAATGCCGCCGCATCAGCCACGACCTGCTCAAGTTGAGCAGCGCCGCGGCTGTGCGTCACGCCTGTCACCAGCAATGGCCTCTGAGCTGAACAAAACAACAAGAATCCAGGGAGAACCGCCATGTACCAATACTTCATTGAAGGCCTGCAACGCCTCGGCCGCGCACTGATGCTACCGATCGCGATCCTGCCGATTGCAGGATTACTGCTGCGCCTGGGCGACACCGATTTGCTTAACATCGCGATCATCCACGACGCCGGGCAAGTGATTTTCGCCAACCTGGCGATGATCTTCGCCATCGGTATCGCGGTGGGTTTCGCCAAGGACAACAACGGTACCGCCGGGCTGGCAGGGGCGATTGGTTATCTGGTGATGGTCTCCACGCTGAAGGTGCTCGATGCGAGCATCAACATGGGTATGCTCGCCGGGATCATCAGCGGCTTGATGGCCGGCGCGCTGTACAACCGCTTCAAGGACATCAAGTTGCCGGAGTACCTGGCGTTCTTTGGTGGCCGGCGTTTCGTGCCGATTGCCACCGGGTTTACCGCCGTCGGACTGGGCGTGGTGTTTGGCTTGATCTGGCCACCGATCCAGCACGGCATCAACAGCTTCGGCGTGTTGATGCTGGATAGCGGCAGCATCGGCGCCTTCATTTTTGGCGTACTTAACCGCCTGCTGATCGTCACCGGCCTGCACCATATCCTCAACAACATGGCGTGGTTCATCTTCGGCAGCTTCACCGATCCGACGACCGGCGCCATCGTGACCGGCGACTTGTCGCGCTACTTCGCCGGCGACCCGAAAGGCGGCCAGTTCATGACCGGCATGTTCCCGGTGATGCTCTTCGGCCTGCCCGCCGCGTGCCTGGCGATGTACCGCAATGCCTTACCGGAACGCCGCAAAATCATGGGCGGGATTTTCCTGTCCATGGCGCTGACCTCGTTTTTGACCGGCGTGACCGAGCCGATCGAGTTTGCGTTCATGTTCCTCGCACCGATGTTGTTTCTGCTGCACGCACTGCTGACTGGCCTGTCCATGGCGGTCACCGATCTGCTGAACATTCACTTGGGTTTCACCTTCTCCGGCGGCTTCATCGACATGATCCTCGGCTGGGGCAAATCCACCAACGGCTGGCTGGTGATTCCGGTGGGGCTGGCCTATGCGGTGATCTACTACGTGGTGTTTGATTTCTGCATTCGCCGCTTCAACCTGAAGACGCCGGGGCGGGAAGATGTTGCGACGGGTGACAAAGTGGTGGTCGCCGAGAATGAGCGCGCCGGGGCTTACATCAAGGCGCTGGGCGGTGCGCAGAATCTGATCACCGTGGGTGCGTGCACCACGCGGCTGCGGCTGGACATGGTGGATCGCAACAAGGCGTCCGATGCAGAGCTGAAAGCATTGGGTGCAATGGCGGTGGTGCGGCCGGGCAAGGGCGGGAGTCTGCAAGTGGTGGTCGGGCCGATGGCCGACAGCATTGCCGATGAGATTCGCCTGGCGATGCCCGCACTGGGCCGCGCGGTGATCTCCTCCCCTCCCGCTGCAGTCGATGCACCAAAACCTGTCGTCGTCGCGATACCAGAAGCTCAGCATTGGCTGAATGCGTTGGGCGGAGGCGAGAATGTGCTGCAAATGGATTGCGTGGCCATGACCCGGATTCGCCTGCAACTGGCGGATGGCAAGGCGTTGTCGGAATGTGATTTGAAAGCGCTGGGGTGCCAGGGTGTGAGCCAGTTGGAAGGGGGGGTCTGGCACCTGCTGATTGGCGACAAGGCATCGAGTTTGAGTGATGCACTGGAGGCATTGGTGAATCGCAGTGAGGTGAGTGCCAAGGTTTAAATTGTGGGTGCCTGACAGGCCGCCTTCGCGAGCAGGTTCGCTCCCACATTGGAACTGTGTACACCAAACCATTGTGGGAGCGAGCCTGCTCGCGATGAGGCCTTCAGCAACTCTGCTAATTGTCAGGCCATAAAAAACCCGCTGATCTTCATCAGCGGGTTTCTCATTTCAGCGGCAGGCAGATCAGAAATCCTCCAACCGCCACACCTCATAAGCCGGCGTCTCGTAGGGATGACTCTGCTTCAGAGCCATCACCACAGAACGAATCAACTCGTTACTGACCACCAGCTCAACCTTCCATTCCTCAACCTGCTCGACCTGCCCCGCCTCGCCAATAAACGGCTGACTGCCATCCAGTGGACGAAACTGGCCCAAGCCCAACACCTGCCACGCGCAGTGATCATAAGCACCGATCCACCCGCCACCGGCAGCGAATACGGCGCTTTTGACCAGCTCGACATGACTGTCAGGAACAAAAAAGCTGAGCTTGTACACAGCGCTTAGTTAACCCAGACGCGCGCATTACGGAACATACGCATCCAAGGTGCGTCTTCGTTCCAGTCTTCCGAACGCCACGAGTTCTGCACCGCGCGGAACACACGCTCCGGGTGAGGCATCATGATCGTCACGCGACCGTCACGGCTGGTCAAACCGGTGATCCCGCGCGGCGAGCCGTTCGGGTTGGCCGGGTAGTTTTCGGTGACCTTGCCGTGGTTGTCGACGAAACGCATCGCCACGCAACCCGACAGATCAGCTTCCAGCAACGCTTCTTCGCTCGCGAACTCGGCATGACCTTCACCGTGAGCGATGGCGATCGGCATGCGCGAACCAGCCATGCCTTGCAGGAAGATCGAGTTCGACTCCTGAACCTGAACCATCGCCACACGGGCTTCGAACTGTTCGGAACGGTTACGCACAAAGTGCGGCCAGAACTCGCTGCCCGGGATCAGCTCGTGCAGGTTGGACATCATCTGGCAACCGTTGCACACGCCGAGGGTGAAGCTGTCGTTACGTTCGAAGAAGCCCTGGAACGCATCGCGAGCGCGGCTGTTGAACAGCGCGGACTTGGCCCAGCCTTCGCCGGCACCCAGTACGTCGCCGTAGGAGAAACCACCGCAGGCCACCAAGCCTTTGAACTCGTTCAGGTCGACACGGCCGGCCAGAATGTCGCTCATGTGCACGTCGATCGCGTTGAAACCGGCGCGGTCGAACGCAGCCGCCATTTCCACCTGACCGTTGACGCCCTGCTCACGCAGTACGGCAACTTGTGGGCGGATGCCTTTCTTGATGTAAGGCGCGGCGACGTCCTGGTTGACGTCGTAGCTCAGCTTGACGCTCAGGCCCGGGTTGTCTTCTTCCAGCAGCACGTCAAACTCTTGTTCGGCGCAGTCGGCGTTATCACGCAGGCGCTGGATCTGGTAGCTGGTTTCAGCCCACTGACGTTGCAGCAGACGACGCTGACCTTCGAACACGGTTTCGCCGTTGAAGGTGATGTTGATCTGGCCGTTGTTCATCGGCTGACCGATCACCGACACACACTCGCCCAGACCGGCAGCGCTGAACTGCGCAAGGATGTCTGGAGTAGCGTCCTGGCGAACCTGGATCACGGCACCCAGCTCTTCGTTGAACAGGATCGCGGCGATGTCGGTAGACGTTTCTGCCAGACCGTCGAGGTTCAGGCTCAGGCCGCAGTGGCCGGCGAAGGCCATTTCCACAACGCTGGTCAGCAGACCACCGTCGGAACGGTCGTGGTAAGCCAGCAGGTGACCATCGGCGTTGAGGCCCTGGATCACGGCGAAGAAGGCTTTGAGGTCTTCGGCATCATCGACGTCCGGCGCTTGCGAGCCAAGCTTGCCGTGAACCTGGGCCAGGATCGAGGCGCCCATGCGGTTCTGGCCACGGCCCAGATCGATCAGGATCAGGTCGGTGGTGCCCTTGTCCATGCGCAGTTCCGGCGTCAGGGTCTGACGGATGTCAGCCACAGGCGCGAAACCGGTCACGATCAGGGACATCGGCGAGGTCACGGTCTTGTCGACGCCTTCGTCGTTCCAGCGCGTGGCCATGGACATGGAGTCCTTGCCCACCGGAATGGTGATGCCCAGATCAGGGCACAGTTCCATGCCGACCGCTTTCACGGTGTCGTACAGACGCGCGTCTTCACCCGGGTGACCGGCAGCGGACATCCAGTTGGCCGACAGTTTGATGTCGGAGATCTTGTTGATACGCGACGCAGCGATGTTGGTCAGGGTTTCGCCGATGGCCATGCGGCCCGACGCCGGAGCGTCCAGCAGTGCCAGCGGGGTACGCTCGCCCATGGCCATGGCTTCACCGGTGTAAACGTCGAAGCTGGTGGCGGTGACGGCAACGTCGGCTACCGGAACCTGCCACGGGCCGACCATCTGATCACGGGCCACGAGGCCGGTGATGGTGCGGTCGCCGATGGTGATCAGGAAGCTTTTGCTGGCAACGGCCGGGTGGTGCAGGACGCGCTCCACGCAATCGGCGATGGCCAGGGTGGACGGATCGAAATCGTCGCCCAGTTCGTTTTCACGTACGGCCGAACGGTGCATGCGCGGGGCTTTGCCCAGCAGCACTTCCAGCGGCATGTCCACCGGGCTGTTGCCGAAGTGGCTGTCGGTGACCGTCAGTTGCGGCTCGGCAGTGGCTTCGCCGACGACGGCAAACGGGCAACGCTCGCGCTCGCAAATCGCCTGGAAGCGTTCGAAGTCAGCCGGGCCGACCGCCAGAACGTAGCGTTCCTGGGACTCGTTACTCCAGATTTCGTGCGGGGCCATGCCCGGCTCGTCGTTTGGAATGTTGCGCAGTTCGAAGCGACCGCCACGGTTGCCGTCGTTGACCAGTTCCGGGAAGGCGTTGGACAGACCGCCCGCGCCGACGTCGTGGATGAAGCTGATCGGGTTGTGTTCACCCAACTGCCAGCAACGGTCGATGACTTCCTGGCAGCGACGTTCCATTTCCGGGTTTTCCCGCTGTACGGAAGCGAAGTCCAGGTCTGCCGAGCTGGTGCCGGTGGCCATGGAAGAAGCCGCGCCGCCGCCCAGACCGATCAACATCGCCGGGCCGCCGAGCACGATCAGCTTGGAGCCGACGGTGATCTCGCCTTTTTGTACGTGTTCGGCACGGATGTTACCCATACCGCCGGCCAGCATGATCGGCTTGTGATAACCGCGAACCTCGTTGCCACGCGGGGTGGTGATCGACTGTTCGAAGGTACGGAAATAACCGGTCAGGGCCGGACGGCCGAATTCGTTGTTGAACGCGGCGCCGCCCAGAGGGCCTTCGATCATGATGTCCAGCGCGGTAACGATGCGCTCAGGCTTGCCGTACGGCACTTCCCACGGCTGTTCGAAGCCAGGAATCTGCAGGTTCGATACGGTGAAACCGGTGAGGCCAGCCTTTGGCTTGGCACCGCGACCGGTAGCGCCTTCGTCGCGAATCTCGCCGCCACTGCCGGTGGACGCGCCCGGGAACGGGGCAATCGCGGTCGGGTGGTTGTGTGTTTCGACTTTCATCAAGATGTGCACCGGCTCTTGCACCGCGCCGTACTGGCGGGTTTCAGGGTCCGGGAAGAAACGGCCGGCGACGTTGCCGACGATGACCGAAGCGTTGTCCTTATAAGCCGACAGAACGCCTTCGCTGTGCATCACGTAGGTGTTCTTGATCATGCCGAACAGGCTTTTTTCCTGGCTCTGACCGTCGATGTCCCAACTGGCGTTGAAGATCTTGTGACGGCAGTGCTCGGAGTTCGCCTGGGCGAACATCATCAGTTCGATGTCGTGCGGGTTGCGCTTCAAGCCAACGAAGGCAGCGACCAGGTAGTCGATCTCGTCTTCGGCCAGGGCCAGGCCCAGCTCGGTGTTGGCTTTTTCCAGCGCGGCGCGGCCGCCACCCAGTACGTCGATGGCAGTCAGCGGTTTCGGTTCGGCGTGGCTGAACAGGCCGGCGGCTTGTTCAAGGTTGCCGAGGACGATCTGGGTCATGCGGTCGTGCAGCCCATCAGCGATAAGCTGCGCTTCGGCGTCGCTGAACTGGCCGGCGACGTAGAACGCGATGCCGCGTTCCAGGCGCTGGATCTTGCTCAGGCCACAGTTGCGGGCGATGTCGCTCGCTTTACTGGACCACGGCGAGATGGTGCCGAAACGCGGCAACACCAGGAACAGACGACCGGTTGGCTCTTGTACCGGAACACTTGGGCCGTACTTCAGAAGGCGCGCGAGCACCTGCTGTTCGTCGCCGGTCAGGACGCCGGTAACTTCGGCGAAGTGAGCGAATTCAGCATACAAGCCGCTGACAGCCGGGACGCATCGGCGAAGTTGCTCAAGGAGTTTGCTGTGGCGAAAGGCAGAAAGGGCAGGAGCGCCGCGCAGGATCAACATCTTCGGGACAGCCTCGGGAAGGGGTGTGCTTTGAGGCCGTGCATTCTAGCCTAAACAGCCCGCGACATCACCCGAAACGGCACGTGTGGCTGCACCCGAACGTCGGGCCGGGTCTGCGGCCCCGTATCCGACGCTTATCGGGACGGGCAAAAGACGTTATTTTTTATGTTGAAAATTGCCGTACAAGCCTATTCCTGCGGGCTTGCGGTGGTTTTTTCGCTCTCTAGCAGACAAGCCCTTTGCTGTCGAGATATGGCGCTCGTGGTCCTTTGCGTATACTGCGCAGATGTTTTCCCCAACGGCTTTGCGTCCGCGGTACGCCAAATGGCTGATCGCAACCGGACTCTTCCTGGTGCTCAGTGGCTGTGTTGATAAACCCAACACGCTGGAGCGCGTAAAGGAGGATGGCGTGCTGCGGGTGGTTACCCGTAACAGCCCCGCCACCTACTTTCAGGATCGCAACGGTGAGACCGGCTTCGAATACGAGCTGGTGAAGCGCTTCGCCGACGATCTGGGGGTCGAACTCAAAATCGAAACTGCCGACAACCTAGACGACCTGTTCAATCAGGTGGGCAAGCCTAACGGCCCGGTGATCGCTGCTGCCGGTCTGGTCAGCAGCGAGGAACGCAAAAAGCAGGTGCGGTTTTCCCACTCGTACCTGGAAGTCACCCCACAGATCATCTACCGCAACGGCCAATCGCGGCCGACCGATGCGGGCGATCTGGTCGGCAAGAAGATCATGGTGCTCAAGGGCAGCACCCACGCCGAGCAGTTGGCGGCACTGAAAAAGAAATATCCCGGCATTGAATACGAAGAGTCCGACGCGGTTGAAGTCGTCGATCTGCTGCGGATGGTGGACGAAGGTCAGATCGACCTGACGCTGGTCGACTCCAACGAAGTCGCGATGAACCAGGTGTACTTCACCAACATACGGGTCGCCTTCGACCTCGGTGATGCCAGCAACCAGAGCTGGGCAGTGGCGGCCGGCGACGACAACAGCCTGCTCAACGAGATCAACTCTTACCTCGACAAAGTGAAGAAAAACGGCACCCTGCAGCGCCTGAAAGACCGCTATTACGGGCACGTTGACGTTCTCGGTTACGTGGGTGCTACAACGTTCGCCCAGCACCTGCAGCAACGGCTGCCAAAGTACGAACAGCACTTCAAGAACTACGCGAAGAAAGAAAAAGTCGATTGGCGCCTGTTGGCGGCGGTTGGCTATCAGGAATCGTTATGGCAAGCAGCGGTCACGTCCAAGACTGGCGTGCGCGGCCTGATGATGCTGACCCAGAACACCGCGCAGGCCATGGGCGTGTCCAACCGCCTCGATCCCAAGCAAAGCATCATGGGCGGCGCCAAGTACCTGGCCTACATGAAAGAGCAGCTGGATGACTCGATTCAGGAGCCGGATCGCACATGGTTTGCACTGGCGGCCTACAACGTTGGCAGTGGCCACCTGGATGACGCACGTAAACTGGCGGCCAAGGAAGGGCTGAATCCGGACAAGTGGCTGGACGTGAAGAAGATCCTGCCGCGCCTGTCAGAGAAGAAGTGGTACAGCAAAACCCGCTACGGCTACGCCCGAGGCGGTGAGCCGGTGCATTTCGTGGCGAACATCCGTCGCTACTACGACATCCTGACCTGGGTCACGCAGCCACAACTTGAAGGCGATCAGATCGCTGAGGGGAACCTGCACGTGCCGGGGGTCGACAAGACCAAGCCGAATCAGGAAACCCCTCCGCTCTAAATCTTCGCTGCCTTCAAAGACGCCATCGCGGCCGATCTAGCCTTTCAACGCAGCGGCCAGAATCAAAGCCTTCATCTCCGAAACCGCCGACTTGAAGCCGACAAACAACGCATGAGCCACCAGCGCGTGGCCGATGTTCAGTTCGTTGATGCCTTTGATCGCAGCCACGGCTTCAACGTTGTGATAATGCAGGCCATGGCCGGCATTGACGATCAACCCTTGGGCCAGACCAAACGCCACACCGTCGCCTACGCGTTTGAGTTCTTCGGCCACTTCGGTCGGTGTCTCGGCATCCGCGTAACGCCCCGTATGCAGTTCGATTGCCGGTGCACCGACACGACGCGAGGCCGCAATCTGCCGTTCGTCAGCATCGATGAACAGCGACACTTCACAGCCGATCTTCGCCAGACGGTCCACCGCCGCTTTAATCCGTGCTTCCTGCCCCGCCACGTCCAGACCCCCTTCGGTCGTCAGCTCCTGACGGGTTTCCGGCACCAGGCAAATGTGCGCCGGACGGATGCGTTCGGCGAACGCCATCATCTCTTCGGTCACGCCCATCTCGAAGTTCATGCGGGTTTGCAGCACGTCCTTGAGCAGCAACACGTCGCGCTCCTGGATGTGCCGACGGTCTTCACGCAGGTGCACGGTGATGCCGTCCGCGCCCGCCTCTTCCGCATCCAGTGCTGCCTTGACCGGATCCGGATAGCGCGTGCCCCGGGCCTGACGCAGGGTGGCAACGTGGTCGATGTTCACGCCAAGAAGAATGCGATTGCTGGTGGTCACGGAAGCGCTCCTGAATTTAAAGATTCGGCGCACAGCATACGGGGAGACTACGGCTTGCGAAATAGCTCACGACTGACCAGCGGACGACCGCCCAGATGCACGGCCAGCGCTTGGCGCATCAAACGTTTGGCTGCGGACAATGCACCGGGCGCGGTCCAGTCGGCCTCGGCCATGGCCAGCAGTTCGGCGCCGTTGAACAGACCGGGTTGCAGCAGGTAGACCCGTTCCAGGCCAGCGTCCACTTGCAGGCGATAGAGACCGTCCAGGACGATGGGCTCGCCGTGGATGTCAGTGTTCAGCGCAAAGCCGTAGCCGAGATCATCCAGCAGTCGCCATTCGAACGAGCGCAGCAACGGCTCCAGCGGACGGCCTTCTGCCAGAGCAAGCAAGGTCGCGGCGTAGTGATCGAATACACCGGGATGCGGGTCTTCGGACGGCAACAGACGAATCAGTAGCTCATTGAGATAGAGGCCACTGAACAACGCCTCACCGCTGAGCCAGGTTGAAACGCCAGCGCTTTCCATGCGCCCGACATTCTTCAGCTCGCCACGCCCACGGAACTCGACTTCCAGCGGCACGAACGGCCTCGCCAGTGTCCCGGCCTTGCCCCGCGCACTGCGCAACACCGCCCGCAGCCGACCTTGCGGCGTGAGGAAATCCACCAGCGCGCTACTTTCGCGGTAGGCGCGGCTATGGAGTACATAGGCGAGTTGGCCGGTGGGTGGGGTTGGGGACATGGGCGTCTCGCTGAAGAAGTGCCGGCTTGAAATCAACACAAACCTAATGTGGGAGCGGGCTTGCCCGCGATGGCGGATTCACATTCAACAACTCTGCTGAATGTTACATCCTCATCGCGGGCAAGCCCGCTCCCACAGGGTTCTACAGTGCAGCGCTGACCGGTGTTACAGGTCGCCGTAACCCAGCGAACGCAAGGCGCGCTCGTCGTCGGACCAGCCGCCTTTCACTTTGACCCAGAGGTTGAGCATGATCTTGGAGTCGAACAGCAGCTCCATGTCCTTGCGCGCTTCGGTGCCGATGCGTTTGATCCGCTCGCCCTTGTCGCCAATGATGATTTTCTTCTGACCATCACGTTCGACGAGGATCAAGGCATGGATGTGCAGGGTTTTCCCCTGCTGCTTGAACTCTTCGATTTCCACGGTGATCTGGTACGGCAGCTCGGCGCCCATCTGGCGCATGATTTTCTCACGCACCAGTTCAGCGGCGAGGAAACGGCTGCTGCGGTCGGTGATCTGGTCTTCCGGGAAGAAGTGATCGTTTTCCGGCAGGTAACCGGCAATCACACGCTCCAGTGCCTCGAGGTTGTGCCCGTGCTGGGCCGAGATCGGCATGATCTGCGCGTTCGGCAGCTGTTCCTGCAACCAGCTCAGGTGCGGCATCAGCTCGGCTTTGTCTTCGATGCGGTCAGTCTTGTTCAGCGCCACGATCAAAGGGCCGGTCACGTACTGGACGCGTTCGAGGACCATCTGGTCTTCGTCGGTCCACTTGGTGCGGTCAACCACGAAGATCACCACGTCGACGTCTTTCAACGCCGCCGAAGCGGTCTTGTTCATGTAACGGTTGAGGGCCTTCTCGCCACCTTTGTGCATGCCCGGGGTGTCGACGTAAACAGCCTGGATAGCGCCTTCAGTCTTGATGCCCAGCATGTTGTGACGGGTAGTCTGCGGCTTGCGCGAGGTGATCGCCAGCTTCTGACCCAGGATATGGTTCAGCAGCGTGGACTTGCCCACGTTCGGACGGCCGACGATGGCAACATAGCCACAGCGAGTTGCGGTTGAATCAGTCATGGCCATTCTCCACGCCCAGGGCAATCAGTGCTGCAGCGGCCGCTACCTGTTCGGCAATACGACGGCTCACACCCTGACCTCGGCTTTTTTCATTCAGTAAGGTGATTTCACATTCGACGAAAAACGTCCGGCAATGCGGCTCACCCTGGATATCCACCACTTCGTAACGCGGCAGCTCACAACCGCGCGACTGCAGGAATTCCTGCAGGCGGGTTTTCGGATCTTTGTTGGTGTCGACCAGTGTCAGGCCTTCGAACTCCCCGGCCAGCCAGGCCAGCACGCGCTCGCGCGCCATGTCCATGCCGGCGTCCAGGTAAATCGCACCAATCAGTGCTTCCAGGGCATCGGCCAGAATCGATTCGCGACGAAAACCGCCGCTTTTCAATTCACCGGAACCCAGGCGCAGGTATTCGCCCAGATCGAAACCACGGGCCAGTACGGCCAGGGTCTCACCTTTCACCAGGCGTGCGCGCAAACGCGACAATTGGCCTTCGCGGGCCAGCGGGAAGCGATCGAACAGCGCTTCGCCCGCGACGAAGTTAAGGATGGCATCACCGAGGAATTCCAGGCGTTCGTTGTTGCGCCCGGCAAAGCTGCGGTGAGTCAGGGCCAGGACCATCAGTTCCTGATCCTTGAAGGTGTAGCCGAGCTGACGCTCGAGACGGCTTAAGGAAACGCTCACGGTTTACCCACGCTGAGTTCGTGGTTGGATTCCACCGCCATCGCCGAGAGTCGGCGCAGGCTTGGGACAATTAACGCTGTGTTCAAAAATTACGTCCTGAATATCATTGTTTTCATGCTTCTGGCGCCGATTGTGCCGGTTCCAGAAATGCATTCGGCGCTGTGTTCAACAGCGCCGTGTGTGATTACTTGATCAGGCCAACCCGCGAGAAATTCGGCAGGTGACTGAGTTTAGGTTCCGGCCAGCTCATCCAGACTGCGAAGGCCTTGCCGACGATATTCTTGTCGGGAACCATGCCCAGCAGATCCTTGGGAATGCTCGGATCATCCCAGTAGCGACTGTCGTTCGAGTTGTCGCGGTTGTCGCCCATCATGAAGTAGTGCCCGGCAGGCACGGTCCACGAATGGTCCGGCGTTGCGCGGTAGCGGCTCATTTCCTTGCGGATCAGGTGCTCGGCGATGCCGAGTTTTTCCTTGTAGAGCTCGGCGCTGCCCAACGTGCCCGGCTCGGAGCCGACCAGTTGCTCGGCAATCGACTCACCGTTGACGAACAGACGCTTGTCGCCGGTGTAACGAATCTGGTCACCCGGCAGGCCCACTACACGCTTGATGTAGTTGACGTTCGGATCGCTCGGGTAGCGGAACACCATCACATCGCCGCGCTGCGGATCACCGACTTCGATGACTTTCTTGTCGAGCACCGGCAGGCGGATCCCGTAAGAAAACTTGTTCACCAGAATGAAGTCGCCAACGTCCAGGGTCGGTTTCATCGAACCGGAAGGAATCTGGAACGGTTCCACCAGGAACGAACGCAGCACCAGCACGATGAACAACACCGGGAAGAACGACTTGCCGTATTCGACCAGCAGCGGCTCTTTGTTCAGCTTCTCGACCACCAGCCCGTCAGGCTGGCTGACGCTGCCCTGATAGGAAGCAATGGCAGCACGCCGACGCGGCGCCAGGAAAACCAGATCGAGCAACGCCAACAGGCCGCAGACGAACACGGCGATGACCAGCAACAGCGGGAAATTTAGTGACATAGGACCTAACTATCCAACCTGAGCACTGCAAGGAAGGCTTCTTGTGGAATTTCCACGTTACCGACTTGCTTCATGCGTTTCTTACCGGCCTTTTGCTTTTCAAGCAGTTTCTTCTTACGGCTAACGTCACCGCCGTAGCATTTGGCCAATACGTTCTTTCTGAGCGCCTTGACAGAGGTCCGCGCAATGATCTGCCCGCCAATGGCGGCCTGGATCGCGACGTCGAACATCTGACGTGGAATCAGTTCTTTCATCTTCTCGGTCAACTGGCGACCTTTGTAGTGCGCGTTATCCTTGTGCACGATCAACGCGAGGGCGTCGACCTTGTCACCGTTGATCAGCACATCCAGTTTCACCAGATTAGCCGATTGATAACGATCGAAATGGTAATCCAGCGAAGCATAGCCACGGCTGGTGGATTTCAGACGGTCGAAGAAGTCCAGGACCACTTCGTTCATCGGCAGATCGTAGGTCACCTGGACCTGGGTACCGAGGAACAGCATGTCGTGCTGTACGCCACGCTTTTCGATACACAGGGTAATGACGTTGCCCAGGTGCTCTTGCGGCACAAGAATATTGGCCCGCACGATCGGCTCGCGCATGTCTTCGATCGAGGACAGGTCCGGAAGCTTCGACGGGTTGTCGACGTAAATCGTTTCACCGGTTTTCAGCAACAGCTCGAAAATTACCGTCGGCGCCGTGGTGATCAGGTCCAGGTCGTACTCGCGCTCCAGGCGCTCCTGGATGATTTCCATGTGCAACATGCCGAGGAACCCGCAGCGGAAGCCGAAGCCCAGCGCGTCGGAGCTTTCCGGGGTGTATTGCAGGGACGAGTCGTTGAGCGTGAGCTTTTGCAGGGCCTCACGGAAATCTTCGAAGTCGTCGGAGCTGACCGGGAACAGGCCGGCGTATACCTGCGGCTGAATGCGTTTGAAGCCGGGCAGCACGTCAACGTCGGGGGTGGAGCTCAAGGTCAGGGTGTCACCGACCGGTGCACCGTGAATGTCCTTGATACCGGCGATGATGAAGCCCACTTCGCCGGCCTTCAGGTCAACGGTGGCGGTGTGTTTGGGGTTGAAGACACCGACGCTGTCCACCAGGTGGATCTTGCCGGTGGACTTGACCAGAATCTTGTCGCCCTTCTTCACGCGACCGTGACGCACACGCACCAGGGAGACAACGCCCAGGTAGTTGTCGAACCAGGAGTCGATGATCAACGCTTGCAGCGGATCTTCGTAGTTGCCGGTCGGAGCAGGAATGGTGTGAACCAGACGCTCGAGCACTTCGTCGACGCCCAGGCCGGTCTTGGCACTGCACTCGACCGCGTCGGTGGCATCGATGCCGATGATTTTTTCGATTTCTTCTTTGACGCGGTCCGGATCGGCCTGAGGCAGGTCGATCTTGTTCAGGACCGGCATGACTTCCAGGCCCTGCTCGATCGCCGTGTAGCAGTTGGCAACCGATTGCGCTTCAACGCCCTGACCGGCATCGACCACCAGCAACGCACCTTCACAGGCCGCCAGCGACCGGCTGACTTCATAGGTGAAGTCGACGTGGCCCGGGGTGTCAATGAAGTTCAGCTGGTACTTGATACCGTCGCGAGCGGTGTAATACAGGGTGACGCTGTGGGCCTTGATGGTGATCCCGCGTTCACGTTCCAGGTCCATGGAGTCCAGCACCTGGGCTTCCATTTCACGCTCGGCAAGGCCGCCGCACATCTGGATGAAGCGATCAGCCAGCGTCGACTTGCCATGGTCAATGTGGGCGATGATGGAGAAATTGCGGATATGACTCAAATCACTCACGGATCAACACTCAAAAAGGCTGCAGGCATAGCCCGCCGAAAAATAGCCGGGAATTGTACCTGATCCACGGCGCAAGCGTCACGTTCGCAGGTCAGACGGCGCATACAAAAACGCCCCGGTCTTGCGACAGAGGCGTTTTCATTAACAGTCAGAGCGGGAAATACCCGCGATCAACCGGCCCGACGCAACAGCCAGACCCCGGCCAAGGCACAGACACTGGCTGGCAACAACACCGCAAACAGCGGCGAGAAACCGAACACCAGGCTCGAAGGGCCCAGCAGATCCTGGACGATGCGGAAGGTGAAACCCACCAGCACACCGGTAAATACGCGCTGACCGAGGGTCACCGAGCGCAGCGGACCGAAGATGAAGGAAATGGCCATCAGCACCAGGGCTGCGGTGACCAACGGCTGCAACACCTTGACCCAAAATGCCAGCCAGTAACGGCCATTGTTCAGCCCCTGGTCAGCCAGGTAGTGGATGTAGCCCCACAGACCGGTGATCGACAACGAGTCGGGGGACATTACCACCGTGCTGAGCAGTTGCGGGCTCAGCGCCACGTCCCAGCGCTCGACCGGCGTGCTCACCACTTCGGTGCTCTTGTCGTGGAACAGCGTGGTGGTGACTTCGCTCAGTTGCCAGTGATCCTTGTCGAACTCCGCGCGCTTGGAGAAGCTCGCCGACAGCATGTGGCGCTCCTTGTCGAAGCGATAACGGGTAACGCCATACAAAAGACCATTGGGCTGCACGGAGTTGACGTGAATGAACTCGTCACCCTGACGGTGCCACAGACCGTGCTTGGCACTTTGTGCGTCACCACTGCCCTGAGCCAGCGAGCGATTGGCCTGGGCGGTGCTTTCGGTCGCCGGCGCCACGTACTCGCCAATCAACACGCCCACCACCATCAGGACCAGCATCGGTTTCATGACCGCCCAGACGATTCGCCCGATCGACACGCCCGCTGCACGCATGATGGTCAGTTCGCTGTGGCTGGCCAGGCTGCCGAGGCCGATCAGGCAGCCGATCAGTGCCGCCATCGGCAACATGTCGTAAAGACGACGCGGGGCCGTCAGCAGAACGTAACTCAACACATCAACCAGGGTGTAGGTATCGCTGACGTCACCCATCTCGTCGATGAAGGCAAACAACGTTGCCAGACCGAGAATGATCCCCAGCACCGCCAGGATCGCCACGAATACGCTGCTACCAATGTAGCGATCGAGCTTAACCACGAGCCACCTCCAGCGCAGCGCGGCGACTCGCCATCTTCAAGCGCAACGGCTCCCAATAGAGCAAGCCCAGGCCAATGACCAGGAATATCGCATGCACCCACCACAACCCAAGCGCGGGCGGAATTTTGCCCTTTTCGAGGGCGCCGCGAGCGGCAATCAGGATGGACAGGTAAGCCATATAAAGAAGAATCGCCGGCAGCAGCTTGAGGAAACGACCCTGGCGCGGATTAACCCGCGACAGCGGCACCGCCATCAGGGCCACGATGAAGACCAGCAATGGCAACGACAGACGCCATTGCAGCTCGGTGCGGGAACGAATGTCGTCACTGCCCAGCAAGGAGCTGGTCGTCATCGCATCACGGTCGGTGACTTCGTCGCTGACGTCCGGTTTAGGCAGCAATACGCCGTACTCGTCGTACTTGATCGCCCGGTAGTCGGCCTGCCCCGGGTTGCCATCGTAGCGATAGCCGTTGTCGAGAATCAGGTAGCGGTTGCCGTCGGGGCGGATTTCCTGACGGCCCTTCTCGGCCACCAGCACGGAAATCCCGCGATCCTTGTTATCGGAATTGACGTTCTTTTGCGAAATGAACACACCGCCGAGGTTGATACGGTCATCCGACAGTGTTTCGGTATAGGTCACCCGCGTGCCGTCCCGCAGGGCCTGGAAGCGACCCGGCTCCAGGGTGTCGAACTCGGTCAGGGCGTCCTGCTTGTTCAGGAGCAACTGAAACTGATTGGCACCTTGTGGCGCCAGGCTCAGGCTCAACCACGCCACGACCAGGGCAACCAGAGTGGCCGGAAAAAGGGTCATGGCAAACAGACGTTGCTGACTCATGCCGGTGGCCGACAGCACGGTCATTTCGCTTTCCAGGTACAGCCGGCCATACGCCAGCAGAATCCCCAGGAACAGTCCCAATGGCAGGATCAGCTGCAGGAAACCCGGCAGGCGAAAGCCCATGATCAGGAACAGTGAACCCGGATCCAGAAGGCCCGAAGCCGCCTGGGCGAGGTATTTGATGAAGCGACCGCTCATGATGATGACCAGCAGCACGGCGCTGACGGCGCTCAAGGTCAACAGGACTTCGCGGGACAGATAACGGAAGACGATCAAACCAGACACTCCAGGGTTGTCAGGCTAAGGCGGCCAAACAAGCAAACGCATCAGCCGGCTCGCAGAGCAGAGCCGCCGAAAAAGATGCGCATTATCCTGTGATTGAGCGCGCCTGTCACTGCGCACGCTCAAGCAGGCGGTTAAAGCGTTGAAGATCGTACAAACCGAGGGTTGTCAGGCGCCGGTAGCGAGGTTCAAACTGCGGCCTTTGTCGCGGGCCGTGACCTGCGCCTTTCTATCTATAGCAAGCGGCGGATGCACATTGTCGAGCGCTTGCGTGTTGACCATTTATTCAGGGACCCGGACATGGAACTGGTTGTAAAAAGCGTTAGCCCAGAAACGTTGAAGACCGCCACTCTGGTGGTCGCCGTCGGCGAAGGCCGCAAGCTCGGCGCTACTGCGCACCAACTCGACGAACTGAGCGGCGGCGCCATCAGCGCTGTGCTCAAGCGCGGCGACCTGGCCGGCAAAGTCGGCCAGAGCCTGTTGCTGCACAGCCTGCCGAACCTCAAGGCCGAGCGCGTGCTGCTGGTGGGCGTCGGCAAGGACGAAGAGCTGGGCGATCGCCCGTTCCGTAAAATCATCGCTGGCATCCTCAGCACCCTTAAAGGCCTGGGCGGCAGCGATGCAGTGCTGGCCCTGGACGAAGTCGTGGTCAAGGGTCGCGACAGCTACGGCAAGACCCGCCTGCTGGCCGAAACCCTGGTGGACGGCGAATACACGTTCGATCAGTTCAAGAGCCAGAAAGCCGAGCTCCGCGCCCTGAAGAAAGTCACCCTGGTGACCATCAAGGCGGCTCAGGCTGAAGTGCAACGCGCCGTAACCCACGCCACCGCCATCGCCAACGGCATGGCCTTCACCCGCAATCTGGGCAACCTGCCGCCGAACATCTGCCACCCGACATTCCTCGGTGAGCAGGCGAAAAGCCTGGGCAAAGAGTTCAAGGATCTGAAAGTCGAAGTCCTCGACGAGAAGAAGATCAAGGCGTTGGGCATGGGCTCGTTCTACGCCGTCGGCCAGGGCAGCGCCCAGCCACCGCGCCTGATCGTCATGCAATACAACGGCGGCAAGAAATCCGAGAAGCCGTACGCGCTGGTCGGCAAAGGCATCACCTTCGACACCGGCGGCATCAGCCTGAAGCCGGGCGCCGGCATGGATGAAATGAAGTACGACATGGGCGGCGCTGCCAGCGTCTTCGGTACCCTGCGCGCCGTGCTCGAACTGAAACTACCGATCAACCTGGTGTGCATTCTGGCCTGCGCCGAGAACATGCCGAGCGGCAACGCTTCTCGTCCTGGCGACATCGTCACCACCATGAGCGGTCAGACCGTGGAAATCCTCAACACCGACGCCGAAGGCCGTCTGGTGCTGTGCGACGCCCTGACCTACTCCGAGCGCTTCAAGCCGCAAGCCGTGATCGACATCGCCACCCTGACCGGTGCTTGTGTTGTTGCATTGGGTTCCCACACCTCGGGCCTGCTCGGCAACAACGACGAACTGATCGGCCAACTGCTGAGCGCCGGCCAATCGGCCGACGACCGCGCCTGGCAACTGCCGCTGTTCGATGAGTATCAAGAGCAGCTGGACAGCCCGTTCGCCGACATCGCCAACATTGGCGGCCCGAAAGCCGGCGCCATCACCGCGGCCTGCTTCCTGTCGCGCTTCACCAAGAACCTGAACTGGGCGCACCTGGACATCGCCGGCACGGCATGGACCAGCGGCGGCAAGGACAAGGGCGCCACTGGCCGTCCGGTACCCCTGCTGACCCAATACCTGCTGGACCGCGCCAAAGCCTGAAACCGATGACCCGGGGCGGCGTCACTGACCGGTGACGCCACCCTTGGCTCAGGAACCGCAATGACCAAAGTCGACTTCTATATCCTGCCCAGCGCCGATCCTTCAGCGCGGCTGGATTTTGCCTGCAAGCTCACCGAAAAAGCCTGGCGCATGGGCCACCGTATCTACCTGCATTGCAGCGATGCCACCCAGCGCGACGATCTCGATGCGCGCCTGTGGGCCTTCAAGGGCGAAAGTTTCGTGCCCCATGGCCCCGCCGAAAGCGAACCGGATGGCCTGATTGTTCTGGGCCTTGGTGATGACTGCGGCCTGCATCAGGATTTGCTGGTCAATCTCGACCTGAAAGTCCCGGCTTTTGCCAACAAGTTCGCCCGGGTGGCCGAAGTGGTGGTGGAAGATCCGACGATACGTACGGCTGCGCGGGAGAGTTTCCGTTTCTACCGCGAACAGGGCTATCCTCTGCAAGATCACCGTTTACAGCGACTCTGAGCATTCCGATGGACACTCCAAAACCGCAGCAAAAGTCCGCGCATCTGCTGGACGACCTTGAGTCGATCCGCCAACTGCTCGGCGATGACAACCTGCAACCACCGCTGCTGACCGACACGGTCGAAGAAGGTGATCAGGAACAGATTCCGATGTTGTTCGATACGGTCGGCACTCCTGAACCGGCCATCGCACCGACACCAACCGCCCCACCGGCTTCGGCCGCCAGCAAGGGTCCCGATGCCCTGCTGTACCTGGACAGCGAACTGCGCGCCGCCGCGCAATTGATCATGCAAGACGTGATCGACGATTTTGCCCCGCACATCGAAACCGAGATCAAACGCCGCCTCAGCGCCCGGCTGGAGCGGTTGTTGAGTCAGTACAACGACTGAACCTGTGAGAGCGGGCTTGCTCGCTCTCACAATTGGCATCAGGGCAGCCTTGCGTCAGGCGCTCAGATAACGCCCGACCAAGGCGATCCCGCTGGCCAGCACCAACCAGGTCACCAGCCGTACAAACGCCTCACGGGACAGGCGCATGGTCAACCGTCGGCCGACCCACAACCCCAGCGCCATCGCCGGTAACAAACACAGCGCCAGCACCAACAACGGCAGTTCGGCATAAACACCCGCGATGGCAAACAGGCTCAAACGCACCACGGTGCTGCAACTGATCAGCGCACTTTGGGTGGCCCGGGCCGCGTCCTTGGGCAGCCGACTGTTCAGATAGATCGCATATAAAAAGCCCCCACTGCCAAACAACGCCCCGAACATCCCGCCCACCGTGCCCATCGGCACTGCCCAACCGGCGGACAATTGCGTCGGCCGGGTTTTGACCCACAGGCTGTAAATCGCATAGGCGCTGATAAACAGCCCCATCAACAGCAGCAACAGATCGGATTTCAGGTTCAGCAGAAAAATCACACCCAACGTGCAACCCACCGCCATGCACGGCAGTAATCGCAGCAATTCCGGCTTGGCCACATCCCGGCGCGAGGGCAGCAGATTGCCGAACGCGGCGACGAAATCCAGCAGCACCAGCAACGGCACGATCTTCGACAGCGGCATGAACAGAATCAGAATCGGCCCCGCCACCAATGCCGTGCCGAAGCCGGCAATGCCGAACACGATGTAAGCCAGGGCGATGCCCAACCCGATCACCAGCCAATCCGTTGTGCCGAATGGCCATTGGTTTAACAACTCAAGCACATTCATCCGCATGCCTTCCTTGAATATCGCTGACGACGTCTCCCCCTGTGGGAGCGGGCTTGCTCGCGAAAGCGGTGTGTCAGTTGATGTAGATGCTGAATGTTAAACCGTATTCGCGGGCAAGCCCGCTCCCACAAGGATTTTCGCTGACTCATGGAGATTGATTGCCGAATGCCTTTATCATGCGCCCCATGATTAAAGATCCTTTTGCAAGACTCGGCCTGGACCGTGAAGTTCTGACTGTCAGCCAGCTCAACGGCCGTGCGCGGGTGTTGCTCGAAGACGTGTTCAGCAATATCTGGGTCGAAGGCGAAATCTCCAACCTCGCCCGGCCGGCGTCCGGCCATGTGTATTTCACCCTCAAGGACAGCGGCGCCCAAGTGCGTTGTGCGCTGTTTCGGCAGAACGCTGCGCGGGTTCGTCAGGCGTTGAAGGACGGGCTGGCGGTCAAGGTGCGTGGCAAGGTCTCGTTGTTCGAGGGCCGTGGCGACTATCAGCTGATCCTCGACACCGTGGAACCGGCCGGCGACGGCGCTCTGCGCCTGGCCTTCGACGCGCTGAAAGAAAAGCTCAGCGCCGAAGGCCTGTTCAGTGCCGAACGCAAAGTGCCGCTGCCGGCCCATCCGCAACGCATCGGCATCATCAGTTCGCCCACCGGTGCGGTGATTCGCGACATCATCAGCGTCTTTCGCCGCCGCGCGCCACAGGTGCAGCTGACGCTGATCCCCACGGCCGTGCAAGGTCGCGAAGCCACCGCGCAAATCGTCCGCGCACTGAAACTGGCAGACGCCCGTGGCTTCGATGCGCTGATCCTGGCCCGTGGCGGTGGTTCGCTGGAAGACCTCTGGTGTTTCAACGAAGAAGCCGTGGCCCGCGCCGTGGATGCCTGCGTGACACCGATTGTCAGCGCCGTCGGCCATGAAACCGATGTCTCGATCAGTGACTTCGTGGCCGACGTTCGCGCCCCGACGCCTTCCGCCGCCGCCGAATTGCTCGCGCCGGATTCCAGCGACCTGGTGCGTCGGGTTGAAAGCCTGCATCGACGGCTGGTGATGCGCATCCGCGACCGGTTGATGCGCGATCGACTGCGCCTGGAAGGCATGTCGCGCCGACTGCGTCATCCCGGCGAACGCCTGCGTCAGCAAGCACAACGCCTGGATGATCTGGACATGCGCATGCGCCGCGCCTTCGAACGTAATCTCAATACCCGTCGCGAACGGCTGATTCGTCTGGAAACCCGCCTCGCCGGGCAACATCCCGGGCGGCAACTGGCAATGCTCCGTCAGCGCCTCGACAGCCTTGCTGAACGCCTGCCCCGCGCCATGCGCGAAGGTCTCAAGGGGCGTCGCCTGCAACTGCAAAGTCAGGTGCAGACGCTGCAGGTGGTCAGCCCGCTGGCGACCCTTGCCCGTGGTTACAGCATTTTGCTGGACGAGCGCGGCAATGCGATCCGTAGCGCCGAGCAAACCCACACCGGCCAGCGCCTGAAAGCCAGACTCGGCAACGGCGAGCTGCAAGTGCGGGTCGAAGACAATCACCTGACGCCTGTCACCCTTTCTTTACTGGATTGATCCATGCCGCGTTTTTTAGCTCCGCTGCTGTTGCTGTGCCTGACCTTCAACGCCCACGCCGACAGTTACATCACTCGTCTGCTGAACAAACCGGTGCCGGGGGGCGTGGCGGTGGTGGACCTGGGTGCTGCGGTCCAAGCGCCGAAAGCCACGTATCAAGGCAAACCGGTGCTGGTGGTCAAGGAACAGAGCACTTGGCTGGCGATTGTTGGCGTGCCGTTGACGGTTAAGCCGGGCACGCAGCAAGTCAGCAGCGGCGGCCGCAATCTGGGTTTTACCGTTGGCAACAAGAAATACCCGGAACAGCACATCACGCTGAAGAATAAGCAGCAGGTCAATCCGGACCCGCAAAATCTGAAGCGTATCGAAGGGGAACTGGCCGAGCAGATCCAGGCTTATCGCAGCTTCAGCCCGAACACCCCGAGCAATGTGCTGCTGGACAAACCGGTCAACGGCCCGCTATCGAGCAAGTTCGGCGTGCGCCGCTTCTTTAATGGTGAAGAGCGCAATCCGCATGCGGGCCTGGACTTCGCCGTGCCTGCCGGTACGCCAATCAAGACGCCGGCGGCGGGCAAGGTAATTTTGATCGGTAATTACTTCTTCAATGGCAACACGGTGTTTGTCGATCACGGGCAGGGTTTTATCAGCATGTTCTGCCACATGTCGAAAATCGACGTAAAGGTTGGCCAGCAATTGGCCCGTGGTGGAGTGGTCGGGAAAGTGGGTGCCACCGGACGCGCGACCGGGCCGCATATGCACTGGAACGTCAGCCTGAATGATGCGCGGGTTGATCCGGCGATTTTCATTGGGGCATTTCAGCCGTAAATAGTTGTTGAGGCTACCGGCCTCTTCGCGGGCTTGCTCGCGAAGGCGGCCTCACTGGCGCCGCTTATTCCGCGTCCAGGTCCTCAATCCCATGGACTTCCCTGTGCGCCAGACACTCCTTGATCCAAGCCTGGGTTTCCTCCGAGAAGCCAGCCAATTCTTCAGGGGTGATCAACTCATGAGTACACAGCCCCAGCAAGTGAGCAGGCGCCTCACTGCGTGAGTGACTGAAAACACCAAACGCCCAATACAGCTCCTGCTGACCGGCCTTCAACCGCTCTTCACTGGCTTCAATACGCTCATAAGACTTAATGCTTTTATCCAGCACCGTGCGCTCGACCTCCTCCATGATCCGCACACACATTCGCTCATGGGCCAACGGACGCAGCGCGCTATAAAGCTTCCAATCCGAATCGTTCATTGCCGACTCCTGCCTGCCAGTAGTCCTTGGTGAGGCTTTAAGAATAGCTGCGCTGACACATCCCATCAGCCGAAGCTTTCAATTGCGCATCGATCGAACCTCGCGCAAACATAAAAACAATCACCGCCATTCACCGCAATAAAATCTCGATAACCGCAACTTTTCGAGTATTCCTCTCAATTTTTTTCGACTGCTTGCCATCCTTCACTCTCGCGGTTAGGGTTGAGGGCATGAAAACCTCTCACACCCTCATTCAGCTTCGCCAGCACCGCAGCCTGTGCCTTGTCAGTGCACGACTGCCGGGCTGAATCGCGGTGCCTCGTCTTACGCTTTTCCCCAAGAACATTTGATCCACCGGCAGGCCGCCTCTTTTCGGCCCACACAATAAGGATTTCCCGATGAGCATGCTCAAAGACCCGTCTTCGAAATACCGCGCGTTCCCGACTATCGACATCCCGGACCGCACCTGGCCGTCGAAGACCATTACCGCCGCACCTATCTGGTGCAGCTCGGACCTTCGTGACGGCAACCAGTCGCTGATCGAGCCGATGGACGCGGTCAAGAAGCTGCGTTTCTGGAAAACCCTGGTGTCGGTGGGCGTGAAGGAAATCGAAGCCTCGTTCCCGGCCGCGTCGCAAACCGACTTCGACTTCGTGCGCACCCTGATCGAAGGCAATCACATCCCGGACGACACCACCATTCAGGTGCTGACCCAAGGCCGTGAAGACTTGATCGAGCGCACCTTCGAATCCCTGCGTGGGGCGAAGAAAGCCATTGTTCACTTGTACAACGCGACCTCCCCTTCCTTCCGCCGGATTGTCTTCAATCAAGACAAGGACGGGATCAAGGAAATCGCCGTGAGCGCGGCCAAGCTGTTCGTCAAATACGCCGCCCAGCAACCGAATACCGAGTGGACCTTTGAGTACTCGCCGGAAACCTTCAGCGCAACCGAACTGGAGTTCGCCAAGGAAGTCTGCGACGCAGTCATCGAAGTCTGGAACCCGACGCCTGAGCACAAGGTGATTCTCAACCTGCCAGCGACCGTCGAATGCGCCACCCCGAACATCTATGCCGACCAGATCGAGTGGTTCGGTCGTCACATCAACCGTCGTGACAGCGTGATCATCAGCCTGCACACACACAACGACCGTGGTACTGGCGTTGCCGCCACCGAGCTGGGCCTGATGGCCGGCGCCGACCGTGTCGAAGGCTGCCTGTTCGGCAACGGCGAGCGTACCGGTAACGTCGACCTCGTGACCGTGGCACTGAACCTCTACACCCAGGGCATTCACCCTGAGCTGGACTTCTCCGACATCGACGGCGTGCGCAAAGTCGTCGAAGAGTGCAACCAGCTTCCAGTGCACCCGCGTCACCCGTACGTCGGCGACCTGGTTCACACCGCGTTCTCCGGCTCCCACCAGGACGCCATCCGCAAGGGCTTCGCCCAGCAGAAACCGGACGCCCTGTGGGAAGTGCCGTACTTGCCGATCGACCCGGCCGACATCGGCCGCAGTTACGAGGCGGTGATCCGCGTCAACAGCCAGTCGGGTAAGGGCGGTATCGCTTACCTGTTGGAACAGGAATACGGCATCAGCCTGCCGCGCCGTATGCAGATCGAGTTCAGTCAAGTGGTGCAGCGTGAAACCGATCGCCTGGGCCTGGAGATGACCGCCAAACAGATTCACGCGTTGCTTCACAGCGAGTACTTGCAGGCCAACACCCCGTACGCGCTGGTCAGCCACCGCCTGCAGGAAGAAAACGGTCACAGCGCCGTGGAAGTGGAAGTCTCCAGCAAAGGTCAGGGCGAAACCAACCTGCACTGGCGTGGCAAGGGCAATGGTGCGCTGGAAGCCCTCGTGGCCGGCCTGCCGATCCCGGTGGAGATCATGGACTACAACGAACACGCCATCGGCGCGGGCACCAATGCCAAGGCTGCGGCCTACATTGAACTGCGGGTGAACGGTGAGCGTGCGGTGCACGGCGTCGGTATCGATGAAAACATCACCACCGCCAGCTTCAAGGCCCTGTTCAGCGCGCTGAACCGTTCCCTGAGCCAGCCGGAAGCGAAAGCGGCGTAAGCTTCGCTGAAATGCAAAAAGGCCCCTAGGTGAAAACCCAGGGGCCTTTTTTGTTAATCGCTGTTGATCGTTCCCACGCTCTGCGTGGGAACGATCGGTTACGTGAACTCGAAGGTATCGGCATCCAGGTTTGCCGGAAAACGCGTGCGGTAAGCTTGAAGGTCGGCAGCATTCAGAACGACCTGAAATACCCCATCCGCTTCGCCAGCACTGAACAATGTCTCACCCTGGAAATCCAGCACCTGGCTATCACCGGTGTAGGCAAACCCCTTTCCGTCAGTACCAACGCGATTCACCGCCGCCACGTAGCAAAGGTTTTCGATCGCCCGCGCCGGTAGCAAACGGTTCCAGTGCAGGCGTCGTGCGCCCGGCCAGTTGGCGGTGTACAACAATAGGTCGGTGTCCTGCGCATCGCGGCTCCAGACCGGGAAGCGCAGGTCGTAGCAAATCAGCGGCCGCACTCGCCAGCCCTTGAGTTCAAACTGCACCTGACGCTCACCCGGCGTGTAGTGGTTATGCTCGCCCGCCATGCGGAACAGATGGCGCTTGTCGTAGTGCCACACCTCCCCGTCCGGCCGCGCCCACAACAGGCGATTGCGATGACTACCGTCAGCAGCCTGGACGATGATGCTGCCGGTGATCACCGCATCGAATTTCGCCGCCTGAACCCGCAGCCATTTGCTGGTGGGACCATTTTCCGACTCGGCGAGGGTTTCCGACTCCATCGAAAAACCGGTGGTAAACATCTCCGGCAGGATGATCAGGTCAGCCCCGCGAGCCTGCTCGAACAATTGCTCGAAATGCTCCAGATTGGCCTGACGGTCGTGCCAGGCCAGGGTGGTCTGGATCAACGCAATGTTCAGATTGGGCAGTGCACTCAGATCACGCATAGTTTTGCCGCTGCTTCACGCAGGGTCTCCTCGCGTTTGGCGAAGCACAAGCGCACCAGACGCTGGCCTTCGGGCGGTTTCTGGTAGAACACCGAGATCGGGATGCTCGCCACGCCATGTTCGCGGGTCATCCACAGCGCCATCTCGACGTCGTTAAGGTCCGGGCGGATCTGCGAGTAATCGACCAACTGGAAATACGTACCGGTCACTCGCGTGAAACTGAAGCGCGATGGCGTCAGCAAATCGCAGAACAGGTCACGCTTGGCCTGATAGAAACCCGGCAGTTCTTCCACATGTTCCGGGTGCTCGGCCATGAAGTCGGCCAAGGCATATTGCAGCGGCGTTACACCGCAGAAACTGACGTACTGGTGCACCTTGCGCAGCTCTGCGGTGAGCGCCGGCGGTGCCACCACGTAGCCGGTTTTCCAGCCGGTGACGTGATAGGTCTTGCCGAAGGAGCTGACCACGAAGGCACGTTGATACAGCTCTTGGTGATTGAGCACGCTGACGTGAGGCACGCCGTCGAATACCAGGTGTTCGTAGACTTCGTCGCTGACCACATAAATGTCGCGGTCGCGGATCAACGCCGCCAATTGATCCAGCTCGGCACGGCTGATCAGTGCGCCGCTGGGGTTGTGCGGGGTGTTGAGGATGATCATCCGAGTGCGCGGCGTAATGGCTTCGCCGAGCCTCTGGAAGTCGATGGAGAAATCATTCAGGCCCAACTGCACATGCACACAACGACCGCCGGCCAGCTCCACCGACGGCTCATAACTGTCGTAGGCCGGATCGAACACGATCACTTCGTCACCGCGGTGGATAACCGCCTGAATCGCGCAAAAAATCGCCTGGGTCGCACCGGGGGTGACCGTCACTTCGTGATCGACATCCACATTGACGCCGTAGCTGCGGGCAATCTTCGCCGCAATCTGCTGACGCAATGCCGGCAGGCCGGTCATCGGAGAATATTGGTTGTGGCCATTGGCAATATGCCGACCTACCGCATCGCACAAAGCCTTCGGGGCATCGAAATCGGGAAAACCCTGAGACAGGTTGATTGCCCCGGTTTGCGCTGCGAGCTGAGACATCTGAGTGAAAATAGTGATGCCGACATTTGGCAGCTTACTGGTGATCATCGGTGATTCCCTGCTCTACACCCGGCTCTACGGCGGCGCGGGAGATTCCGAGGATAGCCCAAACGGCGCCCATAAAAAAAGGGCGCCAATTGGCGCCCTTCTCTAATCTGATCGTTCCCGCACGGAGCGTCGGAACGATCAATCCACCTGAATCAGCGCTTGTCGCGGCGCTTCTTGTCGGCTTTCTTGTGGTGCGACATCATCCGACGCTTCTTGTTGACCTGGCGGTCGGTCAGCGAATTCTTGTTGCCTTCGTACGGGTTCTCGCCGCCCTTGAACTCGATGCGGATCGGAGTACCGACCAGTTTCAAGACACGACGGTAAGTGTTTTCCAGATAGCGCACGTAAGACTTCGGCACTTTCTCGATCTGGTTACCGTGAATCACGATGATCGGCGGGTTAGCACCGCCCAAGTGGGCATAACGCAGCTTGATCCGGCGGTTGTTGACCATCGGCGGCGCATGTTCACCAACCGCATCTTCCAGAATCGTGGTCAGGCGGTTGGTTGGCCAGCGGGTGACCGCAGACTTGAACGAGTTCTGTACGGAGGCGTAGAGGTTGCCCACGCCCGTGCCGTGCAGGGCCGAGATAAAGTGAATGTCGGCGTAGTCAACGAAGAACAGTCGACGTTGCAGCTCGACCTTCACGAAGTCGCGCTCGCTCGGTGTCATGCCGTCCCACTTGTTGATCGCGATCACCAGTGCACGACCCGACTCAATGGCGAAGCCCAGCAGGTTGAGGTCGTGGTCGACCACGCCTTCGCGGGCGTCCATTACAAAGATCACCACGTTGGCGTCTTTGATCGCTTGCAGGGTTTTGACCACGGAGAACTTTTCAACTTCTTCGTGGATCTTGCCGCGCTTGCGCACACCAGCGGTGTCGATCAGCGTGTACTTCTCGTCGTTACGCTCGAACGGGATGTAGATACTGTCGCGGGTGGTGCCGGGCTCGTCATAGACGATTACCCGGTCTTCACCGAGCATGCGATTGACCAGGGTCGACTTGCCGACGTTCGGGCGGCCGATGATCGCGATCTTGATCCCGTCTTTTTCGCTAGGGCCAGGAATGCGCTTGGCTTCCTCGCCTTCGGCAACGATCTCTTCCTCGCCTTCTTCCAGCTCGTCATCGTCTTTCGGGAAGTCGCTGAGGGCGATTTCCAGCATCTGGGTGATGCCACGACCATGTGCACCGGCGATCGGGATCGCGTGGCCCATGCCCAACGGGGCGAACTCGGCGCGGGCCATTTCAGGGTCGATGTTGTCGACCTTGTTGGCAACCACGTAAGAACGCTTGTTACGTTTGCGCAAATGCTCGGCGATCATCTGGTCGGCGGCGGTGAAACCGGCCTTGGCATCTACCAGGAACAGAACGACATCCGCTTCTTCAATGGCCAGCAGCGACTGCTCGGCCATTTTTTCGTCCATACCGTGCTCGTCACCGGAGATACCGCCGGTGTCGACCAGAATGTAGGAACGCCCTTGCCACTTGGCCTCACCGTATTGGCGATCACGGGTCAGACCGGACAAGTCGCCGACGATGGCGTCGCGAGTCCTGGTCAGGCGGTTGAACAAGGTGGACTTGCCGACGTTCGGTCGGCCCACCAGGGCGATTACGGGAACCATGCGGCTCTCCACTTCGTTATTTCAGAAAATACAAAAGCCGCTGCGAGGCAGCGGCTGGTGCTCGGGGCAGCACTCGGGAGTGCTGCGAACCCCTTGATACCGGGGCCGCCTGGGGGGTTAACCCCAAGCATAGTCAAACCTTTACTTGATGGTCAGGGCTTCCAGTTTGCCGCTGTTGCCATACACATAAATCGTGTCGCCTACCACCAGCGGACGGGCACGCAGGCCGTCGCTGTCGATGCGTTCGCGACCGACGAAACGACCGTCCACCTGGCTTAGCAGGTGCAGGTAGCCTTCCATGTCGCCGACTGCAACGTAGCTGGAGAACACTTCCGGAGCCGACAGTTGACGGCGAGCCAGCGAATCGTTGCTCCACAAGGCTGTGGTGGAACGTTCGTCGACGCCTTCAACGGTGCCCGAAGACAGGCTCACGTAGACGCTGCCAAAACCCTGGGCGACACCGGCATAGCTGGAAGCATCACGTTGCCAGAGCTGACGACCGCTTTGCAGGTCCAGTGCCGCAACGCGACCCTGATAGCTGGCGACGTACAGCGTTTCGCCGGAAAGCAGCAGACCGCCGTCGATATCGACAACGCGCTCCAGTTCCGAACGGCCTTGTGGAATCGCTACACGTTGTTCCCATACCGGCACGCCGTTGGAAATATCGAGAGCGACCACTTTACCGGTCGACAGGCCAGCCACCGCAAGGCGGTTGGTGACGATCGGCGCACTGGTGCCGCGCAGGGTCAGGACCGCCGGGGTGCTGTCATACAACCAGCGCTGGGTGCCGGTAGCGGCATCCAGACCGATCAGACGGTCATCCTGAGTCTGAACCACCACCACGTCACCGTTGCTGACCGGCGGCGCGAGGACTTCACTGGACACGCGAGCGCGCCATTTCTCTTCACCGTTGATGGCGTCCAGAGCAACGATTTCGCCCTTGATCGTACCGATCATGACCAGACCGTAACTCACGCCAACGGCGCCAGACACAGGCAGCTCCAGATCTTTCTTCCATTTGACGTCGCCATTGCTGCGATCCATCGCCATCACCACACCGGTGACATCGGCGGCATAGATGGTATCGCCATCGATCGCCGGAACCAGCATGTTGTACGTTTCGCCCTGACCGTCACCGATCGAACGACTCCACTGCTTTTGCAGAACCACTTCTTCTTTGAAGTCGGACAACTCGGCCGGAGGCAATTCTTTTTTGCTGTTGCTGCTGCAACCCGCGGCCAGTATGGCCAGAGCCAGCAATGCTGCATGTTTCCAACGAATCACGTCACGCATCCCCTTTGGCCAGGTCATCCAGCTTGATTTGTAAGCCACCGACCGCCGCTTCATCCGACAGTGCTGCCTTGGCTTTTTGATACGCCGCGTTCGCTTCGTCGGTACGACCCAGCTGCACCAGCAGGTCGCCCTTGAGCTCTTCGCGGGTGGCCAGGAATGCTTTATCGGCATCGCCTTCGAGCAGTTTCAACGCTTCATCGGCCTTGTTCTGCGCGGCCAGAACCTGCGCCAGGCGCTGACGGGCGATTTCGCCCAATGCCGGGTTTGCGGGTTTGGCGGTAATGGCTTTCAGCTCGCTGGCTGCGTCATCCAGCTTCCCGCTGTCGACCGCGACTTTCGCCATGAACAGGCTGCCGTATTGCGCGTAAGCGGTGCCGCCGAACTCACTATTGAGCTTGCCGGCCAGGTCCGAAACACGAGCGGCATCAGGCTTGCCGTCAGGCGTGAGCGTGGTTTCCAGCAATTGCTGATAGAGAATCGAGGCGCCTTGCGACTGATTGCTCTGATACTTGTGATAGGCCTGCCAGCCGAACACGATGACCAGCGCCAACAGGCCGCCAGTGACCAGGGGCTTGCCGTTGCGTGTCCACCAGTCCTTCAAATCCGACAGCTGTTCGTCTTCGGTACTCGACACCCCAATACTCCTTAATCGCTAAATCGGCTGTTTGACAGCTTCAACCCTGCACGACGCAGGTGGCCAGGTGTGCAGCAAGCGCATCCCAGGCAATGCTTTGTTGTTCGCCCTGGCCACGCAGGGGTTTGAAACCTACCACTTGCTGGGCCATTTCGTCGTCACCGAGGATCAGCGCGTACAGCGCACCGCTCTTGTCGGCCTTCTTGAACTGGCTTTTGAAGCTGCCGGCACCGGCATTGACTTGCAGGCGCAGGTTGGGCAATTGATCACGAACACGTTCACTCAGGGCCAGACCGGCAAGCTCGGCGGCTTCACCGAAGGCGCAGAGATAGACGTCGACCTGACGGGAGATTTCTTCCGGGATCTGCTCCAGGGTTTCCAGCAGCAGCACCAGGCGCTCGATCCCCATGGCGAAACCTACGCCGGGGGTCGGCTTGCCGCCCATCTGCTCGACCAGACCGTCGTAACGACCGCCGGCACACACGGTGCCTTGCGCGCCCAACTTGTCGGTGACCCATTCGAAAACGGTCTTGCTGTAGTAATCCAGCCCGCGAACCAGCTTCGGGTTGATGACATAAGGAATGCCAGCGGCGTCCAGACGAGCCTTGAGGCCCTCGAAGTGCACACGGGATTCTTCGTCGAGGTAGTCGGCCATTTTCGGCGCATCGACCAGCACGGCTTGCGTGTCAGCGTTTTTGGTATCCAGAACCCGCAGCGGGTTGGTCTTCAGACGGCGCTGGCTGTCTTCGTCCAGCTTGTCCAGGTGCGCCGACAGGAACTCGACCAACGCTTCGCGATAACGACCGCGGGACTCAGCGGTACCCAGGCTGTTGAGCTCAAGTTTGACTGCATCACGGATGCCCAGCTCGCCCCACAGGCGCCAGGTCAGCACGATCAGTTCGGCGTCGATGTCCGGACCGTCGAGGTTGAACACTTCGCAACCGATCTGGTGGAACTGGCGATAACGGCCTTTCTGCGGACGTTCGTGGCGGAACATCGGGCCGATGTACCAGAGTTTCTGCACCTGCCCACCGCCGGTGATGCCGTGCTCGAGCACCGCACGCACACAGGCCGCTGTGCCTTCAGGGCGCAGGGTCAGGGAATCGCCGTTGCGATCGTCGAAGGTGTACATCTCTTTTTCGACGATGTCGGTCACTTCACCGATGGAGCGCTTGAACAGCTCGGTGAATTCGACGATGGGCATGCGGATCTGCTTGTAACCGTAGTTATCCAGCAGACGCGAGACGGTGCCCTCGAAATGACGCCACAGGGGAGTCTGTTCGGGCAGGATGTCGTTCATGCCACGAATGGCTTGCAAAGACTTGCTCACTAAAAATCCTTAAATTCGTTCGATCAGCCGCGGGCGATTACTGCCGCATCGGCTTCGACCTTTTCGGCCGCTTTCTGGCGAATCAAGCGTTCAAGCTCATCCACCAGATTGTCATTCGTCAGTTTCTGCGACGGCTTGCCGTCGATGTAAATCAGGTTTGGCGTGCCGCCGGTCAAGCCGATATGGGCTTCCTTGGCTTCACCCGGCCCGTTGACCACGCAACCGATGACCGCGACATCCAGCGGCACCAGCAGATCTTCGAGGCGCCCTTCCAGCTCGTTCATGGTTTTGACCACATCGAAGTTCTGCCGCGAGCAGCTCGGGCAGGCGATGAAGTTGATGCCACGGGAACGCAGATGCAGGGATTTGAGAATGTCGTAGCCGACTTTCACTTCCTCGACCGGGTCGGCCGCTAACGAGATGCGAATAGTATCGCCAATCCCTTCGGCGAGCAGCATACCGAGGCCCACGGCGGATTTCACCGTGCCTGAACGCAAACCACCGGCTTCGGTGATGCCCAGGTGCAGCGGCTGGACGATTTCCTTGGCCAGCAAGCGGTAAGCGGCGACGGCCATGAACACGTCGGAGGCTTTCACGCTGACCTTGAAGTCCTTGAAATTCAGACGTTCGAGGTGTTCGACGTGACGCAGGGCAGACTCGACCAGCGCAGCCGGGGTCGGCTCGCCGTATTTCTTTTGCAGGTCTTTTTCCAGGGAACCGGCGTTCACACCGATGCGGATAGGGATCCCGCGATCACGGGCGGCATCGACGACCGCACGTACACGGTCTTCACGACCGATGTTGCCCGGGTTGATCCGCAGGCAGTCAACGCCCAGTTCGGCAACGCGCAGTGCGATCTTGTAGTCGAAGTGAATGTCGGCGACCAACGGTACTTTGACCAGTTGCTTGATTTTGCCGAAGGCTTCGGCGGCGTCCATGTCTGGCACGGAGATCCGCACGATATCGACGCCAGCAGCTTCCAGACGATTGATCTGGGCCACGGTGGCGGCCACGTCATTGGTGTCGCTGTTGGTCATGCTCTGCACAGCGATAGGCGCATCGCCGCCAACAGGCACGTTACCGACCCAAATCTTGCGGGATTCGCGACGTTTGATTGGAGATTCGCCGTGCATGACTTATTGACCCAACTTCAGGCGAGCAGTCTCGCCACTGGTGAACGGAGCGACATCAACGACCTGCCCGTTGTAGCTAACCTGTGCGCCACGGGCGAAGCCCAGACGTACGGAAAACGGTGGTTTGCCGCTGACAGAAACATTTTCGCCTTTACGCTTGAGACCACTCAACAGCACTTTACCGCTGCCGTCAGTCACTTGCGCCCAGCAATCAGCAGTGAATTGCAGTTGAACCTGACCCTGGCCGGCAACCGGAGCAGCCGCCGCTGGAGCGGGAATGGTCGGAGTCACCGAAGCGCTCGCAGGCGGGTTCGATACAACAGGAGCAGTCGGGGCTGGCGCGACCGGAGTCGATACAACCGGCGCAGTGCTATGCGCGGGTGCCGCAGGCGTTGGTGCTGGTGCAACCGGAGCAGCAGGTTCGGTCGCTTCAGCTTCGGCAGGTGCTTCAGACGAAGTCTCGGCTTGCGGCAAGGCAAGCGCCGTGGCGCCGTCGGCCTGACCTTCCGCGACAGCCTGGTCTTCCGGCTCGTCCAGCGGATGGATCCGGGTGGTGCCGTCAGCGCCTTCGACTTCAACGTGTTCCGGGCTGAGGCTGATCAGGTCTTTGGTGCGCAATGAGGTTTGATCCTGCCACCAGACAAAACCACCGCCAATCACCGCGATCAGCAACAGCAGGCTGACAATTCGCAATATGGTGTGGGAAACCCGAACCGGTTCTTCGATACGACCCAGGCTATGAACGTTGCTGCCCTGGGAGTCGGTGCCGGTGGACTGGTCGAATTGCTGGACCAGTACGGTTTGATCCATACCCAACAATTTGGCATAGGCGCGAATATAACCGCGAGCAAAAGTATGCCCAGGCAGCTTGTCGAAAGCGCCGGCTTCCAGATTGCTCAGGGAATTGACGGTGAGGTTGAGCTTTAGGGCCACTTCGGCCAGCGACCAGCCATTGCTTTCGCGGGCCTGGCGCAAGGTGTCACCGGGATTAACGCGAGTCGCTGCTACAACTTCGGGATGCGCCGCTTTCATCATTGCTCCGACAGGTATTGCTGATATTCCGGCGTACCGGGATAGAGTCGTTTTAGTTGCAGGCCAAAACTGGCGGCCTTGTCGCGATCTTCAAACACTTTTGCCAGCCTGACGCCGAGCAATAGACTACGTGCATTTTGCTCGGTGAGCAGGCTAAAACGATCGTAGTAGTCACGCGCGGGCACATAATGCCTGTCTTCGAAGGACAACTCAGCCATTTCCAGCAATGCACGTGGCTGTTGGCGATTCAAACGCAGGGCTTTTTCCAGCTGCTGGCGGGCCAGATCACGCTGGCCGAGCTTGGAAGCGGTCATACCGAGGTTCTCGAACACCCGCGAACGCTCAGGATACAGGGTGTCGGCAGCGGCCTGTTCAAAGCGCTCGTAAGCCTCTTTATAACGTTTTTCCTGGAATAGAAAACTGCCGTAGTTATTCAGGATTCGAGCATCTGTGGGGCGGGAAGACAGCGCCTTGCGAAAATGCTGGTCTGCCAGCTCCGGCTCCATCTCGGCCTGAAACACCAGCCCCAGCGCTGCGTTGGCATCCGGGTCCGAGTCATCCAGGTCCAGCGCTTTCTTCAACGGTACTTTCGCCCGTTCGGTCATACCTTGCTGCAAGTACCCCAAGCCCAGCTGCACGTACGCGGTGCGCGCTTCGTCACGACCCTTGCTGGTCTTCATCGGGTTGAAATCGCCCGACAGGACACAGCCAGCACACAGGCTGGCCAACAGCAATAGCAGCGCTAAGCGCAGGGACATAGAGATCCTCTCTTAATTATTGTTCGCGGCGTTTTGCGCTATGTCGTTCTCGGCGCTCAACTCGCGCACGGCGATATAACGTTCGCTGCGACGGGTGCGATCCAGCACCTGCCCTACCAATTGGCCACACGCAGCATCGATGTCTTCACCGCGGGTGGTGCGTACGGTGACATTGAAGCCTGCATGGTGAAGCTGATCCTGGAAACGGCGAATCGCGTTGTTGCTCGGACGCTCATAACCGGAATGCGGGAACGGGTTGAACGGTATCAGGTTGATCTTGCACGGAATGTTCTTGAGCAACTCGATCATTTCGACCGCATGTTCGACCTTGTCGTTGATGTCCTTGAGCAACGTGTACTCAATGGTCAGCACGCGCTTCTCGCCCAAGGACGACATGTAGCGCTGGCACGACTCGAGCAGCATCTTAAGCGGATACTTCTTGTTGATCGGCACCAATTGGTTACGCAATGCGTCGTTTGGTGCGTGCAGCGACAACGCCAGGGAGACGTCGATGTGCTTGGACAGCTCATCGATCATCGGCACCACGCCCGAAGTGGACAGGGTCACGCGGCGCTTGGAGATCCCGTAACCCAGGTCATCCATCATCAGATGCATCGCGGCCACGACGTTGTCGAAGTTCAGCAGCGGCTCACCCATGCCCATCATCACCACGTTGGTGATGGCACGGTCGGCGGTCGCCGGGATGCTGCCGAACGATTTATTGGCAATCCACACTTGGCCGATGACTTCGGCGGCGGTGAGGTTGCTGTTGAAACCTTGCTTGCCGGTGGAGCAGAAACTGCAATCCAGGGCACAGCCTGCCTGGGACGAAACGCACAAAGTGCCGCGTTTGCCCTGGGGAATGTACACGGTCTCGACGCAGCTACCGGACGCCACGCGCACCACCCATTTACGGGTGCCGTCGGTGGAGATGTCCTCGCTGACAACTTCAGGACCGCGGACTTCGGCAATAGCCTTGAGCTTGTCGCGCAAGGCCTTGCTGACGTTCGTCATGGCGTCGAAATCATCGACGCCAAGGTGATGAATCCATTTCATTACCTGACCGGCACGGAAACGCTTCTCCCCGATTGAGTCGAAGAATTTTTCCATTTCCAGCTGAGTCAGACCCAGCAGGTTGGTTTTAACAGTCGATGTAGTCATGGATTCACCTTCACTCTTAAGCCAATGCTTAGCGAGTGGTTACTTCAGTAGCTGCGAAGAAGTACGAGATTTCGCGAGCAGCAGCGGCTTCGGAGTCCGAACCGTGTACGGCGTTGGCGTCGATGGAATCAGCGAAGTCAGCGCGGATGGTACCGGCAGCAGCTTCTTTAGGGTTGGTAGCGCCCATCAGCTCACGGTTCAGAGCGATAGCGTTTTCGCCTTCCAGAACCTGAACGACAACCGGACCGGAGATCATGAAAGCAACCAGGTCGCCGAAGAAACCACGAGCGCTGTGCTCAGCGTAGAAGCCTTCAGCTTCGGCTTTGGACAGTTGCTTCAGTTTCGAAGCTACAACGCGCAGGCCAGCTTTTTCGAAACGAGTGGTGATCTCGCCGATAACGTTTTTTGCAACAGCGTCAGGCTTGATGATGGAGAAAGTACGTTGAACAGCCATGGTGTAACTCCAGAAACGGTAATTTGTGAAAAATTAAACCCGCGAATTATACGCGGGTTCTTGGGTATTGCCTAACTGAGTACGGTGCAGACTCAGTCTGCTTCGTCGATCCAGGCGGCCTGAATGGCTTCAAGCACCTTCTCGCCACCGCGGGTCGGATCATCACTGAACTCCGGCAATGCCAACACCCATTTGTGCAGATCGACGAAGTTCACGTAGCGCGGGTCCGTATCCGGCCTGGATTCAGCCAGTTGGATCGCGATTTCCAGCACATCAACCCATTTCAGACTCATGTCAGTTCCTTGAATCAGTGCGGCGCTTCGGCCGCATGGTTGACCGAGTATTTCGGAATTTCGACGGTCAGGTCTTCAGTCCCGACGATCGCCTGACAGCCTAGACGCGATTGCGCCTCCAGACCCCAGGCACGATCAAGAAAGTCTTCTTCCAGCTCGTCCGCTTCTTCCAGCGAGTCGAAACCTTCGCGGATGATGCAGTGGCAAGTGGTGCAGGCGCAGACGCCGCCACAGGCGCTTTCCATCTCGATATGGTGTTCATGGGCCAGCTCGAGAATGGATGTACCGGGCTCAGCCTCAACAACCATGCCGTCCGGGCAAAACTTTTCGTGTGGCAGAAAAATGACCTGCGGCATCGTTATTCCTCAATCTCATTCAGGTTGCGCCCCGCCAGAGCGGCTTTCACCGTCGAGTCCAGGCGGCGGGCAGCAAAGGCGTCGGTCACTTGCGACAGACGCTTGGTCTGCTGCTCGATGGCGTAACCATCGGTGCCTTTCATCAGTTCGGTCAGTTCCTGCATCTGCAATTCGATAACCATCCGCTCTTCGGCGTCGAGCAAGCGTTCGCCGTCGACATCGAGGGCGGCCTGCACCGCCTCGATCAAGCGCTGGGCGTCAACCTGCTGCTCACGCAAGACACGGGCAACCTTGTCGTCGCTGGCGTGCTGGAACGAATCCTTGAGCATCTTGGCGATTTCGCCGTCGGTCAGACCGTAGGACGGCTTGACCTGGATGCTGGCTTCGACGCCCGAACCCAGCTCGCGGGCCGAGACACTGAGCAGACCATCGGCATCGACCTGGAAAGTCACGCGAATCTTCGCAGCACCGGCCACCATCGCTGGAATACCGCGCAATTCGAAGCGTGCCAGGGAGCGGCAGTCGCTGATCAGCTCGCGCTCGCCCTGCAATACGTGGATCGCCATGGCCGACTGGCCATCTTTATACGTCGTGAAGTCCTGGGCACGGGCGACAGGGATGGTGGTATTGCGCGGAATCACCTTCTCCATCAGCCCGCCCATGGTTTCCAGCCCCAGGGACAACGGAATCACGTCAAGCAACAGCAACTCATCGCCATCGCGCTTGTTGCCAGCCAATGTATCGGCCTGGATCGCAGCACCAATGGCTACCACTTGATCCGGATCGATTTCGGTCAGCGGCTCGCGACCGAAGGCTTCAGCGACCGCTTCGCGCACGCGAGGCACACGGGTCGAACCGCCCACCATGACCACCGCGTGCACTTCGTCCAGTTCGATGCCGGAATCGCGCACAGCGCGGCGACAGGCTTTCAGGCTGCGGGCAACCATTGGTTCGATCAGCGCATTGAAGGCTTCACGGGTCAGCTCGGTTTTCCAGTCGCCATAAGCGACTTCAACGGCCGCGACACTGGTCAGGGCTTCTTTGGCCGCACAAGCGGTTTGCAGCAGATTGCGTTGCGCACCTGGGTCGAGGTCGGCCGACAGACCGGCGCTCTCGATGATCCAGCCAGCAATGGCGTGATCGAAATCATCGCCGCCCAGGGCGCTGTCGCCGCCGGTAGCCAAAACCTCAAACACCCCGCCGGTCAGGCGCAGAATCGAAATATCGAAGGTGCCGCCGCCCAGGTCATAAATCGCGACCAGCCCTTCAGCGTGCTGATCCAGACCGTAAGCCACAGCGGCGGCAGTCGGCTCATTGAGCAGACGCAGCACGTTCAGACCGGCCAGTTTGGCCGCATCCTTGGTGGCTTGACGCTGAGCGTCGTCGAAATAGGCCGGAACGGTGATCACCGCGCCAACCAGCTCGCCACCCAATGTCGCTTCGGCGCGCTGACGCAGCACCTTAAGGATATCGGCGGAGACTTCGACCGGGCTTTTCGGGCCCTGGATCGTCTCGATGAACGGCATGTGCGACTCACCGCCAACAAAGCGGTACGGCAGTTGATCACCCAATTGCTTGACGTCGGATAGACCACGACCCATCAAGCGCTTGACCGACAGCACGGTGTTCAAAGGATCGGTGGCGGCAGCCAGCCTGGCCGACTCGCCGACTTCGACGCGATCGGCGTGATAGCGCACGGCAGACGGCAGGATGACCTGCCCGTCAGCGTCGGCCAGAGGTTCGGAAAGACCACTGCGCAATGCAGCGACCAGCGAATTGGTAGTGCCCAAGTCGATCCCCACAGCCAGACGACGCTGGTGCGGTTGAGGACTTTGGCCGGGTTCGGCGATCTGCAGTAGGGCCATCGTTATCAGGACTTATCTGTATATCAGGCGTGCGACCGGAGCGGCACTGGGTTAATCGTCGAGGCGCTCTTCTAACTGGCGCACTTCGTAGGTGAGCTTGTCGAGGAACTGCATGCGCCGCATCAGGCGTTCGGCCTGTTCACGTTGCGCCGCATCATCCCAACAGGCTGCGAAGCTTTCGTTCAGTTCATCCTGAGCGGTCTTCAGGCGACGCTTGAACACTGCAACACCCGCCAGGTCGGCGCTGTCTTGCAGGTCTTCGAGCTCTTCACGCAGCTCCATCTGCTGCAGAAGAAACTCCGGATCATGCACCGTGACCTCCAGCGGCAACTCGCGACCGCCCATGGCGAGCAAGTAACGCGCGCGCTTTGGGGGATTTTTGAGCGTCTGGTAGGCCTCGTTGAGGCTCGCGGATTGCTCTAGCGCCAGCCGCTGCTCGCGCTCGGAAGCGTCTGCAAAGCGGTCCGGATGAACACCGCGCGCCAACTCACGATAGCGCGTGGCCAACTGATCGAGATCCAGACGGAAGCTCGGTTTCAGCTCAAATAAAGCGAAATGACAAGGAGTACCCACGAGCAGCCTCAGATGTTGAAGCTTTCGCCGCAGCCACATTCACCGCGCACGTTGGGGTTGTTGAACTTGAAGCCTTCGTTCAACCCTTCCTTGACGAAATCGAGTTCGGTGCCGTCCAGGTAGGCCAGGCTTTTCGGGTCGATGATCACTTTCTCGCCGTGACTTTCGAACACCTGATCCTCTGCAACCACCTCGTCGACAAACTCCAGCACGTAGGCAAGGCCGGAACAGCCTGTGGTGCGAACACCCAGACGAATCCCTTCACCTTTGCCGCGCCCGTCGAGGGAGCGTCGCACGTGTTGAGCAGCCGCTTCTGTCATGCTGATAGCCATCGGTGACTCCTTACTCGTCGCCAAATCTTGAAAGTCAGATCAAGCCTTTCTTCTGCTTGTAGTCGCGAACGGCCGCTTTGATAGCGTCTTCAGCAAGTACGGAGCAGTGAATTTTTACTGGCGGCAGGGCCAGTTCTTCGGCCAGCTGAGTGTTTTTGATGGTCTCTGCTTCATCCAGAGTCTTGCCTTTCATCCACTCGGTCGCCAGGGAGCTGGAGGCGATAGCCGAACCGCAACCATAGGTCTTGAACTTGGCGTCTTCGATGATGCCTTGCTCGTTAACCTTGATCTGCAGACGCATCACGTCGCCGCATGCTGGAGCGCCGACCATGCCGGTGCCGACATCAGGGTCTTCCGCGTCCATCTTGCCGACGTTACGCGGGTTTTCGTAGTGGTCGATGACCTTTTCGCTGTAAGCCATGATTCTTAATCCTCACTCATCAGAGAGTCGCTCTTGAAGCCCTGAAACCTGGGTTTGCAGGGCTGGTTTGCGGCGACTTGAAATCAGTGTGCCGCCCACTCGATCTTCGAAATGTCGACACCGTCTTTGTACATATCCCACAGCGGCGACAGAGTGCGCAGCTTGGTAACGGCCTCGCAGACTTTCTGCGCGGCGTAGTCGATTTCTTCTTCGGTAGTGAAGCGACCGAAGGTGAAGCGAATCGAGCTGTGTGCCAGCTCGTCGTTGCGGCCCAGGGCGCGCAGCACGTACGAAGGCTCCAGCGAAGCCGAGGTGCAGGCCGAACCGGACGAAACCGCCAGATCCTTGAGCGCCATGATCAGCGACTCGCCTTCAACGTAGTTGAAGCTCAGGTTCAGGTTGTGCGGTACGCGGGCGGTCATGCTGCCGTTGATGTACAGCTCTTCCAGGCCTTCGACCTGCTTGAAGAAGCGGTCGCTCAGGGCTTTGATACGGACGTTCTCGGCAACCATATCTTCTTTGGCTACACGGAACGCTTCACCCATGCCGACGATCTGGTGGGTCGCCAGGGTGCCGGAACGCATGCCACGCTCGTGACCGCCGCCGTGCATGGTCGCTTCGATGCGAACACGCGGCTTGCGGCTGACGTACAGCGCGCCGATGCCTTTAGGGCCGTAGGTTTTGTGGGCAGAGAACGACATCATGTCGACTTTCAGCTTCGACAGGTCGATTTCGACTTTGCCGGTGGACTGAGCCGCGTCAACGTGGAACAGAATGCCCTTGGAGCGGGTCAGTTCGCCGATGGCTTCGATGTCGTTGATGGTGCCGATTTCGTTGTTCACGTGCATGACCGAAACCAGGATGGTGTCGTCACGCAGTGCAGCTTCGATCATGGCCGGGGTTACCAGACCATCAGTCTGAGGCTCGAGGTAGGTCACTTCGAAACCTTCACGCTCCAGCTGGCGCATGGTGTCGAGGACAGCCTTGTGCTCAATCTTGGTGGTGATCAGGTGTTTGCCTTTGGTGGCATAGAAATGCGCCGCACCCTTGATTGCCAGGTTGTCGGACTCGGTGGCACCGGACGTCCAGACGATTTCACGCGGGTCGGCGTTGACCAGGTCAGCGACCTGACGACGGGCGTTTTCGACAGACTCTTCAGCTTTCCAGCCGAACACATGGGAACGGGACGCCGGGTTACCGAAGTTTCCGTCGACCAGCAGGCATTCACTCATCTTTTGCGCGACACGCGGATCAACCGGGGTGGTCGCAGAGTAATCAAGGTAAATCGGCAATTTCATGGACTATCTCCTAAATCAGGCTGGCTGGCGTGCCGCTTAGCTCTTCGGCTGTCATTCGACGGCGGACGCTTCAATCTTGTCCAGGCGCGGCGTCTTGCTGTTGTAACGACGCTGATCCTGACGCTGGGCTACTTCTTGTACCTCACGGCGAGTGACAAGGTCAGCCAAGCTGATACCGCTCAGAAACTCGTGAATCTGCAGGCTCAGATCGCACCACAAGTGGTGGGTCAGGCAGGTGTCGCCTTGATGGCAATCACCCTGGCCCTGGCATTTGGTCGCATCGACTGATTCGTTCACCGCATCGATCACCTGGGCGACCTGGATGCCCTGCATGTCGCGGGACAGTTGGTAGCCACCGCCCGGGCCACGAACACTGGAGACCAGATTGCTGCGGCGCAATTTGGCAAAAAGCTGTTCGAGGTAGGACAGGGAGATGCCTTGGCGCTCGGAGATATCGGCCAGGGACACCGGCCCGTGTTGCGCATGCAACGCCAGGTCAAGCATGGCGGTCACGGCGTATCGGCCTTTTGTAGTCAGTCGCATGGACAATTACCACGGAGTTCAGAATGGGGCGAGTATGCAATTCCCGAGTATTTAAGTCAACTATAAGACCTAGTGCTTTAGTCAGGATTAGCCGCAAAAGAGCGCGCGCATCATAGCAAAGGCTGGCGGCGTACAGCCAGCAATTGCGCGTTATCGTTCATCGCGAGCAAGCCCGCTCCCACAGGGACTTTCGGTGTTCACACCACCATCTGTGTTTCACCAGAGACCTCGTGGGAGCGGGCTTGCCCGCGATGAAGCCATCTCGGCTTAACTGGCCTGACTCTGATCCTTGTCCTTCACACAGGCAAAATCTTCTTCGCGCAGCTCAGGCAGATCCTTGGCACTGTAGTTGCTCCCCAGATCCTTCAACGCACCGCACATCCCTTCCAGACGGCCGTCGACCGCCTGCAGGTGATCCAGCAACTGACCAATCGCGCGAGCCACCGGATCAGGCATGTCTTCACCGACCCCGTAGGCATCGAAGCCGATCTTCTCGGCCATGGCCTTGCGCTTGGCATCTTGCTCATCATCGGACTTGACGATGATCCGCCCCGGAATCCCGACCACCGTCGCCCCGGCCGGAACCGCCTTGGTCACCACGGCATTGGAGCCGACCTTGGCACCGGCACCGACAGTGAACGGGCCCAGCACCTTGGCGCCCGCCCCTACCACGACCCCGTCTTCCAGAGTCGGGTGACGCTTGCCCTTGTTCCAACTGGTGCCACCCAGCGTCACGCCCTGATAAAGGGTGACGTCATTGCCGATCTCGGCGGTTTCACCGATGACGATGCCCATGCCATGGTCAATAAAGAAGCGACGACCGACCTTGGCGCCCGGATGAATCTCGATTCCAGTCAACCAGCGACCGAAGTTCGACACCAGACGCGCCAGCCACTTCCAGCCCATGCCCCACAGGGCCGACGACAGACGATGGATCCAGATGGCGTGCATGCCCGGGTAGCACGTCAGAACTTCAAAAGCGTTACGCGCCGCCGGGTCACGATGGAAAACACTCTGGATATCTTCACGCAAACGCTCAAACATCATTAATCCTTCCGCTTAAGAAGCTCGCCACGGGCCGCTTTCTGGGTTTCCGTGAGGATGCCACGCAATATATTCATTTCCGCCCGGCTGACCGAGCTTCGTCCGTACAACCGACGCAGGCGCGCCATCAAGTGCCGTGGTTTTTCCGGATCGAGGAACTCAATGGCCACCAGAGTTTGCTCCAGGTGCTCATAGAATCGCTCCAGTTCATCCATGGTCGCCAGCTCACCACTTTTGGTGGACGCCACTTCATCCTTCTCGACCTTGCTCGGCTGGCCTTGGGCCGCGAGCCAGGACATGCGCACTTCATAACTCAACACCTGCACCGCGGCCCCAAGGTTCAGCGAACTGAACTCAGGGTCTGATGGGATGTGCACGTGATAATGACATCGCTGCAGCTCTTCATTGGTCAGGCCGGAATCTTCACGACCGAACACTAATGCGATCTCGGCGCCCTGCGTTGCTTCCTCGACCACTTTCACACCGCATTCGCGGGGATCGAGCAACGGCCAGGGAATGCGACGGTCACGGGCGCTGGTGCCGAGCACCAGATTGCAGCCGACCAAGGCATCTTCCAAGGTGGCGACGACTTGCGCGTTTTCAAGGATGTCACCGGCGCCGGAGGCACGAGCATCGGCCTCGTGGTGCGGGAACAGCCGCGGTTCGACCAGCACCAGCCGCGACAGGCCCATGTTCTTCATGGCACGCGCAGCACCGCCGATATTCCCGGGGTGGCTGGTATTGACCAGGACGACACGAATGTTTTGCAGCAAGGGAGGCGCTCTCGAACACTTTAATGGGGAGCAGAATCTTACAGCTCAACCTACCGTTAAGCTATGAAAGCGAACACCGACCTTCACCTGTAGAAACTTTCTGATAGAATGCCCGGCTTTCTTTAACAACCTTAGGTGACACATCCATGCAGCCCATGCTGAATATCGCGCTGCGCGCCGCCCGCAGCGCCAGTGAATTGATCTTCCGCTCCATCGAGCGCCTGGATACCATCAAGGTCGACGAAAAAGACGCCAAGGATTACGTATCCGAGGTGGATCGCGCCGCCGAGCAGAAGATCATCGACGCGCTTCGCAAGGCCTACCCTACCCACGGCATTCTCGGTGAAGAAACCGGCATGCACCCGGGTAGCGGCGAAGGCGAAGAGTACCTGTGGATCATCGATCCGCTGGACGGCACCACCAACTTCCTGCGCGGCATTCCTCACTTCGCTGTCAGCATCGCCTGCAAATACCGCGGTCGCCTGGAACACGCTGTGGTTCTGGACCCGGTTCGCCAGGAAGAATTCACCGCCAGCCGTGGTCGCGGCGCTCAACTGAACGGTCGTCGTCTGCGCGTCAGCGGCCGCACCAGTCTGGACGGCGCCCTGCTGGGTACCGGCTTCCCGTTCCGCGATGACCAAATGGACAACCTCGACAACTACCTGGGCATGTTCCGCGCCCTGGTTGGCCAGACCGCCGGCATCCGCCGCGCTGGCTCGGCGAGCCTGGACCTGGCTTACGTAGCAGCCGGCCGTTTCGACGCCTTCTGGGAGTCGGGCCTGTCCGAGTGGGACATGGCTGCGGGCGCCCTGCTGATCCAGGAAGCTGGCGGCTTGGTGAGCGACTTCACCGGCGGCCACGACTTCCTTGAGAAAGGCCACGTCGTTGCCGGCAACACCAAATGCTTCAAAGCAGTACTGACGGCCATCCAGCCGCACCTGCCGCCCTCGCTGAAGCGTTAAGCGCCCGGCCACAAAAAAAGCACCCTTGGGGTGCTTTTTTTATGCCTGGAATTCCACCCGAAGAACACCGCAGATCCCTGTGGGAGCGGGCTTGCCCGCGATGACGGCATAACCTGCACCATAGTCGCCGACTGACACACCGCTATCGCGGGCAAGCCCGTTCCCACAGGGTCTTATGTTTGGCTTCAAATCAGCATTCCGGGCACAAAAAAAGCACCTCGCAGGGTGCTTCTTTTTGACTCTGAATTTCAGCTATTTACTGAGCCGGCTCGTTCTGTGACAGTACAAGCTTGCCTTCCTTGTCGACCGGAATCTGGTTGCCCGGATCGCGATCCATCCGCACTTTACCTTCCTTGCCATCCAGTGAATAACGCACGTCGTAACCCACAACCTTGTCACTGATGTCATTCACCGTATTACAACGGGTTTGGGTCGTGGTGTAGGTATCACGCTCCTGCATGCCCTCCTGAACCTTGTTGCCGGCATAACCCCCACCGACAGCGCCCGCGACCGTGGCGATCTTCTTGCCGGTGCCGCCGCCGATCTGGTTACCCAGCAGACCGCCTGCCAGCGCACCCACCACCGTACCGGCGATCTGGTGTTGATCTTTGACCGGCGCCTGCCGGGTTACTGCTACGTCCTTGCACACTTCACGTGGCGTCTTGATTTGTGTCTTGACCGGTTCAACGGCTAGAACTTGCGCATACTCAGGGCCGCTATTAACCAGCTTGTAGGTGGCAACAGCACCCCCAGCAGTTACACCAACAGCACCCAATACTGCACCAACCAGCATCGACTTGTTCACATGAACCTCCTGACCATCACATGCGGGACATGCCCGCGCTTCTCCCAGCCTTGGAGCATAAAAAAAGGCGCGAGTTCAATACTCGCGCCTTTTCGGCTGACAGCTGGAAAACGATAGCCGTTATGGGCGGTCGTCGACTTCCGTATCGGTAGCCACTGCAGGAACCAGATCCTCGGTGCTCAGGTTCAGCCAGATCAGCACCACGTTGGCGATGTAGATCGACGAGTAGGTACCCGCCAACACACCGATAAACAGAGCGATAGAGAAGCCGAACAGGTTATCGCCACCGAAGAACAACAGGGCCGCAATCGCCAGTAAGGTGGAGATCGACGTCGCCATGGTCCGCAACAGGGTTTGCGTGGTCGAGATGTTGATATTCTCGATCAGGGTCGCCTTGCGCAATACGCGGAAGTTCTCACGAACCCGGTCGAACACCACAATGGTGTCGTTGAGCGAGTAACCGATAATCGCCAGCACCGCTGCCAACACCGTCAGGTCAAAGGTGATCTGGAAGAACGACAGGATACCGATGGTCACGATCACGTCGTGGATCAGCGAAACGATGGCACCGACCGCAAACTTCCACTGAAAGCGGAAAGCCAGGTAGATCAGGATGCCGCCAAGCGCCATCAGCATGCCGAGGCCGCCTTGGTCGCGCAGTTCTTCACCGACCTGAGGGCCGACGAATTCGACGCGTTTGACCGTCGCCGGGTTGTCGCCGCCGACCTTCAACAGCGCTTCTGCCACTTGATGACCCAGCTGCGGGTCTTCACCTGGCATACGCACCAGCAAATCGGTAGTCGCACCGAAGCTCTGAACGACCGCATCGTTATAACCCGATGTAACCAGCTGCTCACGCACCTTGGTGACGTCGGCCGGACGCTCGTAGGTCAGCTCAATGAGCGTACCGCCGGTGAAGTCCAGGCCCCAGTTCATGCCCTTGGTGGCGACACTGAACAATGCCAATGCCGTGAGGAACAATGTGACGCCGAACGCAAAGTTGCGAACGCCCATGAAGTTGATTGTACGTAACATGGCAGCCCCTTAAATCCACAACTTCTTGAAGTCACGACCGCCGAAGATCAGGTTGACCATCGCGCGGGTCACCATGATGGCCGTGAACATCGAGGTAAAGATCCCGAGGGACATAGTCACTGCGAAGCCTTTGACCGGGCCGGTGCCCATCGCAAAGAGAATCCCGCCGACCAACAAGGTTGTCAGGTTGGCGTCGAGAATCGCGGTGAATGCCCGGCCGAAGCCTTCGTTGATTGCCCGTTGTACGGTCATGCCCGCCGCGATCTCTTCACGTATCCGCGAGAAGATCAGAACGTTGGCGTCGACAGCCATACCCATGGTCAACACGATACCGGCGATACCCGGCAGGGTCAGCGTTGCACCCAGCAGCGACATCAGGGCCAGCAGCAGCACCATGTTCACCGCCAGCGCAACGGTGGCGATGATGCCGAAGAAGCGGTAGATGGCGATGATGAACAGCGAGACAAACAGCATGCCCCACAGCGATGCATCGATACCTTTGATGATGTTGTCGGCACCCAGGCTTGGGCCGATGGTGCGCTCTTCAGCGAAGTACATCGGTGCAGCCAGACCACCGGCACGCAGCAGCAGCGCCAGTTCGGACGACTCGCCCTGACCGTTCAGGCCTGTGATGCGGAACTGAGCACCCAGCGGCGACTGGATGGTCGCCAGGCTGATGATCTTTTTCTCTTCCTTGAACGTCTGGACCGGCACTTCTTTCTCGACGCCGTTAACCACTTGCTTGACGTAAGAGGTAACCGGGCGCTGCTCGATAAAGATCACAGCCATACTGCGACCGACGTTGCTGCGAGTCGCACGACTCATCAGCTCGCCACCGTGGCCATCCAGACGGATGTTCACTTCCGGCGTGCCTTGCTCGCCAAAGCCAGCCTTGGCGTCAGTCACCTGGTCGCCTGTGATGATCAAGCCGCGCTCGATCTGTGCGGGCGGACGATTGCCTTCACGGAACTCGAAGGTTTCGGAAGTGGCTTTCGAAGCGCCTGGCTCGGCGGCCAGACGGAACTCAAGGTTGGCCGTCTTGCCGAGGATACGCTTGGCTTCGGCGGTGTCCTGCACGCCCGGCAGCTCAACCACGATGCGGTTGGCGCCCTGACGCTGAACGATTGGCTCGGCAACACCCAGCTCGTTGACGCGGTTACGTACCGTGGTCAAGTTCTGCTTGATGGAGTATTCACGGATTTCCGCCAGCTTGGCCGGGGTCATCGCCAGACGCAGTACCGGTTGCCCATTGAGGTCGGCCGGAACAATATCGAAATCGTTGAAGCTCTTGCGGATCAGCGCACGGGCTTGTTCGCGGGCTGCTTCATCAGTGAAGCCCAACTGAATGGCACCGTTGAGTTGCGGCAGGCTGCGATAGCGCAGTTTCTCTTTACGCAACAGGCTCTTCACATCGCCTTCGTACACTTTCAAGCGAGCGTCGAGGGCTTTGTCCATGTCCACTTCCAGCAGGAAGTGCACACCACCGGACAAGTCCAGACCCAGCTTCATCGGGTGCGCGGCCAGGCTGCGCAGCCATTGCGGGGTGGTTTGTGCCAGGTTCAGTGCAACGACGTAGTCATCACCCAATGCCTTGCGCACAACGTCTTTGGCAGGTAGCTGGTCTTCAGCCTTGGTCAGACGAATCAGACCGCCCTTGCCGTTTTCCGCCAGGGTGGCAGCCTTGACGTTGATCCCGGATTCCTTGAGCGCTGCGCTCACACGATCCAGATCAGCCTGATTGACCTGCAGCGAAGTGCTTGCACCGCTGACCTGAATGGCCGGGTCATCAGGATATAGATTGGGAGCGGAATAAATCAGACCGACCGCTAGCACCGCCAGGATCAGAATGTATTTCCACAGAGGGTATTTGTTCAGCATCACGCCGCCCGCTTATGACGCGGGGCGCCTTGCGCGCCCCGTCGATTGAGTAGAAGTTGAAACTTAGATCGCTTTTAGCGTGCCTTTTGGCAGCGTGGCGGCAATGGCGCCTTTCTGGAACTTCATTTCGATGGTGTCGGAAACTTCCAGAACAACAAAGTCGTCTGCCACTTTAGTGATCTTGCCGGCGATACCACCGGTGGTCACAACTTCGTCACCTTTTTGCAGGCTGCCCAGCAGGTTCTTCTGCTCTTTGGCGCGTTTAGCCTGCGGACGCCAGATCATCAGGTAGAAGATGACCAGGAAACCGACCAGGAAAATCCACTCAAAGCCGCCGCCCATTGGGCCTGCAGCAGGTGCAGCAGCGTCAGCCATGGCATTAGAGATAAAAAAGCTCATTTAGCACTCCAGTTGCAAATGTTGAATCTTGGGGTCAGAAAACTCAGTCCAAAGGCGGAACAGGTAACCCGCGTTTGGCGTAGAAGGCATCGACAAAGGCGGCCAATGTACCCTGTTGAATAGCCTCGCGCAAACCAGCCATAAGCACCTGGTAATGGCGCAAATTGTGGATGGTATTCAACATGCTACCCAGCATTTCGCCACACTTGTCCAGATGGTGCAGATAAGCACGGGAGAAGTTCTGGCAGGTGTAGCAATCGCAGGTCGGATCCAGCGGCGAATCATCATGGCGATGGAACGCGTTACGGATCTTCAGCACGCCTGTATCAATGAACAGATGCCCATTGCGGGCATTACGGGTTGGCATCACGCAATCGAACATGTCCACACCGCGGCGCACACCCTCAACCAGATCTTCCGGTTTGCCAACGCCCATAAGGTAACGAGGTTTGTCAGCCGGCATCTGGCCCGGCAGGTAATCCAGCACCTTGATCATCTCGTGCTTCGGCTCGCCCACCGACAGACCGCCAATGGCCAGACCATCGAAGCCGATATTGTCGAGACCTTCCAGGGAGCGCATGCGCAAATCCTGGTGCATACCGCCCTGAACGATGCCGAACAGCGCCGCCGTGTTGTCGCCATGGGCTTCTTTCGAACGCTTGGCCCACCGCAACGACAGCTCCATCGATACCCGCGCGACGTCTTCGTCGGCTGGGTACGGGGTGCATTCGTCAAAGATCATCACGATGTCCGAGCCCAGATCACGCTGGACCTGCATCGACTCTTCCGGGCCCATGAACACTTTTGCGCCATCGACAGGAGAAGCGAAGGTCACGCCCTCCTCCTTGATCTTGCGCATCGCGCCCAGGCTGAACACCTGGAAACCGCCGGAGTCGGTCAGAATCGGGCCTTTCCACTGCATGAAATCGTGCAGGTCGCCGTGTTTCTTGATCACTTCGGTGCCAGGACGCAGCCACAAGTGGAAGGTGTTACCCAGAATGATTTCCGCGCCCGTGGCGGTGATATCCCGCGGCAACATGCCCTTGACCGTGCCATACGTGCCCACTGGCATGAAGGCCGGGGTCTCGACGGTACCGCGCGGGAAGGTCAAACGACCGCGACGAGCCTTGCCGTCGGTAGCAAGTAACTCAAACGACATACGACTCATACTGTTTCCTCAGGGCCGCGTGGCGCCGGATTACGGGTGATAAACATCGCATCACCGTAGCTGAAAAAGCGGTAACCATGCTCCACCGCTGCTTTATAGGCAGCCATGGCTTCGGGATAACCGGCAAACGCCGAAACCAGCATCAACAGCGTGGATTCGGGCAAATGGAAGTTGGTGACCAGGGCATCGACCACATGAAACGGGCGGCCCGGGTAAATAAAGATGTCGGTGTCGCCACTGAACGGCTTGAGCACACCATCGCGCGCGGCACTTTCCAGGGAACGCACGCTGGTGGTCCCCACGGCCACCACACGACCACCGCGAGCACGGCAGGCTTCGACGGCATCGACCACGTCCTGGCCGACTTCCAGCCATTCGCTGTGCATGTGGTGATCTTCGATTTTCTCGACGCGCACCGGCTGGAACGTACCCGCACCGACGTGCAAGGTCACGAACGCCGTCTCGACGCCCTTGGCGGCAATCGCCTCCATCAACGGCTGATCGAAATGCAGCCCCGCCGTCGGCGCCGCCACTGCGCCCAAACGCTCGGCATAGACCGTCTGATAACGCTCGCGGTCCGAGCCTTCATCCGGACGGTCTATATAAGGAGGCAACGGCATGTGCCCAACGCGATCAAGCAGCGGCAACACCTCTTCGGCGAACCCCAACTCGAACAACGCGTCATGGCGCGCCAGCATCTCGGCTTCGCCACCGCCATCAATCAGGATCTTCGACCCCGGCTTCGGCGATTTGCTGGAGCGCACATGGGCCAGCACGCGATGACTGTCCAGCACCCGCTCCACCAGAATTTCCAGCTTGCCGCCGGAAGCCTTCTGGCCAAACAGCCGCGCCGGAATCACCCGGGTATTGTTGAACACCATCAAATCGCCCGGGCGCAAATGCTCAAGCAAATCAGTGAATTGACGGTGTGCCAGGGCGCCGCTGACCCCATCAAGGGTCAACAGGCGACTGTTGCGACGCTCGGCCAAAGGATGGCGGGCGATCAGCGAATCAGGGAGCTCGAAGGTAAAGTCAGCAACGCGCATGATGGGGTTCGTCTAGCAGGGCCGGGAAGTCTAGCGGAAATATCAAAAATTCTCCATGTACCTGATTGACCGACGGTTATCTCATCTCTATACTTCGCCGCCATTGAGCCCTGATGGCGGAATTGGTAGACGCGGCGGATTCAAAATCCGTTTTCGCAAGAAGTGGGAGTTCGAGTCTCCCTCGGGGCACCAACATTTTCCTTGTAAATCAAGGACTTAGAGAAGGGGTAGAAAGAAATTTCTACCCCTTTTTCTATCCAAAAAATCTACCCTTCTCATACCCTTTTCTTGGGAAAAACTGCCTCCCGGCAGTGGTCTTCTTGCTTTGCATTCACGCGAGAGACTGTACGTTCAAGCCATCCTTTCTGATCCAGACCGTTTGACGTGCTGCGGCTCCGCAGCAGTGCGTAAAAGGGTCAACCATGGGTTGCGTAGATGTGTGGCTCAGGCGAGGATTAGCCTAGGCAAAACGCCACCACGCAAGGAAAGCCACATGACAGGTGTGAGGCAAGAAATGGATACAACGCTTGATAAGGAACAGAAAGCTGTCTCATTAACGCTTGCAATTGCACTAAGTGTGTTGTCATTTATTGTTGTGTTTGTCGCAATCACAAGTAAGGATTTTGGGTTTTATAACATCACAAAGATTGTCAGCGTCCCACAGGTGTTTCGTGAATATATAGCGGAAGCGATTGGAGGTAGCATGTTTGCACCAGCTATCAATGTCGCGGTCATCTCTGCGTTTAAAAATAAGAGAACCCCTTCCACTAGGCGAAAGATATTTATCTGGTGGTCGATAATTATCATAGCAGTTCAAATGCTGACGGTTTTTTTAAATAAGAATTAAGTCTTGGATGATTATAAGGTATCTCAAACTGAAATTATTAAGGGGGCAACATGAGTGCGAAACCATTAAGTAGTGCCGAGCAAAGTAAAATAATGATTTTTGTCTTAGCGATGTTGCCAACGATATTTTTTATCGTGGGAATAATTCCAGCGTTATTTCTTATTTTTGGCACGTTTATGATGAAAAAGAATAACGATTTCTCTCATATCGAAACAGCCGTCAGAAATTACAAATGTTATGTATTTTTAGCTCTCGGAGTAGCCGCGTTGTTTGCGATGTATTACGCGACAACCTTAGGGGCAAAAGATAGATATGATAGGGACGGTGCAGAATTTATTATTTCATTGGCGTTTGCTGGTATCGCGATTATTTATATATTGCTGGTCAATAAACTATTTCTGTCACCACTTGCATCACACACGGACTGGGTTGCGAATAATGGAATATTTACTAACAAGCCTAAAAAAATTACCCTGCAAGGCGGCTTTGAGGACATAGATATAATAAAAGGAGAAAGACTGAAGTCATTTTCTGTTGCTGATGAACTTATTAAATGGGCTAAATTAAAAGAAGACGGGCACATAAGCGAGCAAGAGTTTAATGATGCAAGGAAAAAACTACTTCAACGAGGCTAATTGGGAACCTTATAAATATTGATAGCTACCGTGTTCAAATAGGCCAAATTGACGCGTTTTCTACCGAACAGGTCGATTGTTCAAGAATGATGAATGACCAGACAAAAGCGGGGCGTGCAGTGGCTCGCCATTTGGTGGTCGCTCCGCTGCAAAAGGAGCGGAAAGCCATTAGGGTAGAACGCTAAATGTTTTACTGCCTCATTTCGAACCCTCTCGGGGTGAGGTCAAAATTAGAAGTTTGAAGTTTTTTAGAAACCTAGCGTTGACCTCTATTTGATGATTAAGGTCGAACCTTATATTTATTTTCATTTTGCTATTGACAGAGTTTTTCATTGATTTTGAGCCAAAAAACGACTGTCAAAAAAAATGAAAACTCAAAAAATCACATAAAACCGTAGAAAAAACCAAATGCACTTTATTAGTGCGTTAACAGAAACAGGCAAAAAACGGCGTCTTTTAATTCTCTGTATTAACATACGCACAAGATAACAAATCACCTAAAAACGGCAATTTCATAAGTTTTGATTTTTGAAAGTTTTGCTGCTCAAAATGCCTTTGGTTTTATATGCGAACTTAGTTCGCAACTCCCAGATGCTTTTCGCCTGTTAGGGCGGGCTTTGTTTTTGTTCTTCTTGGATAACTCTTAAATAAGTGTCGCAAGTTGATTTTATGGGTTTTTTTGAACGTTCTTGACTTGGCTTTCTATTGAGGGTGAATTCAATAAAACGTATATCTATATTTGACTTATAAAAATCTCATGATATATGTGTATGTATAAACTTAAAATACATATATGATTTTTATACCTCAAAGGATATCCACTGACAAAGCAAACATCGAATTCTTCTTAAAAGAATGTGAGCGTCAGTATTTCTTTGAGAATGCAATTGAAAGGAATATGGCTTTAAAAGAAAACTTGGACAACAAGAATAACAACTCATCAAAAAGAAAAGTCGGAAGTATTGCGAAAGAAATTCGCCATATTAAAGAGAAATTCAATTGGGTTTCACAATGCCCTGAATACACTTGCTGGAAAATACAAGAAAAGTATTCCATTTGCAAAAGCAGCGAATTAAATGAAGTTGTCAAAAATATCTCATTTGTGTTCGATAACATACAAGACCTTCTTATAGTTAAACAAAGAAACCTCAATAATAATGACGGCGTTTTTGGTGCTGTATTCCCATATGTAAACCCTGAATGGAACATCGGATACGGCATTAAAATAAAGGATATTAAAGGCTCAACGCTCAAAGATAAATTGATAAACATAGCTGATGAAAAGAAGCTGAAAACGCAGATTAAAAGAATACAAAAACAAAGGAATGAACTCTACAAATTGAAGTTGGGGATGATTGGTGCTGGTCGTGACTATGAAATTTGTAGCGATGAAGTTGTTCGAGATAGAGAAGCGGACGAAGCCAAACAACTTGATTACATCATGAAAAACTCTGTGGTTTATGAGAACAAAAAGAAAGTCCCTTTATCAAAGATAGCGAGCACTGAAAAACAAAGATTTGCTGAGATATTTATTCAAGTTACTTCATTGGACTTATACGCCAAACAACTTGATTACAAGCCTCTTTTCATCACGTTCACTGCACCCGCTAGATTTCACCCAAAGCCATCAAAGGGCGTGAGTTCTTGGGATGGTTCAACTCCAAAAGAAAGCAATGATTACTTGAAAGGCTTATGGAATGCTTTTAGAAAAGACGTCCATAGACATAAGATTGAGATGAACGGTTTCTGGGCGGTCGAGCCGCACAAAGACCAGTGCTTTCATAAACACGCTTTAATGTATGTTAACAAGAAACATTTTGATGAATTGATTGTATTGATTAACAAGCATTTTAGACACTCGGAGAATGCCGTTAGAATTGAAGAAATAGACACAAAGAAAAGTAAGGCAACATCATATGTGATGAAGTATCTAACTAAGTCATTCAACATGGATTTCGAGTTGAAAGGTGGCGTGTTAAATGTTGATAAACTGGAAATATCAAACCACAAAAAAGTTAGAGCGGTTCAAGCGTTGTGGTCTGTTCGTAGATATGCGATGTTCGGCGTTAAAAATACATTATCGCTGTGGAGAGAGTTGAAAAGGAAACCATTTCTAAAAGGTAAAAACGAAACAATAGACAAGGCGTTCGTGTTTGTTAAAACAAATGACTTCATAGGGTTCTCTATGTTTGTTAATGGAAAACTCAAAATAAAGAGAGTATTTAGTGAAATACAAATCATGAAAAATGATTTGCTGGGTGATGTATTTGGAAAAAGTCTAGTAGGTAAATATATTTTAGATATGACAAGTGATGAAGTTATAAACATAAAAGCAACCTGCAAGGTTGTGCCCGCTGACTGGTTAGATGTTGAAACTGCATAAATAAATATATACTAATGTATTGATTTGTGACAACGGCATGTTATGTTATAACTAACAGACCGGGGGATAAATTATGGAACTAATTAGGATGGCGAGTGGGAAAAAGAAAGTTTTAAGACTTATTAAGCAATTGGGACTTACTGAGATGTATAAAAACATTAGTAGCTTGCATAGTAGTAGCGAGTATCATTTGCTCTTTGATACGGTGGATTGCGAGTTTAAAGTGCTGGTAAACCAAAGCAATGTGCCCTATAAATATCAAGATGAGTGTTTAAGAGAACAATAATCAAGCCAGCAAATGCTGGTTTTTCTTATTGCAAGTATATACATTATTGACTTGGTTGAAATTTATGCTCTAATTGATATATAAACAGCCGAGAACAATATGAAGAGCAACAAGACAAACAGATACCTGCTTAAATCAGAGAAGGACACAATGCAACGCTTTCAAGAGATAGCCAAAATGAATGATTTCCCTATGTCCCGATACATCAATGACTGCATTGAGCAATACCTGAAATCCTACGATAGTGATGGATTTAAAGATGAGGTATCAATCAAGGTGCCAATAAGGAAATTTGAAAGAATTAACAAATAAAAAGCCCTATTGGGTCTATTTATTTAACTGCGGTTTTAAGTCAAACGTTACCGCTCTTTTGTTTGCCATCTGTGCTTTAAAAGCTTGTTCAAGCTGTTTTGCTGCCGTTGGGTCTCTTTCACTAATTTCATCAAACATCTTATAAAAATCCTGTCTTAAATTATATTGGCGTTTAATTTCACCTTTTCTCTCATAGATAAGATTTTGTTTGTCCATGTATCTATGGCCCGCAATGTCGCTTTTACTGTTTCCAGTAAATAGTGTTTTTTCAAGCTTTTTCTGTATACCTTCAAATACTTCCACGAGCTCATCATTAGAATATGTTGAATAGTCACCTTCAACCTTATCGCTTTCAGGTTCTGGAAGCGGCTCTGGTTCCATCGGTGTGTAAAGGTCTACGACAGGCTCGGCTGATTTTGACGGTTCTATGGCTTCCTTAGGAGCTTGTGCGACTGGTATATGGTTGGGAGCTTCAAACTCGCTCATCAACTCATCTATCAAGCCGTCATCGGTGGCTGCAATCTGTTCTTGTTCAACCTGCTTTGTTGGTTCTGCTGGCTTCTCTGGTGTGGTTTGAACAGGTGTAGGTATGACGGGTGGAGCAATGACAGGCTCAACTGGCTTAGGTGCTTCTACGGCCACCGTTGGGGCTTCTGGTACTGGTTGTGGTTTTGGTTCTGGCCTCTTATTCATCGAAGCATATTGCTCCTGAATTTTCTTCAATTCGTCTAAATCTGCTGGGGTAGGTTTGTAACCTTCAAGCTTGAACCCTTTGGCTTCCAATCCCATTAACTGAAATTCAAGCCATATATTTTTCTTAAAGAAATCAGGGCCATTCACTGTGAATGATTGTGGTGGTTTGGCGTCAGCAACAAGCCTTTGAATGCCAGCCTTTGCTGACTGTCTTGATAAATCATGGAATGAAATTTTTGACGGGTCTTTGTAATACTCGAATGATTTCTTGCTGCTGGCTGAATTATAGAAATATTCAACCTTGTCACTATGCTGAATAAACTTGAACTTGGTGGCAAGCACTGAGTTCGGTTTAATCTTTTTCATGTAGTCGGGTTCTGCTTCATTGGAAGCAATAGAACAATCTTCGTATTTCTTAACGTTGTGCTTATTTTTCAAAGTCTGCTCAAAGCCACTGTCATCACCTAGTTTCGCTTTAAGTGTTTTGTAAGATAGGCCAAGCTCGGATGCTTTGAATATCTGGTCCTCATGTTGAATGGAAAAGGAAGTTTTCCCATTATAGATAACGTTGTATCCGTTATCTGCGATTTTGTTTATGAAGTCACTCGGAGAGCTTGACTGTTGCAGGAAAATTTTTAAGTCAGTCTTCATTTCTTCTTTATTAGAAATAATCCCGCGTATTTCAAGCATGCGTTCATTTGATGATGGTTTTTTGTCGGCGTATTTTTTATTTATTAAGTTTCTCTTTTGCTCCGCTGTTTTGTCTTTGTATTTTGAATTATTGTTCAAAGTATCAATGTCTCTTGATATTCTATTTTTGGGAGCAATCAAGTTGTGTTTCTTTTCTAGATGTTCGCACTCTCTTTCTATCTTGCGATAGTCGTTGCTGACGTTGTAGCATTTACCATCAAAGTCTTTTATTGCCCATACAATATGAACATGAACCTCATCTGTATCAATGTGAACGCCTAACGAATACTTTCTGTTTGAAAGTTTGTGCGTGGCCTCATAAAGTTCTTTTGCAATATCTCGGGCTTGCTCTGGTGTAATATTGTCATTCGTATGAAAGCTAACAACATCGTGCTGGGTTCTAACTGATTGCTTTCTACCTTTCTTGCTGTCAGTAATATCGCTTTCAATTGATTGTGATATTGCTTTCGCAATATCTTTCTTTGAAGCATTCAAAGGCGTGTGCATGTTGGACTCGAATAATACGCACCCATCTGCTTTGTTAAAATACTTGGCCGTTTTGTAAATGGCCGATTTTGATTTTTGAGTGCTGAGTTTTTTGCGTATCATGACTTGCCTACGTTTCTTAATGTCTCCTTTTTTAATTTGTCCAACTTTTTAGTAAGTATGGTTATGTTTTGGTCGAGTTCAGTTAGCCTTTTTAAAATATCAAAAGGGGGTGCCTCATTAGCATTTAGACTTTTAGCTATTTGATTTAGGTTGTTTCCATATCCGCCCAGAAACCTTTCAATTTTATCAATGTCTTGTCTAAGTTCAGGATTGGTGATTTCAATAATTGAATTGATGCCATTATTGATAATGTGGGAAATAAAGCCGGACTGGCTTTTGTGTATAATTTTTCTTTCGTGCTCAATCTTTTCGTAATCACTTTCGGATATTCTTACATTCATCTGTCTTGGTTTTTTATTATCACTCATACATTCCTCATAGTTGTTGATTTTAATTTTTCAAACGTAGTGCGAAAAATCGAGCGTAAATGTAAGCAACGAACGAAGTGAGGTGCTATACATTTACATTGCTCGCATGTAGCAAAAGAACTCACACTATACTTATAAGTTAGCATATATTTTAATGCTTTCAAGAGTGAATGAATTCTATATTTATAGTATTCGTATAGCACACGTATAGCGGTCATATAGCGGTGTATAGCAGGCATAAAAAAAGCCACCTTATATGGCAGCCTTATAATTGACGATAATAATAAAAACTATACTGAAAATTTATATTGCAGATATTTAACAGCATCCATTTTTGATGATGGGGTTGGGCCTTCCGAATATCTATCGAAAGTCATTCGTAATAATCCATCAGCCTTGTGACCGACCAAAGAGATGATGACAAGGTTCTTCACATCTGCACGTTCTAATGTAGTGATTACAGTTTTCCGAATGCTATGGAAAACACACTTCTTGTCAAATCCCAAATCTGTTTTGAAAATTGAAAATTGATTGCCTAAACCTTTCGATTTAGTTTCATACTTCCCGCCTTTGCTTGTCTTCAACAAATACCCATCGTCCGATGAACTAACAAGCCGTTTGACCGTTTCCATAAGAACCGGATGAATTGGAACAAATCGAACAGATGCTTGTGTTTTACCTTCCGTGATATGAAAACAATCAATACCATCTTCTTTAACAACTGAGGATATTTTCAAACGGCAAATTTCTTCTATCCGTGCCCCCGTGTAAGCGGCAATTTCAATCAAATCCGCTAGCTTACGCTTTCCCATTTCAATTGCTTTACTATGCAGGGCATTAACTTCGTCAGTAGTAAAAGCACGTCTCTCGTCCTCTTTAAGTGTTCCGCGACGGACTTGGCTCAGTTCATGATTTTTAAATGGGTTCATAGGATAACGCTCTTTAAAGGGTGGTTCTTTTTTAATCAAGAAATTATAGAATGCATTAAACGAAAATAGATATTGTTTTTTAGTTTTAGCTTCAAGATTTTTTGAAATCAAAAAAGAACCAACCGCTTCATAATCTAGCAGTAAGTCCTCAGCTTTCAAAAACGCATCAAGTGCTTTAATTCTCTTTATATGTCTATCGACTGTATTCAAGTCAACTTTTCGTTGATTTAACTCATAGTTATAGAACGCATCAAGGCGACTTTTGAAAAACGGGGTTTTGGGTGAGTAGTCCGAACGACCTGCTGCAATATCAATTGCTTCATTAACAAGGTCGATGCTTAACTTCTTTTCTTGTGCATATTGGATTACTTCAAAACCCATTTTTGTTTCATTGGTTGCGGGTTTCCCCTTAATTTTATCTTGGTTTATTGCCCTTTGATGCTTTTCAACTATTTGAAGAACATCATCACGGAAATTACCGATTTCACCCCTTCGGGCTTTTTCGATTTCGGTTTTCCACTGCTGCAACCATCGTAGTTTGAAAATATGGGCTTCCGAACGGTTGCCCGTTTTGAGACTTTTAGTCAGAACTTTACGCCCGGAAAAGGCTTCCCGTGCGTCTTCTGGAACGTCCAATCGGACGTAGTAGGTGCCAGATTTCAGAACTAAAAAATCAGTCATAGCAGAAACCTTAGCTAGTCATTTCTACCCAAAATTCTACCCAAAATTTCTACCCAAATCCACTACAAGCCTTTAAACTAGCGGCACTGCTGGGTCTTATGATGTTTTTGAGGGAGTTCGAGTCTCCCTCGGGCACCAAAATTAAGAAAGGTCTTGCTTTGCAAGGCCTTTTTTTTCGTCTGTAGAAAAGTAAGCTCGCCCGCCGCTATGGTGTAGCAGCTGCCGAAGGCTGCGATCTTTTGATCTTGCCTTTCAACGCCGCAACCCGAAACCCGAAACCGCTCGGCTAACGAATCAAGGATTCACACAATGGAGTTGCCTCTGGAAACCGTTGCCCTTTTCGCCCTCAAGCTGGCTTATGAGAGGGAGGGGGAAAGTCCGATTCTGCGGGATGATCCGATCATGAGTGATTATGAGCGGGAGGTGTTTCGGTTGCTGGTGCGGCGGAGGGATGTTGAGGGGATTCAATTTAGGGTGGCGCACTGTGTGGGTTTGGCGCTGGACGCTATAGGCGGGGCTGATACGCCGCTAGGGCGAGAGTTGCAACGGTTGTCAGCTGATTTCAGCAATGCGCGGGCAATGGAACAATTTGAAGCCCCGCTCATCGCGCTCAAGGATTACTTGAAAGATATTCAATGAATGAAAGCTGGCGACCTAAAAAACGGGAACGCCCGATAGCCGGACCGACGTTGGCCGCCATTTCTCATCCAATAATAATCCAACATTAAATCTGTCCACTTCCCCCCTTTTCCGCCGATGAAAATAAGCATGTCCACTTTTCCAAACGAGTCGCACAGAAGTAATTGCTAGACGGCCCACGAGGAAAGGTCTTAGGTGGATCGACTGCCGAAGGACGCCTGTAGCAAACTTCTCAATTTTTCACTTTGATGGCGTCGAGCCGACGCTAGCATTTCGACATTAAGATTTTCACGCGCCAACTCTGCCGCCCAATCAGGCATGTGTGTTGTGGCGCCCAACGCATCGCGAGCTTCCGCAAGCAAGGTCTCTGGCGGAACCAAGGTGAACGCAAAAAGCATCGGATCAAGAAATCGTTCAAGTACAGGCTTCATAGCTGTGTCGCAATGACGAAACACATCAGCTAATCGCCGGGTCGGGGCAGCAAATGTGGCGTTGCCGGAACGATTCGCTACCTGAGGCGGCGCTATCGCAAAAACCACTCCGTCGATCACCTCTCCGCCAGCGGTAGGATCAATTCCTCTGTGCACGATGCCATTCCGAAGCTCACGAAGGTAACCGAGAACGGCCTCTCCTGAAAAATTGTCAACATGTAGACTTTCCCTTATAGCGGTTTCAAAGGATTCACCATGTGCGTCCTTCACCATGTCAGCTGCCGACAAAAGGTTCGTCACGTAGAGTGAATAGTGCATTCGCATTTGGAAGATATCAGCTGGAGGCCGGAATGCATTGATTTCAGTTGCCGAGAATGCGGCGCTCTCAAGATGCCAAGTAACCGCGTTAACGAGTTCATCATTGATCATATATTTCCCTTTCAATTGATTGATCCGGGCACTTTGCGGATCAGAAGATACTTCGCCCCGCGCAAAAAAATGGGGGACAGCCTTATCACCCCTTTGTAATCTTAAAGTTTATCGGTGTAATGAATGGAACCTCAGGCGCAAACGGTGATATACCAGCAATTGAACTACAAAGTGCGCCGAGCTGCTGCATAGAGATATGAGCATACTCAAGTGCATCCCTCGAAGACTCCATATCTTCAATAAAATTCAGACCCCGCGCAAAATTTAAATCGTGATCATCAAAATATTGCCCAGTCGTTCGGCTATTTTTTACCTTAGCGGGCTTTATGGGAATAGGTAACTGTATAGCAGGCAATAACTCTCCTTGGAACTCTATAGTTTTCGTAAAAGCCAATAGCGTTTTAGCGGCGTTTGCTAAAGGTGCGACATGTACGACTAAATCGCGATACGCGCCCAGTTCATAGAGCCAATTATCAGGCAAAGATGAAGCTCTCAGTTCTTTACCTGCTTTATCCTGAGGTGGCTGAGACGGCCAAACCTTTAATAGGCCACTTAAAGCGGTAATTTTTTTAGCAGACGGATCATCCTTTCTTATCATTGCCTCAGAATAAAACTCAGAAAGATAATCTCTTAGGGTGCAGGCATCTACCAAAAAGGAATGTAGAGCCAAATAGCACAATGAGGTGTGCCCATCAAGAAAGCGGTCATTGGTTTTGAATGATTTCGAGAGTAAACGCCCATTTAATTGATCAGAGTATGCTTCCGATAGCTGTCGAAGCCTCCACTCACAAGCTCTTATTTGGTGGGAAATTCGAGACGCTATATCGTAAAACAACCCACTTCTCTGTAAGAATGCAGCATTTGCTATAAAAGACCAATCATGCCCTTGATCCGCACAAAGCCACGTTGGAGAAGCTGTAAGATTGATAGACCTCCACTCTGGGGGAGCGAAACTCTTCGCCTGCTCTTCCGTATGGAAAAAATCACACCCAACAATCTGCAACCCTAAGCGTCTTATGTCACCATAAAAACTTCCATAGCTTTTTATATTTAAGCTTGCGGACTTTCCACTCATCGCATTGGGCCGAAGACCTGCTGTTTGATCCATCCCATTAAGAACGCGCCCACCACCATACAAGTGCAGCTCTCTCAATACCGGATGCCAATCCACGTTAACGCTCCTTGCTTAGGTAAGATTCACATTAAACCAAGTCCGACATTTAAAACGCACTTCAGCCAGCAAGCCAGATAATGGCGAGAAACTCAATAAAATCAGACCCCGAGGCGGCAACGCTATGAGTGCAACACAAACTTCGCTTCAAGCCTGTGCAATAACTCAAACGTATTCAAAAACGGAACGTTTAGCTGCTCACAAATATTTGGAATGATGAATTTACGTTTCGCGTGGTGATTCAACACTTCATGAGTCACTAAAGTCGCGCCAGTCGTCATAGCCTTTGCAATCAGCCAAGGGTCTGCTCCCGCTAAAAATTCTTCCATGGCGCCTATCTTCATTCTCGGCGCCTGATCTGCCACAAGCCCTGCCACTTGCGCGAATGCTTCTTGGGTAGCGTCATCGTTGGTGATGTGGAAGAAACTAGCGTTCTCCTTCACCCAATTAGCCAGTTCGTCATTCCCCTTGTTTAGTTCTTCCATTACTGGGGTGATGCTGGATAAGGCCAACGCTTCATTTTTCAGCAACAACCATTGCCAAAACCCAGGACAGATAGCCATCCCGTAGTAACGATTTTTTGCCTCGATCAGCGTGTTAGCGTCGAGCAAATGGTTCATTCCGTGATCCTGCTGGCGAGATTCCTTAATTTGGCAGGTTGCACGCCGAGCAAATGTCCCGCATCGCGCAGCAGCATCCGGCCACTCATTGCTTCAGTCAGCACCGCCTTGCTTAGGCGAGGACTGTTTTTCGCAGTGGCGTTGCGGTAATAGTCACCCGCTCCACCTTTATCATCCTGAAAAGTTTTGAGGATCATTCGATAGTAAGCGCTGTATTGCGCCTGGCTTAGATATCCAAGATCCAATGCGCGGCGACCGATCGCCAATTTACTGATGTGAAACCGAGCGGCCAGCGGGGCCAGGTTGTCTTCCCAGTTCACGTTGGCGTTCCAAAGTGCACGGAACTTGGCTTCGGGAGCCAGAAACTCGCCTGCAACTGCATTGCAGAATCGTTCCTCGTCTCGACCGTTGGCGGTGTTTCCGTCAGACACTCCGCTGCTACCAATCCAGATATGGGCCAGTTCGTGGAGCAAAGTGAACAGCCGGGCGGTGGGGGCGTCGGAACTGTTGACGAATACAACGGGGGCGTAGGCATTACTGATGGCAAAACCCCGAAACTCGCTAACTTCAAGTTTTCGATGAGTGTTCCCTAGAGCAATGCCACTGCGCATAACCAGAACGCCAGCCGCTTCTGCGGCCTCGATCAAGGCACGGCTGTACTTGTCGTAATCCAATCGAGCAGCGTCTGGGTTCACGCCGAGGGTCCGGCGGATGTCGTCCACTACCTCGGCGACTTGAGATCGGCTATTGAAGCGACCCACAAATGCCAGCGGCTGATGCTCTTGGTTTTGCAGATACTCCAGGTACCAATCCTGCTTACGTATGGAATCCCTGACGGTGTCCAACAACTCCAGACTGGGACGTTGCGGCGCAATCCCACCGACGGTCCGAAGATCAGGTAAAGGCAGTTGTTCGACGGGAGGCTGCTGAAGAAATAGGAAGCCAAAAGGAATGTGAGCGAGACTCGCCCACTTTTGAGCCTGAAGGAATGTGGGCTTGGTCTCGCCAGACTCCCATTCCTGTACTCGATCAGGTTTCACCGGCAGCTTTTTAGCAACCTGTTCAGTGGAGAGACCTGCGCGCTCACGAGACCAGGTGAGCAGGCTTGGATTGACTAAGGCGGCTTGGCTCATAGGGTCGCAGGCAATTCAGACAAGGCTGGTAAACGTTCGAGAGCATCCTTTGCAGATGCATCCGACTGACGCTTGTTCCAGTTATCTGTCATTGCCTTTCTCCTTGGCTATTAAAAATCTGGTGGCAGCGGCTACAGATTAGTAGAGAAGCAGAGTTACCGATGAGAAGACCGGTAGAAGCGGGCGATTATGAGGTAAATGCGCAGGGACCCGAAGCGTAAATATGTAACCCGCAGACGGATGGCGCCACTTTGTTTCAGTGCGTTTCATGATGGAAGTGCGCCACGCCCCGGCCGGCCACTGCGCCTTTATCACCCGAGTTTGCGCGGTGGTTGACCAGATTGTTACCCATTAATTTCGAAGGTTGCAGGAACGAGGTCTCCACGATACCCTCCCACCGTCGCTGCCAATTCAGCGACCGGGTGTGAGAGCCCGCAACAATCAAGGCGCAAAGCGCCCCAAAACCTATCGCGGCGTTTTTTTTCGTCTGCGATATGGCTTTATGGCGGCTGTGCGTGGGAGACCTTCGGGTCTACCGGTTGCCTTGATTGCCGGTTTCTCACCCCGCGCACGGCTGTCACCCAAGCCTGTGAGAAGGCTCGTGGCAGCTCCTCAAATCAAGGATGTTGACCCATGACTAGAACAAATCCGTACGAAATTTGGTTTTCCCCTCTACGCAATTCCCAATCGCGTAACGCTCTCCCCGACCGCCTCTCCCTCATCGGAGGTGGCAAATGACCGAACAACCCGAACTCAAAACCATCGGCCTAACACCCGCCATCTACTGCGCGGATCAAGCCCTGTTCCACGTCACTCGCGGCGTCCCTCTCGGCGATGCGTTATCAATGGCTTCTGACTTTCTGTTTCTCGCCAAGAAGCTGAACGAAGATGCTGCCTACGCCACAGACACCGACCGCCATGCCTGGGCTGCGCATTATTTGACAGCGATGAGTAAGGCGGTGGTTGATGATGCGGTGAAGGTGCTGAATCGGGATCGGGATAATGAGCTGGCGTCTAAGCGGGCGGGGGCTAAGGCTGAAGCTTAGTGTTTGAGGCCTGTGGGGTGTGGGTGACTTGCGATGGTCGCAGCTGATTCAGCATTTATGTTGGTTTGGCTAACGCCTTCGCGGGCAAGCCCGCTCCCACAGGGATTGTGGTGAGCTGACGGGCATTATTTGGCCCAACTAGGTGGCTGGGTTGTCATTGCGGTGCATCTTCAGCATTGATGTGGTCTGGTCTGGCGCTATCGCCAGCAGGCTGGCTCCCACAGGGGTTTTGTGGGGTGGCTGGGATATTGGATTTGCCTCGAAGTTTTTCGGGGCTTTTTGTTATTCGGCTCGGGGTGAATGGCTTTCGGTTTACAGCGGGATAGATCAACGCATCTGCTCCCTGGAATGCCCACGGATCTGATGCTGTTTCTTACCTGTAATACTTGATATATATCAGGCATCGACAGGCCCTCAGGGCATTAGGCAGTGAGTGAACGCCCCCGTGTCACACTCATCTAGACTTAATGGATAGTCGTAGGCAGAACCGAACACGTCGCTTTGGTGCAGTTCAATCAAAAGCGCCGTGGCAAGCTGCCCTTGATGCCCAGTAGAGGTGCGGCGAAGACCGTGCCGGGCACAACAAGATGCCCGCTCAGGGTGCCCTGGCCGACGGCCTGAAATTGCCACGATTCCGTGACGTGGTGTGAGTGCCGCAGCCGACACTTTCGGACGACCGACAACCCTCTGGTTTGTCCGTGACCGTGAGGAATGCTGAATGCCTGATGAGATGTTGCAATTGCCTATGGTCAACAGCGTGCTGGAGCGCCACAAGGGCTCTGCGGGCGCACTGTTGCCGATTCTTCATGAGATTCAGGAGGGCATCGGTTACATCCCCGATGCCGCCATCCCCGAGATTGCCCATGCGCTGAACCTGAGTCAGGCCGAGGTTCGCGGGGTGATCAGCTTTTACCATGATTTCCGTACTGCGCCGCCGGCGCGGCATATTCTGCGTCTGTGCCGGGCTGAGTCCTGCAAGAGTCGCGGCGCCGAGCAGCTCGCCGCGCAGTTGCGCGAGCGTCTGCAACTGGACGATCACGGCAGTAGCGCCGACGGCAGCATCAGTTTGCGTCCGGTGTATTGCCTCGGCGCGTGTGCCTGCTCGCCCGCTCTGGAACTGGATGGCCGCGTGCATGCGCGGCTCAGCGCTGAGCGTCTGGATGCATTGCTTGATGCTTGCCGGGAGGACGCATGATGCCGCGCCTCTATCTGCCCAGTGATTCTCTGGCCCGCGCCGTGGGTGCCGACGAAGTGGCGGTCGCCCTTGCCGCGAAGGCCCAGGAACGCAATCTGCCCCTGGAGTTGCAGCGCACCAGCTCGCGCGGCCTGTATTGGCTGGAACCGCTGCTGGAGGTGGACAGCCCGCAAGGCCGGATCGGTTTCGGCCCGCTGACCGCTGCCGATGTGCCGTCCGTGCTCGAAGCCCTGCAAGGCGAGCCGTCCACCCATCCACTGGCCTTGGGCCTGGTGGAAGAATTGCCTTATCTGAAGACTCAACAACGCCTGCTGTTCGCCCGCGCCGGCATTACCCGGCCGTTGTCCCTGGATGATTACCGGGCTCATGGCGGCTTCGAGGGCTTGACCCGTGCCGTCGCAGTGGGCGGCGAGCAGACCGCAACGGAAGTGTTCGATTCAGGCCTGCGTGGCCGTGGCGGCGCGGCCTTTCCGGCCGGGATTAAATGGCGCACGGTACGCGCCACTCAGGCTGCGCAGAAGTACATTGTGTGCAACGCCGACGAAGGCGACTCCGGCACTTTCGCCGACCGCATGTTGATGGAAGGCGACCCCTTCCTGCTGATCGAAGGCATGGCCATTGCCGGCATCACCGTCGGCGCCACTTACGGCTACATCTATGTGCGCTCGGAATATCCACAATCCGTGGCCACCTTGCGCGAAGCGTTGGACATTGCTCGGACCGCCGGTTACCTCGGCGCCAATGTCGGCGGCAGCGGCCAGGCCTTTGATATGGAAGTGCGGGTCGGTGCCGGCGCTTACATCTGCGGTGAAGAAACTGCGCTGCTGGACTCGCTCGAAGGCAAGCGCGGGATCGTCCGCGCCAAGCCGCCGATCCCCGCGTTGAAGGGTTTGTTTGGCCTGCCGACGCTGGTGCACAACGTGCTGACCCTGGCTTCGGTGCCGCTGATTCTGGCCAAGGGTGCGCAGTTCTATCGCGATTACGGCATGGGCCGTTCTCTGGGCACCATGCCCTTCCAACTGGCGGGCAATATTCGTCACGGCGGTTTGGTGGAACGGGCCTTTGGCTTGACCCTGCGGGAACTGGTGGAAGACTACGGCGGTGGTACCGCCAGTGGCCGGCCGCTGAAGGCTGCGCAGGTGGGCGGCCCGCTCGGCGCCTGGGTGCCGCCTTCGCAATTCGACACACCGCTGGATTACGAAGCCTTCGCCGGCATCGGCGCGATGCTCGGTCACGGCGGTGTAGTGGTGGCTGACGACAGCCTGGACATGGCCCAAATGGCGCGCTTCGCCCTGCAGTTCTGTGCCGAGGAATCCTGCGGCAAATGCACGCCGTGCCGCATCGGCTCGACCCGAGGCGTAGAGGTGATCGACCGACTGCTGGCCGCACCTGATCAGAGCGGTCGTGATGAGCAGGTGATCATCCTCAAAGACCTGTGCGACACCCTGCAATACGGTTCGCTGTGCGCGTTGGGTGGCATGGCCCCCTTTCCGGTCGTCAGCGCCCTCAAGCACTTCCCCGCCGAATTCGGTCTGCAATCTTCGGAGGCCGACCAATGATTACTCTCTTCGACCCGAACACCGATATCGATCTGGGCACCCCGGCCCGCGACAGCGACGTGCAGGTGACCCTGAACATCGACGGCCGCAGCATCAGCGTGCCCGAAGGTACTTCGGTGATGCGCGCCGCCGCATTGATGGGCACCACCATTCCGAAACTGTGCGCCACCGACAGCCTGGAAGCCTTCGGTTCCTGCCGCATGTGCCTGGTGGAGATCGACGGCATGCGCGGCTACCCGGCGTCCTGCACCACGCCGGTCACTGAAGGCATGAGCGTGCACACCCAGACGCCGAAACTCGCGACCCTGCGCCGCAACGTCATGGAGCTGTACATCTCCGATCACCCGCTGGACTGCCTGACCTGCTCGGCCAACGGCAACTGCGAGCTGCAAACCGTCGCCGGCCAGGTCGGCCTGCGGGAAGTGCGTTACGGCTATGAAGGCGACAACCATCTGGCCGACGTGAAGGACACCTCCAACCCCTACTTCGACTACGACCCGAGCAAGTGCATCGTCTGCAACCGCTGCGTGCGCGCCTGCGAAGAAACCCAGGGCACCTTTGCCCTGACCATTACCGGGCGCGGTTTCGAATCCCGGGTCGCGGCCGCCGGAGGCGAGAACTTCCTCGACTCGGAATGCGTGTCCTGCGGTGCCTGTGTGCAGGCCTGCCCCACCGCGACCCTGATGGAAAAAAGCGTGGTCGAACTGGGCCAGCCTGAACGCAGCGTAATCACCACCTGTGCCTATTGCGGCGTGGGCTGCTCGTTCCGCGCCGAAATGAAAGGCGACCAGTTGGTGCGCATGGTTCCGGACAAGAACGGCCAAGCCAACCACGGCCATTCCTGCGTCAAAGGACGCTTTGCCTGGGGCTACGCCACCCACCCGGATCGCATCACCAAACCGATGATCCGCAAAAACATCAACGACCCTTGGCAGGAAGTCAGCTGGGATGAAGCGGTGACCTACGCCGCCAGCGAATTCCGTCGGTTGCAGCAAAAATATGGTCGCGACTCGATTGGTGGCATCACCTCCAGCCGCTGCACCAACGAAGAAACCTACCTGGTGCAGAAACTGGTGCGCGCCGCGTTCGGCAACAACAACGTCGACACCTGTGCGCGAGTCTGCCACTCGCCGACCGGCTATGGCCTGAAACAAACCTTGGGCGAGTCTGCCGGCACCCAGAGTTTCGACTCGGTGATGCAGGCCGACGTGATCCTGGTGATGGGCGCCAACCCCAGCGACGCCCACCCGGTGTTCGCCTCCCAGCTCAAACGCCGCTTGCGTGAAGGCGCGCGATTGATCGTCATCGACCCACGACGCATTGATCTGGTGGACTCGGTGCATGCCCGCGCCGAACTGCACCTGGCCCTGCGCCCGGGCACCAACGTCGCCATGCTCAACGCCCTGGCCCACGTCATCGTCACCGAAGGCCTGCTCAACCAGGCCTTTATCGACGCCCGTTGCGAGGGCAGCGATTTCGCCCGCTGGAGCGAGTTGGTCAGCCGCGCGGAAAACTCGCCGGAAGTTCTTGGCGAGATCTGCGGCGTAGCCCCTGCCGACATCCGTGCCGCTGCTCGTCTGTATGCCACTGGCGGCAACGCGGCGATCTACTACGGCCTGGGCGTTACCGAGCACAGCCAGGGCAGCACCGCGGTGATGGGCATCGCCAACCTGGCCATGGCCACCGGCAACATCGGCCGCGAAGGCGTGGGCGTGAACCCGCTGCGGGGGCAGAACAACGTTCAGGGCTCCTGCGACATGGGCTCTTTCCCCCACGAACTGCCAGGCTACCGGCACATCTCCAACGAGGTGGTACGGACGCAGTTCGAACAGGCTTGGAATGTCACCCTGCAACCCGATCCGGGCCTGCGCATTCCGAACATGTTCGAAGCCGCCCTCAGCGGCAGCTTCAAGGGCCTGTATTGCCAGGGCGAGGACATCGCCCAGAGCGACCCGAATACCCAACACGTCACCGCAGCCCTGTCCGCCATGGAATGCATCGTGGTGCAGGACATTTTCCTCAACGAAACCGCCAAGTTCGCCCACGTGTTCCTGCCGGGCAGCTCGTTCCTTGAAAAAGACGGCACCTTCACCAACGCCGAACGACGCATTTCCCGGGTGCGCAAAGTCATGGAACCCCTGGGCGGCAAGGCCGACTGGGAAGGCACCGTGGCCCTGGCCAACGCGCTGGGTTACCCGATGAACTACCAGCACCCGTCAGAAATCATGGATGAAATCGCCAGCCTGACACCGACCTTCACCAACGTCAGCTACGCCGAACTGGATCGCCACGGCAGCCTGCAATGGCCGTGCAACGCCGCGGCACCGGACGGCACGCCGACCATGCACATCGAGGAATTCGTGCGCGGCAAGGGGCGTTTCATGCTCACCGGCTACGTGCCCACCGAGGAAAAGGTCAACAATCGCTATCCGCTTCTGCTGACCACCGGGCGCATCCTCAGCCAGTACAACGTCGGCGCTCAAACCCGGCGTACCGACAACGTTGCCTGGCACGACGAAGACCGCCTGGAAATCCACCCGACCGACGCCGAGAGCCGTGGCATCAACGAAGGTGACTGGGTCGGCATCGGCAGCCGCGCCGGCCAGACCGTACTGCGTGCGCGGGTCACCGAACGAGTCGCCCCGGGCGTGGTGTACACCACTTTCCACTTCCCTGAGTCGGGGGCCAACGTGATCACCACCGACAACTCCGACTGGGCCACCAACTGTCCGGAGTACAAGGTCACTGCCGTGGAAGTCAGCCGCGTCTACCACCCTTCCGAGTGGCAAAAACGCTATCAGGAGTTCAGCGACGAACAAGACCGTTTGCTCAAGGATCGCCGCCAGGCGCGTGGCGCTAAAGCGGAGGTGCGCCGATGAGCACGGCCAACCTGATCAAAATGGTCAACCAGATCGCCCAGTACTTCGCCAGTGAACCGGACCAGCAACAGGCCGTGCTCGGCGTGCGTAATCATCTGCAGATGTACTGGACGCCCGGCATGCGCAAGGAGTTGCTGGCCTGGCAGACGGAGCATCACGGGGAAGACTTGCATCCGCTGGCGCAAGCGGCGGTCAGTGGGGCGGGTTGGGAGGCTTAGGTTCACACGAACTCAAGCCTGTCTGAAAACCTGTGGGAGCGAGCCTGCTCGCGAAGAGGGAGTGTCAGTCAGCGTTTTGGCAGCTGACACACCGCTTTCGCGAGCAAGCCCGCTCCCACATGGGCTGCGTGTTCAGAGCAAATGCTGAGAAATCAGCTTGGAAATTTCCACCATCGACGTCCTGCCAGTGAATTCAAACTTCACCTTCCCCAACGACGAAAAATAAATCTCCAGTTCCGAATCCAGGTCAAACGTCCCGGAGGTCTCCACCGAATACGCCACGATGTTTTTGTACGGCAACGAGGTGAAGTCTTTCTTGCTGCCAGTCAGGCCCTGCACGTTGACCGCAATAATCCGCTTGTTGGTAAACACCACCCCATCACGCATGGATTTGTAGGAGTCGATGACCTGCTCCCCGTCCAGTAGCAGCGCGGTGACGCGTTCTGCGTATTCGTCGTTCTGTTTGAGTTTGAAGAAGCCTTTGTTGTTGAAATCAATCATCTGCCATTCCCTGTTTTTAATGGACATCTAAGCCGAATGCACCGGCGACACTGCCGTCAGAACGTATTTACGCCGTCACCGCTACTTGTGCACGAATCCTGCGTAAGTCGGCAACGATTCATTTACACCAGCTGCGTTATCATTCCGCACTTCTCAGTACCAAGAACCCGGATGTCCATGTCTTTGCCGCTGCCTGACGATCATCAATCCCTGCCCCCTGTTCTGGCCGGGCCGCTGTTGCGGCGTCTGGAGCCCACGCGCCTGGTGATGTGGCTGGTGGGATCGCGGGCGTTGGCACTGACGTTGCGCCTGCAGGACCATGACGACGTTCGTCTCGACGATAAGCACTGCACGATCATCCCGATCGGCACTCACGCCTTTGTGCATCTGATTGATGTGAAGCTGGACACTGCCCTGCCCTTCGACACGTTGATCGAGTACGACCTGTTGATTGATGACGATCTGACGGGCATCGCCGAGTGGGCACCGCATTTGCTCTACGGCGAAGCGTGTTCGCCGAATTTCGTCCTGCGCTCACGGATCGATCAGTTGTTGCACGGCTCCTGCCGCAAACCGCACTTCCCGGCGGCCGATGGATTGTTGTGTATCGATCGTTTGCTGGCGACGGAACACGAAGCCAAAGATCGCCCGGCGCTGTTGATGATGAGCGGCGACCAGGTCTACGCCGATGATGTGGCCGGGCCGACGCTGCGGGCGATTCATGCCTTGATCAAGCGGCTGGGACTTTTCGAGGAGCACCTGGAAGGCGCAGTGGTCAGTGACAGCGCCAAACTCTACGAGCATCCCGCCAGTTACTACCACCGTGCGGATTTGTTACCGGCGCTGCAGAGCAATGAAACCCTGCGCGAGCGATTTTTCGGTGGGGCGCGTAAGCCGATTTTCACCAGCAGCAGTGCCGACAACCATCTGGTGACCTTCTCTGAAGTCATGGCCATGTACTTGCTGGTGTGGTCGCCGACGCCCTGGACATTGATCACGCTAAAACCGCCGAAACTGATTAAAGAAAGGCGCGAGCGTTATGCCCTGGAACAGACGCGCATCGACGGTTTCAAGGCGGGTCTGGGTAACGTTGCGCGGGCACTGGCGCATCTGCCGACGCTGATGATTTTCGACGACCACGATATTACCGATGACTGGAATCTTTCCGCTCAATGGGAGGAAACGGCCTACGGTCATCCGTTCTCCAAGCGGATAATCGGCAACGCGCTGATTGCTTACATGTTGTGCCAGGGCTGGGGCAACAACCCGGATGCGTTCGACGCGGTGCTGGAGAAGGCCGGAAGATTGAGCGCCAGCGGGCACGACGGTTACCTCGACAGCCCCGTGCAAGATGCCCTGATCGATGAACTGCTGGGGTTTCAAAACTGGCATTACGTGCTGCCGACCAGCCCGGCCCTGGTGGTGCTCGACACCCGCACCCGGCGCTGGCGCAGTGAGATGACACTCAAGCAGCCTTCGGGGCTGCTGGATTGGGAAGCGCTGAGCGAGCTGCAACAGGAACTGCTCGATCATCCCTCGGCGATCATCGTTTCGCCGGCACCGATCTTCGGCGTCAAACTGATCGAAACCGTGCAGCGCGTCTTCAGTTGGTGCGGTTTTCCGCTGCTGGTGGACGCCGAAAACTGGATGGCTCATCGCGGCGCGGCCCAGGTGATCCTGAACATTTTCCGACACTCGCGCACGCCCGGTAACTACGTGGTGTTGTCGGGTGATGTGCATTATTCCTTCGTCTACGAAGTGCTGATCCCACACCGCAAGGCCGGCCCGAAGATCTGGCAGATCACCAGCAGCGGCATCAAAAACGAATTCCCGCCCGCGCTGCTCGAATGGTTCGACCGCCTCAACCGCTGGCTCTACTCACCACGCTCGCCGCTCAACTGGCTGACCAAGCGCCGACGCATGCGCATCGTTCCGCATGTCCCCGAACATGCCGAAGCGGGTGAACGGTTGTGGAACTCGGCGGGGATCGGCCAGGTGTTCTTTAATGAAAAAGGCCAGCCACAGGATATCTACCAGCACAACTCGAATGGCTCGCCGAAGACGCGAATGGTGGCGCCTGAAATTTCCGAAACATCTGACTGACTGCTGACTGATCGTTCCCACGCTCCGCGTGGGAACGATCAGGCTCGGGATAACTGCTCCCTCATTTGATCGGTGTGCCCTATGGATCTCACCAGAACCCTGATCATTGGCAACTCCGGCTCGGGCAAGAGTTGGCTTGCCGAGCGGCTGGCCAGGCACCTGCAAATGCCGTGGATCGATCTTGATTCGATTAACTGGCTGTCCGACGAATGCAGCATCGCCCGTCCACGAGCCGAGGCGCTGGGCATGGCACGCATAGCCGCGAGTGAAGAACGATGGGTAATCGAAGGCGTTTACGGCTGGATGATCAGCGAACTTGTCCACCGTGCCACGGCGTTGATCTGGCTGTGCATAGATGATGAAGAGTGCGTCGCCAATATTCGCCAGCGCGAAGTGACGCGCGATGACAATGATGAGTTGTTGACCGCCTTACTGGACTGGGCCGGCAGCTATCGTGCGCGCGAAGGTTCCAGTGGATTTTCCGCCCACCAACGTCTGTTCGAAGGATTTACCGGTTCAAAGCTACGGCTGATGGAGCGCACGGAAACACCGGCTTTCTTAAGTTCAATGTGAAAACCAGCTGATCTCCCCCTGTTTGTCCTTTGCCTATCCGGCTGGAAATGACTGGCACTCGGTAGGAAAACACTGGCGCCTGAGCGGGTCCGAAGGCGAAGTCGTTGTGTCGGACCTGAAGGACGGAAAACTGGTGGCATTGATGCAGGACTATCAACAGCCATGTAGGCCGATGAACCTGATGTACACCCAGGATCGCTACCGCCTGCCAAAATTGCGCCGCTTCGTCGATTTCGCCATGCAGATGTGGGCAAGCACTAGCCGGCTTAACACGCCATGAACTAATCTCCTCGACTGCGGATCACTTTGATATCAGAGCGGCAAGGAGAGCGGTGATGGGTGAGACATCGAATATCGAGCCGTTGAAGTTCAATCTGTCGGATTTGAACGAAGGCATGTTGCATACCATTCTGGAGCTGGTCAGCGACGGCATCTGGGACTGGAACGCCAACACCGGTTTCGTCTACCGCAACCCCGGCTGGTACGAAATGCTCGGCTACGCAGCTCACTCCCTGGACAACACCGTGTTCACCTGGGAAAACGTGATTCACCCCGAAGATTACCCGCGAGTGATGGCGTTGTTTGATGATTACCTCAATCAACGCGCTCCGGGTTATCAGGCCGAGTATCGCTGCCGCATGCAGGATGACAGTTATACCTGGATCGAAGATCGCGGCTATGTGCTGGCACGCAATGCCGACGGCTCGGTGGCGCGAATGGTCGGCGCGCACCGCAGTATCGAAGACAAGAAACGTCTTTTCGAAGCGCTCGAACGGCGCAATCAATCCCTTGAAGCGATCGTTGAAGAACGCACCAGGGAGTTGTCTCGGGTCAATCAGCAGCTACAGATTCAACTCGAAGAAAATCGCAAACTGGCGGAAACCGACACCCTGACATCGATCGCCAATCGCTATCGACTGGAAAAAGCGCTACCCCAGGAGTGCGAGCGAGCCCAGCGCTTTCGACAGCCACTGTCGCTGATTGCCATGGACATCGATGACTTCAAAAACATCAACGATCACTATGGCCACGCGCTGGGTGATGCGGCGTTGGTGCAGGTGGTCGAGTGCGTGAAAAACTGCGTGCGCGAAGGCGATCTGCTGGCGCGTTGGGGCGGTGATGAATTCATCATGATCCTTCCCAATACACCTCTGGCCGAAGCAAGAACCCTCGCCGAGAAAGTCCGCCATGGCCTTGCAAGCCTGCTGGCCGTGGGCGACTTCCAAGTGACCATGAGTTTTGGTGTAGTCCAACGCTTCGAAGACGAACAACAGAGCGGACTACTGGCCAGGGCCGATCAGACGCTGTATCGATCGAAGGTGGCCGGCAAGAATGTGATTTCGGGATGACGGCTACTCCCTCCCATCGTCTCTGCTCACATCCCCGCCTTCACCAACACCGGTTTCTCCTGATATCGATCCGGGTACAACTGCTTCAATTGCGCCACTTTCGGTAAATCGTTGATCACGATGTATGGGTACGTCGGGTGTTCGGTCAGATAGTCCTGATGCTCTTCCTCGGCCGGGTAGAAACCGTTGTAGGTCTCCAGTTTGGTCACGATGGGTTTGTTGAACGAACGGGCAGCGTCGAGTTGAGCAATGTAGGCCTGAGCGACACGTTGCTGTTCGCTGTTTACCGGGAAAATCGCCGACCGATACTGGGTGCCGGTATCAGGTCCCTGGCGATTGAGTTCGGTCGGGTTGTGGGCCACCGAGAAATAGATTTGCAGCAAGGTGCCGTAGCTGACCTGACCAGGATCGAAGGTGACTTCGACGGATTCCGCATGACCGGTATCGCCATCGCTGACCTGTTCGTACCGAGCGGTATTGGCGGCACCGCCCGCGTAACCGGAGACGGCTTTTTTCACGCCTTTGACATGCTGGAACACTCCTTGGACCCCCCAGAAGCAGCCGCCAGCGAAGACCGCGGTTTCACTGTGGGCCTGGGTGGTTTCATCAAAGGCCGGAGGAGGAATGATCATCGCTTCTTCAGCGGCGCCGAAAGAAAACGCCGAGCATTGACCGATGACGCCAGCGGCGGCCAGCCCCAACAGGGCGCGACGCCAGGTGGACAGGGTTTTCATGAGTCTGACTCCTGGGTAATGGAAGAGCGATCAACCGAACGTAAAGGCATACGCCGAGACACCCGGGTCGAGAAACTCGATGCTGAAAGTCCGGTCCGTGATGCCGCCGCTTTGACGGACTAATTGATACAAACGCTGCTCTGTCACGGTGCCGCTGCCATCGGGTGCCACGTCCGTGCCGTGGGCATCGCCCGGGGCTTTGCCGTCAATCAGCACCTTGAAGCGCACCGGTTTTCCATCAGCCCCAGGCCCCAACACCAGATGCAAGTCACGGGCGTGGAAGCGGTAAACAATGCGACTGGCCGACGCGCTTGCAGTCGCTCGCTCCGAACCGACATTCCATTGACCCTCCAGGCTCCAGTCGTTGAGAGCCAATTGCGACGGTGGGTTATAGGCCGACACCTTGTCGGGCACCAAGCTGGTTTCCGGCACGAAACGCTCCGCACGCTGGAAGCCGAGATAGGTTTCGGGCGACTGCACTTCGTTCATGTCCGGCGCAAGTTGAACACCCTGGGCATCGGTAGTGATCAGGCCGTCCGCGACCTTCGCGGCGCCCGCTTCACGCAGCAGTTGCTGAATAACCCGTTCCGACTCGGCGTACTTGCCTTCACCAAAGTGGTGATAACGAATGCGCCTCTGAGCGTCGGCAAAATAGTGAGCCGGCCAGTATTCGTTGTTGAATGCACGCCAGACCTTGTAGTCGTTATCGATAGCAACCGGGTAGTTGATGCCAAGGTCCTTCATGGCTTTGGTGACATTGCCTACGCTCCGTTCGAAGGCAAACTCGGGCGCATGGACGCCGATCACCACCAATCCCTGATCGCGGTACTTTTCGGCCCACGCTTTCACATAGGGCAACGTGCGCAGGCAGTTGATGCAGGAGTAAGTCCAGAAATCCACCAGTACGACTTTGCCCTTCAAAGCCTGTACGTTTAGGGGCGGCGAGTTGAGCCATTGCACCGCACCATCCAGTGATGGGAGGTTGCCTTCAATCGGCAATGCGCCCGGCACTTTGTCAGCCGCTTTCATCGCACTGCCGGGGTCTCGCGACATCATCGCCCCACTGTTGCTCGGTGACTTACCGGTCAAGCGGCTCACCAGTGCCTGCTCGATATCGCCCGTGGACGCTGTCGAAATCCGGGCCAGAATCCCGGTGTCCAGTCCCAGGGCTATCGCCGCGACACCAGCCAGCATCGCAGCCCCCAAACCTCGACGCAGCCACTCGCCAGCGCCGATGGAACGCTTCATCGCGGCAAAGACTTTACCGCCCAGCAACAGCGCCACGGCGAGGGATGTGGCGGCACCTGCGGCGTAGGCCAGCAACAACAAGGTGGTAGCGATACTTGCCCCTTGCAGAGCCGCCCCGGTCAGCAACAAGCCCAGAATCGGCCCGGCGCACGGTGCCCAGAGCAGCCCCGTGGCGACGCCGATCAGGAACGAAGCACCGGGACGCGGACGCGCATCGGCGCCCGCCGCTTCCGACAACCGGCTGCCAGCCGCCACCAATGGTCGGGTCAGTCGCTCGGCCAATCGAGGCAACAACAACGTCAGCCCGAACAAGGCAACAAACACTAACGCCAACCAGCGACCGTACTGATTGACTTGCACCACCCAACCGCCGCCCACTGCGGCCAGCGTGGCAACGAGCGCGAAGGTGAGCGCCATGCCCGCCAGCAGCGGCAAACCACTTTTCATGAACGGCTGCCCGGTGCGAGCGAAGACAAACGGCAGTACCGGCAGAATGCACGGGCTGACAATCGTCAGCACACCACCGAGATAAGCGAGGACCAGAAGCCACATAGCGTCGACCTGTAAAAAGTGAGTGAAGGAATCAGGCCGCCAGGGGCTCGAATTTCATTGCCAGGCCGTTCATGCAGTAACGCAGACCAGTGGGTTTGGGCCCGTCATCAAAGACATGGCCCAAATGACCGCCACACCGTCGACAGTGAACCTCTTCGCGCAACACGCCGAAGGATCGGTCCTGACGGGTAGCCACAGCCTTGTCCAGCGGTGCCCAGAAGCTCGGCCAACCGGTGCGGCTGTCGAACTTGGTTGCGGCGGAAAACAGCGGCAGGTCGCAACCGGCACAGGCAAAAGTGCCCTCGCGGTGCTCATTGTTCAGCGGGCTGCTGTAGGCCCGTTCGGTGCCTTCTTCGCGCAGGATTTCGTACTGCTCGTCGCTCAGCATCGCGCGCCATTCGCTGTCGCTGTGAGTCACCTCGAACACCTCCGCCGCGCTGGCGTCACTGAGCACTGCAGAACTCGCGGCAAATTTTGGCAATACACCGATTGCCAGGGCTGCAACCCCCAGCCCGCCGCTCGCTACAAGAAACTGCCGTCGTGAAAACATGGTCTGCTCCGAAAATCCAGGGTGCCTTTCATGGAACACAGCCTAGGCTTGGGTTGATCGCCAAATCCTCACGAGAAGTTAAACAATTCGTGATAACTCAGGCCCCGGAAAACCCGCACAATGCGCTCATTGCGCCGAAGGATTGAGCTTGATGGAACAGACCAAACGCGTCCTCGTGGTCGAGGACGACCTGCATATCGCCGACCTTATCTGCCTGCATCTACGCGATGAGCAGTTCGAGGTGGTGCACTGCGCCGATGGCGATGAAGGCATGCGATTGCTAAAGCAAGGAAGCTGGGACGCGCTGATCCTCGACCTGATGCTGCCCGGCGTCGACGGCCTGGAAATCTGCCGCCGCGCCCGCGCCATGGCGCGCTACACACCGATCATCATCACCAGTGCGCGCTCCAGCGAAGTACACCGGATTCTGGGGCTCGAACTCGGCGCCGACGATTACCTGGCCAAGCCCTTTTCCATGCTCGAACTGGTGGCCCGGGTCAAAGCGCTGCTGCGACGGGTCGACGCCATGGCCCGCAACCTGAAAATGGACGCTGGCAGCCTGATCACGGACGGTCTTTCCATCGACCCGATCACCCGCGATGTGTCCCTCGACGGGCGCCGCCTCGATCTCACGCCAAGGGAGTTCGACCTGCTGTATTTCTTCGCCCGTCAGCCCGGCAAGGTGTTCTCGCGCATGGACCTGCTCAACGCCGTGTGGGGTTACAGCCATGAAGGCTACGAGCACACGGTCAACACTCACATCAACCGCCTGCGGGCAAAGATCGAAGCAGATCCGGCACAACCGGCGCGCATCCTCACGGTGTGGGGTCGTGGCTATAAATTCGCGGTCAAGGAGGAACAGCCATGAGGCTGACCCTGACTCAGCGCCTGTCTCTGGTATTCGCCGTGTTACTGCTGGTGTGCTGCGGTACGTCAGCATGGATGCAGGTGCGCTCCAACCAGATGCATGAGCTGGAAGTGGTGCAAGGATTGTCGCGCGATCTTGCTCAGCACATAGCCCGCGACACCGTGCTGATGGACACCAAAGGCCTGATGCCCGACGCCGTGCGCGACCTGTTCAGCCAACTGATGCTGGTCAACCCCAGTGTCGAGGTCTATCTGCTCGACCCCGAAGGCCGGATTGTCGGCAGCGCTGCGCCCGAGGGTCGGATACGCCGGGAACGGGTCGACCTGGCACCGATCCAGCGCCTGCTCAAGGGCGATGCCCTGCCGGTTCTCGGCGACGATCCGCGCAGTGTCGATGGCCGCAAAGTGTTCAGCGCCGCGCCATTGCAGGTCAATGGCAAACCGGTGGGCTATCTCTATGTGGTGCTGCTCAGCGAAGAACACGACCGCTTCGCCGAACGCGGCGCCACCAGCGCCGCCCTGAATACCGCGCTGTTGTCCATCGGGCTGGTGGCGCTGTTGTGCCTGATTGCCGGTCTCACAGCATTTGCCCTGATCACACGTCCGTTGCGCCGTTTGACCGAAACCGTCAGCCGGTTCGACATTGATGGCGCTCCGGTAACACCCCCTGCATCCGCTCCGGTGGAAAAAGCCGCCAGCCACGATGAAATTGCCATACTCGACGCCGCCTTCCGGCAGATGCAGGCACGCCTCGGCGAGCAATGGCGTTCGTTGACCCGCCAGGATCAGGAACGCCGCGAACTGGTGGCAAACATTTCCCACGACCTGCGCACGCCCCTGGCCTCGCTGCACGGTTACCTGGAAACCTTGTCGCTCAAGGACGCCGCCTTGTCACCCGCCGACCGCCGCCGTTACCTGGGCATCGCGCTGGATCAAAGCCGAAAGGTCGGCGGGCTGGCTCAATCGCTGCTGGAACTGGTGCGACTGGAACACGGCTTCGTGCAACCGGTGCTGGAGCGCTTCTCCCTGACCGATCTGGTGCAGGATATTTTCCAGAAGTTCGAACTGACGGCCGAGGCGCGCCAGGTCGAACTGAAGGCCACCTTCGCACCCAACGTTTCAGCTGCCTGCGCCGACCTGGGGTTGATCGAGCGAGTACTGACCAACCTGTTCGACAACGCCCTGCGCCATACCCCGCAAGGAGGAGAAATCGAACTCAGCCTGCGCCCTCAAGGACCTTTTATCGAAGTCACCGTCAGCGACACCGGCCCTGGCATTGCTGCCGAGCTTCGTGAAGGTCTGTTCCTGCGACCGTTCAACATCGGCGGCGCACGACGCGATGGCGGCTTGGGTCTGCGGATCGTTCACCGGATCCTGCAGTTGCACGGCCGCGAGATCCAGCTGATCGATGTTCCCGGACGCGGCGCGACTTTCCGCTTCTCCTTGCCGATGGATCAACAAACAGCCGAGCAATGGGCCGTTCGCTCGATGAACCTGAATTCGATGGGGAATCCGTGACAACGCCGCTTCGGTCCAATAGATTAGGCGGCCTGAAAAGGCCCAGTGCTTTCTCGCCTCAACCCAAGCTAAAAGAAGTAGTGAAATTTCAATGTCCGATTCCAATACCGCTGAATCCGTAGTCACCTTGTCGTCCAAAGCGGAATACGAAAACTCCATCAATCTTTCACAGCACGTGACCCAGGCCAAGACCATCAGCGAGATGGTCCTGGACGCTTTCCAATCCACCCGGGAAAGCGACCAGATCCGCGGGTTGCGCGCCGCGATTCGCCAGGCTCACGACAGCTTCGACGACGATAAAGCCTATGAACTGATGGGCGAACTCAAGCAACTCAAGGACGCAGAGGCTGCCGATATTGCCGCCCTGGAAGACCTGAGCAGCAAATTCTCGATCGGCCGTATTCTGTCCAGCTTCAAGGACGACCCGGCGTTCCAGGAAATCGTCTATGGCCTGGCGTTGAAGGTGCTGAACCAGACCCACCAGGCCATCAGCAACCCGACCAGTGGCAAGAGCAAGGCTGCTCGCGCCAAGAAAGAAGTCGAAGTGTTCATCATCAGCAAGGATGGCATCAGCGTCACACTGCCGCTGCGCACTCCGCGCTCGCGACTGAACGTTGACCGTGAAGCACTGGAATTCCTGGGCTTCTCCTTCATTGGCGAAGGTGAAGAAGCAGAGCTGGAAAGCGAAACGTTCCTGGACAATGCTGGAACCGAACAAGCGGTTAACCGCAAAAACATCATTACCGCGCTTCAGCAGCAAACCGCGTTCGATGGTTACAGCATCGCCGCGCAGTAACACACCATTGATGACTGAAAAGCCCCGCACTGAGATTCAGCGCGGGGCTTTTTACTGCCTGCTGGTTCAGCATTAGTGCGTTGATGGCCGTATCGCCACGATCATGTCAACTTCAATGGCTGCGTCTTTCGGCAGCTGATAAACGCCGATCGTGGTTCGTGTATGTTTACCGGCATCACCCAGTACATGACTGAAAACGTCCGACGCACCGTTGGCCACTTCGCTCAAATCGACAAAATCCGCGGTGGACTTTATGTAAACCGTGATGCGCAATAGCGACTTGATCTTGTCCAGCGAACCGATGGAATCAACAATCAATGCCAGACCGCGCAACGCACTGATGCTGGCGGCGCTCTGTGCATCCGCCAGCGTCAGATCCAGGCCTACCCTGCCCGGATACTGAACTTCACCATTCATCCGCGGCACCAGACCGCTGATGTAAAGCTCATCGTGATGCCGCACCAACAGCGCGTAATGCCCGCCGGCCGTATTCTCGCCGTAGATATCGTAGCCGAGCTCTTTTGCCAGCGCGATGAATCGTTCATCGCAGGTCATGTGTCTTGTCATCTCTCCTCCTCGATCAAAAATTGTATCCATTTTTTTGGACAGATTAGCCCAAAGACCTCGACTCGGGGCTCGCCTATGAAAATCAGCCTGGATCAAATTGATGTCCCTTAGATTCGAAATCGATTGAACTGACGAGCGAACACCTGAATGCCCCGCGCTCAAAAGAAGCGCGGGGCTTTCCGCACAGGCGCTTGATCGTACTCATGCACAGCAAAGGGGCTGCATTCCCACGCGGAGCGTGGGAACGATAAAACGCCACCTGAATGAAAAAGCCCCGCTCTTCTCTCGAAGGCGGGGCTTTTCAATGCAGCCTCTGAATCTTAAGGCGCGTAAGTCAGCAGCAGCTCACTCGGCACTTTGAAATCCAGCGACATCATCACGCTCAACGCGGTAATGGTGAAGATCGAGAACACGAACAGCTTGCGTGCCCAGACCGTGTCATCCACTGCCTTGTAGCCGGTCCAGGCCATGTACAACCAGTACATGCCCATGGCCGCGGCGACGGCGAGGTAGCTCATGCCGGCGTAGCCGCTGAAGGTCAGCATCAAGGTCGCCACGAGGAACGCCAGGATGTAGAGCAGGATGTGCTTCTTGGCCACTTGAATCCCGCGCTTCACTGGCAACACCGGAATCGATGCGGCCAGGTAATCGTTGAAGCGGAAGATCGCGATGGCATAGGAATGCGGCATCTGCCACAGGCTGAACATCACCAGCAACGTCAGTGCGGCCATGTCGAAGCTGTTCGTCACAGCGACGTAGCCAATCACCGGCGGCATGGCGCCCGACAGGCTGCCCACCAGCGTGCCGTGAACCGACTTGCGCTTGAGGTACAGGCTGTAGAAACCGACGTAGATGACAAAGCCGATCACCGCGAACAAAGCGGCCAACGGGTTGGCCACCTTGTACAACAGTGCAACGCCGAAAACACCCAGGACAGTCGCATAAGCCAGTGCCAGTTTCAGGGAGATCAAGCCCTGGACCAGCGCCCGGTTTTTGGTGCGTTCCATCTTAAGGTCGATGTCGCGGTCGATGCAGTTGTTGAACACGCAACCGGAAGCCACCACCAGGGACGTGCCGATTATCGCAGCCAGGAAGATGGCCAGATCGACATGCCCTTTGGAGGCCAGGAAAAATCCGCCTGCCACTGAAAGCACGTTACCGAAAATGATCCCCGGTTTGGTGATTTGGATAAAGTGCTTCAAGGACATCCGGATTTACCTCAGTGCGCCATCATGTTGGAGTGGATGCTGAACATGATCCACAGCGACAGGCCTACCAACAGGACGATTACCAGGGCAGCGAAGACCAACGCAATCACGTTGTTACGCTGGGCGGCGGAGCGGTCCAGGTGGAGGAAGTAAACCAGGTGGACGAACACCTGGATCACAGCGAAGGCCAGAACGATCCACAGGGTCATGGCTTTTGGCAGCGATGGATACATCACCAGGCCGAAAGGAATGACGGTCAGGATCACCGACAGAATGAAACCGATAGCGTAGGACTTGACGCTGCCGTGGCCGGCGTCGTGGCTATCGTGGGAATGAGCGTTAGCCATTTACATAGTCCCCATCAGATAAACAACGGTGAATACGCAGATCCACACCACGTCCAGGAAGTGCCAGAACAGGCTCAGGCAGCTCAGACGGGTCTTGTTGGTCGCCGTCAGGCCGTTTTTCTGCACCTGATACATCATGATCGCCATCCAGATCAGACCGCTGGTCACGTGCAGACCGTGGGTGCCGACCAGGGTGAAGAACCCGGACAGGAAGCCGCTGCGGCTAGGGCCGAAGCCTTCGGCGATCAGAACGTGGAACTCGTTGATCTCCATGGCGATAAAGCCGGCGCCCAACAGGAAGGTCATGGCCAACCAGCCCAGTACCTGGGTTTTCTTCCCCTTGAACAACGCCAGCATGGCGAAGCCGTAGGTGATCGAGCTGAACAGCAGCAGAGCGGTTTCGCCCAGTACGTATGGCAGCTCGAAGATGTCGTGGCCCGACGGGCCACCCGCTACGTTGTTAACCAGTACCGCGTACACCGCGAAGATCGACGCAAACAGAATGCAGTCGGTCATCAGGTAGAGCCAGAAACCGTATACGGTCATCTCGCCCGAGTCGTGGTGATGGTCATCATGCCCATGTCCATCGACATGGGTGTGTCCAGCATTGGTCACTAAGTTCGACATGGTTTAAGCCTGTTCCAACGAGGTTTCAACACGGGTGGCGGAGGCTGGAACTTTCCCGGCCGCTACCAGACGCTTGTGCTGCTCGGCTTCGATGCGCTCGATCACGTCGACCGGCACCATATAGCCTTGATCATCACGTGCAGCGTGGATCACGAAGTACACCACGGTGCCGACCAGACCGAAGATGGCCAACCACCAGATGTGCCAGATCATTGCGAAACCGAACACGGTCAACAGCGCTCCCATGACCACACCTGTGGCGGTGTTGTTTGGCATGTGGATCGGTTCGTACTTGGCCGGAGCCTGGTACGCCGTACCGTTTTCCTTGGCCTCGGTGAACGGATCGATGGTTTCTGCTTTTGGCAGTACCGCGAAGTTGTAGAACGGAGGTGGCGACGAAGTCGACCATTCCAGCGTGTGGGCATTCCACGGGTCGCCGTGTTCGCAGATGTTTTCTGGCTTGTTGCGATCACGCACGCTGACGTACAGCTGAATCAGCTGGCAAGCGATACCCACAGCGATCATCACCGCACCGAACATGGCGACGTACAGGTACGGCACCCACTCAGGGTTGGTGGTGGCGTTCAGACGACGGGTCATGCCCATGAAGCCCAGAGCATAGAGCGGCATGAACGCGACGAAGAAGCCCGAAATCCAGAACCAGAACGCTGCCTTGCCCCAACCTTCGTGCAGCTTGAAGCCGAACGCTTTCGGGAAGTAGAAGCCGAAGCCTGCGATGTAGCCGAATACCGCGCCGCCGATGATCACGTTGTGGAAGTGAGCGATCACGAACAGGCTGTTGTGAAGCACGAAGTCAGCACCCGGAATGGCCAGCAGTACGCCGGTCATGCCGCCGATGGCGAAGGTCACCATGAAGCCCAGGGTCCACAGAACCTGGCTGGTGAAACGCAGACGGCCCTGGTAGATGGTGAACAGCCAGTTGAATAGCTTCACCCCCGTCGGGATCGAAATCAGCATCGTCGCCAGACCGAAGAAGGCGTTGACGCTGGCCCCCGAACCCATGGTGAAGAAGTGGTGCAACCAGACCATGAAGCCCAGGATCGAGATCGCGCCCGATGCGTAGACCATCGAGTGGTGGCCGAACAGACGCTTGCCGGTGAAGGTCGAGATGACTTCGGAGAAGATCCCGAACGCCGGCAGAATCAGGATGTAAACCTCGGGGTGACCCCAGGCCCAGAACAGGTTGACGTACATCATCGGATTGCCACCAAGTTCATTGGTGAAAATGTGGAAATCCATGTAACGGTCAAGCGTCAGCAGTGCCAGGGTAGCGGTCAGGATCGGGAACGAAGCCACGATCAAAACGTTGGCCCAGGTGCAGGTCCAGGTGAAGATCGGCATGTCCATCAGCTTCATGCCAGGGGTACGCATTTTCAGGACGGTGGCCAGGAAGTTGACCCCCGTCAGCGTCGTACCTAGCCCGGATAACTGTAGCGCCCAGATGTAGTAATCCATCCCCACGCCCGGGCTGTATTGCAGGCCCGACAGCGGCGGATAGGCAACCCAACCGGTCTTGGCGAATTCGCCAACGCCCAGGGACAGGTTGATCAGCACCACGCCGGATACCAGCAGCCAGAAGCTCAGGGAGTTCAGGAACGGGTAGGCAACGTCACGCGCACCGATCTGCAGCGGCACTGCAAGGTTCATCAGGCCGGTGAAGAATGGCATCGCCATGAAGATGATCATGATCACACCGTGGGCGGTGAAGATCTGGTCATAGTGTTCAGGCGGCAGGTAGCCAGGCGAACCCTCGGTGGCCATGGCCAACTGGGTACGCATCATGATGGCGTCGGCGAAACCGCGCAGCAGCATGACCATGGCGACGATGATGTACATCACGCCGATTTTCTTGTGGTCAACCGAAGTCAGCCACTCGGTCCACAAGTAAGTCCACTTCTTGAAGTAGGTGATTGCAGCGAACAGCGCCAGACCACCGAGCGCGATCATGGCGATGGTTATCATCACGATCGGTTCGTGGAACGGGACCGCTTCCCAACTTAATTTACCAAACATCGTTTACTCCTCTGCCCCGGCAGCTGAATGCGAACTCATGTCCATCCCTTCCATGGCGGCCATTTCGTGCTCTTTCTTCTCGTGGTGCATCGGCTTGCCCGGTTTCATGCCTTCGTACTTGTCGACGATGATCTGGAACAGGTTCGGCGTAACCGAGGAGTAGAGCTCGACTGGGTTGTTCTGGCTTGGCTTGGCAAGGGCTTCGTATTCAGCCTTTTCAAGCTGTTTAGGTGCCTTTTTAACTTCGCTGACCCAGGCGTCGAAATCTTCCTGGGAAGTGGCGATAGCTTTGAATTTCATGCCGGTGAAACCCGCGCCGCTGTAGTTGGCGGAGATACCGTCCATTTCAGCGTTCTGGTTGGCGATCAGGTGCAGTTTGGTCTGCATGCCGGCCATCGCGTAGATCTGGCCGCCCAGGGCCGGGATGAAGAACGAGTTCATCACGGAGTCCGAAGTCACCTTGAAGTTGATTGGCGTGTGCGCCGGGAACACGATCTTGTTGACGGTGGCGATGCCTTGCTCCGGATAGATGAACATCCACTTCCAGTCCAGCGCGACCACTTCAATGGTGATTGGCTTGACGTCGGATTCCAGCGGCTTGTAAGGGTCAAGCGCGTGGGTCGACTTGTAGGTGATGTAACCCAGGGCGATGATGATCAGGACCGGGATAGTCCATATCGCCACTTCGATCTTGGTGGAGTGCGACCACTTCGGCGTGTAGACGGCGTCGGTGTTGGACGCGCGGTATTTCCAGGCGAACAGGAAGGTCATGACGATGACCGGGACCACGACCAACAGCATCAGCAGCGTTGCGGTGATGATCAGGTTTCGCTCGTCCAGGCCAACCTGGCCCTTGGGATCGAGCAAGGTCATGTTGCAGCCTGTCAGCAGCAATGTGCCGAGCAGCGGCAATATGCCTAGTAGTCTTGGGTACCTGTTTTTACTCATCTCACGACCTCTAAAGCAGCTTGCGCAATGCAGTTGGGTTTTGATCGCCAACACTTCACCCTGCCAAGGGTTGGCATTTTTCTTGGATTGAATAAGTGGCTGCCCGTCGCGCGTCAGACGCTGTTCGACAAATCCTGGGACAGCGGTGAGTTCTTATTCGAATTCGTGGTCAAAGGCCTTGTTACAGACCAATTCCATTTGGTGCGGATAGTTGGAAGGCACCGACACCTGGGAGTCGCATGAAGCCATCCGGCCTCTCGACGCCCTATCGCTGCTCATGCACCTGTAAAGGCGAGCAGTGCCGGGAATTCAGTGCTGGCGATTGTAGATACGTAACGATTCATAAACCATGTCTCATCCCGAAATAATTTTTATCCATTCCCGCAACAATCAATCACGTATTTCGCAAAAGTCGCGCATGTTAACGAAATTAATTCTCAACAAAAACACCAAAATCAGTAGGTCAACCACACCCGATTCAGACAGTATCGAAGGCTCTACGCCTTCCCTCTACCATGCCCGATCCCGTATGGGACAAGGGCTCTGGCAATTCGCCAAGCCCTGTTAAAACTGCCTGTTACGGTTTTTCGAGATTGAAACTGGCAGCCGCTAAAAAACTCCAATTCTGTTGCGTAGCTATGCACCAATCGGCCGCCTTGAAATGCCTTGCGACACTCGCGCTGTGACAACATGTCGCACATGTGCCGCACCCTTCCTTGCTTTCGATCAAGGTCTTTTAACCCGGGCCCTGAAATGCAAAACGCCCCGATCCTCTCAACGAGGACCGGGGCGTTTTTTGTCACGCAGCGATGCGGCGGATGGCCTCAGCGCAGCGCTTTGCGATTACGCGAAGTGAGTAGCGGCACCAGCACCACGACCAGCACAAAGGCTACCAGCGCCCATTGCGCCAGGGACAGACCGAGGATCGGCGGGTAGGGTGTGGAGCAGAAGCCATCGACCTGAAAGCCCAGCGGGAAGATCTTCGCCAGCGGCAGGCCATCGACAATCGGTTGCAACACATCAATGCCGCAGCTGACCGACGGATAAAACTGCGTGTAGACGTGATGCCCGGCGACTGCGACGCCCGCCAATGCGCAAATCACTACCAGGGTTTCAAACACCGTGATGCTGCGACGGGTGCGCGTGGCCGCACCGATGAAGGCGAAAAGCGCGATCAGCAACAATGCATAGCGTTGCAGGATGCACAGCGGGCATGGCGCCTCGCCCAGCACAATTTGCATGTACAGCGCACCGCCGATCAGCGTCAGGCAAATGAAACCCAGCAACACCAGATATCGCCGTTCACGTCCCAACCGCATCGTTTCCTCGCTCATCGCGTTTCCCTTCTAAAAATCGATTACCCGCAAGTCTACACGCAGGCCCTGACCTTTGAGAGCCTGGCGCGTGCCGGTAGATGCTGGGGAATAGACGATAAGCGGGTTAAGAAGGGATTAACTTTACAAACAGAAATGATCAATCCACCACAGTGATCGTTCCCACGCAGAGCGTGGGAACGATCATATCGGCGTGTTATTCGAGCGCCGACGCCGGCCCGAAAAACTCGTAACGGCTTTGCTTCTCCGGCACGCCCAAGGCTTTGAGATGGCGCTTGACCGCTGCCATGAAACCTTTAGGCCCCAGGAAGTAAGCATCCAGGTCACGCTGTTGCGGCAACCACTCGCCGAGTTGCTCCTGGCTCAACAACCCGACCTTGTCCGCCGCCGGGCTGACACCGTCATCTTCGTCATAGCAATAGAAGCGCTTGAGTTGCGGGTGACGCTCGGCCAATCCATCGATCCAGTCGCGGAACGCGTGGACGCTGCCGTTACGGGCACAGTGAATAAAGTGCACCGGCCGCTCAGTCGCCAGTGCCGCTTCGAGCATTGCCAGGGTCGGGGTAATGCCGACGCCGCCGCTGATCAGCACCAACGGTTTGTCGCTGGCGGTCAGGGTGAATTCGCCCGATGGCGGGAACAGCTGAATGGTCGCGCCGACATGCAACTGATCGTGCAAGTGATTAGAGGCACGGCCACCGACTTCGCGTTTGACGCTGATGCGGTATTGGCCCTCGTTCGCCAAGGCCGACAGCGAATAGTTACGACGAATCTCTTCGCCATCGAGGATCAGTTTCATGCCGATGTACTGACCCGGTTCAGCGGCCAGAATCGGGCCTTTATCAGCCGGTTCGAAGTAGAACGAGATGATTTCCGCACTTTCTTCAACCTTGCCAACCACGATGAAATCCCGCGCGCCGCGCCATCCGCCCGGTGCCTGTTCTTTCTGGTCGTAAATGCTGGTTTCGGCGCCGATCAGAATGTCGGCCAATTGCCCATAGGCAGCACCCCAGGCGCTCATTACTTCAGGTGTGGCGATCTCTTCGCCCAGCACTTCGCTGATGGCTCGCAGCAGGCAGCTGCCGACAATCGGGTAGTGTTCTGGCAGGATTTGCAGGGCCACGTGTTTGTTGATGATCTTGGCCACCAGGTCGCCCAACTGGTCGAGCTGGTCGATGTGGCGCGCATACATCAATACGCCGTTAGCCAGTGCACGAGGCTGATCACCGCTGGCCTGGTGGGCCTGGTTGAACAGCGGGCGGACTTGCGGGTACTCGGTGAGCATCATGCGGTAGAAATGAGTGATCAAGGCTTCGCCACCACTTTCGAGCAACGGCACAGTGGATTTAACGATTGCACGGTCTTGAACGCTAAGCATAAGGGCGACTCCTGAGCTTTATGTGAATGCCCATTACTTATCAGTTTCCATGCCAACTAATTAACACTTAAAAATCAATAACTTAAAAACAAAGTAGTCATATCGACGCCGACCGCTTTATAGTCATACCGACTACATGGAGTCACTATGACTGCAAAATCGTTGCTCACCGCCCTGCTCCCCCTGGTCTCCGACCTGTCCCGCGAACTCCCCGAAGGCGAGCGCTATCGGCGCCTGCTCGAAGCCATGCGCGCCCTGCTCCCTTGCGATGCTGCCGCCCTGCTGCGCCTTGATGGCGAATGGCTGGTGCCGCTGGCCGTCGACGGGTTGAGCACGGACACCCTCGGTCGACGCTTCAAGGTCAGCGAACACCCGCGCTTTGAAGCATTGCTCAGCAGCCCCGGCCCGACCCGCTTCGCCGCCGACAGCGACTTGCCCGACCCATACGACGGGCTGGTCGATGGCCTCGACGATCACCTGGAAGTCCACGACTGCATGGGTTGCCCGCTGTTTATCGACGAACGTCCGTGGGGTCTGCTGACGCTCGACGCCCTCGATCCGGAGCAATTTGAGCCTATCGAACTGGACGCCCTGCAAGCCTTCGCCAGCCTCGCCGCAGCCACGGTTAACGCCGCCGAGCGCATCGAACGCCTGGCCAATCGGGTCGAAGACGAACATCAGCGAGCCGAGGTTTACCGTCAGGCCAGCGGCCAGCAGGACCGCGAGTTGATCGGCCAGAGCAAGACCCACAAACGGCTGGTGGAGGAAATCAATCTGGTGGGCGGCAGCGACCTGACCGTGCTGATCACCGGCGAAACCGGGGTCGGCAAGGAACTGGTGGCCCAGGCCATTCACGCCGCCTCGCCTCGGGCCGACAAGCCAATCATCAGCCTCAACTGTGCCGCGCTGCCCGACACGCTGGTGGAAAGCGAATTGTTCGGGCACGTTCGCGGCGCCTTCACCGGAGCGATGAATGACCGGCGCGGCAAGTTCGAACTGGCCAATGGCGGCACGCTGTTTCTCGATGAAGTGGGCGAGCTGTCCCTGACGGTGCAGGCCAAATTGCTGCGAGTGCTGCAAAGCGGTCAACTGCAACGACTGGGTTCGGATAAAGAGCATCAAGTCGACGTACGACTGATCGCAGCGACCAACCGTGACTTGGCCGAAGAAGTGCGCAGCGGTCGCTACCGCGCCGACTTCTACCACCGCCTGAGCGTTTACCCGTTGCTGGTACCGGCTCTGCGTGATCGCGGGCGGGATGTGCTGCTGCTCAGCGGCTATTTCCTGGAACAGAACCGCTCTCGCATGGGCCTCAACAGCCTGCGCCTGAACAGCGATGCTCAGGCATCGTTGCTGGCGTATGACTGGCCGGGCAACGTGCGGGAGCTGGAGCACTTGATTGGTCGCAGTGCCCTGAAGGCGTTGGGTAACTGTAAGGAACGACCGAAGATTCTCAGTTTGAGTGCGGCGGACCTGGATTTGCCCAATGGCAGTGTTGAAGTGCCTGTCGAGCAACCCGTTGTCAGTCCTGTAGCGTTGGTATCGGGAGATTTGCGGGCAGCAACCGACGATTATCAACGTCGACTGATCAACGCCTGCCTGGAACGACACCACAACAACTGGGCGAGCGCTGCCCGTGAGCTAGGCTTGGATCGGGCGAATCTGGGGCGGATGGCCAAACGACTGGGGATGAAGTGAAGATCCCCAAGCAGCTGCCGAAGGCTGCGTCCGAGAACGCAGTCCTCGCCAAACCATTCACCGCGTTGTACCTGACGCCCCACGGGCTCAGGGTTTACGACCGCTTCGCAGCCGGACGCACGCTTCGGCAGTTGCTACAAGGGTCCGTTGGTCGATGCTGGGGATTAACGCTAAAGCCTGCCCTCAACAAGTCGATAACCCGGCATCGATAGCTGTTGGCGATCCTCGCGGTTGCCCATCACCTTTTTCCACAGAAGGTTTTTATGTCCTCCAACAAAGCCCGCGCAGATTCACTTTCGCTTTTGCTGTTCACCTTGCGCAGCGGCAAGCTGATGGCGATCAACCTGCTCAAAGTCAGTGAAATCATCCCGTGCCCGCCACTGACCAAACTGCCGGAGTCGCATCCCCACGTCAAAGGCATCGCCACCTTGCGCGGGGCGTCGTTGTCGGTGATCGACCTGAGTCGTGCCATCGGCGAGCGACCGCTGGAGGACCCGAACGGTGGCTGCCTGATCGTCACCGACGTCAGCCGCTCCAAGCAGGGGCTGCACGTTCAGGCGGTGAGCAAGATCGTCCACTGCCTGACCACCGACATCCGTCCGCCGCCCTTCGGCTCTGGCGGCGTGCGCTCGTACATCACCGGCGTGACCTCGGTCGATGGCACCTTGGTGCAGGTGCTGGACATCGAAAAGGTGATCCACGGCATCGCCCCGGCGCAGATCGAAACGGCCCCGACCGAATTGAGCATGGAAGACGCCGAAGTACTCGGCAACGCGCGCATCCTGGTGGTCGATGACAGCCAGGTCGCCTTGCAGCAATCGGTGCACACCCTGCGCAACCTCGGTCTGCAATGCCACACCGCCCGTAGCGCCAAGGAAGCCATCGACTGCCTGCTGGACCTGCAAGGCACGGCCCAGCAGATCAACCTGATCGTCTCGGACATCGAAATGTCCGAAATGGACGGCTACGCCTTCACCCGCACCCTGCGTGAAACACCGGACTTCTCGCACCTCTATGTGTTGCTCCACACCTCGCTGGACAGCGCGATGAACAGCGAAAAGGCCCGTCTTGCCGGGGCGAACGCGGTGCTGACCAAGTTCTCCTCGCCGGAACTGACCAAATGCCTGATCGAAGCGGCCAAGGCGGTCGCTGAACAAGGTCATTGAGTCTTGGCCAAGGACTTCTGCTTTCTGATGCGGCGCAACCTCGCTGAGGTTGTGCCGGTCATTGATTGGCCGAACGGCATTGAATTGACCCAATACCGTCCCGAATGTGCCGAAGCCGTCCATCACTTGATGGACCTGGGTTATTGCGAAGGTGGCGGTCGCGTGCCGACGCTGGACGTCTGGCAACAGCGTTTTGAAACCGACCCTGAATACGACCCCGCGCTGTGTTTCATTGCCCTGGATGCCGAAGGCATTGTCGGCGTGTGCCAGTGCTGGACCAGCGCCTACATCAAAAACCTGGTGGTGCATCCGCGGGCTCAGGGCCTGGGATTGGGGCGTGCGTTGCTGCTGCATGCTTTCAAAGTGTTTCAGCAGCGACGGGAAGGTTTTGTCGATTTGAAGGTGCTTGAGGATAACCTTCGGGCGCAGCGGCTGTATGAAAGTGCCGGAATGTACGTGGTCCGTCGGGAGTTGGTGCCGGCCTGATACACCGCCATCGCGGGCAAGCCCGCTCCCACAGAGTCAGGGTTGAACCACAATTTTATGTTCACCGCCAAATCTCGTGGGAGCGGGCTTGCCCGCGATGAGGCCTGTGCAAACGCCATACAACCTTCAGGCATACTCCGATCCTGGCCAACACCCGCCCTAGGATCCCTGAACCATGAAAGCTGCCACCCTGACCTTCCTTTTCCTAACCGCCCTCGTCACCCAGGCCCACGCCTCCAGCCCCGACGCCTGGGCCGTCTACGACAAAGCCGTGCTCGCCAGTTGCACCAAGGCCAGCGGTCTTGCGAATGTCAAACCCGTCGGCAATGCCGCACAGTTCGATGACCGGGTTGGCTACACCGCACTGCTGCTGCAAGGCCAATACCCGCAAAAACACATGAAAGGCCAGCAAGGCACCGAACTGTGCCTCTACAACAAGAAAAGCAAAACGGCTTACGTCACCGAATGGGACTCCATCCGCCCAACCGCCCAAACCCGATGACTGGCGCATAACTTGCTTCGACACCGGTCTTAACGGCGGTATTTTGTCGCCGTTTCACGCCCTCACATGCGACTGACCCCTCAATGAATACGACGTTTTCCTGCGTAGGTTGTGGCAAATGCTGCACTGACCACCACGTGCCCCTGACCTTGGCCGAAGCCCGGATGTGGGCGAGCGATGGCGGTCAGGTGATTGTGCTGGTGGAAGGTTTCCTGGCTAACGGCCTGGGCCTGCCGGTGCAACAACGCGAACACGCCGAACGCCGCTCGGTGGTGGTTCGTAGCGGCGCATCCGAGGCGTACGTGGCCATCACCTTTGCCGCCTACAACGTCGGTCCCTGCCGAAATCTTGACCAAGACAATCTCTGCCGCATCTACGAACGCCGGCCACTGGTGTGCCGCATCTACCCGATGGAAATCAATCCGCACATTCCATTGAACACAGCGGTGAAGGAATGTCCGCCCGAGTCGTGGGAAAAAGGACCGGATCTGATTATTGGCGGTGAATTGGTGGATCAGGAGCTGGTCGGTTTAATCCAGCGCTCCCGTCAGGCAGATCGCGATGACATTCAGACCAAGGATGCGATTTGCGCGTTATTGGGGATTCGGACTACAGCGCTCAAGGGCGATGGCTTTACCGCTTATCTGCCGGACATGACCGCGTTTGCCACGGTGCTGGACCAGGTTGCCGGGCAGACGCAGACGGACCGGCGCAGTGAATGGCTGTTCCATGTGTCAGGCGACGACATCGCCGGGCAAGTGCTGGCGGCCGGCGCGAACGTGGCGACTGATGCGCCACTGACCTATGCGTTTATCTCTTTGCGCGCGGCCTGAAACGCCAAGCCACTGCGCAGCTCTCGATGCGCAGTGTTTTTTCCAGCGGTGTGTCAACGAGCAGCAACCGCCAGGCACTCGACTTCCACCCGTGCGTCCGCTATCAGTTTTTTAGCCGAGAACGTCGTGCGGGCAGGCAGACGATCTGCCGGGAAGAAACGGCTGTACACCGCATTCATCGCGGCGAGGTCCTTGATATCAGCCAGGATGACCGTGCATTTGGCCACATGAGCCACAGACGAGCCGTTACGTTGCAGTTCGGTGCGCAGGTTCTCCAGGGCTTGGGTCATTTGCGGGCTTATACCGCCCTTTACCAGTTCACCATCGGCCCCCAGACCAAGCACACCAGACAGATAAAGGGTCTCACCGACCTGTACCGCATCGGAAAATGGCAAGCCTTCTTCATTAGGAACGTAGCGAGGGGAGTCTGGTGTGGCGGTTGGCAAATACCGCTGGGTAATCGTCTGGTACTGGCCATTTTGCTTGAGACGCTCAAGGGCCGCATTCAGGTTATCGCGTAACGGCGTGTCGGTTTTTCGCACAGCCATGGCCACGCCACTGCCCAGCATGGGGTCCTTGAGGGCGGCACCGGAAAAGTCGAACGCTTGCCCCCGGGGCAGGCTTAACAACGCTTGGGTGATTTCAATGGTGTCTTGCAGGGTGGCATCGATCTCGCCCGCCAGCAGGCTGTCGACCAATTGTGTGTTGAAATTGAAACTGCGCACCGTCACCCCCGCCGACTCCCAACGGGACTTGGCGAACGCTTCACGACTGGTGCCTGTCAGGACGCCGACACGCTTGCCCTTGAGCGATTGCGCATCCGGTTGCAAATTCGCCCCTTTGCGCGCCACCAGACGGCTGCTCAGGGGGTAGAGATCATCGGTAAAATCGATCCGCTCCCGACGCGCCGCTGTAGCCGTCATCGGCATGATCACGTCAAAACGGTTGGCTTCAAGTGCAGGGATGTTGGTGGCGTAATCCTGATCGATCCAGACACAACGGGATTTGAGTTCGGCACACAGTGCGTTGCCCAATTCGATATTCAATCCGACCAGTTCACCCTTGTCGTTACGGCTCTCGAACGGTGGAACCAGGGCTTCGACCCCGAAACGGATCTGTGGATCGAGCGCAGAGGACACGCAGCCAGTGGTCAGGGCCACCAGCGACAGTAGAGAGAGGGTTTTTACCAGAGACATTAGGCGGCCTTCGTCAAGAATTCACGGACGTGAATCTTCGACGAGTGGCCACCGCGCTTCCCAGAGGACTAATCGCCCATCCCTGTGGGAATTTTCTTAATGAAAGAAAGAACTATGACCCACGCAAAAATGCGCTGACGGTCAGCGCTTGCCCATCGTACGACGAGTACCCGGGGGCGCCGCGCCAGGGGTCTTGGTGTGGCCATTCTTGGCGCCGTTCTTGTACCACGGCTGGCTGGCGTTCTTGGCAGCCGCCAGGTCGCCCGGCTTGAACGGGAACTTGAACGCCGGGATCGCGGCTTTGGTTTCGCTGTCTGCGCTGGAGTCGACGCTGTCTGGCAGCTCTGCCTGGTCGTCGCTCAAAGCGTCGGCAACCGGCGGTTGTTTCGGGGAAGTCATGAAAGCTCCGGGTGATACACATAAAGTCGGGCCCGGTAAGCGAGCCGCGAAAGGCGGCAGTATAACTGGATGAAGCGCCGCAAGCTTCAAGCTTGCTACTGCCGTTGAGCGGTAGACGTTCAACTCGCACAAATCCCGAGAAGAATGTTAGCGTGCTTACCATTCACCTCCGCCCGACGAGCCCTCCTCCGATGAAAAAGACCGTCCTCGCTTTCAGCCGCGTCACCCCTGAAATGATCGAACGCCTCAAGCAGGACTTCGACGTCATCGTGCCGAGTCCGAAAAATGGCGACATCAACGCCCAATTCAACGAGGCCCTGCCCCACGCCCACGGCCTCATCGGCGTTGGCCGCAAACTGGGCCGCGCGCAACTGGAAAACGCCGCCAGACTGGAAGTTGTCTCCAGTGTCTCGGTTGGCTACGACAACTACGACGTCGCCTACTTCAACGAACGCGGCATCATGCTGACCAACACACCTGATGTGCTCACCGAAAGCACCGCCGACCTGGCCTTCGCCTTGTTGATGAGCAGTGCCCGACGCGTGGCCGAACTGGACGCCTGGACCAAGGCCGGCCAATGGCAAGCCACCGTTGGCGCGCCGTTGTTCGGGTGCGATGTGCACGGCAAGACGCTGGGCATCGTCGGCATGGGCAATATCGGCGCGGCCATTGCCCGTCGCGGGAGGCTCGGTTTCAACATGCCGGTGATCTACAGTGGCAACAGTCGCAAGACCGAACTGGAGCAGGAACTAGGCGCGCAGTTCCGCAGCCTCGATCAGTTGCTGGCCGAAGCCGATTTCGTTTGCCTGGTGGTGCCGCTCAGCGAAAAAACCAAGCACCTGATCAGTCATCGCGAACTGGCGCTGATGAAGCCGAGTGCGATTCTGGTGAACATCTCCCGCGGCCCGGTGGTGGACGAACCTGCGTTGATCGAAGCGCTGCAAAACAACCGGATTCGGGGCGCCGGGCTGGATGTCTACGAGAAAGAACCGCTGGCCGAATCGCCGCTGTTCCAGTTGAAAAACGCCGTGACCTTGCCGCACATCGGTTCAGCGACGGGTGAAACCCGCGAAGCCATGACCAACCGCGCCTTGGCCAACTTGCGCAGCGCCCTGTTGGGTGAGCGCCCGCAGGATTTGGTGAACCCGCAAGTCTGGAAAGGCTGACAAAAACGGGCAGGCGTTCATTCGCCTGCCCTTGCAATACGCACGATCAAGCCAACTTGCCATTCCCCTGCACCATCGGCTTCTTGGTTTTGCGAAATACCAACACATTGCCCAGCATCACCAGCACCAACCCCATCAACGCCGGCGCGGTCCATTGGTAGCCTTCGACCAAGGCCGAGACATTGAGCGCCACCACCGGGAACAGCACGGTGCAATAGGCTGCACGCTCAGGCCCCATCCGTCCGACCAGCGTCAAGTAGGCGGTGAAACCGATCACCGAACCGGGAATCACCAGGTACAGCAGCGACCCGATGTAGCGTGTATTCCACTCCATATCGAACGGAATGCCTTTGACCAGGCACCACACCGAGAGCATCGCTGCGCCGTACGCCATGCCCCAGGCATTGGTGGTCAGTGGCTTGAGCCCGGCTTTCTGTTGCAGGCTCGACAGCATGTTGCCCGCCGAGAAGCACAGCGTTCCGAGTAGCGCCAGGGCCAAACCGAGCAAGGTTTCCGGGCTGGCGGTGCGGCCGGCGAGTTCCGGCCAGAACAACAGACCCAACCCGAACAAGCCCAGCGCGCCGCCCATCAGTACGTTGCGGGCGATTTTCTGGCCGAAGAACACCCGTGCATTGAAGGCATTCCACAAGGTGGCAGTGGAAAACACCACCGCGACCAAACCGCTTGGAATCCACTGGCTGGCGGTGAGGAAACACATAAAGTTGATGCAGAACAGGCACAGCCCCTGCGCCAGACAGATCAGATGCCCACGCCGATTCATCACTTGCAGCCGCCGGCTGAGCAGCAACATCACGAACAGCACCAACGCGGCGAGACCGAAGCGATAGACGATCGACACCGGAATGGCCACCACACCCAGTTGCCATTTCAAGGCAATCCAGGTGGTGCCCCAGATCAGCACGGTCAGCAGGTACAAAGAAAGGTTCATGGCAAAGGCTCCTCAATAGGTGCCCAGTGTCCTGCGCCGGGCTGCGTTGCACTTGCATAAACTTGCGCTTTTGTCAGGCCAGGGCTGGCACGACAACCTCTACGGAGTAGGATGCAAAGCGTTGGAGAGAACCGATCATGCCCGCACTGGAAACGTTGCAAGTCTTTCAAGCCCTCAACCGCTCGCCCAATGCTCGCCTCGAGCACAGCGCCGAGCTCGGTGACGGCATGGCTGCAGCCTTGTGGAGCAACCATCACGACGCCCAGGATTACGAAGCACCGAGCCACCACACCCTGTCCTGCTACATCGCCGGTGGCACCGGCACCTTTCGTCGCGACCAGCCCGGTACCAAGGGCGGCCCGGACAAGTTGTGCATTCTGCCGGCCGAACATCAGTCGGGCTGGGTGATCAACGGTGACATTCGCCTGGCCCATATTTATTTCAGCCCCGAACAATTCGCCCTCGGCTGCGTCACGCTACTGGACCGCGAGCCTCGTGAACTGCAGTTGCGCGAAGGCACTTTTCTCGACGACCCGCTGCAAGCCCGGCGGTTTCGACAGCTGATCACGCTCAATTGGGATGAACCGGGCGAACGCTTGCTCACCAGCAGCCTGGCCCATGAAATGCTCAGCCATGTGTTGCTCGGCCAGGTTGGCATGCGCGAGGGATTGCGGCTCAAGGGTGGACTGGCTGCACATCAGCGACGCCAATTGGTGGAGTTCATCGACAGTCAGCTGGCCGAGGCCATCAGCCTGGGGCAATTGGCAGGGTTGTGTGCACTGTCGGAGTACCACTTTGCGCGGATGTTCAGAGAGAGCTTTGGGTTGCCGCCGCATCAGTATGTGCTTTCACGACGACTGAGCCGGGCGCGGGAGTTGTTGCGCTCGACGACGCAGCCGTTGGGGGAGATTGCGCTGGCGTGCGGGTTTGCCAGTGCCAGTCACTTCACCCACCGGTTTCGCCAGGCTTTGGGCGGGACGCCTGGGGAATATCGGCAGGCGTTTTTGCGGTAATCCTGAAGTCTTCAGTGTCTGGCAAGCCGCCATCGCGAGCAGGCTCACTCCCACATTTGGAATGCATTCCCCTGTGGGAGCGAGCCTGCTCGCGATGAACGATGACGCGGTCTCTGTTAAAACTCCAACGTGCTGGACAGTGAGATCTGCCGCGAATCCCCCATCGACACAAAGAACCGGCTCGCCGCCGAGGTGTAGTAGGTGCGGTCAAACAGGTTCTTCACGTTGAGCTGAAACTTGACCTTCTGCCCTTCGATTTTGGTGTCGTAAGTGGCAAACGCATCGGCCACAGTGTAGCCCGGCAAGTCGAAATCATTCACCGCGTTCCCCGCCCGCTCGCCGACATACCGCGCACCGGCGCCGACGCGCAGTTGATCACCGCCAACAAGGGTGCCGAAGTCGTAGACCGCCGACAGCGAGCCGGTGTTCCTGGCGACGTTTTGCAGTTTTTTGCCCTTGTAGTCCGGGTCTTCGGTGACTTCGGCATCGGTGTAGGCATAGCTGCCGATCAGGCTCCAGCGATCACTGAGCTGGCCGGTCAGGTCCACTTCCAGGCCACGGGAGCGCACTTCACCGGCGGCGCTGTAGATCGTCGTCGGACCTTCGGAGTTGGCGATCAGCACGTTGCGCTTCTTGATGTCGAACAGTGCGACGTTGCCGGTGATGCGCCCCGGCATGTCGAGCCTGGCGCCGATTTCCCAGGACTTGGCTTCTTCCGGCGCGACGCTGCCGTCGAGCACGATGCTGCTGCCGCTCAATGGCGCAATGGTCGAGTTGGGTTTGAACGATTCGGTGTAGCTGCCATAGAACGACAGTTCATCGGTATAGCGGTAGACCAGACCGGTGCGCGGCACCCATTTCTGACCGTTGCTGTCGGTGTTGGCCCGGAACGGCACGCCTTTGCCGGCGTACTGGTCGTACTCCTGGAAGCGCCCGCCTGCCACCAGAATCCACTTATCAGTCAGGTGGATCGAGTCCTGGAGGAATATCGAATCGCTGCGCAGTTTGTCGGTCTGTGCGCTGTCGGCCGGGCTGACGGTGGTGCCGGCGACTTCACGGCCATAGACCGGGTTGACGTAACTGAAGGTGCTCAGGCTTTTCTGGCGGATCAGGTCTTCGCGGTAGATCTTGCGGTACTCGTCATCGACGCCGAACACCAGGTCATGTTGCATGCCCAGCACATTCACTTTGCCTTCAAGGCTGGCGGTGGTGAAGCGGTCGGTGCTGATAGCGTTCTGAGTCCCGTCCATGCTGCGGGTCAGCGTGCCCCTGGTGGTGTCGATGGCGGTGACGCGCACCTGGCTGGCGTCGTAGGTTTCACGGTTCCAGCTGTAGCCGAAGTGGGCTTTCCAGTTGTCGTTGAGCTCGTGATCGGCTTCGAAGTGGTAAAGGTCCGAGCGGCCTTCCATGTTGTTGAACGGCTCGTCCAGGCGTTCGTTGCGCGAGATGTCCAACGGGTGGTTGGTGCGCGGATCGATGATCGTGCCACGGTCGAACGGGGTCAGGAATTCACGGTGTTCGTAGGCGAACAACAGCTGGGTGCTTTCGCCGAACCAGGCCAGGGACGGCGCCACCAATGTCTCGCGATGAGTGCCGAAGTTGCGCCAGTAATCTTCGTCTTCGTGGTCCAGGACCATGCGGTACGCCAGCCCGGAATCGCCCTGCGCACCAGTGCTGTCGAGGCCGCCACCACTGCCGTTTTTGCCGTCGCCATAGGTCGAACCGCGCAGCGTCAGGGCGTTGTACTGCTCAAGCTCGGGTTTCTTGCTGACCATGTTGACCACGCCGCCCGGGTCCTGGATGCCGTACAGAAGCGAGGCCGGGCCCTTGAGCACTTCGACGCGGTCCACGGTTGCATTCATGCCTCGGCCCTGCACGATCGGCATGCCGTCACGCATGATCGAGCCGTTGCGGTTATCGCCGAAGCCGCGAGTCATCACCGAATCCTGGGTGCTCGCCAGCGTGTTGCCCTGGGTGATGCCGCTGACGTTGGCCAGCGCGTCATCGAGATTGCGCGGTGCCTGGTCGCGAATGACCTGAGCCGGGATCACATTGACGGTCTGAGGGATTTCCTGGAGCAACGCCGAGGAGCGCATCACCGAACTGGTGGGCGGCGGCTGATAGCTCATCGATTGATCGGCCACCGAAGTGATGGTGGTCGCGCCCAGATTCAACGCGCCTGCAGTAGGCGCGGGCTCCAGCACCAGGGTACGGGCGTCGGTGCGGCGGAAGGTGAAACCCGAACCGCTGAGCAAACGCTGCATGGCCTGCTCGGCGCTCAACGGGCCATTGATCGCCGGGGCGGTGAGACCGTACGGCGCTTCATCGGTGTACACCACACTGATGCCGGTGACCCGGCTGAAGTCGCTCAGGGCCTGGGGCAGCGGTTTGGCGGCGATTGCGAAGTTGAACGACGTGCGCTGCTGGGTATTACCGACCTCAGCCGCCACCGCCACACTCAACGGCAATAACGCCAACGCCGAAAAGCTCAATGCACACGTACCCAACCATTGTTTGACCGAATCCGATTTTGCCCTGGACTTCATTGCTCATGACCTGTGTAGAACCGCTACGGGATGCGAATGACTCGCAGTTTCAGTCACTACACGAATGGCGTCGGGGTTTACCTCACCAGAAAGTTGAAATAATTTTCATTCGGGGCATGCGGTGTTTGATTTGACGCCTTCGCGAGCAGGCTCGCTCCCACAGGGGGAATGCATTTCAAACGTGGGAGCGAGCCTGCTCGCGAAGAGGCCAGCAGCCTCAACGCAAAATAATCAGATGCCCCAAAAGGTGATGCTGCTCAAACCCCAACACCCCTTGCAACGAACTCAACACCGCTTGCGGATCCGTGCTCGGAAAACTGCCGCTGACCCGTCGCGCCGCCAGTTCATCGTTGAGCAGCACAATCCGCCCCGGGTAATACCGCCCCAGGTCCTGCACCACCTCGGCCAGTGTCGCCTTGTAGTAATTGAGCCAACCCTGACGCCACGCCAACTGCGCTTCGCTGTCGATGGCATGGAGTTTTTTCGCCGAGCCATCGCCATAAGCCACCTGCTGGCCGGCCGTCAGGATTTGCTGTGCGGCGTGCTTGTCTGCCGTCACCCCGACTCGCCCGGACAGCACCGTCACCTGCGCGCCGTGGGGCAGCAGGCGGACTTCGAACTGTGTTCCCAGCACCTGCGCCTGACCCTTTTCAGCGTCGACCACAAACGGCTCGCCTGTGTGCGTCACATTGAAAAATCCGGCACCACGGCGCACCTGGACATGCCGCTCGCCACGACTGAAATCCACCGCAATCGCGCTGTCGGCATCCAGGGTGACTTGCGACTGATCTGCCAATGTGACGGTGCGAATTTCCCCCGGCGCCGACACATAGTCCGCGTCCAGATCATCGATCCAGCGCGACGGTTGCCAACCCGTGCCAACGCTGATCATCAGCAGCAGACACGCCGCCATCGCCAGCGCCCCCGACCAACGCGGCACGCTGCTGCGGCGCGGGCGATTCATCGCGTTGAGGTAACCCTGCAAGGTAAAGGCCTCTTCATCAGCCAGCGTCCGTGCCGGCCCTTCGCTCAATTCCCACACCACTTGTGCCTGCGCATAAGCTTCGGCGTGAGCGGGATCGGCCAGCAACCACTGACTGAAAGCAGTCTGATCGCCGCTGCTGGGCTGGTCATGCAACAGACTCAGCCAGGCAAAAGCCGCCTGCTCCTGAGCGGGCGTCGGGGCGACGCGTTCGATGAGGTTCACAGTGCTTTCCCTGGCGTGCGCGGTTCGGGTTCCCGCAGGCTGGCCTTGCAGGCTTCGAGGGCGCGCATCATGTGTTTTTCCACGGCGCTTTGGGACAAACCCATGGCTTTGGCGATCTCGGCGTACTTGCGCCCATGAATGCGGTTGAGCAAAAAAATCTGCCGCGTGCGCTCAGGCAATGCGCGCAACGCCGCTTCGACGTGACGCAAATCGTTGCCCGCCTCCAGCGCCGCTTGCGGTTCACTGCCCTGGCTGTCCGGCGCTTCCGGCATCCAGCCTTCGTTGACCCGCACCCGCGTGCCCTCACTGCGCAAATGGTCGATGGCGATGTTGCCGGCGCAACGCAGCAGGTAGGTGCTGAGTTCTTCCACCTGCACCAGCGGCCGGCGCCAGAAACGCAGGAACAAGTCCTGCACCAGGTCCGCCGCCGTCGCTCGGCAACCGACGCGGCGGCTCACCAGCGCTTCCATTTGCGAGCGCTGGGAAAGGAACACCTGCAGGAAATGCGCACGCGCACCGCGGTGCTCATCATCGTGGGATTGCCCAGGACCACTGATCATCGGGTCAGCACTGCGCAAACGCTGCAACGGGGCTGACCAGCAGGCCCAACCCGGCCAACGACAACGCCAGACGCGGTCGATACGGCATCAACAACACCAGCACCAAGGCACTGAGCATCAACACCGCGAACCACTCCACCAACCCCAGCCCCCAGCCCGCCGCCGACACCGCCGCCCACAACGACAAGGCCAGCAGCAGCCAGCCACTGAACTTCATGCGCTGGCGGCGTCGGGCCGACGGCTTGCGCCCCAGGAGCTCAGCGTGATGCCGATCCATCGATAAACACAGCGCGGTGAAACCGCCGTAGCAAAGCAACAGGGCCAGCAACATTCAGTTTGCCTCTCGTTCAAGGGTGATCGGTCGCGCACGTTCTCGGCTTACACGACGTACCTGCCCCGAGTGCTGCATTTTCCACGCGGCCCAAGCGAAAAACAGACCACTGCCCAGGCACGCCAGATCGAAACCGGCCATGGCCCAATCGCCCTGCGCCAGCGAGACGCCCAAGTGGTGAGGCGTGCTCAAGGCGTTGAGCAGCGGCACCGCGCAAAACAGCAACGCCGCCAGTGCCAACTGCTCGATCCATGCCGCACGGCCACGGCGGACCATCGCATGCAACACGCTCAGGCCCCAGACGATAAAGAAGCTGTTCACTTCCCAATCCGCCCGCCCGGCCATCCCGACCGGCAATAAACGATTGGCCCAGAAGAACCCCGCCACCGCGAGCATCAACCCCGACATGCTGGCGATGTTCAGTACTTCCACCAACCGCAACTCGAACGGCATCACACCGCTTTTCGCGTGTTTGAGCTGACGCTTGCCGAGCCAGATCACCAACCCGGTACCGATCATCGCCGTGCTGGCCAATCCACAAATGAAGTACAGCCAGCGCAACACCGGCCCGGCAAAATGGCCCATGTGCAAGCCGTAGAAACTGCCGGCAATCGCCATCGCAACGGCTTGCTTGGGTGTGGTGCCAAGTAGCTGTCCGGTCACACCATCGAATGTCAGCGCACTGCCAAATTCGTGGACCACACGATCGGTGCCGTCACGCACGAGCACGACAGAGGCGTTCGCATCCCCCGGATTATTCACCGTGAGGCGCCCGACTCGCCCGCCCGACCATTGCTCGCGAGCGCGTTCCAGCAGCGGCGCCAGCGGTGCCAGCTCACCCGGTCTGCCCGCGGCTTCGGGCGTGTTGGACGCTGGATACACCTCGTCATAAAACGCGCTGACATCACCTTTGTAGGAGGAAAGGATGCTCGCCGGCATCACCATCGCCATGAAAATCACCAGGCTGCTGTAAGTGATCATCAAGTGGAACGGCAACACCAGCACGCCCACCGCGTTGTGTCCGTCGAGCCAGGAACGCTGGCCTTTGCGCGGGCGGAAGGTGAAGAAATCCTTGAAGATTTTCTTGTGCGTGATGATCCCGCTGATCAGCGCGACGAACATCACCATGGCCGCAATGGTCGACAACCAGCGGCCCCACGGAAAAGGCATTTGTAGCTGGAAGTGGAAGCGGTAGAAGAAGTCGCCACCTCGGGTGTCCCGGCCTCGCACTTCGTCACCGGTTTGCGGGTCGAGGAGTTTTTCCGTGAACGGGCCGCGCGTGCCGGGCTTGGCCGGGGTTTGTTGCCACCTCACCGACAAGCCGGGTTCGCGGGCATCGGGCAAATCGATGGACCAGCGCGACGCACCGGCGGCGTGCTGCGCAAGATAGTCCTGTGCCAGGGTCAAGCTGGTTTCGGAGGATACCGAACGGACGGGAATTTCCGGCTGCATCCAGTGGCTGATCTCGTCCTTGAAATAGGCGAGCGTGCCGGTCAGGAAAATCGCGAACAGCAGCCAGCCGAAGATCAGACCGGCCCAGGTGTGCAGCCAGGCCATGGCCTGGCGAAAGCCCTCTTTCATCAGTGGCCCATCCAATAGGCCAGTCCCGACACGGCCGCCAATACGATGCTCGGCACGATCAACCCGAACCAGGCCTGCCACGCGGTGCGACAGGCAAAACACCAAAGCACCGCAACCAGGTAGACCAGAAACGAAGTCATCATCCCGGTCACCACAGCTTCGGCGCGGGCCATGGGCAGCCACATCGTCAGGCTGACACTCGCCAGTGCCGCGACGAGGTAACCGCCCAATACGGCGGCCAGCACCCGAGAGGTGACCGCCAGTCGGTAAGAAACGGGGAGCGTGGTGGTTTTGCCTTTCATGTTTCGACCTTGAAACCGGGTGAGGCCATCGTGATGTCACGGGCCAACAAGGCCGCAATATTAATGATAAATATTCTCATACGCAAAAAAGATGCGATGGGAGGGACGCTTACTTATGGGGATCGTACCCACGCAGAGCGGGGGAACGATCCCCACAAACAAGAACGGGCCTGCATAAGCAGGCCCGTTTTCAGTGGGAAGGTAAAAATCAAATCAGGCTTCAGCCGTTTTGTGCAGCCTGTTCGTTCTCGAGAAACTCTTCTTCCAGCAGCACATCAGCATGTGCGCCCCTCTCGAACGGCACCACAGCGGCACGTGGTTTGCCTCGCAGTTTGCCGAACAGGTGATCCAGCGCATGTTCAAGCTTGGTGGCCGCCCCGTCGATCGCTTGCTCCAGGGTGTCGGCTTTATGGGTGACGGAAATCGGTTGGTGGCCTTTTGGCCGCGCTTCTAGCTGACAGCGCATGTCATGGGGACCGGGCTTGTCGCCGTTCTCGTCCCGCAGATGAACCTCGACGCGTGTCAGGTCCTCTTCATAACGTTCTAGCGTGCTCTCAATGGTAGTACGTACCCACTCCTCCAGTCGGATGCTGCTTTGAATATGGTTATCACTGTTGACTTGGATTTGCATAGTTCATCCCTTATTTCAGCTAGCTAGCGAGAGGTGCTTCGGCTGGCCCTTGGGCGTCATCACCGTGACCTCTTACTTACACAATCGGTCTGCTCGCAGAACAATTCAACCCCTAAAAAAGATAAATTTTGATTCGCAAAAAAAGCCGGACAACGGGCAAAAGCGCTGTTAAGGTCGGGAGTCGGGTCGCCACGCCTATACGTCACATTTACTCACATCTGCCGCTCCGCCAGCGGGTGCAGGCTCCGAAAAATCCCCGCCTCCTCTACCAGCCAGTCATGCACCGCGCGCACGCCCGGATGGCTCAGCGCACCCGGCGCATAAAGCAGCACGTAACGTTTATGATTGGGCACCGCCAGGCCAAACGGCACGATCAACGTCCCGCGCTCCAGTTCATCGTTGAGCAGCGTTCTTCGTGCAATTGCCACGCCCATCCCGGCTGTCGCCGCTTCGATGGTCAGGTGATTGCGATTGAAGGTGTGCCCGCGCCGCACGTCCGCGCCTTCGAAGCCGATGGCATTCAGATAGAACTCCCATTCCGCATACTCGTAACTGCCGCGCCAGGCAGTGATGTCGTGCAACAACGGAAAATGCACCAGGTCCGCCGGGCCATGCAACGGCGGGCGGCCGCGCAAAAGGCTCGGAGCACAGACCGGGAAGATCTGCTCGTCGAGCAGGGCTGTGGATAACAAGCCTGGGTAGCTGCCGTCATTCAGGTCGATGGCCAGATCGAAGTCGCCCTCGTGCAACGGCACGCTGCTGTCCTCGGCCACCAGGCGTAATTGGATGTCCGGAAAACGTTGCTGAAAACGCGGCAGACGCGGCGTCAGCCACTTGCTCAGGAATGACGGAATCGAGCGCACCCGCAGAATGCCGCTGATCATTCCCGCGTCCAGTCGTCGCAATTCTGCATCGATGCTGCCGTAAGCCTCGTTGACCGTGATGGCCAGTCGCTGGCCTTCTGCGCTCAATTCCACCCCGCGAGCGCGACGATGAAACAGGCGAAAACCCAATCGTTCTTCCAATTGGCGGATTTGCTGACTGACCGCACCCGGCGTGATGTGCAGCTCTTCGGCGCAACGGGTGAAAGACAAGTGTCGCGCGGCACAGGAAAACACGTGCAGCCAGACGTAGGTCTGGGCGTGTAATTGACGACTCATCGTTTAGTCCTGCTAAAGGCTGTCTTAGGAGGTTTCGTTGGTCACGTAGGACCGAGGTGGGCAGTATCGCCGACATTGCGCTTGTCCTACAAAACATGGCAGCGATTCCTCTTCCGTTGCTTGTATAGGCTTTAGCATGGCTATCAGTGTTTTCGATCTTTTCAAAGTCGGCATCGGTCCGTCCAGTTCCCACACCGTCGGCCCGATGCGCGCCGCTGCAACCTTCGCCCAGGCATTGATTGATCAGGGTTTGCTGGACGCCGTACGTCGGGTAGAAATCCGCCTGTACGGCTCACTTTCCGCCACCGGCGTCGGCCACGCCACCGACCGTGCCTGCGTGATGGGCCTGATGGGCGAATGGCCGGACAGCATTGATCCGACCAGCATCGAACGCCGAATCAACACATTGCGCGAGACCGAAGAACTGAATCTGGCGGGCAAAAAGACCATCGCCTTCAACTGGCAACGCGATCTCCTGCTGCTCGACGAGAGTTTGCCCTACCACCCCAACGCCATGTCCCTGACAGCCTTTGGCGAAACCGGTGAATTGTCAGAGCAAACGTACTACTCGATCGGTGGCGGTTTCATCATTGAAGCAGCCGAAGCCGAGTCCGGCATCGCGCCCACCAGCGATGTAGTGCTGCCCTACGACTTCTCCAGCGCCGCCGAATTGCTCAAGCTCTGCAACCAGCATGGCCTGCGGGTTTCCGAGTTGATGATGGCGAATGAACTGGCCTGGCGTAGCGAAGCCGAAATCCGCGAGGGCTTGCTGCACATCTGGTCGGTGATGCGTGAATGCGTCGAGCAAGGCCTGCGCCACGAGGGCATCCTGCCGGGCGGTCTGAATGTTCCGCGCCGGGCGGCGAAATTGCATCGCAGCCTGTTGGAAATCGGCAAGCCGAATGTCATCACCTCCACCCTGTCCGCCATGGAGTGGGTGAATCTGTTCGCCCTCGCCGTGAACGAAGAAAACGCCGCCGGCGGACGAATGGTTACCGCGCCTACCAACGGTGCGGCCGGGATCATTCCGGCAGTGCTGCACTACTACATGAAATTCAATCCGGATGCGTCGGACGATGACGTCGTCGCCTTCTTCCTGGGCGCTGCAGCCGTCGGCATCCTCTGCAAGAAAAACGCGTCGATCTCCGGTGCCGAAGTTGGCTGTCAGGGCGAAGTCGGTTCTGCCTGTGCAATGGCCGCCGCCGGTCTGGCGGACATACTCGGTGCCACCCCGGAGCAACTGGAAAACGCCGCCGAGATCGGCCTGGAACACAACCTCGGCCTGACCTGCGACCCGGTCGGCGGGCTGGTCCAGGTGCCGTGTATCGAGCGCAATGCGATTGCCGCCGTGAAGGCGATCAACGCCACGCAAATGGCCCTGCGCGGCGACGGCAAGCACTTCATTTCCCTGGACCGGGTGATCCGCACCATGCGCGATACCGGCGCCGACATGCATGACAAATACAAAGAGACTTCACGGGGCGGCCTGGCTGTCAGCTGGGTGGAGTGCTGAGGAGCACTCCCGACCGTCCGTAACACGTGAGCCCGAGCAAGAACAATAACGAGGCCAAAAAACGATGACCGATGTACGCACACCTGCTGCCGATAATCCTGCTGTAGAACTCAAACGCGATAGCGCTGCAGTCACCAAGGGCTGGAGCAAACACGACACCACCTGGATGCTCGGCCTCTACGGCACGGCAATTGGCGCCGGTACGCTGTTCCTGCCGATCAACGCCGGCGTGGGTGGTTTCTGGCCGTTGCTGATCCTGGCTGTACTGGCCTTCCCGATGACGTTTTTCGCCCACCGCGGGCTGACCCGTTTCGTGCTGTCCGGCCGTTCCGGGGACATCACCGAAGTAGTGGAAGAACACTTCGGCATCGGTGCCGGCAAGCTGATCACGCTGCTGTACTTCTTCGCGATCTTCCCGATTCTGCTGGTGTACAGCGTGGCGCTGACCAACACGCTCAGCAGCTTCATGGAGCACCAGTTGCACATCGCTCCGCCACCGCGAGCCATTCTGTCGCTGGTGCTGATCCTCGGTTTAATGGCGATCGTGCGCTGCGGTCAGGGTGTCATCGTCAAATGCATGAGCGTGCTGGTTTACCCGTTCGTCGCGGCGTTGCTGCTGCTCGGTTTCAGCTTGATCCCGAACTGGAACGGCGCGTTCTTCGCCACCGCCAGTGAAGGCATGGAAATGTCGCTGTTCTTCAAAACCTTGTGGCTGGCGATTCCGGTGATGGTGTTCTCGTTCAACCATTCGCCGATCATTTCCGCTTTTTCCGTCGATCAGAAACAGCGTTACGGCGAACAAGCCGAGCGCAAAAGCAGCGGTATCCTCGCTATCGCCCACGCGATGATGGTAGTGACGGTGATGTTCTTCTGTTTCAGTTGCGTACTGGCACTGTCCCCGGCAGACCTCGCGGCAGCGAAGGCGCAGAACATCTCGATCCTGTCGTACCTGGCCAACCACTTCCAGACGCCAGTCATCGCCTACGCCGCGCCGTTGATTGCACTGGTGGCGATCACCAAATCCTTCCTCGGCCATTACATCGGCGCCAGCGAAGGCTTCCAGGGTCTGATCGTGAAAAGCCTGCGCGGCCGTGGCCGGGTGATGTCGGCAAGCTGGCTGAACCGCGTGACCGCGCTGTTCATGATCCTCAGTTGCTGGGCCGTAGCGACCTTCAACCCGAGCATCCTCGGCATGATCGAAACCCTCGGCGGGCCAATCATCGCGTGCCTGTTGTTCCTGATGCCGATGTACGCCATTCGCCGCGTGCCGGCCTTGCGCCAGTACTCCGGGCAGGCTTCGAACGTGTTCGTGGTGCTGATCGGGTTGATTGCACTGTCTGCGATCATCTACTCATTCATGCCCTGAAACGGGCAGAAAAAAAGCAGGCGGGCCATGGAGCCCGCCTCTTTTTTGCCGAGATCATTGTTCGACAATTCTTCCGGCATGCCCCTTGCTATGACACTCCTGAGGCAAAAGGACTTTTTGAAAACCTCAGCGAGCGACGTGCCGGTGGTCTGGTATTGCGAACTAATCCCGATCACGGCCGTCAACAACTGCACGTTCAATCAGGCGGTAACGCATCATGGACAACCCTTTTCAGCTCATCACCGATGCCTTTGCACCGGATTACCAGATCAACCTGAGCATTCAGGGTCTGGACGGCAGCATCATGCTGACCCTGTCCAACAGCGGTCACGTGGTCGCCAAACGCATGATCAGCGCCGAACAACGCAATGACCCCCAGCGCCTCAAACGCCTGGTGCAAAGCATTCAATTCGGCATCGCCATCGAACAGGGCCACAGCGCCATGGACATCCTCGAAGCCATGACCGACGGCGACAATCACAACCTGCCGCCGCCACGCGTCAAAGGCCCCAGCCGCCCGGCCATGCGGCTTTAAATCTCGCCCTTCTCCACCTCGGGATGCTCACCGGAACCCGTACCGATCTTGCGTTGCGGGTGTTCGATCTTTACCGAAGGGAATTGCGACGAGGCGTAACGCACCACCAGAATCGCAAACGCCAGCAGCAGAATCCCGCCGCACAGGTAGATGATGCCGATATCCGGCGGGTTGTGGTGCGAGACGTTGGAGATCAGCAGTCGCGTCAGCGCGGTGATGGCCACGTAGATCAGAAAGCGCACCGGCATGTGGTTGGTCTTGAAGTAAATCCCGACCATCGCCCCCAATTCCAGGTAGATGAACAACAGCAAGATGTCATCGATCTTGATGTGTCCCTCTTCGATCATCCCCAGAAACTCCATCACCGCCGCCCATGCGGTCACGGCACCGATGGCGAACAGCGCCAAGTAGTGGAAGGTCTCGACGAACAGGTTGCCCAGGGACTCGGCCAGTTGATGCACGTTCTGCCGCAGGTTCTCGGCCCAGTTGATTTTCACGATGATGGTTCCTTAGCTCGGTTCGAGCGGATGATGCGGGTTTGACGTGACGGTTGTTCTGCATGCAGAAAAAAGGCCAGTACATGATGGCGAGGAGCCTGAAAACGCGCGCCGTGGCGTTTGGTCGCACCCGCTGCAACGATTGCGCCTGACAAACCCTGATTTCGGTCTACATTAAAAAGCCACTACCCAAAGCGCAGGGATTCGCTTATCCTTTTCGCTGTATATAAATACAGTAGTCGAATAAGACAACTTAATGTGAAGGCATGTGAGGTGGTGAATGGCCGTCGAAGTGGTATACCGCAGCAGCCGAGATCTGGAGCGCTTGTTCATGGATAAAGCCGAAGCTGACCGTCATGACAAAATGCTCGAACTGGCCGAATTGCTGGCTGAAGTGTTGCAAAAAGCTGTTCCGTCCCTGACCGAACAGCAAGTGGAAGAAGCCGGGATCTACATGGCGAAGAATCGCGATGTGTTCGCCAAGGCGTTCAAGAGCCAGCCGGACGCGTTGTCCGAATTGCTGAACGCGCCTGCTGAAGTCGTTGAACCGGTTGAAGTGGCTGCACCCATTGAAGAGCCTGGCGTTGCGCCGACCAAACCGGTTAAAGCCCCCAAGGCTGCCAAGTAAGCAATGCCCGAATTGAATAGGCCCTGAGTCATTGGCTCAGGGCCTTTTTCATGTCTGCGAAAAACCTAAGCTTCGGGTTGTTCCAGTGCTTCGACCAATGCCTTGAAGAATCGCGCCGCCTCGCCGCCGGTCACCACGCGATGATCGAAGGTCAGGGACAGCGGCAGAACCGGATGCACCACCACCGCGCCATCGACCGCCACCGGTTCATCGCGGATCGCGCCAGCGGCGAGGATCGCCACTTGCGGCGGCACCACCACCGGGTTGGCGTAGCGGCCGAACAAGGTGCCGAAATTCGACAGCGTCAGGGTTGCCCCCATCATTTCCTTGGGCGGAATCGATCGCGCCTGCACATCGGCTCTTAATCGCATGACGCCTTCCTTCAAATCAGCCGAAGTGCGATGACCGACATCGCGCAGCACTGGCACAAACAAACCGTCAGGCGTATCCACGGCGATACCCAGATCAAGCCGTTCGTGTTGTTTGAGCGAAAGGCTTTTGCCGTCGAAGGCGCTGTTGAGCACCGGTTCCACGGCGCACGCTGCTGCCATCGCCTTGGCGAGACGAATCAGCGGTTCGCGTGCCTGACCCCAGCGATGCAGGTCGGCGTCACCGAAAATCGTCACCGGCACGACTTCGGCATGGGACCGGGCCATGTTCAGCGCCATGCTACGCCGCACACCGCGCAACCGTTCACCGCCGAAGCGATCCAGTTCAGTTTGAGCCGCGTTTTCCACATCCGTGCGGGTGATCAGCCCCTCGTGGCCGGAACCTGTCAGCCCGCTCAATTCCACGCCGAGTTGCCGAGCCAGTTGCCGCACGGCCGGCGTGGCGCGGGTCGCCAGATGCTCGCGGGTTGAAGGGGCGGCGCCGATGAAAAACGCGTCCTCCTGACTGCTGCCACCGCCTTCAAGCCGCCCGACCACGGTGCCGGCGTCTGCTTCACCTTCGTAACCGAGCAACGGCTCACCGACGTGAATGATGTCGCCCTCGCCGCCGTAGAATTTCGCCACCACGCCGTCGTACGGCGCGGGAATTTCCACCAAGGCTTTGGCGGTTTCCACCGACACCAGTAGCTGGTCAGCCTTGACAGCATCGCCGACCGATACGTGCCAGCGAACGATTTCCGCCTCCTGCAAACCCTCGCCCAGATCTGGCAATTTGAAATATTTCATCGCCGTCTCCTTGGGGTCAGGCAAAGTGAAGAACGTTATCGCAGGCCTGCAGAATGTCTTCGACGTTGGGCATGTACAGCGACTCCAGACGATACAGCGGCGGCGGAATGTCCGGCGCGGTGACTCGCTGGATCGGTGCCTGCAATTCCAGCAACACGCGCTCGTAAAGACTCGCGGCAACTTCTGCACCGACGCCACAGGAGCGAGGCGCCTCGTGGACGATCACACAGCGACCGGTCTTGCGCACCGAGGCTTCCATCGTGTCGAGGTCCAGCGGCTTGATACTCGCGACATCGATCACTTCCGCCGACACGCCCCGCTCCGCCAGTACGGTCGCGGCTTGCAGGGTTTCCATCACGCTGGCGCCCCAGCTGATCAGGGTGATATCGCTGCCTTCGCGCAGGGTGAAACAGCTGTCCAGCGGCAGGCGTTTACCGTCGTCCAACAACGGTTGCGGGTTCATTCGATAGAGCCGGGTCGGTTCGAGAAACACCACCGGATCCGGATCGTCGATGGCCGCCAACAACAAGCCATAGGCCCGGGCCGGCGATGACGGGATCACCACCCGCAGCCCCGGAATGTGCGCGAACAGTGCTTCAGTGCTTTCGCTGTGATGTTCTGGCGCGCGAATGCCCGCACCCATCGGTGTGCGCATGACCATCGGGCACGTGATCCGCCCGCGGGTGCGATTGCGCATGCGGCTGGCGTGGGACACCAAGTGTTCCATGGCGGCGTAGATGAAACCCATGAACTGAATTTCCACCACCGGTTTCAAGCCTTGGGCGGCCATGCCCACGACCAGTCCGCCGAGCATGGTTTCGGCCAGCGGCGAGTCGATCACCCGCTTGAAGCCGAAGCTGTCGCGCAGCCCTTGAGTGGCACGGAACACGCCGCCGTTCACGCCGACGTCTTCGCCGAGGACGATGACGTTTTCGTCTTCGCTCATGGCCCGATGCAACGCCAGGTTCACCGCTTCCAGCAACGTGACTTTGCCGTTACTCATGGCCCGAATCTCCCGCTCGGCGCGCCGCCCGTTCAAGTAACATTTCCCGTTGCTCGGCCAACGCCTCCGGCCACTGGGCGTAGACATGATCCATCACTGATTCGGGCGCCTGAGTGCCCGCCGCCTCGAAGTTATCCACAGCACGCTGCACCAGGCCCTGGCATTCACCGATCAATGCCTGTTCACGGTTTTCATCCCACACGCCCTGCCCGAGCATGAAACGTTGCAGGCGTTTGACCGGTTCTTCGAGCCAGGCCTGCTTGACCTCCTCAGCCGTCCGATAGCGCGTGGCGTCGTCGGCGGTGGTGTGGTCGCCGAGGCGATAGCTCAGGCATTCCAGCAGCACCGGACCTTTGCCGTGGCGCGCACGTTCCAGGGCCACTTGTACTCGGTCGTAAACCGCGAGCATGTCATTGCCGTCGACCTGCTCACCGTGGAACCCGGCACCGATCGCTTTCTGTGCCAGGGTCGGGGCGCCGCATTGAATCCGGCGCGGCACCGAGATCGCCCATTGGTTGTTGTTGATCACGAACACCACTGGCAACTGCCACGCGCCAGCAACGTTCAGGGCTTCAAGGAAATCGCCTTTGCTGGTTGCCCCGTCGCCGCACGTGGTGACAGCAACCCGATGTTCGCCGCGGATCTTGAACGCGCTGGCGACGCCGCAGGCATGCAAGGCCTGGGTGGCGATCGGCACACAGATCGGGAAGTCCTGGGCCACCGCAGGTTCGGCAAAGTCGCTGCCGCGTTCGTCGCCGCCCCAGTACAGGAGGATTTCTTCCATACGCACGCCGCGCATCAACTGCACGGCGGTGTCACGGTAATACGGCACCAGCACATCTTCGACATGCATCAGGCTGCCAACGGCGACGCCTATGGCTTCCTGACCCAGTGTCGGCGCATAGGTGCCGATGCGCCCGGTGCGTTGCAGGGCGACAGCTTTCTGATCAAAAAGACGGGTCAGGACCATCTGCCGGTAGAGGCGCGTGAGCAGATTGAAATCGTCGGCCCAGTTGGGGAGTCCGCCGAGCAATTGGCCTTCGGGGGATAAAAATCGGGTGTAAGGCAGCTCAACCTTGTGAAGCATCACAGGGGCTCCTGGCACGCCGGGTCTGCGTGCGTTGGTCAAGCCTGACCCTTGTGACGTCAGGCCTTGGGAGCAAGTTTTGCCGGATAGGCGCTTACTCCTTCATCGGTTCCACTTCATCGGTACAGCACTTTCTCCGCCAACTCGTCCGCCACCCGGGCCGGTGAGCGTTTTTCCGCCTGGGCGTGGGCGAAGATTTCGGTCAGGCGCGAGCTGATTTTCGACAAATGTGCGGTGATGGTCGTCAGCTCTTCACCGCGGTGTTTGAGCGACACGTAGATCAGCCCGCCGGAATTGATCACGTAATCGGGGGCATACAAAATGCCCCGCCGCTCCAACTGATCGGCGACTTCGAGGTGAATCAGCTGGTTGTTCGCCGAGCCGGCCACCGCCGAGCAGCGCAATTGCGTCACGCTGTTGCTATTGAGCACACCGCCCAGACCGCAAGGGGCAAGAATGTCGCACGGCGTGCTGAGCAACGCATCGTTGGCGATCGGATGCGCCCCGAGTTGTTCCATGGCCAGTTGCACCTTGCCGTGGTCGATGTCGCTGACCAGCAACTCGGCACCGGCTGCGTGCAGTTGTTCGGCCAGGGCATAGCCAACATTGCCAAGGCCTTGGATGGCCACGCGCAAACCTTCAAGGTTATCGCTGCCCAGCCGGGCCATGGCGGTGGCACGAATGCCGGTGAACACGCCCATCGCCGCGTGCGGCGCAGGATCGCCCGCCGAGGTGGTGCTGGTGACGTATTGAGTCTGTTGGGCGATGCAATCCATGTCCGCCACTGAGGTGCCGCTGTCGATGGCGGTGATGTAGCGGCCGTCCAGCTGATTGATACAGCGACCGAAGGCTTCGAACAGCGCGGCGCGGTTTTCCACATGGATCGGGCGAATAATCACTGCCACGCCGCCACCCTGGGCCAGGCCGGCCAGCGCCGCCTTGTAGCTCATGCCTTGGGCCAGGCGCACCGCATCCTCGACGGCGGACTCGTCGCTGGGATAGGCAAGGTAACGACAACCGCCCAGGGCAGGCCCCAGACGGCTGTTATGAATGGCAATGACCGCCTTCAACCCGGTGACCGGATCGACGCTCAGATGCAGCGATTCAAGGCGAGTGCTTTGCATGAGAGCGAACATCGTAGGGGCTCCCGAATCACTTCTTGTAGTCGCCAGTATAGGCTTGCGCCCGAAAATTGCAGAAGCGCACCGGAATAAGCAGCGCCGCCATTCAGGCTTTCGGAAATAACCTGCAACCGCATGTGTGCGGCACTGGACGAATGCCAGAGACGGGGCTAAAACGAGGCATGCCCCGGAGATTTTGATGACGCCCCGCCAACGCTTCTTCGACTGCCTGCAACGTTCACCGCCCGCGCTGTTCGAGGCGGCGCTATGGATTGCGGTCGAACACGATAAAGAAGTGAATCCCGAAGCGGTTCTGACAGATTTCAAGAACCTGCAACAGCGGGTCAGTTATGGCTTGCCGATGCTGCCCGTGAGTGAATTGGCCCAGCCGTTGTTACGGCGCATGAACGACCTGGGTTTCGCACAGGACGACTTCGCCCCGTTGCGCCCGCACGTAGCCTTGGTCGACAAAGTGCTGGAACGCAGACGTGGCCAACCGCTGGCCCTGGGGCTGATTGCGCTTGAGCTGGCCAAGGGGCTGGAAATCCCCATGGTCGGGGTCAACTTCCCCGGGCATTTCCTGCTGCGCGTGCCGGGCGTCGATCACCTGCTCGACCCGTGCGGCGGCCGTCGTCTGTACCCCAACGATTGCCGGGAATTGCTGCAACGCCAATACGGCCCGAACATGAAGCTCAGCGCCGAACATCTGCTGAGCGCCGAGCCGGCTCAGATGCTCCAGCGCCTGTCGCGCAACCTGCGCCAGCTGCACCTTTCTCACGATGACTACATCAGCGCCCTGATCGACGCCGAACGCGTGCTGGAACTGGGCAACGCCAGTGCTGCCGATTACCTGGCACGGGCAAGCCTCTATCAACGGCTGGACTGCCCGAACGCCGAGCGCTTCGATCTGGAACATGCACTGCTGCTAAGCGACGACCCGATCCAGCGGATTCGCCTGACTGAACGACTGGGACATCTTCCGCCCAACTCAATCGTCCATTAACCGCAGATCCCTTGTGGGAGCGGGCTTGCTCGCGATTCAGACGGCGCGGTTTATCAGGGAAACCGAGTTATCGTGCATCGCGGGCAAGCCCGGCTCCCACAGGGTTCGGTGCGAGGATTTATGGGGTGTCGGGCTGATTCGCCGGATGCGCCTTGGTGAATGCCGGATGCGTGGCCGCCAGTGCCGCCACCCGGCGAATCCGTGGATACGCCTCAAGGGAAATATTGAATCGCTCGGCCGCGTAGAGCTGCGGGATCAGGTAGGTATCTGCCAGCCCCGGCTGCGGACCAAAGCAATAACCCTCATCGCCAATCAACTGCTCCACCGTCGCCAACCCTTGGCTGATCCAGTGCCCGATCCACTCAACCACCTGCGGTTCATCGTGCCCCAATTGGCGCAGTCTGTTCAGCACGCTGACGTTGTGCAGAGGATGCACATCGCAACCAATCACCGCCGCGACACCACGTTCCTGGGCACGGTCAGCGAGGTCTTTGGAGAGCAGCGGCACCTGTGGATAACGTTCTTCCAGATACTCAATGATCGCCGGTGACTGGATCAACAGTTCGCCTTCATCGGTGCGCAAGGCCGGTACGCGACCTTGCGGGTTGACGGCGAGATACGGCGGCTGCCGGTGCTCGCCACCTGACGGCGCGATCAGGTTGATCGGTAGCGCCTGGTAATCCAACCCCTTGAGCGCCAATGCGATACGCACCCGATAGGACGAAGTCGAACGGTAGTAGGTATAGAGTTCCATGCCCCGATCCTCTTAGCGCGCCGGCAGCACTTTGCCGCGGCATTCGCCGAAACCGATGGACGCAAAACCTTCGCGGCTGCAACGGGCGCGCAGGATGATTTCGTCGCCGTCCTCAAGGAATTTACGCACTTCACCCGATGGCAGTTCGATGGGCTTTTTACCGCCCTCGGTGATTTCCAGCAGGCTGCCGAACTGACCGTTTTCAGGCCCGGACAACGTGCCCGAGCCGAACAGATCACCGGCCTGCAACTGGCAACCGTTGACGCTGTGGTGCGCGACCATTTGCGCCACGGTCCAGTACATGTGTTTGGTGTTGCTCAGGGTCAGGCGATGGGCTGGCAGATTCTGTTCGCGCATGGCTTCGGTGAGCAGCAGCACTTCCAATTCGATGTCGAAAGCGCCGGCCGCCTGATCACGCTTGTCGGTGAGGTATGGCAGCGGCTGTGGATCACCTTCCGGGCGAGCAGGTTGTGCGCGGCGGAACGGCTCCAGCGCTTCGGCCGTCACCACCCACGGCGAGATGCTGGTGATAAAACTCTTCGACAGGAACGGCCCCAGCGGCTGGTATTCCCAGGCCTGAATATCTCGCGCCGACCAGTCGTTGAGCAGGCAGAAACCGGCGATATGATCGGCAGCATCACCGATGGCGATCGAGTCGCCCATGTCGTTGCCCTGACCGATCCAGATACCCAGTTCCAGCTCGTAGTCCAGACGCGCGCAAGGACCAAACGTCGGTTCGGTCTGACCGGCCGGCAAGGTCTGGCCTTTCGGACGGCGAACGTCGGTGCCGGACGGGCGAATGGTTGAGGCACGACCGTGGTAACCGATCGGCACGTACTTGTAATTGGGCAGCAACGGGTTGTCTGGACGGAACAATTTACCGACGTTCTGCGCGTGCTCGATGCCAACATAGAAGTCGGTGTAATCGTTGATTTTCGCTGGCAGATGCATCTCGCAATTCGCCGCCAATGGCAGCAGTTTTGCGCCTTGGGCTTCGATCTTGCCGTGCAGGGTGCTGCCTTCCTTGAACAGTTCCAGCAGGCGTTCGCGCAGGGCAACTCGAGCGTCTCGGCCCAGTTCGAAGAACGCGTTCAGCTGACCGCCACGGGTGGCTTCGACTGCAGTTTTTACGACGCCATCGAACAGGCCGGCGTCCAGTGCAGCTTCCAGGTCAAAGATATGTTCACCAATGGCCACGCCACTGCGCGGTGCCGAACCCTTCACGCTGAACACGCCCAACGGCAGGTTTTGCAGCGGGAAATCAGCATGGCCGTTGGCGGAGGCAACCCAGCTACGAGTGATGGTGGTCTGAGTCATGGGTTATCTCCGGGTCGGGTCGAAAGTGGCGGGCAGCGTCGCCCAACAGACATCGTAGTTGTTTTGCAGTTGCGGGCAATCCAGGGCGAAACGACTCGGGCGCAGGACCTGGCTGGTTTCGAACATGAAGGCCATGGTGTTGTCGATTTTCGCTGGCGAAAGTTCGGCGTTGATCGCCTTGGTACAGGTCTCGCCGTCCGGGCCATGGGCGCTCATGCAGCTGTGCAACGACGCGCCGCCGGGCACGAAGCCTTCAGCCTTGGCGTCGTACTCGCCCTGGATCAGGCCCATGAATTCGTTCATCAGGTTGCGGTGGAACCACGGTGGACGGAAGGTTTTCTCGGCCACCATCCAGCGAGGCGGGAAGATCACGAAGTCGAGATTGGCCAGACCGTGAACGCTGGTTGGCGACGTCAGGACGGTAAAGATCGACGGATCCGGGTGATCGAAACTGACCGTGCCGATGGTGTTGAAGCGGCGCAGGTCATATTTGTACGGCACGTTGTTACCGTGCCAGGCGACCACGTTCAGCGGCGAATGATCGAGCTCGCAACCCCACAATTGGCCGAGGAATTTCTGCACCAGCGTGGTCGGCTGCTTGAGGTTTTCGTAATGGGCGACCGGGGTCAGGAAGTCCCGCGCATTGGCCAGCCCATTGCTGCCGATGGGCCCCAGATCCGGCAGACGCAGCGGCGCGCCGTGGTTCTCGGCGATGTAGCCGCGAGCTTGCGGGTCGAGCAGTTCAACGCGGAATTTCAGACCGCGCGGCAGCACAGCGATTTCCAGTGGTTCGAGTTCCAGCACGCCCAATTCGGTAGCGACGCGCAGGCGTCCCAGTTGCGGCACCAGCAGCAGTTCGCCGTCGGCGTTGAAGAACACTCGCTCCATCGAGCGGTTGGCGCGGTAGCTGTAGATGCTGATTCCAGCCGGTTTTTCTGCACCCGAGTTGGCCGCCATGCTCACCAGCCCGTCGATGAAATCAGTCGGCTCGGACGGAATATCCAGCGGGTTCCAGCGCAGGCGATTGGGGGTCACTTCACCCAGCGGACCGCCCGCCAGTTGCCGATCCAGTTTGACGAACGCCGGGTGATTGGCCGACGGCTGAATGCGGTACATCCAGGTCCGTCGCGCTTCGCTGCGGGCCATGGTGAACGCGGTGCCGGAGAACAATTCGGTGTAGAGGCCGTACGGGGCTTTTTGCGGGGAATTCTGGCCGACGGGCAGTGCGCCGGGCAACGCTTCGCTGCTGAATTCGTTGCCGAAGCCTGACTGATAAGCCAGCGCTGGCGCCGTTGAATCGAGGTTCATGGAGCCTCCTGAACAGGGAGAGGGCAGTGGCCTGTCGCTCCGATGAAGAGATCCTGGCACGCCCGGGTTATTTTTATCGTAATTCAATTACGCACAACGTAATTTGATTGGTATTGACCGTCAAGCTATAAAGACGCCCATTCGTCCCGGGATCACATCACCTCCATGGAAAAGCCGCGCAGCACCGCCGAAAGCAATGGCAAACAAAAAGTCCGCTCGGCCGAGGTCGGCACCGACATCCTCAAGGCACTGGCCGAGTTGTCGCCATCGACTTCACTTTCGCGTCTGGCCGAGCATGTACAAATGCCGGCGAGCAAGGTTCACCGCTATTTGCAGGCGCTGATCGCCAGCGGTTTTGCCGAGCAGAACACCACCACCAACCATTACGGCCTCGGTCGTGAAGCTCTGCGCGTGGGCCTCGCCGCACTCAACAGTATGGACGTACTGAAAGTCGCCGCCCTGCCCTTGGCCGAGTTGCGCGATGAACTGAACGAAACCTGCTTTTTGGCGGTATGGGGCAATCAGGGCGCGACCGTGGTGCACATCGAGCCGGCTGTACGCGCGGTGACGGTGGTGACGCAATTAGGCTCGGTGCTGCCGTTGCTCAGCTCATCCACCGGCCTGGTGTTCGGCGCATTTCTGCCCAAACGCGAAACCGTTGACTTGCGCGAGCAGGAACTGCAGACCAGCAGTGCCCATGCCCTGGCGGACGATCAGGCTTATGCGAGTTTGTGCGAACAGATCCGCGACCGCGGTCTGCATCATGTGCATGGTTTGTTGATGCCTGGCGTGGATGCGTTATCGGCGCCGGTATTCAACGCCGTCGGGCACGTGGCAGCAGTCATGACGATTGTCGGCCCGACGTCGTTGTTTCATGCCGATGAAAACGGCCCGGCAGCCGAACGCCTGTTATCCGCCACTCGCGCGGTTAGTTGGCGAATGGGTTTTGAACCCGCTGCCCCGACATCATAAAAAAGCGGTTGTGCATAAACATAAGTTCGCACAACCGCTTTTCATTAAATTACCGCTTCAGCCAGAAAAATCTTCGCCATGTCGGCGCCTAGCCCATTCACTTCGTCTAATGCCAGCCCTTTGAAGCGATACTGCGAATCGAACGTGTAAGCTTCGGAAAAAACCCCTAGTTGCTCGCCTTCGAAATACGGAACTTCACCGTCTTGCAACTTCAGGAAAAATGCCCATACCAGCGTTTGAGAATAGATAACCAATTGATCCTCAGGGGTATGAATGGCGTTGATGTAGACGTTATCGACATCGATGCCGCGACCGCCGATTCTCGCATGCAAAATAGCACGCACGCGTTCAATATTCAGATCTTCCATGATTTAAAGCTCCATAACTAATAATTGATAGCGACTGACGTCAGACGCTGATCGACATATTAACGACAACTGTAACTAATGCACGCGGCAGTATGTTTATATTAATGACAGCCCTCTCATCAGACTTGCGATATAAGCCCCAACTTCTTCGCCATAGCCACGGCTTGTGTTCGGCGCTCAACACCCAACTTGCTATGTATTCTTCGAGCGTGAGTTTTCACCGTATGCAATGAAATAAACAACTGCTCGGCAATCTGCTGATTAGAGTTGCCTTGGGCGATCAGGCCCAGCACCTCAAGCTCTCGCCCGCTCAGCGGGCTGGCCTCCATCGCCGTCGGGTTCAATTGTCCATCTTCACCCAGGCGACACAGCAGGCTCGGCTGGCGCAGCCGCAATTCGCGCAAAGCCTGCTGCAAGTTGCAGCGGCTCACCAGTTCCAGGCCTGCCTCCAGTGCCGACTTGGCCAGCGAAGCTTCGCCTGTGAGGTCCGCCACTTCGCTGATCGCAAAGTGCAGCTCGGTTTCCAGCGCCAACATGGCATGGCGTTGTGCGTGATCGAGCAAGGCCTTGAGCTGATCCAGTGGGTTGTTCGCCTCCTGCAGATAGGTCTCCGCCAGCACCAACTGGTACTCGACTCGCGCAATCAGCTCCAGCGTCGCCGGGGGAGCCTGACGCGCTTGAGGTCCGCGGTAGTGACGCAGCACGCGACTCAGCGCTTCACGGGCCAGCTCCGGGCGTCCCTGCTGCAACCAAAACTGGCTGCTGACCTGCAGCAACACCCCGCGATAGACCGTGTCGGGAATCTGCCGCTGTTGCATCAGCCGCTCGGCGTCGCGCAAGCGGACGAACGCGTGGGCGTAATCACCCTGATTGGCGGCCAATTGCGCCTGCCCGAGAAAACCATACAACGCGCGCTTGTCCTGACTGTGCAGACAGTCCTCAAGGCCGGAATGGAAGAACCTGCCGGCCTCCTCGTCTTGCCCCTGACATAGCGCCAAGCGTCCGCGTCGCAGGGCAATTCGCCCCAGCAGCGGCCCAGGCCGATTGGCCTGTCGACTCAATAACTCATGAATATTGGCGAGCAAACTTTCGGCGCGTCGGGGCGCACCGCGTTGTTCCAGCAATTGTGCGTGATCGAGTTCCAGCAACCCTTCGAACAGCAGCGAACCTTGAGCCCGCGCCAGGCACAGCGCCTCACGACTGATCGTCTGGGCGGCGTCGAGGTCAGCGTTGAGCAGGGCTTGCTGGGTCAGCCCGGACAGGCACAGCAACCGCGCCGGCCAAGCATCGGTGCCCAGTTCGCTCAGCGCTTCGATAAAGTGTGCACGCGCCGCTTGCATGCGCCCCTGCAAATGCAGAAGCCAGCCTTGCAACGCCTGCCAGCGTGCAAGTAACTGGCACTGCAATATCGCCGTCGGTTGCGGCGCGAACCGTACCAGTTGCTGGATGCACACAGCAGCCTGATCGAAGCGCCCTGCAAATAGCAGCGCAGCGGTGATCAACCCCACCAATTGCGGCGTCCCGAGGGTCAACTCCTCGCCTTGGCGCTCGTGCAGGCTCAGTAACAAGGTCACGTTCTGGCCCATGAACAAATGTTCAAAGCTGAAGTGCTGCAACAGACTGACCGCGACCTCGAACTCTTCAGCCAACAGCGCCTGTTCGAACGCTGCCTGCCAATCTTCCTCGGCGGCGAACCATTGGCAAGCGCGCCGATGCCAGGAGCGGCCCGCCGACCCTTGCTCGTCGCGCATCGCCTGGGCCAATGGCACGAAAACTCGCAACCAGTTGGCAGAGTCGTCCCAGGGCTCGATGAAACACCCCATCTCCTGCAAGGCTTGCAAGCCCTTTGCGCCCTCTCCGGCGCCGAACAGATGCTCGCACAGGCTGGCGTTGAATCGCGGCAAATGGGCCAAGACCTGCCAGGCTTCAGCCAGCTCCGGTGGCAGGCCGTTGAACAGCTCATGCTGCAAGTAGTCGAGCAGGGTCGCCGAACGCCCTTGCTTGTCCTGCTCACTCGCCCACTGACAGGGCCAGGGCGCCGCATTGCAGAATCATCTTGCGCATTGAAATCATCCTTCTCAACCAGATCAGAAGTTCACGCCGAAGCTCAGTGCCAGGAAGTCGCGGTCTTCCAGGGTGTTGTAGTCACCACCGAAGAAGTCGGTGTAACTGAGGCTCGCGGTATAGGTGTTGCGGTAGTCGGCATCGACACCGACGCTGACGGCCTTGGCGCCTTCGTTGAACAGCCCGTTGGGGCCGTAACCGGCAACGTCATGGGACCAGGACAGGTTGGGTTTGAGGTTGATCCCGCCGATCACGTTGGCGTAATCGAGGATCGCCCGGGCGCGGTAGCCCCAGGAGGTCGAGGTGACAAAGCCGTCAGTATCGCCACCGAACCCGTACTGGCCGTAGACCGAGTCGCGGCCGTAACGCAGCTTGCTTCGCGACTCCAGACCACCGACTCGCACCACCGCCGCCTCACCGACCAGGGTCAGCCGTTGAGCACCCAGCACCTGATCGAAGAAGTGCGTCAGGGTGCTCTGGAGCTGCGTCACTTCCTTGCGGCGATAGCCTTTGTTGTCAGCACCTGGCGAGGTAGCGATAGGCGATGCCGTGCCGCCTGCGATCGGGTTGAGCAAGGCCAGCGTCAGGTCGTTGGTGCTGACTTGCACCGGAGCGTTGGGGCGATAGCTGATCTCGCCGGTCCACGCGGTGCCGGTGGGCAAGGTGGTGGAGAAGCTCGCGCCGTAGAGGCGAATGTCTTCCGGGTAATCGAGATAGTACTGGCCGCGACCGAGCATCACACTCTGGGCCAGGCCCGATCCGCTGCCGGGTGCGATTCTGTTGGCGGTGCCGACGATCCCCGGAATGCTCGCCAGCGTGCTCCGGCCGGCGGTGACGGTACCGACCGTCGGGGTGCGGCTGTGGTAGTTCATGAAGTACAGACCGTACTCGGTGTCGTCACCGAGCCAGCGCAGCGCCGTGCCCCACTGCCCGGAATCACGGGCATCGCGGTCACCACCGCGTGGAACGATCACGCCTTCCTGGCTGACCTCGAAGCCTTGGCCAAACGCCGCAGCGATTGGCTGCAACGGTGCGATCGCAGGGCTGGCAACGGTGTAATTCTTGTTGCAGCCGTCCGCCGCCACATCGACGCCGAAAAAGGTGCCGCAGTTGTCGAGAACGGTCTGATCCCACTCCAGTTGATAGAAGCCTTCCACCGAGAGCTGGTCGGTCAGGCTCTGGGAGGCGAACAGCATGTTCACCGGAATCAGGCCTTCCTTGATCTCGGCGCCAGGCCGGCGGAACGCGGAAACGTCGATCGGGTTGATGCTGTTGATCGAGTTGCCGATGAAGGTACTTTCCCCCCAACTGACCACCTGCTTACCGGCGCGCACCGTGCCCGGCAGATCGGCGATGGAATAGTTGTGGTAGACGAAGGCATCAAGGATCTGCGCACCGGCAGACTTGGCGCCTTCCTTGCGGCCGTTATCACTGATCGGTTTGAACTCGCGATCCTCGTCCTTGAGTTCGAAGTCGTACCAGTACTTGCCACGCACGAACACGCCGGTGTCGCCATACTTCAGTTCGAGGTCGTGAATACCCTTGACGATCTTGGAGAAGGTTTCGCCCTTCTTGAAGTTCAGCCGCCCGTCGTCACCGGTCGAAGACTGGCCGGTCCCGCCGTTGACCGTGCTCACCAAAGACTTGTCGGCATCGCGCATGCCCCAGCTCGCGCCGACGGACAACGAGGAGTCGAAAGTCCCCTCGATTTCCCCGATGTTGAATGAAACAGCCTGCGCCTGGGCGCAGCAACCCAAGGCAACCGCAGCGGCCAGCGCCTGCGGCTTGAAGATGGCGCGCATTGTTGTTTTTGTCATGCGTCTTCCCCGGTGAGTGACAGAAGACCCCACCCTACTGCCGCACGTCAGGGGCGATAAGCGCACCAAGGAGGTATTCGCGCTGTACCTCCAAAGGATGAATGGCCGCATGGGACGGGGATTTGCGCGGGTTATGGATGGGCTGGATGGGGGGTTATCAACGCAGCGCATGGCGTGTGGGCGGGGCTTGTTGCCACTGTTACTCATGCTGCAACAGTTCATGTCATGAATCGCTATTTTTCCTTTTGGCTCAAGGCCTTATTCTTGCCGGGCTTTCACGGCAAACGGCCGGAAAGCACGAAGTAATGGCGAGTGTCCCGTCCACGCCATTGGTGACAGATTTCAGAGGAGTTGAAGATGTTCGACTCATCGCCCTGTGTTCACTGACGTTGATTTATAGCTCCTGATCAATCGTCTTACTTTGGCCGCTGCTTTTGCAGCGGCCTTTTTTATGGGCGATGGTTTTGTAGTGTTGGTGAATCGCGCTCAGAATTTAACAAAGTCCTACAAGATAATTCCTTTAATTTCATAAGAATTTTCTTTTTACGCAAATGATAAATTTGAGTTCACTCGTGTCTCGTCGAATTCCCTCTCAACTTCATGTGTAAAAACCCACACCTCTCTCGGACCCAACCGAAACCCTCCTGACGTAATCTTATTCCGCACCACCGATTAATTACGTTCATGGAAGAAAGACAATGTCAGAAAAACAAGGTCCCCCGCTTCACTTACCGGAAACTAATGTTCGCGGAGAACACGGTTATCTTGAAATACCAACAATCTATGTCGGAAAACAACCGAAACCTGGAAATAATCCCAAGGGCGGCGGATTTCGCGTACCGCCAACACGCCCAGGAGGAATGGGCTCCGGAATTACACACAACGAAGGACTAAGACGCGAAACCCGGGACAATATCTTCGCTACGGAGAAATCCGAAAAAAATGGCTACGAGACGAAGTCTCGAAATCTACAAGCTTTAACTGAAGCCGAACTCGCCAACGTGAGAGTTCAATACCCGGCAGCAGGGTCTACAACCGCACAGGCATACCAACACGAGTTAAACATCAGAAATATATTGACTCAGCAAAAGACGGCTGAACTGTACACTCAAACTGCGCTCGCCAACGCTTTTTATGGGGAGAGCCCGCTTAACAAGACAACTGGTGAATATCTTGTCAAAGCCAAATCACTGGAACGAATTGTCAAGCCCTTTGGGCCAGTTTATTCGTCATGGGTCAAGTCTTACAAAGCCGCTTACTCTGCAAAGCTGCTGACAGAGCAAATTCAGCTTTTAAATAATCAACACATACATGTGCAGAACCTTCTTGCCGTAGCGCATGCGCAAGAACAAAGGCAGCAAGCAGCGGATCAGGAAGCGCGACGGATAGCTGCTGAACAGGCGCGATTGGCGGCGGAACAGCAAGCACAGCGTATGGCCGCCGAAGAGGCACGTATAAAGGCGGAAGCTGAGGCTCGAGAGCAGGCACGGCTGGCTGCGTTGGCAGAAGCCGAGCAATTGGCCGCCGAGCTAGCTCGGATTGCCGCAGAGGCTGCCGCACGGTACATCGCCGCTGAACAGGCTCGTGTCGAAGCCGAGGCCGAGGTTCAACGACAAGCCGAGCAACTGCGCTTTGAAAGACAACAGGAGGAGGAACAGGCGCGGGAGCACAGGCGGCAACAGGCTCATCTGGAAGAGCAAGCCGAGGCTCAGTGGCAAGCCGAACAGGCGCGTCTCAAAGCGCAATGGCAGGCGGAAACAGAGGCTAGGTGGGAAAGCTCAACGTTTGCCAATGCGGGCTCAATGGCGGCATTTGGCCCAACATTCACCGGCACTCTCGGTAATTTCGGTACTAGTCCAGCGACCTCCTTGGCGCTCAGGACCGCGCTACGCGTAGCGGTATCCGCGGCTATCGCAGCTTTAGCGACTGCAGCAGCGCCGGTCCTGGTCGGGTTTGCCGCTCTATTGGCTCCCTCCAGGCTGGGTAGCGGTGATCTTTTTTCTGTAAGTGTTCCGCTATCAGAACTCGCTCCTGATTCAACCGCCGATCTGTATGAACTGGCAGCCAGCGGAGGGGAAATCGACCTGCCGGTAAGACTCGGCTCGCGGACGATAGGCAGCAGGGTAGAGATCGTCGTTGTTGCGACTGATGGAGTGACGGTTCCCGCCAGTGTGCCGGTGAGGCTTGCTCACTTTGACGCACGAAAGAACGTTTACGTATCCGGCAGCACCGTCTCCAACGGCCCCATCATCACCTGGACGCCGTTGGCAGAACCGCAGGATCCTTCAACGGAATTTCCGCTGATCGACACTGACCTGCCGATATATGAAGGCGCTACCGTCACCCCCGACACGGGGCGAATCGATCCGTTTCCAGAGCTGGATCGCTACGGATTTGGTGGCTTCATCACCGTCTTTCCGATCGACTCCGGGATCCCTCCGACATTCACCATGTTCAGGGATCGGCGGCAGGATCCCGGTGTTGCCAGCGGCGCCGGACAACCAGTTTCAGGAAATTGGCTGGGGGCAGCCTCGACGGGAGAAGGAGCCCCGATTCCGATGCAGATTGCGGATAAATTTCGAGGGCGGGAGTTTTCAAGTTTTAAAGCGTTTCGCAGGGCATTTTGGAAAGCTATGGGCGACGATGATTCGTTGAGCGGCCAATTTACAAAGTTAAGGCGAATGGATATGAAACACCGGCTAGCTCCCGCCGCACTTCCTCAGGACCAAGTGGGTAGGCGAATAAAGTATGAAATCCACCATATCAACCCCATCGGAGCAGGCGGCGAGGTCTATGACATGGACAACCTTCGGGTGATGACGCCAAAACTGCATATCAGCACCCACTCCAATATAAAAGGAGAATGAAATGAATCTTCGCAACACGTTGCAAGAATATACAGAAGATGAATACTTAGACCTCATCGAGTGCCTATTCGAGGGCACTTACTCATCCGAGCAAGAGCATGACGCAATTGTAGAAAACATAGTACTCACGTCAGAACACCCCGACGGCACAGGCGTTTTATATGACCCAAGAGAGGGTATTGAAGACAATCCAAACGGAGTAATAAACGCAATAAAACAATGGCGATCAATCAACGGAAAACCGGGATTCAAAACTGAAATGAAGTAATCCAAACAAAGAAGCAAGCATTCGTGCTGGCTTCTTACACTACCCATTCACAGCCAGTACTTATGCAAACTCGTGAGAGATTGCCTACACCTACACACTTCTCGGAAACCGACTACACAGTTCTGTAATCACACGAAGCGCCGGAGCGATTAAGGTTAATAACAAGTCAGCCATTCATTTGTAATCGCGCACTGACTTCAATCTAATTCACTGCGAGCATTTTTTTCATGAAATCTATTGACTACAACAAGTACCGCGCCACTAAAAGTTTCAACAGCCGAGTACGCTTTCTGATTTTTCACTACACGGCCGGTAACTTCTCCAGTTCGGTCAATGCACTGACCGGCCCGAATGTCAGCGCCCACTATCTGGTTCCCGACATCACCGATCCGAGCTACTTGAAAGCAGGTTATACCGGACAGGAAGTCTTCAATCTCGTGGATGAAACCAAGCGCGCGTGGCATGCGGGCGTCAGTCAGTGGGGCAACCGAAGCAATCTGAACGACACGTCTATCGGCGTTGAAATCGTCAACCTTGCAACGTTTAGCCAAGGGGTTTTCAACTTTCCGCCGTATCAGCCAGAACAAATTGCCGCCATTGAAAATCTGGCGCTGAACATCCTTGAACGCTACCCGGACATCAGCCCGACCCTTGTTCTGGGGCACTCTGATATTGCGGTCGGTCGCAAGAGTGACCCAGGTCCGAAATTCCCCTGGCATGCCCTTTACTTGAAAGGCGTCGGAGCCTGGTTCGACGAAGCCACCCGAAACAACTATCTGCAGCAATACAACGAGACCGGGATTCCAGCCCGAACCGAATTGCTCAAACTGTTCAAGACTTACGGGTACGACGTTTCCGGCGCGTCAACCGAACAAGGCTTCACACACATTGTTCGGGCATTTCAGCTGCACTTTCGCCCGGAAACTTACGACGGGATCATGGATGCGCAAACAGCAGCGAATCTGGCGGCGTTGGTTCACAAGTATTTTCCTTGATAGCCGCTGCAAACCAGAACTCAGGTCCGAATATTAAGCACCAGCAAGGTCAAGATCGGTGACCTTGCTGGTTTCCATTAAAGCGAATACTTCTGCAAATTCCCCATCATTTCCTTCAACGCTTCAATGTTGTCCTTCGGATGCACCGCGCCTTCGAAATCGCAGATCTGCTGCCAATGCGCCACCACCTCTTCCGGGGAGAAACCAACCCGCGGATCGAACCCGGCGCCGAGGCTTCGCTCCCAACGCACCTTGCCCATCCAGCCGCCGCCTACTTCAAACAGCCCGGAAGTTTCCTGGCAATTCTCGCTGGCCAGGTACACCACCAGCGGGCTGACCAGTTCCGGTTTGAGTTGTTCGAAGACTTGCGGCGGGATCAGGCCTTCGGTCATGCGGGTGCCGCCGGTGGGGGCGATGGCGTTGACCAGGATGTTGTTTTTGCGACCTTCGATGGCCAGTGTGCGGGTCAGGCCGTAGAGGCCGAGTTTGGCCATGCCGTAGTTGGACTGGCCGAAGTTGCCGTAAATCCCTGAGGTCGACGCGGTGAAAATCACCCGGCCGTAGTTTTGCTCGCGCATGTACGGCCAGGCAGCGCGGGTGACTTTGTAGGCGCCTTCGACGTGGACGCGGTAAACCAGGTCCCAGTCGCCGTCTTCCATTTTGTGGAAAGTCTTGTCGCGCAGGATCCCGGCGTTGTTGACCACCACATCGACACGACCGAAAACGTCGAGGGCGTTCTGCACGATTTTGTCGCCGTCGGTGACGGAGTCATGGTTGGCCTCGGCGGTGCCGCCCGCCTCGCGGATTTCAGCCACCACACGGTCTGCCGCTGAAGCGTTGGCGCCTTCACCCTGAGCCGAGCCCCCGAGATCATTGACCAGCACTTTGGCGCCCTGTTTGGCGAAGAGCAGTGCGTGGGCCCGCCCGAGGCCGCCACCTGCGCCCGTGATGATCACGACTTTATCTTCGAAGCGCACAGACTCATTCATTGGGGGACTCCAGCAGGCCAAGGGAACAATCAGTCCAGTGTCAGGCACGGCGATGCGGGTCACAACGAACAGGGGGGAGGCTGAATGGTGCGCAATAAGGCAGGGGGATGATGAGATTGAAATTGGAGGTGAATGCAAAAATCGCAGCCGTTCGGCAGCACCTGCAGATGTAGCACAATCAATTGCAGGCGCGCCCTCAGGCTGCGATCTTTTCGGCCCGGCTCAGGAACAGGCCACTTTGCGCGGCGTTGAAATCAGCCGGTCGCGAAACTCCAGATAGTGTTTGAGCACTTGCCCCGGCGCCTCGGTCTGCGGGTAATGGCCGATGCCGGGCAACAAGACCGTATCCGGGTTCGGGATCAATTCCCGATAGCGCACGACCATGTGCGCGCCGGATATCGGATCGACCTCGCCATCAATCACCCGCAGCGGTACTTCGCCGCGCTGCATCGCACTGACCCAACGCTCGCGCTGAGCGCGTCGTTCCGGGATGTAGGCGATCAGCTTGTGCATGATCCGCGGCCCGTGATTGCTGTCTACCAGGCTCCAGAAATCATCCATTTCACTCTCGGAGGGACGGCTCTGCGGGCCGAAAATTTGCCGGAAACTCTTCACCAGCGCATCTCGGGAAAAGGCTCGGCCAATCATCCAGCCCAACGGGCTGAGCAGGAGTTTTTGCATCAGTATCGGGCGATGGGTTTCGGGAAACAGGCCGCCATTGAGGAACACACAACTGGCGATATCAATGCGCGCTTCATAATGGCGGGCCAATAATTCCTGAGCCACGCTGTCACCGTAATCGTGCGCCAACACGTGCACCGGTTGCTCGACGCTCAGGTGTGCCAGCAACGCCTGTTGCAGATCGGCTTGCTCCAGCAGGCTGTATTCATGGTTCACAGGTTTTGCCGAATCACCGAAGCCGAGCATGTCGCAGGCAATCACGCGGTAGCGTTGAATCAGCGGCTGCCATAGGTAATGCCAGTCCCAACTGGCCGTCGGGAAGCCATGAATGAGCAACAGCGGCTCACCCTGCCCCGCCGTCCAGTAACGGATGGTCTGGCCACGGAATACGAACGTCTGGCCGCGTTTGCGCCAGACACACAGAGGGATCTCGGCGAGAGGCATCAGAGTTTATAACCCGGGTCTTGTTTATCGAGTTTGCGCAGCAACGCTGGCCAGGCCAGTGCACCACCCATCCCTTGAGCACTTTTGGTGACGCCGGCAATCATCGCCTTGGCGCCCGCCAGAACCTGCGGCTCGATGGCGATCAGTTCAGCGCCACCGTTCTGCGCCAGTACCTGGATATCGCAGGCGCGCTGGAAGGTAAACATCATCAGGAACGTGTCGGCGATGGTGCCGCCACAGGTCAGCAGACCGTGGTTATGCAGCATCAGGAAATTATTTTCACCGAGATCGACTTGCAAGCGCGCCTTCTCTTCATGGTTGAGCGCCACGCCTTCGTAGGCGTGATACGCCAGGCTCGACAGGACAAACAATGATTGCTGGCTGATCGGCAAAACGCCTTGTTTCTGCGCCGACACCGCAACGCCCGCCGCCGTGTGGGTGTGCAGTACGCAAACCACGTCGTGACGCACTTCATGCACGGCGCTGTGGATGGTGTACCCCGCCGGGTTGATCTCGTAGGGACTGTCCATCAGTTTGTTACCGGCCTGATCGACTTTGACCAGGCTCGATGCGGTGATCTCGTGGAACATCAGCCCGAACGGGTTGATCAGGAAATCTTCGGTGCCTGGCACCTTGGCCGAGATGTGGGTAAAGATCAGATCGTCCCAGCCATGCAGGGCAACCAGACGGTAGCAGGCAGCCAGATCGACGCGGGTCTGCCACTCGGCGGCACTGACCTGGTCTTTGACATTGTCGGGGGATTGGACGGGCGCTACATTCACGGCAAGGAACTCCTGTTCTTATTGTTTTGTTCACGTGAATCAGTCTAGTCACCCACCGAGGTTCGTGTAGTTGCATTGACAGCCAGCTTGATGGCCTAGCGAGTCAGTACGTCGACGGGTATGGCTCCGTGTCAAAGTATTGCCGCCAGCAATGGGGCCGCGAACAGATTCAGCAGTCCCGTCAGAACCATGACTAACCCCGCGACCGAGCCCTCTTCACCTCCCACTTCATGCGCCCGGCTGACCCCGGCGCCGTGCGCGCCAACACCAAACAACGCCCCCCGAGCCAAGGCACTGCGCAGTGGCAACCACTTGAGCAGGATGCCACCGAGCAGCGCCCCGAAAACGCCAGTGAACATCACGAACACCGCCGTCAGTTCCGGCACGCCACCCAGGTCGTGCGCCAACGGCATGGCAAAAGGCGTGGTGATCGAACGCGGCACCAGCGACATCGTTACCGAACTGTCCAGGGCCAACGCCTTGGCCAGGCCGAACGAGCTGCCGATGGACGCCGCACTGCCCGCCAGCATCCCCAGTAACAACGCCGACCAGTGCCGCATCAACATCTGCCGCTGTTGCCAGATCGGCACCGCGAAGGCGACGGTCACTGGCCCCAGCACCAGCATCAGCCAATGGGTGTTGCTCGAGTATTCGGCATAAGCCGTGTGCAGCGGCACAGCGAGCGCCAACAACAGGGCCGGGACCAGAATCAGTGGCGACAGCACATAGCGTCCGGTGCGCCGGTAGATCCAGCGGCTGAACAGATAGGCCAGCAGCGTGAAGGCCAGCCAGAACATCGGCATCAGTTCAAGCTTCACGAGACCTCCTCAACCGCACGACCAGTTCCACGGTAAAGGCAGTCACCAGCATCACCATCAAGGTGCTGACGCCGATCACCAGCAGAATCCGCCAGCCATCACTTAGCAGCAGTCCACCGTAATCGAGCAGACTCATCAGCGCCGGAATGAAGAACAACAGCATCTCGGCCATCAACAGGCCGGCGCCCATTTGCAGCGCCGCCGGTTTGACCAACCCCAGGGCAAACGCCAGCAGTAGAAGCACCATGCCAATGACGCCACCGGGAATCGGCCAGCCAAACCATACGGCCATTTGGCAGCCGAGCAGGTAGATAGCCAGCAATACGGCCAGTTCAGCCAACAGGCGAGCCAGGCTTTTCAAGGTTGATGCGTTCATGTCTTCGATCCTCACAGGTGCTCATTTTACGGAGCAGGCTGCTATCCCAGAAGCGAATTGTTAGACTCCAAACCATTCCAGAATGGAATCATGCCCGTGGAATTCAAACAGCTACGCAGCTTCGTCGAAGTGATGCATCAAGGTGGTTTTACCCAAGCCGCCAAGACCTTGCACATCAGCCAATCGGCGGTGAGCAAGCAAGTCGCTCAATTGGAACAGAGCCTGGGCACACCGCTGCTCGAACGGCTGGGTTCGCAGCTGCGCCTGACTGCCGCTGGCCATGTGGTGCTGCAGCGAGCCGAAGGCATGCTGCGACTGCGCAATGAACTGCTCAGCGAGCTGGATGATTTGAGCCAACTGACCCGTGGGGAATTACGCCTCGGGTTGCCGCTACTGGCCGGCGATGCACTGTTCGCCGGACTGTTTGCCGAATACCGGCGTCGCTACCCGAACATCAGCATTCAGTTGCTGGAGGGCGGCAGCCTGAACATCGAACAGGCGATTTTGAGCGGTGAACTGGAACTGGGTGGCAGCCTGCTGACGAAGGACCCGCAATTCGCCTTTCAACCTTTCTGCGACGAACCGCTGGACGCCCTGCTGCCGGCCGATCATCCGCTGGCGAGGAAGAAGGTGATTGGGTTGGAAGAGTTGGTCGATACGCCGTTTCTGCTTTATCAGCGCAGCTTCGTGCTCAACGACCGCTTGCTGCAAGCCTGCAAGCAGCTGGGCTTTACACCGAAAGAAGGCGGTCGCAGCGGTCAGGCGGACTTTCTCGCGGCGCTGGTCGCCGCTGGTCAGGGTGTGGTGCTGTTGCCCCGGGTCGTGGCACGCGGGCTGGAGCGGCCAGGTGTGGTACGCCTGACCTTGAACGCGCCGGACTATCTGCGTTGGGATATCGCCTTCATCTGGCGACAGGGCGCGTACTTGTCAAAAGCCGCTCAAGCCTGGCTCGCCTTGCTGCGCGAGCGACCGGTCAGCCCCGCAGAGCGCTGACCAGGTCAGCCAGCCAAGGCTCGGCGTCGGTGTCCGGGGTCACGCTTTCACTGGCGTCCAGGCGCAGCATTGGCAGCACTTCGCGAAGACCCAGTTCGCCGAACAATTCGCGCATCTGCTCGCCGCCACCGCAGAACGTGTCACCGTAACTCGCATCGCCCAGACCAATCACGGCGCCCGGTAAGCCACGCCAGGCAGCCGGCAACTGATCGCGAATCGCGAAATACAATGGCTGCAGGTTGTCCGGCAACTCGCCCATGCCGGTGGTGGAAGTCACCGCCAGGAAGGCTTCGGGGCCAAAGGCCTGAATATCCGCGAGGCTTGCCCGCGGGTTGTGAAAGGTTTCGAAACCCGCAGTTTTCAAAATGTTCGCGGCATGGTGGGCGACTTCTTCAGCCGCGCCGTACACCGAGCCGGAAAGGATGGCGACTTTCATCAATTTGATCCTGAAGCTGAGTAAAAAGACGGGGGATATTAACAGCCACAGCAAAAAAGCTGCGATTGACTCTCAATAAGCATTGATGGCAACCAGTGTTCTTTTAGAATGCAGCCTCAATTTACTCGCAAAGGACGCTGCGATGATCAACGCTCAATTGCTGCAAATGGTGATTAACGCCTCCAACGACGGCATCGTGATTGCCGAAAAGGAAGGCGAGCAAGACAACATCCTGATTTACGTCAACCCGGCGTTCGAGCGCCTGACCGGTTACACCAGCGAAGAAATCCTCTACCAGGATTGCCGCTTTCTTCAGTCTGGTGACCGCGATCAGGACGCGCTGGCGTTGATTCGCGAGGCGTTGAGCCGTGGCGGCTCCTGCCGGGAAATCCTGCGAAACTACCGCAAGGACGGCACGCCGTTCTGGAACGAACTGTCGCTTTCGACGGTAAAAAACCCGAGCGATGGGCAGACTTATTTTGTTGGCGTACAGAAAGATGTGACCGCTCAAGTCAAGGCGCAGCAGCGGGCCGCGCAGCTCGAAGCACAAGTGGCTGAACTCCAGGCCGAGCTTGCCGCACTCAAGGCGACGAACGGCGAAAACAAAACTGCGAATTAATTGTCATTAACTACAATCACCGATGAGTTTGTAACTTTTTTTTTCGAGCCAATCATGCAGCGCGACGCACTCCTGACCCAGGATGAGCTGGATTTTATCCAGACCATGCAACACAACCCGCAACTCAATGTGAGGGATGCGACGTCGAGCCTGCTCGTCAACGGTGGATCGCAAATCCGTGACTTGCTCACGCGCCTTGCCGCTCATGAGCAAGTCACCATTCAAGCCAACTTCGAAAATCAGCAAATGACCTTCCCCCTGCACTTGGTGGAAGACGAGTTTCACGCGCTGCATTTACGCTTGGGCGTCCCCAGCATTTATGAAGACGGGCCGCTGGTCCGGCCATGGCGGCTGGTACTCGAGGAGCCGGTAGCGCTGGAAAATGCCAATGGGCAACCCGGTACGATGTGGGTGCATGAAGTGTCGTTCAAAGGGGTTTTGCTCGAAGTTCACAACAAAACCAAACCACCCAAAAATTTCGCCTTGTGGTTCAGCCCTTCAGGCTATGAGCGGATCGCGTTGCGCGGCTCATTCGAGAAAGAAACCGAGCAGGGTTTCTTTGCCTACCAGTTGAGCCAGTGCGACAAGGACGAAATCGAGCGCCTGCGCCAGTACATCCTTCAACAACATCGCCTGGCTCATCCCGCACTGCATCTGTGACTCAAGTATCCAGGTTGCCTGCCAGGAACTGTTTCAGACGCTGACGCATCACCAATCCCTCGCTCCCCAGACAACCAATCGACGATCCGGCCAGGCTCTCCTGCGCCAGGTCGGACGCGTCACCCGCCAGTATCAATTGACAATCCAGGCTCAAGGCCAGGCGATTCAAGCGCCGGGGCAACCCGGCGGCTGGCGCGTGACTGGAAAACAGCACCAGCGCCTGGGGCTTGATCCTCTCGCAGACCAGGGCCAACTCATCGAATGGTTGACCCAGAGCCAGCACTTGAATCGCCGAGTCGACACTGCTCAGAAACAGCGCTGTTACCAGCAGTTCGAGTTCGCGACACTGATCGGCCAAGGCACTGACAATCACTCGTCGCGGTTGCATGACCCGCACCAGCAGCAGGCGTTGCAACACTCGGGAACGCAGAAAACCATCCAGGAAAAGCCACTCGCTGGTCTGGCCGAATGTTTCATTGCGTTGCAGTAACAGCTTCCAGAGCGGAATCAGAATGTCCTGAAACACGACAGTCAGGGGATAACTGGAAAAGATCTGCCCATAGACCTGCTCCAATTGAACCTCGTCAAAGGCACTCACCGCCGCCTGAACTTGCTGCTGCCATTGCGCATAGTCCACTTGCACGAGTTCGTTCGGGATGATGTGCCACAGCGCCTGAAGCGGTGCCGTTTTGGCCAGTATCTTCCCGACCTTGCTGACAGCAACCCCTCGATCGATCCAGTCAAGAATGCTGCGAACCCGCTCGATATCGGTCATCGAGTACAAGCGATGCCCACTGTCGGTGCGTGTGGGCTGTATCAGACCATAACGTCGTTCCCATGCGCGTAGCGTGACCGGGTTGACCCCGGTCAGGCGCGCCACTTCGCGAATCGGAAAGAACTCTTCACGGTCAAGTGAGAGGCCGGATAGCGCATCCGGGACAAGTTCAGGCGGCACTGGCATAAGCGGGTCTACGTCCATGTAAAATTGGATCCCATTCTACTCCCCCTGCCCCCACACGATTCAAGACGCTGATGGCGACGAATGTCACTGACGTATCAGGCAGAATCAGGAATAATTCTTGCCTGTCCCAAGACGCAGCCCACCACCCCGGCGCTGTGCCTGGCGAAACTCCTATCCGGAGCGACGCGGTTGTCATATGGAGATACAAAATGTCTACCTCACCCGTCACGCTGATGGTTGCGCGCCGCGTCGCCGATGGGCGTTATCAGGACCTCATCACCTGGTTGCGCGAAGGCGAACAACTGGCCACTGATTTCCAGGGTTATCTCGGTTCTGGCGTGCTTGCCCCGCCGCCCGACGATGACGAATTCCAGATTATTTTCCGCTTCGCCGACGAACAGACGCTGCATGCCTGGGAGCATTCCGCCTCGCGCACCGCCTGGCTTGGGCGCGGTAGCGACCTGTTCGCCCATCCTACGGAACATCGGGTCAGCGGTATCGAAGGCTGGTTCGGCGCTGTCGGCCAACGTCCACCGCGCTGGAAACAGGCCGTGGCGATCTGGCTGGCGTTCTTTCCGGTTTCGCTGCTGTTCAACGTTGTCCTGGGGCCATTGCTGGCCGAAATGGGATTGTTGAGTCGTGTGCTCATCAGCACCCTGTGCCTGACCCCGCTGATGGTCTACTTCTTCATTCCGTTGTCGACTCGCCTGCTGGCCAACTGGCTGAACAGCGCGTCTACGCGTCGGTTGCCTGCCAAGCCCATCACCCAGAATCAATAATCTCCCTGTGGGAGCGCCACGATAGGTGAACGCCGCCGCGCGCTGGTATAGTTTTGCTCTTACCGCGACGCGAGCCGTTCATGACCTCTTCCGCAGCTCCAATCCTCATCACCGGTGCCGGCCAGCGTGTCGGCCTGCACTGTGCGCAGCGATTGCTCGAAGACGGCCAGCCGGTGATCTTCAGCTACCGCAGCGAACGCCCCGGCGTGCAAATCCTGCGCGACCTGGGTGCGACGGCGGTGTTTGCGGACTTTGCCACTGAAGCCGGGATCTTCGCGTTTATCAGCGAACTGAAAACCCACACCGACAGCCTGCGGGCGATTGTCCATAACGCCTCCGAATGGCTGGCTGAAACCCCGGACACCGACGCCGCTGCGTTCACTCGCATGTTCAATGTGCACATGCTTGCGCCGTACCTGATCAACCTGCATTGTGCCGATTTGCTCGAACGCTCAACCCCTGCCGATATCGTGCACATCAGCGATGACGTGACCCGCAGGGGCAGCAGCAAGCACATCGGTTATTGCGCCAGCAAAGCCGGGCTCGACAGCCTGACCCTGTCCTTTGCCGCTAAATATGCGCCGACAATCAAGGTCAACGGCATCGCGCCCGCCCTGCTACTGTTCAATCCCGACGACGACGCGGCGTACCGCGCCAAGGCACTGGCCAAGTCCGCGCTGGGCATCGAACCCGGCAGCGAAGTGATCTACCAGAGCTTGCGTTACCTGCTCGACAACCCTTATGTCACCGGCACGACCCTGACCGTCAACGGCGGACGGCACATCAAATAAGCGGCCCCGCGAGGATGTCCCATGACGTTATCCCTGCCCCAGAATTCCCTGTCCCAGAGCTATCGCGAGATCCTCATCGGCCTCGGTGAAAACCCCGACCGTGAAGGCCTGCTCGACACCCCGCTGCGCGCAGCCAAAGCCATGCAGTACCTCTGCCATGGTTACGAGCAAAGCGTGGAAGAGATCGTCAACGGCGCGCTGTTCGCTTCCGACAACGATGAAATGATCATCGTCGACAACATCGAGCTGTACTCGCTCTGCGAGCATCACATGCTGCCCTTCATCGGTAAGGCGCATGTGGCTTATATTCCAACGGGCAAGGTGCTGGGCCTGTCGAAGATTGCGCGACTGGTGGACATGTTCGCCCGTCGCCTGCAAATCCAGGAAAACCTCACCCGGCAAATCGCCGACGCGGTGCAGCAAGTGACCGGCGCGGCGGGCGTCGCGGTGGTCATCGAAGCCAAGCACATGTGCATGATGATGCGCGGCGTCGAGAAACAGAATTCAACCATGAACACCTCGGTGATGCTCGGCGCCTTCCGCGAGTCGAGCAACACCCGCCAGGAGTTCCTGCAATTGATTGGACGGAGCAAGTAGCAATGCCACAACTTCAACCAGGAATGGCGCGCATCCGGGTCAAGGACCTGTGCCTGCGCACCTTCATCGGGATCAACGAGGATGAAATCCTCAACAAACAGGATGTGCTGATCAACCTGACCATCCTGTATGCGGCGCAAGAAGCGGTGCGTGACAACGACATCGATCACGCGCTCAATTACCGCACCATCACCAAGGCGATCATCGCCCACGTGGAGGGCAATCGCTTTGCTTTGCTCGAACGCCTGACTCAGGAAATTCTCGACCTGGTGATGGCCAACGAATCGGTGTTGTACGCCGAGGTCGAGGTCGACAAGCCCCACGCCCTGCGATTCGCCGAGTCGGTGTCGATTACCCTCGCCGCGAGCCGCTGACCGCGTCTGGCGCATTGCTCGCCAGACTTTTATCATCCGCGCCACGATTTGATTGCACAGAGCCCGCCATGACCGATCAACAACGCCTGGAACTCGAAGCCGCCGCCTTTCGCCGGCTGGTCGCCCACCTGGACAGCCGCAAGGATGTGCAGAACATCGACCTGATGAACCTCTCCGGTTTCTGCCGCAACTGCCTGTCCAAGTGGTACAAGGCCGCTGCCGACGAACGCCAGATCGAGGTCAGCCTCGACGACGCCCGAGAAGTGGTTTACGGCATGCCGTACGCCGAGTGGAAAGCCCAATACCAGCAAGAAGCCAACGCCGAACAACAAGCGGCGTTCGCCAAAGGAAAACCCCATGAGTGATCTGAACACCTTGCGCGCCAGCCTCAAGCGCGGCGAACACGTTTTTGCCGACACCCTGGCGTTCATCGCTGCCGGTTACGACTATCAGCCACAGGCTTTCAACAATGGCGGCGTGGAAAACGCTGCCGGGCAGAACGAAGGTTCGTGCAAGACCCTGGGTCTGGCGCTGCTTGAAAGTCTGAGCGATGAAGAAGCGCTGTTGGCGTTTGGCGAGCATTACCGCTCGGTGGTGGCGACGCCTGAGGGCAGCGATCACGGCAATATCCGGGCGTTGATTGCGCATGGGTTGGCCGGTGTGAAGTTCTCTCAGCAACCGCTGACGCGCCGCTGATTCACGCCTTCCCAACACATCCCGACTTTTAAGATTGACCCGGCGACTTTATTTCGTTTGCCGGGTACCGCTGCTCACGGCTTAGATAAAAAGAAGCATCCCTTCTTCAGAGTCGGTCATCCATGAGCAGCGAAACCATCAGCCAGTCGATCAACGTCGTTCATCCCGTCACGCTCAGCCACGGCAAGAACGCCGAAGTCTGGGACACCGATGGCAAACGCTACATCGATTTTGTCGGCGGCATCGGCGTACTGAACCTCGGCCATTGCCATCCGCGCATCGTCGAGGCCATTCGCGAACAAGCCACCCGGCTGACTCACTATGCGTTCAACGCCGCCCCTCATACGCCCTACATCGAACTGATGGATCGCCTCACCGCCTTCATTCCGGTGGATTACCCGGTCAGCGGCATGCTCACCAACAGCGGCGCTGAAGCGGCGGAAAACGCCCTGAAGATCGTCCGTGGCGCCACCGGACGCACAGCCGTCATCGCCTTCGACGGCGCCTTCCACGGTCGCACACTCGCCACCCTCAACCTCAACGGCAAAGTCGCGCCCTACAAACAGAAAACCGGCGTGCTACCGGGTCCGGTGTACCACTTGCCCTTCCCCAGCAAGGACAACGGCGTGACCTGCACCGAGGCCCTGAAAGCCATGGAGCGTTTGTTCAGCGTCGAGATCGACGTCAATGACATTGCCTGTTTTATCGTCGAACCGGTGCAGGGCGAAGCGGGCTTCCTGGCGATGGACGTGGAGTTTGCCCAAGCGTTGCGACGCTTCTGTGATGAAAAAAACATTCTGCTGATCGCCGATGAAATCCAGTCCGGCTTCGGCCGCACCGGCCAGCGGTTTGCGTTCACGCGACTGGGCATTGAGCCGGACTTGATCCTGCTGGCCAAAAGCATTGCCGGTGGCGTGCCGCTGGGTGCGGTGGTCGGGCGCAAGTCGTTGCTCGATACCTTGCCGAAGGGCGGATTGGGCGGCACCTATTCGGGCAATCCCATTGCCTGCGCCGCGGCGTTGGCGACCCTGGATGAAATGACTGACGCGAATCTGCAAGCCTGGGGCGCACAACAGGAAGAAGCGATTGTCAGCCGCTACAATTCCTGGCAAACGAGCAAGCTGTCGCCGTATCTGGGCCGCTTGACCGGCGTCGGTGCAATGCGCGGCATCGAGTTGATCAATGCCGACGGCACACCGGCCTCGGCGCAATTGACGCAACTGCTGGCGCTGGCGCGAGACGCAGGTTTGCTGCTGATGCCCAGCGGCAAGTCGCGCCACATCATCCGGCTCCTGGCGCCGCTGACCATCGAAGCGGCAGTACTGGAGGAAGGTCTGGATATCCTTGAGGCGTGCCTGGCAAAGCTTTCCTGAACAGCAATCTGCAATCCGGGACTGACATAGCGAATTATGTTCGCTTGTAGTCCCCGCTTTAGCGTCGCAATACTGGCCAGATACCCCTGCCACCCAGCGAGATCACTACCACCTACAAGCCTGAGGCAGTCATGTATCACGACAATATAATTTATAAAAAAAAGTCCAATGATCCTCAATTTCTGCTCGGCGTCGCCGTGGTGTTGTTCCTCGGCGCTTACCTGATGAATCTGGGTAACAGCGCCCTCAGTCATTTCCTGCAACCGCTGCTGGGCGATGCCCCGGATAGCCTGACCGCTCGCAACATTGCCATTGGTCTGTTAATCGCCGCACTGGGCACGCTGAACTTCCACGTCCTCGGACGCTTGAAGTTCCGGGTACAGACCACGGTGGTCTGGATCGAACTGCTGATCCTGTTTCTGGCGTTCTTCGACACCTTCGACCTCTCCTACAGTTTCATCCTCGACAAGATCGGCTTCCTGATCATCCAGGGTGCCGCGACCACGCTGTACATCTCCGCCGTGGCGATTGTGATTGCCTTCGTGCTGGCGTTGATCGGTGCCGTGGCCAAGCTCTCGAACAACGGCCTGGCCAATGCCATCGCCTCGTTCTACACCTCGTTCTTTCGCGGTGTGCCGCTGCTGATCCAGATCTACCTGATTTACCTGGGACTGCCGCAACTGGGTTATGTGGTCGACGCAGTGCCGGCCGGCATCCTCGCGTTGTCGCTGTGCTACGGCGCCTACATGACCGAGATTTTCCGTGCAGGCATCCAGAGCATTCCCGTCGGCCAGTGGGAGGCCTCACGCGCTTTGGGCATCAGCCCGTTCAAGACCCTGAGCCGGGTGATCATGCCGCAAGCCTTGAGGGTGATCATCCCGCCCACCGGCAACCAGTTCATCGCCATGCTCAAGGACAGTTCGCTGGTGTCGGTGATCGGTGTCTGGGAACTGATGTACCTGGCCAAGACCCAGGGCCGCGCAGACTTCCGCCACCTGGAAATGCTGATCACCGCCGCGATGATTTACTGGGCCCTGTCGTTCATCCTCGAACGGGTGCAGGCGCGGATCGAAAAACGGGTCAATCGATCCATTGCAAGGGGTTGATGCGTGATGACTCGAACCAATACCGCTGAGCGACCCGACGTTGCGCCTGTTGCGCAGACGATTCCCTCAATGATTTCCATCGCCGGCCTGAACAAGTGGTACGGCGATTTTCACGCCTTGCGCGATGTCGACCTGAACGTCGCCACCGGGGAAATTCTGGTGGTGTGCGGGCCGTCAGGCTCGGGCAAGTCGACAATGATTCGTTGCATCAACCATCTGGAGAATTTCCAGAAGGGCCACATTCAGGTCAACGGCATCACCCTCACCAGCGAGGCAGAAAGTGTCAGCGCGGTGCGCCGGGAAATCGGCATGGTGTTCCAGAGCTTCAACCTGTTCCCGCATTTGAGCGTGATGGACAACCTGACCCTGGCGCCGCAACTGGTGCAAGGCGTGTCGTCCGCCGAAGCGAAAAAACGCGCGCAGGTGTATCTGGAGCGAGTGCGGATTGCCGAGCACGCCCACAAATATCCGTCGCAATTGTCCGGCGGCCAGCAGCAACGCGTGGCGATTGCACGGGCGCTGTGCATGAACCCCAAAGTGATGCTGTTTGACGAGCCAACCTCGGCCCTCGATCCGGAAATGGTCCACGAAGTGCTGGACGTGATGGGTGAGTTGGCAACCGACGGCATGACCATGATTTGCGTGACCCACGAAATGGGTTTTGCCAGCAAGGTCGCCGACCGCGTGCTGTTCATGGACCAGGGCCAGGTTATCGAACAAGCCACCCCTGCCGAGTTTTTCAACAACCCACAGACCGAGCGCGCGCAGAAATTCCTGTCGCAAATCATCGGTCACTGAGAACTGCTTTACCCCGCATAACAATAACGAGAAGTGGAGATGAACATGCTCAGTAAAAAACACGCACTTACCCTCGCAGCCGCCCTGTCGCTGTTGTTCGTCGGCACCGCCAACGCCGGAGCCGTACTGGACAAGATCCAGAGCAGTAAAACACTGACCGTCGCGACGTCGGCTACCTGGCCACCCCAGGGATTTATCAACGACAAAAATGAAATCGACGGGTTTGATATCGACGTGTCCAAGGAGATCGCCAAGCGTCTGGGCGTCGCGGTCAAGTTCATCACGCCCGACTGGGACGTGATCACCGCCGGTAAGTGGAACGGACGCTGGGACGTGTCCGTGGGCTCGATGACTGCGACCAAGAGTCGCGCACGAATCCTCGATTTTCCCGGGACCTATTACTACGTTCCCTACGTCTTTGCAGTGCACGACAAATCCAAAGTCACCGACCATAAAGCGCTGAATGGCAAAACCATCGGCGTGGAAGGTGGCACCACGTCCGAAGACTATTTCAGCCAGGCGCTGGCCATTGAAACCACTGACGTGCCACCCGTCGTTTATGACGTCAAGACCACAAAAATGAAGACCTACTCCGGTTCCGTCGGGCCGCTGGATGATTTACGTCTGGGCGACGGTACGCGGCTGGATGCGATCCTCACTCAACGCAGCACACTGGATTCGGCCGTCAAGAAAGGCTACCCACTGCGCGCTGTCGATGATGCCGTGGCGTTCTACGAACCGCTGGCCATCGCCACCGACAAGGGTGACGCGGAACTGAGCGCCAAGCTCGGTGAAATCGTTGGCGAAATGCACAAGGACGGCACGCTGACCAAGCTGTCGGACAAGTGGTACGGCGTGGACTACTCGACCATCAAATAACCACCGGAACCTGTGGGAGCGAGCCTGCTCGCGAACGCGCCGGATCAGTCGATATCAATGTTGGCTATCGCACCGCTTTCGCGAGCAGGCTCGCTCCCACACAGGTCAGACGTTCGCTTAATTGATCGGCAATTTTTCAAGGATCGAGCATGTCCTTCCCCACCACTTGGTACTCCCAAACCTCGCTGCCCCGCGCGGCCAGGTCCGAATTGAACACCGACAAAACCTGCGACGTCTGCATCATCGGTGCGGGTATCGCAGGCCTGACCGCTGCCTTGGAACTGACCCGACGCGGTAAACGCGTGATCATCCTCGAAGCTCATCAAGTTGCCTGGGGCGCCTCCGGTCGAAATGGCGGCGTGGTCTCACCGGGCTGGGCTGAAGGTTCGGGAGCGATCCGCAAAAAACTGGGTCTGGAACAGGCCAAGGCGTTATTCCAAATGTCCGTCGAGGGCGTGGAGATCGTCCGTCGCAACATTACCGAACTGGCCCTGCCCGGTTGCGCACCGTCCGCAGGCACGATCCGGGTCAAGCGTTACGACGACGGCGCCGAGGTGAAAAATCATATCGAGACCATGCGCCGTGATTTCGGCTATGAACTCAATTTTCTCGACACCGCCCAGGTTCGCGAACGCGCGCGCACCCAGCGTTATTTCCAGGGTGTCGAAGACCCGAACGCCATGCACTTCCACCCGCTGAATTATTGCCTGGGCCTGGCCCTCGCCATCGAAGCGGCGGGAGGCCGGATTTTCGAACAATCAAAAATGCTGGATTGGCGTCGCGAAGGCGCCGACAAAATCGTCAAGACCGCTCACGGCTCCGTGCGCTGCCAGGATCTGGTGTTCTGCGCTGGCGGTTACGGTGGCCCGGAGTTGCAAAAACTCAGCCGCGCCTACCTGCCCATCGCCACTTACGTGGTGTTGACCGAACACCTGGGCGACTCGATCAAAAACGTCCTCGACTCGGGCGCCGCGTTTTCCGATGACCGCCGCGCTTCGGACTATTACCGCGTGGTCGAAGGCGACCGCCTGCTCTGGGGCGGACGCATCACCACCCGCAACGAACAGAACGAAAAGGCCCTGGCGACCATGCTCAAGGCGGATATGGTGTCGGTCTATCCGCAACTGGCTCCGGTAAAAATCGAACTCGCCTGGTCCGGCTTGATGGGTTACTCCACCAACAAAATGCCCAACCTTGGACTGCTGGAACCGGGCGTCTGGGCCTGTACTTCGTTTGGCGGCCATGGTTTGAATACCGGTTCCATTGGCGGCAGGGTGATCGCCGAAGCGGTCTGCGGGGAAAGTACGCGTTATCAGCTGTTCAAACCGTACTTGCTGGACTGGAATGGCGGACCGTTCGGGCGGATTGCGGCCAATGCCATCTATCAATCGTTGAAGGTCATGGATTTTGTCCAGGAACGATTTCGCGGCTGATCGAATTTTTCAGCAAAACAGCAATCCTGTGGGAGCAAGCTCGCTCCCACAGGTTCTTTGATAGGCAGCTAAATCGTGGGCACAAAAAAACCGGCCGAAGCCGGTTTTTTCATTTCAACGAAATCAGAACGAAGCGTTCTGCAGATCGTCGAGGTAGCGCTCGGCGTCCAGTGCCGCCATGCAGCCGGCACCGGCCGAGGTGATGGCCTGACGGTAAACGTGGTCAGCCACGTCACCGGCCGCGAAGATGCCTTCGAGGCTGGTAGCTGTGGCGTTGCCGTCACGGCCGCCCTGCACGACCAGGTAGCCGTCTTTCAACGTCAGCTGACCTTCGAACAACGAAGTGTTCGGAGTGTGGCCGATGGCGATGAACACGCCGTCGACTGTCAGCTCGTCGAAGCTGCCGTCGTTGTTCTTCAGGCGGGCACCGGTCACGCCCATGTTGTCGCCCAGCACTTCGTCCAGGGTCGAATTCAGCTTCAACTCGATTTTGCCTTCGGCAACCCGGGCGTTCAGCTTGTCGATCAGGATCTTCTCGGCGCGGAAGGTTTCGCGACGGTGGATCAGGGTCACCTTGCTGGCGATGTTGGCCAGGTACAGCGCTTCTTCCACAGCCGTGTTACCGCCACCGACCACAGCCACTGGCTTGTTGCGGTAGAAGAACCCGTCGCAGGTCGCGCAGGCCGAAACGCCTTTGCCCATGAACGCTTCTTCCGACGGCAGGCCCAGGTAACGAGCGCTGGCGCCGGTGGCGATGATCAGGGCGTCGCAGGTGTAAGTCGCGCTGTCACCGGTCAGGGTGTACGGCTTGGCAGCGAAGTCGACGGCATTGATGTGATCGAAGACGATTTCGGTTTCAAAACGCTCGGCGTGCTCTTTCATACGGTCCATCAGCGCCGGGCCGGTCAGGCCGTGGACATCGCCCGGCCAGTTGTCGACTTCGGTGGTGGTGGTCAGTTGACCGCCGGCCTGCATGCCGGTGATCAGCAGTGGCTTGAGGTTGGCACGGGCGGCATACACCGCGGCGCTGTAACCGGCAGGGCCGGAACCGAGAATAATCACTCGCGAATGACGGACTTCAGACATGACCTGCTCCTGTTAACCGGCCCGAAATTTCTGGCGCGGAACGCCGGGTTGCCGGCGGGAATAAAAAAGGACCGTTGAAAGCACTTGGGGAAGGCTTGAACTCGACAGTCCTGTAAAAAGATTGGGTGCAGCGTATCGAGGGGGCGAAGATTAAGGAAATACGGTTTAACAATCCAGCTCATAGGCGGTCTCTATCCCGTCGCAATGATCATTTGGTGCCTTTGTTACAGTTAATGTCGATGCCGATGCCGCGCTTTCGCACGTCAAGCAAAGCCGGTAAGGTCGGCGCGTTTCCCCTTTGCTCGGAGCACGTTATGCCCGCCCCCGTTCTGTCAGGCCCGCAATACCTGCGCGAAGGCCTCAAGCTGGTCTTGAGCCCAAGCCTTCGCCTGTTTGTGTTGTTGCCGCTGGCGATCAACCTCGTGCTGTTCGTCGGATTGATTTATCTGGCCAGCCATCAATTCAGTCTTTGGGTCGATACGCTGATGCCGTCCCTGCCCGACTGGCTGAGTTTCCTCAGTTACATCCTGTGGCCGATTTTTGTCGTGCTTGTGGTTTTCATGGTGTTCTTCACCTTCACCATGCTCGCCAACGTCATCGCCGCGCCGTTCAACGGCTTTCTCGCGGAGAAAGTCGAAGTGGTGGTACGCGGCACCGACGACTTCCCGGCCTTCAGCTGGGGCGAGCTGATCGCCATGATCCCCCGCACCCTGTCCCGCGAGATGCGCAAACTCGGCTATTTCCTGCCGCGCGCCATCGGCTTGTTCATTCTTTCGTTCATCCCGGTGGTGAACATCATCGCCGCGCCACTGTGGCTGCTGTTCGGGGTGTGGATGATGGCGATCCAGTACATCGACTACCCGGCGGACAACCACAAACTGGGCTGGAACGAGATGCTCGCCTGGCTGCGCGAAAAGCGCTGGCAGAGTATGAGCTTCGGCGGGAGTGTTTACCTGGTGCTGCTGATTCCGGTGGTCAACATTCTGATGATGCCGGCCGCAGTGGCCGGGGCGACCCTGTTCTGGGTCCGTGAGCGTGGCGCGGAGAATCTGGTCACCCAGCGCTGACCCGGTCACAAATCCATCATCCCACCGTCACACTGACGACATGGCCTCAGCCGACACTGGGGTCATGACGACAGCTCTGCATATCACTCTGATCACCGAAACCTTCCCTCCCGAAATCAACGGCGTGGCCAATACCCTTGGCCGCTTGTGCGATGGTTTGCGCGCGCGCGGGCATCAGGTCGAACTGGTGCGGCCACGTCAGAGTTGCGACCAACAGCTGGGCAGCGACGATGCGTTGTTGCTGTGCCGGGGCTGGCCGCTGCCGGGTTATCCCGGTTTGCAATGGGGTCAGTCGTCGATGCACAAGCTGTTGCGGCGCTGGAAGCGGCATCGTCCGGATGTGCTGTACATCGCCACGGAGGGACCGCTGGGTTTGTCCGCATTGCGCGCAGCCAGGCGTTTGGGGATTTCGGTGGTCAGTGGCTTTCACACCAATTTCCAGCAGTACTCCAGCCAGTACGGCCTCGGACTGCTGACGCGCTTGCTGACCCACTACCTGCGCTGGTTTCACAATCGCACGAGCCTGACCCTGGTTCCCAGTGTTAGCCAGCGACTGGAGCTGGAGCGCCGGCATTTCGAGCGCTTGGCGTTGCTGTCGCGTGGGGTCGACAGCCAGTTGTTTCACCCGACCAAGCGGCTGACGTCGCTACGCGAACAGTGGGGTCTGGCCGAGGGTGACATTGCCGTCATCCACGTAGGACGCCTGGCGCCCGAGAAGAATCTTGGCTTGCTCAAGCGTAGTTTCGAAACGCTGCGTACGACTTATCCACAGAAAAACCTGAAGTTGATCGTGATCGGCGACGGCCCGCAACGAGTGGTCCTGGAAAAGGAATTGCCCGAAGCGATTTTCTGCGGCTCACAGCGCGGCGAAGCCTTGGCCAGCCACTATGCGTCGGGGGATGTGTTTGTGTTTCCGAGCCTGACCGAGACGTTCGGCAACGTGGTGCTTGAGGCGTTGGCTTCGGGGCTGGGAGTGGTGGCATACGATCAGGCTGCCGCGGCCCAGCATATTCGCCATGGCTACAACGGCGTGCTGGCCATGCCTGGGGATGAAGAGGCGTTCTGCGATGCGGCGTGTTGGCTGCTGGAGGAGCGCGAAACCTTGCGCTGCGTGCGACTCAATGCGCGCCAGCATGCGAGTCGGCAAGGCTGGGCTGCGATTATCGAGCAGTTTGAGGGGCAGTTGCGCGGGGCTTGTGCTGGGGAGCAAGTGGTGCCGAATGCACCGACCTTGCCCTGAATCTTCGGTGGTCTCGGGTCCGTCATCGCGGGCAAGCCCGCTCCCACAGGTTATGTGGCGTTCACAAATCCTGTGGGAGCGGGCTTGCCCGCGAAGAGGCCGGCCCAGACGCCGCTTAAACCAGCGTCATCAACGCCTCGCGGCTGAACGGCAGGATGTCTTCTTCACGGCCATCGCGCACTTTCTGCGCCCAGTCCGGATCGACCAGCAGCGCACGCCCCACCGCCACCAGATCAAACTCATCATTGTTCAAACGCTCCAGCAGTTTTTCCAGGCTGGCCGGTTGCGCGATCTTGTCGGTGTTGACCATGAACTGCAGGAACTCGCCGTCCAGCCCCACGCTGCCCACAGTGATGGTCGGCTTGCCAGTGAGCTTGCGGGTCCAGCCCGCCAGGTTCAGTTCGGAACCGTCGAACTCCGGCTCCCAGAAACGGCGCGTCGAGCAGTGGAAAATATCCACGCCGGCGTCGGACAACGGTTTGAGGAATTCGCCCAACGCTTCGGGTGTTTGCACCAGACGCGCGGTGTAATCCTGCTGCTTCCACTGCGAGAAGCGGAAGATGATCGGGAAGCCTTCGCCGACCGCGGCACGCACGGCTTGAATCAATTCGATGGCGAAACGGGAACGGTTGGCCAGGCTGCCACCGTACTTATCGGTACGCTGGTTGCTGCCCTCCCAGAAAAACTGGTCCACGAGGTAGCCGTGGGCGCCGTGGATTTCCACGCCGTCCATGCCGATGCTTTGCGCATCTTTCGCAGCCTGGGCGAACGCAGCGATCACATCCTGGATGTCCTGTTGGGTCATGCCGTGAACCACGACCTGACCGTCCTTCAGTTTCTCCGACGGACCGTACCCCGGCACGCTCGCATCCGGCTCGGTGCCGATGCGACGCACACTGCCGACATGCCACAGCTGCGGAACGATCTTGCCGCCATCGGCGTGCACCGCGTCGACGACTTTCTTCCAGCCGGCCAATGCCGCTTCACCGTAGAAATGCGGCACGTTCGGGTAGCCATTGGAGGCCTTGTGACCGACGGTAGTGCCTTCGGTGATGATCAAGCCAACGCCCGCGGCGGCGCGACGACGGTAATACTCGATCACTTTGGAATTGGGAACGCCGCCCGGTGAAAACGAGCGAGTCATCGGCGCCATGACGACGCGGGTCGGCAGTTCGAGGGTGCCGAGGTGGAACGGTTTGAACAAGGCTTTGACTGGCATGCGGCACTCCACGGAAACACTCATCGACGGGACGAAATTTTATGACGGCGATAATATGCGCAGTCGCAGAGGATGCACAGCACTATTGATCTGGGTGATTAAGGGTCAAAAGGCAGGCATAAAAAAACGCAGCGCGGTGGCTGCGATTTTTTTGGGTTCAGCTCAGCGCTTTTTCAATCGCCTGAATGACAGACGGATCATCCGGAGGCGTACGCGGCGAGAACCGCGCCAGTACGCGACCATCCTTGCCCAACAGGAATTTTTCGAAGTTCCAGCTGATGTCACCGGGAAACTCTGCGCCCTCGCCCGCCAACAGTTTGTACAACTGATGACGATCATGGCCGTTGACTTCCAGCTTGCTGGACAGCGGGAAACTCACGCCGTAGTTAAGGCTGCAAAACTCCTGGATCTCTTGCTCGGTGTCCGGTTCCTGCCCGGCAAACTGGTTGCACGGCAGGCCCAGCACGCTGAAGCCTTTGTCCTTGTATTGCTGGTAGAGGTTTTCCAGCGCCGCATACTGTGGGGTCAGGCCACATTTGGAGGCGACGTTGACCACCAGCACGACGTGCCCTTTGAAAGGCGCCAGCGGTAGCTCCTGACCATCCAGGGCTGTCAGTTTAAGGTCGTGAAAAGCACTCATGACGAACTCCAAATTCCCGTGTTCTTCTCGAAACAGCCACTTGGCGGTGTCACCAGGGACAGCCGCGGACTAAAAAGGCGCCCCTCGGGCGCCTCTCCAGTTCTCGAAAGCTTAGCGCAGAAAATCAGTGGTGATGGCCACCTTCGCCATGGACGTGACCATGAGCGATTTCTTCCTGGCTGGCATCACGGATGTCGATGATCTTGACCTGGAAATTCAGGCGCTGACCGGCCAACGGGTGGTTGCCGTCGACGGTGACATCGTCGCCGTCCAGATCGCGAATGGTGACGATCTGCATCTGGCCGTCCGGAGCAGATGCGTGGAACTGCATGCCCACTTCCAGTTCGTCGACGCCTTCGAACATGCTGCGGCTCAAGGTGCTGACCAGTTCGGCAGCATATTCGCCGTAGGCATCTTCAGGTTCAACGGCTACGGTCAGCTCGTCGCCGACTGCTTTGCCTTCCAGTGCCTTTTCCAGGCCAGGGATGATGTTACCTGCGCCTTGCAGGTAGACCAGCGGCGCGCCGCCGGCGGAGCTGTCGATGACCTCACCAGCGTCGTTGGTCAGGGTATAGTCGATGGAGACAGCCTTATTGGCGGCGATCAGCATGGGGCGAGACCTTTTGCAAAAGAATGAAGAATGGCCAAGTTTAGCGAAGCAATCGCCCGAAAGCGAACACAACCCGGACAGACGGGTGACGGCGAAAGGCTCGACGGTCACAGGCTTTCATCAGGACGAAGACGGGCACTGGGTGGCCGAGCTTTCCTGCGGCCATACACAGCACCTGCGCCACCAGCCCCCATGGCAATCCCGGGCCTGGGTCATGAACCCTTCGCGGCGTAATGAAAAAATAGGCCAGCCCTTTGATTGCGGTTGGTGCGCACAAGGCTCGGTTAGCGATAACCTTGGCGACTGAAATTCGGTAAACGGCCAGACATAGGTCGTCACCATTGCCATGCACCTCCAGAGAATTCGCATGCAAACTTTTTTTATCGCGCCCACCGATTTTGGTGTGGGTCTGACCTCCATCAGCCTCGGGCTGGTGCGCACACTTGAGCGAGCCGGCCTCAAAGTCGGTTTTTTCAAACCGATTGCCCAGCCGCACCCGGGCGATACGGGCCCTGAACGCTCGACCGAACTGGTGGCGCGCACTCACGGTTTGAAACCGCCTCAGCCGCTCGGCCTGGCCCACGTCGAGCGCATGCTCGGCGACGGTCAGCTGGATGAGCTGCTCGAAGAAATCATCACCCTTTATCAACAGGCGGCTGTCGGCAAAGATGTGCTGATCGTCGAAGGCATGGTGCCGACCCGCAGCGCCAGTTATGCCGCGCGGGTCAATTTGCATTTGGCGAAAAGCCTCGACGCCGAGGTGATCCTGGTTTCGGCACCGGAAAACGAAGTGCTGACTGAACTGTCCGGCCGGGTGGAACTGCAGGCGCAATTGTTCGGCGGCCCCAAAGACCCGAAAGTTCTCGGCGTGATCCTCAACAAGGTCAAAACCGACGAGACCATGGAGGCCTTCGCCTCGCGCTTGAAAGAGCATTCGCCCTTGCTGCGCAGTGGCGATTTCCGCTTGCTCGGCTGCATCCCCTTCCAGCCAGAACTGAACGCCCCGCGCACCCGCGACGTCGCCGACCTGATGGGCGCGCAAATTCTCAATGCCGGCGATTACGAGACCCGGCGCATGACCAAAATCATCATCTGCGCCCGCACCATGCGCAACACCGTAGAGCTGCTCAAGCCCGGCGTGTTGGTGGTGACGCCCGGTGATCGCGACGACATCATCCTCGCCGTCAGCCTCGCCGCCATGAATGGTGTTCCGCTGGCCGGCCTGTTGCTAACCAGCGACACCCTGCCCGACCCGCGCATCATGGACCTCTGTCGTGGTGCGTTGCAGGCGGGCCTGCCGGTGTTGTCGGTGAGCACCGGTTCCTACGACACCGCCAACCAGTTGAACGGGTTGAACAAGGAAATCCCGATCGACGACCGCGAGCGCGCGGAGATCATCACCGATTTCGTTGCCAGCCACCTCGACGCCAAATGGCTGCACCAACGCTGCGGCACGCCACGGGAAATGCGCCTGTCACCCGCCGTGTTCCGTTATCAATTGATCCAGCGCGCCCAGGCTGCCAACAAACGCATCGTCCTGCCTGAAGGCAGCGAGCCGTTGACCGTGCAAGCCGCGGCGATCTGTCAGGCGCGCGGCATTGCCCGCTGCGTGTTGCTGGCGAAACCGGCAGACGTCGAAGCCGTGGCTCGCGCCCAAGGCATCGAACTTCCGCCGGGACTGGAGATTCTTGACCCTGACCTGATTCGCGAGCGCTACGTCGAGCCGATGGTCGCCCTGCGCAAAACCAAAAGCCTCAACGCGCCGATGGCAGAACAGCAACTGGAAGACACCGTGGTGATCGGCACCATGATGCTGGCGCTGGATGAAGTCGACGGATTGGTGTCCGGGGTCATTCACTCCACCGCCAACACCATCCGCCCGGCCCTGCAACTGATCAAGACCGCGCCGGGCTGCACGCTGGTGTCTTCTGTGTTCTTCATGCTCTTCCCCGAGGAAGTGCTGGTCTACGGCGACTGCGTGATGAACCCGCACCCCAGCGCCAGCGAACTGGCAGAAATCGCGCTGCAAAGCGCCGACTCGGCAGCCGCCTTCGGCATCACCCCGCGCGTGGCGATGATCAGCTACTCCAGCGGTGAATCGGCCAGCGGCGAAGAAGTCGAGAAGGTGCGCGAAGCGACATTGCTCGCCCATGAGCAACAGAACTCGCTGCTGATCGACGGTCCATTGCAATACGACGCCGCCGCCAACGAAACCGTTGCCCGGCAACTGGCGCCGAACAGTCAGGTGGCCGGTCGCGCCACCGTGTTCGTGTTCCCCGACCTGAACACCGGCAACACCACTCACAAAGCCGTGCAGCGCAGCGCCGACTGCGTTAGCCTCGGGCCGATGCTGCAAGGCCTGCGCAAACCGGTGAACGACCTGCCGCGCGGCGCGCAAGTCGACGACATCGTCTACACCATCGCGTTGACCGCGATTCAAGCTGCCAACCGACCTTTGGATCTTTAAATGCTGGATTCCCTACCTGCACCGCTGCGAGGTGTAATTGCCTCGTTGCTGTTGGCGCTCAACACGATTGGCTGCTGCACTCCGCTGTTCATCGTAGCGATCTTCAAACTGCTGCTGCCCTTCCCTGCCGCCCAGCGTTTCACCGATTGGCTGATGAGCCACATCCACGAAGCCTGGATCAGCAACAACAAGGCCTGGATGGACTTGCTCGGACACACGCGCTGGACACTCAGCGGTTTGGAAGGTCTGGACTATCAGCACTCGTACCTGATCACCAGCAACCACCAGAGCTGGGTCGACATCATGGTGTTGCAATACGTGCTGAACCGTCGCATCCGCCCACTGAAGTTTTTCCTCAAGCAGGAGCTGATCTGGGTCCCGGTGATCGGTCTGGCCTGGTGGGCGCTCGGCTTTCCGTTCATGAAGCGCTACTCCAAGGCCTACCTGGAAAAGCACCCGGAGAAGAAAGGCAAAGACCTGGAAACCACGCGCAAGACCTGCGACAAATTCCGCCATAACCCGGTGGGGATTTTCAACTTCGTCGAAGGCACGCGCTTCACCGAGGGCAAGCATGCCCAGCAGAAATCACCGTTCAAATATCTGCTCAAGCCCAAGGCTGGCGGCATTGCGTTTGTGCTGGATGCCATGGGTGAGCAGCTGGAAGCCATCGTCAACGTGACCATTCACTATCCGGCCGGCCGTCCCGGTTACTGGGATTTGCTCTGTGGGAACGTGAAGGATGTGGTGGTGCATTTTCAGGAGTTGAAGATTCCGCCGCAGTTTGTAGGTAAGAATTACGACCAGGATGGGGAATATCGACTGCAGTTTCAGGGCTGGATCAACCAGTTGTGGCAGGACAAGGATGCGCTGCTTGCGCAGATGCACCACGAATATCCCGATAAACACTGACCTACTGTGGGAGCCAGCCTGCTGGCGATAGCGGGTTCAGATTCAGCAGATTTATTGCCTGAATCACCGCAATCGCTAGCAGGCTAGCTCCCACAGTTGACCGAGTTGACCCACAAAAAAACCCGCCGATGATCACTCATCGGCGGGTTTTTTATTAGCGGCTAGCGCTTAGATCGCGCCACGCTGACGCAGCAGATCCAGCACTTGCTTGACGCTTTCTTCCAGCGACAGCGACTGGGTGTCGACCACGAGGTCGGCGTCCAGCGGCACGTCGTACGGGAAGGAATCGCCCGGGATGTTATCCCCGGCTGCCGCATAAAGGCCTTGCGGGTCACGCTCGGCACAGACCGTCGGAGAGGCCTGGACGTAGACCGTCAGCAGACGCTCCTTGCCGATCAGCTCCCTGGCCTGCTCACGACCTTCGGCACTCGGCGCCACGAAGGCTGCCAAGGTCAGCAGACCGGCTTCGTTGAACTGACGCGCAACGTGTGCAGCACGGCGCCAGTTCTCGGTACGCCCGGCGCGGTCCTGTGGCAGACCTTTGTTCAGGTCGTGACGCAGGTTCTGGCCATCGAGTACAAACACCGCACGCCCAAAATCGAACAGCTTGCGTTCAACCGCGTAGGCCAGGGTGCTTTTGCCGGCGCCCGACAAGCCGCTGAACAACACGGTGGCCGGTTGCTGGCCGAAGCGCTGGGCGCGTTCTTCGGTGGCGACGTGCGCCAGTTTGCCGTGATGCGTGCTGGTGCCATGGCTCAACGGCTGAGCGATGATCATGCCGGCCGCGACGGTGCCATTGGTCAAACGATCGATGACGATGAACGAACCGGTGGTGCGGTTGCTCGCGTAACCGTCCAGCGCGATGGCGGCGTCGAGGCTGATCTTGACCCGACCGATCTCGTTCAGCTGCAACGAGCTGGCAGGACCTTCTTCCAGGGTGTTCACGTCAACGCGGTTGACGATGCTGGTGATCGAACCCGGCACATAAGAGGTGGCGCGCTTGATGTCGTATTTCTTGCCCGGGAGCATCGGCTCTTCGGCCATCCACACCAGCATGGCGTCGAAGGCGTCGGTCACTTGCGGCTGGTTGTCGGCATGTACCAACAGATCGCCACGAGAGATATCGATTTCGTCTTCCATGGTCAGCGTAACGGCCTGACCCGGACCTGCGTGCTCCAACTCACCTTCGAAGGTGACGATGGATTTCACGCGGCTGCTCTTGCCCGACGGCAGCACAACGACTTCGTCGCCCTTGTGCACGACGCCGCTGGCCAGCGTACCGGCGAAACCACGGAAGTTCAGGTTCGGACGGTTGACGTACTGCACCGGGAAACGCAGGTCGGTGTAGTTGCGGTCGCTGGCGATTTCGACGGTTTCAAGAATTTCCATCAGTGACTGGCCGGTGTACCACGGCGAGCGCTCGGACTTGTTCACCACGTTGTCGCCCTTGAGCGCCGACATCGGCACGAAGGCCATGGTGGTCGGTTTGAACGCGATGCCTTCGGCGAACTTCAGGTAATCGGCCTTGATCGACTCGAAGACTGTTTCGTCGAAACCGTTGAGGTCCATCTTGTTGATGGCGACAACGATGTGTTTGATGCCGAGCAATGAGGCAATGAAGCTGTGGCGGCGGGTCTGGGTCTGCACGCCGTAACGGGCGTCGACCAGGATGATCGCCAGGTCACAGGTGGACGCACCGGTGGCCATGTTGCGGGTGTACTGCTCATGGCCAGGGGTGTCGGCGATGATGAATTTGCGTTTGGCGGTGGAGAAATAACGGTAAGCGACATCAATGGTGATGCCCTGCTCACGCTCCGCCTGCAGGCCGTCGACCAGCAATGCCAGGTCGATGTCATCGCCAGTGGTGCCGACTTTTTTCGAGTCGCGGGTGATGGCTTCCAGGTGATCTTCGTAGATCATCTTGGAGTCGTGCAGCAGGCGCCCGATCAGGGTGCTCTTGCCGTCGTCGACGTTGCCACAGGTCAGGAAGCGCAGCATTTCCTTGCGTTCGTGCTGGCCCAGGTAGGCGAGGATGTCCTCGCTGATCAAATCAGATGCGTGCGACATGACAACCCCTTAGAAATAACCCTGACGTTTCTTTTCTTCCATCGAGCCTGCGCCATCGTGATCGATGACCCGGCCCTGGCGTTCGGAAGTTCGCGTCAGGAGCATTTCCTGAATGATGTCGGTCAGGCTGGTGGCCTCGGACTCGACCGCACCGGTCAACGGGTAGTCGCCAAGTGTACGGAAGCGGACCTTCTTCTTGACGATGCGCGCCTTGTCTTCATCGCTCAGGTGATTGAGCAGGCGTTCGTCGTCGATCATGATCCAGGTGCCATTCATCTCGATGACGTCGCGCTCGGCGGCGAAATACAGCGGCACGATCGGGATGCCTTCGAGGTAGATGTACTGCCAGATGTCCAGTTCGGTCCAGTTCGACAACGGGAACACACGAATGGATTCGCCCTTGTTGACGTTGCCGTTGTAGACGTTCCACAACTCCGGTCGCTGGTTTTTCGGGTCCCAGCGGTGCTTGGTGTCGCGGAAGGAATACACGCGCTCTTTGGCACGGGATTTCTCTTCATCGCGACGGGCACCGCCGAAAGCGGCGTCGAAACCGTACTTGTCGAGGGCCTGCTTGAGGCCTTCGGTTTTCATGATGTCGGTGTGCTTGGCGCTGCCGTGGGTCAGCGGGTTGATACCCTGCGCAACACCATCGGGGTTAACGTGGACCAGCAGGTCCAGGCCCAGTTCTTCGACCATGCGATCGCGGAACGCGTACATTTCCTTGAACTTCCACCGGGTGTCGACGTGCATCACCGGGAACGGCAGTTTGCCCGGGAAGAATGCCTTGCGCGCAAGGTGCAGCATCACGGCGGAGTCTTTACCGACGGAGTACAGCATCACCGGGTTATCGAACTCGGCGGCGACCTCGCGGATGATGTGGATGCTTTCGGCCTCCAGCTGTTTCAGATGCGTCAGTTTGTCGACCATGGCTACTCACGAAAACGATCTTATGGACGGCCAGCGGGCCGTGTTCGAGCGGGGAATCCTAGCACAGCGTCCTCTTCTAATCAGGACGCCAGCTAGATCGAAAGGGTATATGAATATACCTGCCTGTTCGGGTGTACTGGGTCCTGTGGGAGCGAGCCTGCTCGCGATAGCGGTGTGTCAGTCACATCAATGTCCAATGTGACGCAGCCATCGCGAGCAGGCTCGCTCCCACAGTGGGTATGGGGTGATTCAGATGGGGTTAGGGCAATCGATGAAGATGTGCTCGAGGGCAAAGCGCCGCGCCAGATAATCCCCGAGTGCCTGCACGCCATAACGCTCGGTGGCGTGATGGCCGGCGGCGATGAAGCTGATGTCGTTTTCCCGGGCGCTGTGGAAGGTCTGCTCGGACGCTTCACCGCTGAGGTACAGGTCGACGCCGGCCAGAACCGCCTGATCGATGTAGCCTTGACCGCCACCGGTGCACCAGCCAACACGACGAATCATCTCACTGCCTTCGATCAGCAATGGCTCGCGGCCCATGACTTCTTGTACACGACGGGCAAAATCGCGGGCCGTCACCGGCTCGCTCAATGAACCGACCAGGCCGACAACTTTGAGATTGTCCGGATCCAATGGGCCTTCCACAGTGATATCGAGCTGACGTGCCAGCTGAACGTTATTGCCGACTTCCGGGTGCAGATCCAGCGGTAGATGGTAGGACAACAGACTGATATCGTGCCTGAGCAGGGTTTTCAAGCGACGCTGCTTCATGCCGGTGATGCACGGGTTCTCGCCCTTCCAGAAGTAGCCGTGATGCACCAGTATCAGATCGGCATTGGCCTCCACAGCCGCGTCGAGCAAGGCCTGGCTGGCGGTGACGCCACTGACGATGCGCGTCACCTGCGGCCGGCCTTCAACCTGCAAGCCATTGGGGCAGTAATCGGCAATCTTGGCACTGTTCAGGTAACGGTCGGCTTCTTCGACCAGGGTGCTCAGGGCGACGGCCATAAAAGACTCCTAAATATCCCGTTCAGAGGCGCGCTCGCCTCGTATAATGCGCGACATTATGGGCGGTCTCATACCACCTGCAACCTTTCCAGGATTTGCTTAATGCTTAAGGCGCTGCGTTTTTCCGGCTGGCCGCTGTTGGCCGGTGTGCTTATCGCTCTGTTGATAATCCAGCGTTACCCGCAGTGGGTCGGGCTCCCGAGCCTCGACGTCAACCTGCAGCAAGCCCCGCAAACCACCACCATGCAACAGGGTCCGGTGTCCTATGCCTACGCGGTGACCACCGCCGCGCCGTCGGTGGTGAACCTGTACACCACCAAAGTCATCAACAAACCGAACCATCCGCTGTTTGAAGATCCGCAGTTTCGCCGCTTCTTCGGCGACAACTCGCCCAAGCAGAAGCGCATGGAGTCGAGCCTCGGTTCCGGCGTGATCATGAGCCCGGAAGGTTATTTGCTGACCAACAACCATGTGACCAGCGGCGCCGACCAGATTGTGGTCGCGCTCAAGGACGGTCGTGAAACCCTGGCCCGAGTAATCGGCAGCGACCCGGAAACCGACCTCGCGGTCCTGAAGATCGACTTGAAGAATCTTCCATCGATCACTGTCGGTCGCTCCGACAACATCCGCATCGGCGACGTGGCTCTGGCCATCGGCAACCCGTTCGGCGTCGGCCAGACCGTGACCATGGGCATCATCAGCGCCACCGGGCGCAATCAGTTGGGCCTGAACAACTACGAAGACTTCATCCAGACCGACGCCGCGATCAACCCCGGCAACTCCGGCGGTGCGCTGGTGGATGCCAACGGCAACCTGACCGGCATCAACACGGCGATTTTCTCCAGATCCGGCGGCTCGCAAGGCATCGGTTTCGCCATCCCGGTGAAACTGGCCATGGAAGTGATGAAGTCGATCATCGAACACGGTCAGGTGATTCGCGGCTGGCTCGGTATCGAAGTGCAGCCGCTGAGCCAGGAACTGGCGGACTCGTTTGGCCTGTCGGGGCGCCCGGGCATTGTGGTCGCGGGGATTTTCCGTGACGGCCCGGCGCAGAAGGCCGGCCTGCAACTGGGTGACGTGATCCTCAGCATCGACGGCGAACCGGCCGGCGATGGCCGTCGTTCGATGAACCAGGTCGCGCGGATCAAACCGACCGACAAGGTCACGATTCAGGTGATGCGCAACGGCAAGGAGATCAAGCTCACCGCCGAGATCGGTCTGCGTCCGCCACCTGCTCCCATCAAGGAAAAAGAACAAGAGTAAGCCGAAAGGAGCTGCGGCTAGAGCAGCTTCACAACTGCAACGCTGTTAACAGCAGACATTCTCATTAGTCATGTTATATTGTTTCAATATCACTATTGGAACAACATAACATGTCGTCTCGAACAATGGTTTCCCTCGCAGGCCTGGTCTTCGGTTTGCTGGGGGATCCGGTCTTCGCCGAAGAAACGCAAACCGTTGAGCTGGACGCCATCAGCGTCACCTCCGACTACGAATCCCCCACTGGCCCGGTCCAGGGTTACCGCGCCACGCGCTCCTCCAGCGCAACCAAAACCGACACCGCCCTTCGCGATATCCCGCAATCGATCAGTGTGATTCCCGTTAGTGTGCTCAAGGACCTGGGCAGCACCAGCGTCGAACGCGCGCTGGATTTTGCCGGTGGCGTGTCGAAACAGAACAATTTCGGCGGCCTGACGCTCTACGAATACAGCGTGCGCGGCTTCACCACGTCGGAGTTCTACAAGGATGGTTTCAGCGCCAACCGCGGCTATCCAAGCTCGCCGGACGTGGCCAACATCGAACGCATCGAAGTGCTCAAAGGCCCAGCCGCCAGCCTCTATGGTCGTGGCGATCCAGGCGGCACGGTGAACATCGTCACCAAGAAACCGCAGCCCGAAGCCTTCACCACACTGCAAACCAGCGCCGGCAGTTGGGATCGTTATCGCACCGCCGTGGACGTCAACACACCACTGGACGATGACGGCAATGTTCTGTCCCGGGTGAATCTGGCCGTCGAGGACAACCACAGCTTCCGCGATCACGTCGACAGTCAGCGGGTGTTCGTTGCGCCTTCGTTCAGCTGGCAACTGAACCCGGACACCAGCCTGTTGGTGGAGAGCGAGTTCGTGCGCCACAGCTCGACCTTCGATCGCGGTATCGTCGCGCCGAACAATAAATGGAGCGGCGTTTCCCGTTCCACCTTCCTTGGTGAACCCAACGACGGCGACATCGACAACCACAACAATCTGCTGCAAGCCGCCCTCGAACATCATCTCAACGACCGTTGGAAACTACGCCTCGCCAGCCATTACAAGGAAGGCAAGCTCTGGGGCTTCGCCTCCGAAGCTCGTCCCTTGAACGCCGACGGCCACACCGTCAACCGCCGCTATCGCGACCGCGACACCCATTGGCACGACAGCATCACCCAACTCGAACTGCGCGGTATGTTCGACATCGGCAGTTGGCAACACGAATTGCTGATCGGCAGCGAATACGAGAATTTCCGCAAGAACGAACGGGTCACGACCGTTGCCGGCAGCCCTTACGCCATCGATATCTACCGGCCGATTTATGGCCAGCCGAAACCCAATGGGGCACGCTCCGGGACTGACTTTTTCGAGCACGTCGAAAGCCAGGCGTTGAACCTTCAAGACCAGATCGTCTTCACCGATAAACTGCGCGGCATGCTCGGTGCGCGCTTCGAACATTTCGAACAAAGCATCGACGACCACAGCCGCAATGCGACCAGCCGCCAGCGCCACGACGCATTGACCCAACGGGCCGGGCTGCTCTACCAATTGACGCCCGAAGTGGGGTTATTCGCCAACGTCTCCACCTCGTTCAAACCAAACAATGGACTGGACGCCGCCGGCAAATCCTTCGACCCGGAAGAAGGCGTCGGTTATGAAATCGGAATCAAGAGCGAACTGTTCGACGACCGCTTGAGCAGCACCCTCGCCGCCTTCCATATCGAGAAGGAAAACGTCCTCGCGCTCGATCCGGCGACGGATTCCAGCCGCGCCATGGGCAAGGCCCGCAGCCAGGGACTCGACCTGCAAGTCACCGGGCAAGTCACCGACGCGGTGCGAGTGATCGGCGCGTTCGCTTACATCGACGCCGAAGTCACCCAAGGCGACAAGGTGATTCCCACCGGCAGCCGAATTCTTGGTGTGGCCAAACGCAGCGGCAGTCTGCTGGGCGTTTATGAATTTCAGAATGGTCATTTGCGCGGCTCGGACCTTGGCGCAGCGTTCACCTATGTCGGCGATCGGTCGGGCGAAGCCGGCAGCGATTTCGAACTGCCGGCCTACCACACCGTCGACCTGCTGGCCCATTACAAGGCCAGCGAAAACGTCACCGTAGGCCTGAACCTGAACAACCTATTCGACGAAAAATACTTCGAGCGCTCCTACAGCAACTACTGGGTCAACCCCGGCGAGCCGCGCAATTTCACCGTCAGCCTGACACTCAATCTGTAAAAGGAAGTCACCATGCAATACCTCAAACCCCTGGCGCTGCTTGGACTGCTGCTCGCCACTGAAGTCTCGGCCCATGGCCTGTGGACCGAAGAACGTCGTGGCAACATCGAAGTCATCTACGGCCATGGCGCCGAAGATAACGCCTTCAAGGCGCAGAAAATCAGTGGCGCGTGGGCTTATGACGTCGCCGGCAAAATGATCCCGGTGAGCGTGCAACGGCTGGCCGACCACGCCCGCCTGCAGCCGTTGAAACCGCCGGCGGTGATGGCCGTGGCGCTGGACAATGGCATGTGGTCGCAGACACCGGATAAAAAATGGATCAACGAAGGACGCAGCAAAGTACCGGGCGCCATTGAGTCGACCCAGACCTTCAAGTACAGCCTGGCGATCTACCAGCCGGGGGCGAAACTGCCGAAGCTTGATCAGATGAAGCTGCTGATTCTGCCGGAGGTTGATCCGCTGACTGTCGGGCCGGGTAAATCGTTACCGGTTCGAGTGCTGCTGGATGGTAAGCCGGCGGCGGGCGTGAAGTTGGTGGGCGACTATCGCAGCGCGCCGAATACCTTGAGCACCGAGACCGACGCAGAGGGCCGGGCGCAAGTATTGGTGCGTAATGAAGGATTGAACGTGATTGCGGCGCAGATGGAGATTTCGCTGAAGGACAACCCGGATGTGGCGACGCGTGGGCTATTCACGTCGCTGACCTTCCTTGGCGAAGCGCATCACGAGTAACACCCAAACCTTTGTGGGAGCGAGCCTGCTCGCGATAGCGGTTTTGCATTCAACATCAATGCTGAATGTTATGGCCTCATCGCGAGCAGGCTCGCTCCCACAGGATCGGGGAAGTCTTACAACTCGCCGAGGCCGTCGATCAACGCCTGATTCTGCTCTGGCGTACCAATGGAAATCCGCAGGAACTGGGCAATCCGTTCCTGCTTGAAGTGCCGAACGATCACGCCTTGCTCACGCAACTTCGCCGCCAGCCCTGCCGCATCATGTTTCGGGTGACGGGCGAAGATGAAGTTCGCCGCCGACGGCAACACTTCAAAGCCTTTCGCTTGCAGTTGCGCAACGACCTTTTCACGATTCTCGATGACCAATCGGCAGGTCTTGTCGAAGTACTCTCGATCTTCGAACGCTGCGGCTGCACCGACATTCGCCAGACGATCCAGCGGATAGGAGTTAAAGCTGTTCTTGATCCGCTCCAGCGCCTCGATCAGGTCCGGATGCCCCACCGCCAGCCCCACTCTCAGGCCGGCCAGTGAACGGGACTTGGACAGGGTCTGGGTCACCAGCAGGTTTGGATAACGATCCACCAGGCTGATCGCCGTCTCACCACCAAAATCGATGTAAGCCTCATCCACCACGACCACTGAATCCGGGCTGGCCTTGAGGATTTGCTCCACGGCATCCAGCGCCAACAGGCAGCCCGTCGGTGCGTTCGGATTCGGAAAGATGACCCCGCCGTTCGGCTTGGCGTAGTCGGCCGGATTGATCTGGAACTGCTCGTCCAGCGGCACCGCGTCGAAGGCGATGCCGTACAACCCGCAGTAAACCGGATAGAAGCTGTAACTGATGTCCGGGAACAGCACTGGATTATCGTGTTGCAGCAAGCCGTGGAAAATGTGCGCCAGGACTTCGTCGGAACCGTTGCCGAGAAACACTTGATTGTTCTGTATGCCGTAGTACTTGGCCACCGCGTTCTTCAGCAGATCACTGTTCGGGTCCGGGTACAGACGCAAATTGTCATTCAGTTCGGTCTGCATCGCCGCCAAGGCTTTTGGCGATGGTCCGTACGGGTTTTCGTTGGTGTTGAGCTTCACCAGCTTCGCCAGTTTCGGCTGCTCGCCCGGCACGTAAGGCACCAGATTCTTGACGAACGGGCTCCAGAATTTACTCATCTTCAGTTCCCCTGCCCTTGTAGAGAGTCTTCGTCAACGATGCGGTATTCGGCACTGCGCGCGTGAGCGGTCAGCGACTCGCCACGGGCCAGCACGGAAGCGGTTTTGCCCAGTTCCGACGCACCCTGCTCGGAGCAGAAGATGATCGACGAACGCTTCTGGAAGTCGTACACACCCAGCGGCGAGGAGAAACGCGCGGTGCCGGAAGTCGGCAGCACGTGGTTCGGACCAGCGCAGTAATCGCCCAAGGCTTCGGAGGTGTGACGGCCCATGAAGATCGCGCCCGCGTGGCGAATCTTCGGCAGCCAGGCTTGCGGATCGGCGACGGACAATTCGAGGTGCTCCGGTGCGATGCGGTTGGCCACTTCGATGGCTTGGTCCATGTCGCGGACCTTGATCAGCGCACCGCGGCCGTTGATTGAGGTTTCGATGATCTCGGCGCGTTCCATGGTCGGCAGCAGTTTGGCGATGCTGGCGGCGACCTTGTCGAGGAACTCGGCGTCCGGGCTGACCAGAATCGCCTGGGCGTCTTCGTCGTGTTCGGCCTGGGAGAACAGGTCCATGGCGATCCAGTCCGGATCAGTCTGGCCATCGCAGACCACAAGGATTTCGGATGGGCCGGCAATCATGTCGATACCGACCTGGCCGAATACGTGACGCTTGGCGGTGGCGACATAGATGTTGCCCGGCCCGACAACCTTGTCGACCTTCGGCACGCTTTCGGTGCCGTAAGCCAGCGCGGCAACCGCTTGGGCGCCACCAATGGTGAACACGCGATCGACCCCGGCGATGCACGCCGCGGCCAGCACCAGCTCGTTGATTTCGCCACGAGGCGTCGGCACCACCATGACCACTTCGGTCACGCCGGCCACCTTGGCCGGAATCGCGTTCATCAACACCGAGGATGGGTACGACGCCTTGCCACCGGGCACGTACAGACCGGCGCGATCCAGCGGCGTGACCTTCTGGCCCAGCACCGTGCCGTCGGCTTCGGTGTAGCTCCAGGAGTCCTGTTTCTGTTTTTCGTGATAGCTGCGTACGCGGGCCGCGGCTTTTTCCAGGGCTTCGCGCTGAGGCACGGTGATTCGGGTCAGGGCCAGCTCCAGGCGTTCGCGCGGCAGGATCAAGTCCGCCATGGACGCGACTTGCAGGCCGTCGAACTTCTGGGTGAATTCCACCAGCGCCGCATCGCCACGCTCGCGCACAGCCTTGATAATGTCCAGCACCCGCTGATTGACCGAGTCGTCAGACACACTTTCCCAGCTCAGCAGATGATCCAGATGATGTGCGAAATCCGGGTCAGCAGCGTTGAGTCGGCGAATTGCAGTCGGTGCGGTCATAGCGAGAGCCTCATAGGATTGGCAAAAAACTCAGGCGCCCGAAGCTAACATTCGATCCGCTTGGGCACCTGAGAATTCTGGCTATGAGGCGGATAGACGGCGCGACTCAAGGTCGCGCAGGTGAATCAGCCGCGGTGTCGAGACTCCACTGCCTTGCGCAGGGTGTCGATCAACGCCTGGATACGGGCGTGCTGCATTTTCATCGAAGCTTTGTTCACGATCAGCCGGGAGCTGATGTCGGCAATGAAATCCTGGGGTTCCAGGCCATTGGCGCGCAGGGTATTGCCGGTGTCGACCACGTCGATGATCTTGTCTGCCAGACCGATCAGCGGCGCCAGTTCCATCGAGCCATAGAGCTTGATGATGTCGACCTGACGACCCTGTTCGGCGTAGTAGCGCTTGGCAACGTTGACGAACTTGGTCGCCACACGCAGGCGGCCCTTAGGCTCGACATCGCCGACACGGCCGGCGGTCATCAGCTTGCAAAGGGCAATTCGCAGGTCCAGAGGCTCGTACAGACCCTGGCCGCCATATTCCATCAGCACATCTTTACCGGCGACGCCCAGGTCCGCGGCACCATGCTCGACGTAAGTCGGCACATCGGTGGCGCGCACGATCAGCAGACGCACATCGGCCTGGGTCGTGGGGATGATCAGCTTGCGGCTCTTGTCCGGATTCTCGGTCGGCACGATGCCCGCTTCAGCCAGAAGCGGCAGGGTGTCGTCAAGGATGCGGCCCTTGGACAGTGCGATGGTCAACATGGGAAACGTCAGTCCTTATCAAGGTACTCATGCCCGGACGCAAATGGCGCCGGACACACATCGAGCCGGAACCCGGCTCGACTTCAACAAATCAACGGGCGCATCCATGCACCCATGCAGCAGAAACTAGCCCGGTACGCGGCGGATCTTGGCGCCGAGCATCTGTAGTTTCTCTTCGATGCACTCGTAACCACGGTCGATGTGGTAGATGCGATCGATCAGGGTGTCGCCTTCGGCGATCAACGCCGAGATCACCAGACTGGCCGAAGCACGCAGGTCGGTGGCCATGACTGGCGCGCCTTTCAGCTTCTCGGTACCGGTGACGATGGCGGTGTTGCCTTCGACCTGGATCTTGGCGCCCATGCGGTGCAGTTCGTAAACGTGCATGAAACGGTTTTCGAAGATCGTCTCGATCACCGCGCCTGTGCCTTCGGCAATGGCGTTGAGGGAGATGAACTGTGCCTGCATGTCGGTCGGGAACGCCGGGTACGGAGCAGTCCGCACGTTGACGGCTTTAGGCCGCTTGCCGTGCATGTTCAGCTCGATCCAGTCTTCGCCGCAGGTGATTTCGGCGCCTGCTTCACGGAGTTTTTCCAGAACGGCTTCGAGGATGGTCGGATCGGTGTCCTTGACCTTCACGCGACCGCCCGTTACCGCCGCCGCCACCAGGTAGGTGCCGGTTTCGATACGGTCAGGCATCACTTTGTAGGTGGCCGGGTGCAGACGCTCGACGCCATCGATGGTGATGGTGTCGGTGCCGGCGCCAGTGATCTTGGCACCCATGGCGATCAGGAAGTTCGCCAGGTCGATGACTTCAGGCTCGCGCGCGGCGTTAGCCAGAACGCTGCGGCCCTTGGCCAGTGCAGCGGCCATCATGATGTTTTCGGTACCGGTCACGCTGACGGTGTCGAAGAAGAAGTGCGCACCGCGCAAGCCACCTTCAGGCGCCTTGGCCTTGATGTAGCCGCCTTCGACGTCGATGACCGCGCCCATGGCTTCGAGGCCACGGATGTGCAGGTCAACCGGACGCGAACCAATGGCGCAACCGCCAGGCAGTGCGACTTCGGCTTCACCGAAACGGGCAACCATCGGGCCCAGCACCAGGATCGACGCACGCATGGTTTTAACCAGTTCGTACGGAGCGATCAGGGTCTTGATGGTGCGCGGGTCGATTTCGACGCTAAGCTTCTCGTCGATCACCGGCTCGATGCCCATGCGACCGAACAGCTCGATCATGGTGGTGATGTCGTGCAGGTGTGGCAGGTTGGCAACCGTAACCGGGCCATCGCACAGCAGGGTTGCAGCCAGGATCGGCAGGGCAGAGTTCTTTGCCCCGGAGATGCGGATTTCGCCATCAAGACGAACGCCACCGGTAATAATCAATTTATCCATAAGAATCTCGACGCCCTTGGGCTCAGGTGCGCTCGGCCCAGGCCGCGCTGCTGAAAAATTTCATAGTGACCGCATGGATGCTGCCATCGGTGATCCATGGGTTCAAATGGGCATAGATCTGCTGCTGACGCTTCACCGGGCTCAACGCCGCCAGTTCATCGCTAATCACGTTCAGCTGAAAGTTGCAGCCTTCGCCTTCAACTTCTACCAACGTTCCGGGCAGCTTTCCTTCAAGGAAGCTCTTCACTTCTACGGCCTGCATGCTCAACCTCAATCGGCGCCCTGTGCGCGCGGGTCGGACATCATACAAAAAAGCCCCGCGCCTGCGAACCCCGCGAAGCAGGACTCTGACGGGGGGCTTCTTTATAGATGCGGTTAGGGATGCGCCAACAGCTCGGTCAGTTCGCTGACCTGAGCGATTTCGCGCATGTCTTCTGGCATCCCACGGATGCTCCACGCCTTGCCGGCCGCCTCTGCATCACGCATGAAGCACAGCAGCAGCGACAAGCCGACACTGCTGGACTTCAACACCGCCGAGCAATCGACCACCAGTGTGGCGGCCTTGCTGGATTTTATCAGCGCCTGCCCTTGCTTGCGCAGCCCGGGGCCGGTGCGGTAATCCAGCATGCCGCTGAGCATCAGTTCGCCTGATTCGCTCATGCGAATGGCCGACACACTCATTGGGCTGGCTTCTCGGTGGTTTCCTGGGATTTGGCGGTTTCCTTGGCTTTGGCGACTTCCCCGGCCCAACCATTGATGGTCTTGTCCAGGTCGTTGCCATTGCGCTGCATCGCATCAGCGAACTGATCGCGGAACAGCTTGCCGATGTTGATGCCGTTGATGATTACGTTGCGCAGCTTCCACTCGCCATTGATCTTTTCAAGTGTGTAAGACACAGGATAGACCGCGCCATTGCTGCCTTTGACTGTCATGGCTACGCTTGTGCGGTCTCCGGACTCGTCCTTGGCAGGATCAACGGTGATGCCCTGGTTGTTGTACTCGAGCAAGGCATTGCCATAGAACTGGAACAGACCCTTTTTGAAGTTTTCCTGAAACGTCTTCATTTGCGCAGGCGTGGCTTTGCGCGAGTATTTGACCGTCATGATGCTCTTGGAAATGCCCTCGGCATCCACAACAGGTCCGACGATGGTGTTCAGCGCCGTATAGAAGTCTTGCGGGTCTTGCTTGTACTTCTCTTTATTGGCCGACAGATCGGCAAGTAACCGATTGGTGGTGTCCTGCACGATATCGTGCGCTGAGGGCGCCGCCACGGCGTTAGCCATCAACGGCAGGGCCGCGAGTAATACCAACAGGCCACGTCGCAAGGTAGAGATCATTCAAAAGCTCCTCATTTGGCGTCTTTACTAACGGTATTGAGCAGAAATTTACCGATCAGGTCTTCGAGTACCAGCGACGACTGCGTGTCGTGGATGGTTGAGCCATCCTTGAGCAAGGCTTCTTCCCCGCCCACGCTGAGACCGATGTACTTCTCGCCCAACAGGCCAGCGGTCAGGATAGATGCAGTGGAGTCAGTCGGCAGGTTATCTACGCGCTTTTCCAGCTGCATGGTCACTCGACCGGTGAAACTGTCGCGGTCCAGATCGATCGCCGTGACCTTGCCGATGGTCACACCGGCCATGGTCACTTTAGCTCTGACCGTCAAACCGGCGATATTGTCGAAATACGCATAAAGTTTATAAGTGTCGGTGGTTGCACTCGGGGACAGGCCACTTACCCGCAACGCCAGCAACAACAAAGCCAGGATGCCAGCCAGCAAGAAAAGGCCGACACCGATTTCCAGGGTGCGGTTTTGCATCAGAAATCTCCAAACATCAAGGCGGTCAGAATAAAGTCCAGGCCGAGTACTGCCAATGAGGCATACACCACGGTCTTGGTAGTGGCACGACTGATCCCCTCGGAAGTGGGCTCGCAGTCATAGCCTTGGAATACGGCGATCCAGGTCACGACAAAGGCGAAAACGATGCTTTTGATGATGCCGTTGAGCACATCGTCTGCAAAGGTCACGCTGTTTTGCATGTTTGACCAGTAGGAACCTTCATAGACACCCAGCCAGTCGACGGCCACCCACGAACCACCCCAGATGCCAACCACGCTGAAGATCATCGCCAGCACCGGCAGGGAAATGAAGCCGGCCCACAGGCGCGGGGCAATGATGTATTTGAGCGGGTCGACACCAATCATTTCCAGACTGGACAACTGCTCGGTGGACTTCATGTTGCCGATTTCGGCAGTCAATGCCGAACCGGCGCGCCCGGCGAACAGCAATGCCGTGACCACGGGCCCCAGTTCGCGCAAAAGCGTCAGCGCAACCATCTGGCCAACCGCCTGCTCCGAACCATAGCTGGATAGAATATTGAAGCCTTGCAGCGCCAGCACCATGCCGATGAATACCCCGGAGACCACGATGATCACCAGGGACATTACGCCCACCGAATGCAGTTGCTTGATCAGCAAGCCAAAACCGCCGCCAATGCCGCCACGGCCAAGCAAGGCATGAAACAGGAATATCGCCGAACGGCCGAACACCCCCAGCACGTCAATGCCAGAGTGGCCGAACCGGCGAACCCGTTCTATCAGTGAAATCTTGCGCATCAATGCTTCCCCAGAAGATCTGCGCGGTAATCCGTCGCTGGAAAGTGATAGGCGACCGGACCGTCAGGCTCGCCTGTCATGAATTGACGGATGCGTGGCTCCTGCGAGTTCATCAGCTCCTCGGGGGTGCCCTGTCCCAACACCTGGCCTTCGCCGACGACGTAGATGTAATCGGCAATGCTCGCGGTCTCGGCCAGGTCGTGGGAAACCACGATACTCGTGATGCCCAGCGCGTCATTGAGCAGACGGATCAGACGCACCAGCACGCCCATGGCGATAGGGTCCTGGCCGACGAAGGGTTCGTCATACATGAGGATCTGTGGATCAAGGGCAATCGCCCGGGCCAGCGCAACACGGCGCTTCATGCCGCCGGACAATTCGTCAGGCATCAGGTCGATGGCGCCACGCAAGCCCACGGCCTGCAACTTGAGCAGGACAATGTCGCGGATCATTTCTTCCGGCAGTTCGGTATGAACGCGTAGCGGAAAAGCGACGTTCTCGAACACATCGAGATCGGTAAACAGTGCGCCACTCTGAAACAGCACGCCCATGTGCTTGCGCGCATCGAACAGATCGCTGCGCGACAATTTCGGCAGGTTCTGACCGTTGACCCAGACTTCGCCCTTGGTAGGCCGCAACTGTGCGCCCATCAGCCGCAACAGCGTGGTCTTGCCACACCCGGAAGGTCCCATGATGCCGGTGACCTTGCCGCGCGGGATACGTATATCGACGTTATTGAAAATGCTGCGCGTTCCGCGCTTGAAGGTCAGTCCCTTCAGCTCGACCGCGTAGGCGTTATCGGCACTCATCTAAACTCCTTGCGATGCAGCCTCTCACTCGGACGCCTGGCTTTCTGGCGAAAGCACATACCTCCCGGGCAGGCGGAACTGGCGGCGAACTATATCACTGCAAAGGCCATGCGCCCAAGGCCCAAGCCGGGCCATGTTGAGCAACATGACGGGGTAAAAGCTTCTATTCAGGTGTATTCGGTAACACGGAATGACAAAGCGCGACGAACTTGCGTGAGGGTTTCAATCATTACCGCTATAATCGCCGCCTTTTCATCAGGCTATACGATTTCTGACATGAGCCAATCCAGCGACCTGATTCAATCTGCACAACGCACCATCCGCCTCGAACTGGAAGCCGTACAAGGCTTGCTGCCCCATATCGACGCAGATTTCGTACGTGCCTGCGAGATGATTCTGGCCAGCAAAGGCCGCGTGGTTGTGGTCGGCATGGGCAAGTCGGGGCACATCGGCAACAAAATCGCCGCCACCCTGGCCAGCACCGGCACTACGGCCTTTTTCGTACACCCGGCCGAAGCCAGCCACGGTGACATGGGCATGATCACTCGCGACGACATCATCCTGGCGCTGTCGAACTCCGGTTCCACCAATGAAATCGTCACCCTGCTGCCGCTGATCAAGCGACTGGGCATTCAATTGATCAGCGTGACCGGCAATCCCGACTCCCCGCTGGCCAAGGCTGCCGAGGTCAATCTCAACGTTCACGTCGAGCACGAAGCCTGCCCACTGAACCTGGCACCGACCTCGTCGACCACTGCCGCGCTGGTCATGGGCGACGCCCTGGCCGTTGCGCTGCTGGAAGCCCGCGGTTTTACCGCTGAAGATTTCGCCTTTTCCCACCCCGGTGGCGCGCTTGGCCGACGCCTGCTGCTGAAAGTGGAAACCGTCATGCACTCCGGCGCAGAGCTGCCCCAGGTGCAACGTGGCACGCTACTCAAGGACGCTTTGATGGAAATGACCCGCAAGGGCCTGGGCATGACCGCCATCATTGAAGCCGATGGCAAACTCGCCGGGATTTTCACCGACGGCGATTTGCGCCGCACCCTCGACCGCGCCATCGATATCCATCATGCCACCATCGACGAGGTCATGACCGCTCACGGCAAGACCGCCCGTCCCGACATGCTGGCAGCCGAGGCCCTGAAAATCATGGAAGACCATCGAATCAACGCGCTGGTGGTGGTGGACAAGGAGGATCGTCCGATTGGCGCCTTCAACCTGTCCGATCTGCTGCGCGCAGGAGTAATGTAATGACCACCGACCTGCTGCAACGCGGCAAGAACATCAAGCTGGCGGTTTTCGACGTCGATGGCGTCCTGACCGACGGACGCCTGTATTTCCTCGAAGACGGCAGCGAATTCAAGACGTTCAGCACCCTCGACGGCCAAGGCATCAAGATGTTGATGGCAGCTGGCGTGCAGACCGCTATCATCAGCGGCCGCAAGACCCCGGTGGTCGAGCGACGAGCGAAGAACCTCGGCATTCCACACCTGTACCAGGGTCGCGAAGACAAACTGGTGGTGCTCGACGAGCTTCTTGCCCAACTCAACCTAAGCTATGAACAAGTCGCTTACCTCGGCGACGACCTGCCGGACCTGCCGGTGATTCGCCGCGTCGGTTTGGGCATGGCGGTGGCCAATGCTGCCAGTTTCGTGCGTGAACACGCTCACGGCATCACCCTGGCCCGCGGTGGCGAGGGTGCCGCTCGCGAATTCTGCGAATTGATCCTGCGCGCCCAGGGCCGCCTTGATGCGGCCAACGCCGCGTACCTGTGAGCCAACTATGCTGAGCAAAAAGATTCGCAAATTCCTGGTGTTCGGTTGCATCGCAGCAATATTCGCGGCGGTCGGCTACTGGAACATCAGCCCGGAACGCTTTCTCGACAAACCGGTAGTAAAGGTCGATGAAACCGCGATCGACTATTACGCCGTCAATGCCCACAGCGTGCAGTACCTGCCGGATGGCAAATTGCAGTACGAAATGACATCTGACAAGGTCGAACACCTGAAAGCGACCGAAGTGACGTTACTGACCAATCCCGACCTGAACATGTTTCGCGGCACCGAGTTCCCCTGGCATGTCCAGAGCGAGAAGGGTGAAGTCAATCCGGACGGCACTCAGGTCGAGCTGATCGATTCGGTGCGCATCACCCGCTTCGACGAGAAAAACCGCAGAACCCTGATTACCACCACCCGCATGACAGTGTTCCCGCAGCAGCAATATGCGCAGACCGAGCAACCCGTTAGAATCGACGGCGCTGGTGGTGTGTCGACCGGCAAGGGAATGAAAGCGTATTTGAAAGAAAGCAGGATACACCTGCTATCGAACGTAAGAGGACAGTATGAGGCTCGTTAAAACCCTCCCTATTTTGCTCGGTCTGGGCGCAGCACTGGGAAGCGTGAGCGCCTGGGCTCTGCCGGAAGATCAACAGCAGCCTATCCGCATCCAGGCCGACGACGCCCAACTGGACGACAAACAAGGTATCGCCACCTACAAAGGTGATGTGATCATCACCCAGGGTTCGATGAAGGTCACCGGCAATACCGTGACCATCACCCGCACCCCGGCCGGCGACATTGACGTAGTGACTTCAGTGGGCAACCTTGCTTACTTCGAGCAACTGCAAACTGCGGGCGACACCAAGCCGGTTCAGGGTTACGGGGTGACTATCCAGTACCACGCCTCGCAAAACCGCGTCGTGCTGATCGATCGCGCCAAGGTCATCGACAAAGATAACAACGTCACCCAAGGCGAGAAAATCGTCTACGACACCGAGAAAAAGCTCGCGAGCGCCGGTCGTGCCACAGGCAACAAGGTCACCGAGTCGCGTCCGCGCATCGACATGGTGATCCAGCCGAAAAAGAAAACCGACGAGCAAAAGGCCCAGTAATGGCAACTCTGAAAGCTCAGCATCTGGCCAAGAGCTACAAGAGCCGCCAGGTCGTGCGCGACGTCAGCCTGTCCATCGACAGCGGTCAGATCGTCGGACTGCTAGGTCCCAACGGCGCCGGCAAGACCACCTGCTTTTACATGATTGTCGGCCTGGTACAGGCCGATCAGGGTCGCGTACTGATCGACGACCTGGACGTCAGCCACCAGCCGATGCACGGTCGTGCGAAGGCCGGTATCGGCTATCTTCCGCAGGAAGCATCGATCTTCCGCAAACTCTCGGTAGCCGACAACATCATGGCGATCCTCGAGACCCGCAAGGAGCTCGACAAGACCGGTCGTCGCAAGGAGCTGGAAAGCCTGCTGCAGGAATTCCACATCCACCACATTCGCGACAACCTTGGCATGAGCCTGTCCGGTGGTGAACGCCGCCGCGTGGAGATTGCCCGGGCACTGGCCACCAATCCGAAATTCATCCTCCTCGACGAACCCTTCGCCGGCGTGGACCCGATTTCGGTGGGCGACATCAAGCAGATCATCCATCACCTCAAAGCCAAGGGCATTGGCGTATTGATCACTGACCACAACGTCCGTGAAACCCTGGATATCTGCGAAACCGCCTACATCGTCAACGATGGCCAACTGATCGCCGAAGGTGACTCTGCCACCATCCTCGCCAACGAACTGGTCAAGGAAGTGTATCTGGGCCATGAATTCCGCCTGTAAGGGCTGATGTGCCTGGCTCGCTGACACAGCGCCCGACTCAATAAAAAATCAATATGTTTTTATTGTTACGGCGCTCTAGGCAAACACTTCAGTTTCAGGCATATAATTTGCTTATGTTTGGCGCTTCGGCGCCCTGTAGTGGATGGCGCATGTGCGCCGGCGAATAAGGTGTTAAGCCCCTGCCATGAAACCATCGCTAGTCTTGAGAATGGGCCAGCAGCTGACGATGACACCGCAGCTGCAACAGGCCATCCGCCTGCTCCAATTGTCGACCCTGGACCTGCAACAGGAAATCCAGGAGGCGCTGGAGTCCAATCCGATGCTCGAACGCCAGGAAGAAGGCGACGACTTCGATAATGCCGACCCCTTGGCCGACAAAGCCGAACAGCTACCCAACGCCGATGTTTCGGAACCCTCCTACCAGGAAACCGCCCCGACGGTGGATAACCTTGAGGAAGGCGACTGGAACGAGCGCATCCCCAACGAACTGCCCGTCGATACCGCATGGGAAGACGTCTACCAGACCAGCGCCAGCAGCTTGCCAAGCAACGATGACGATGAGTGGGACTTCACCACCCGTACATCGGCCGGCGAAAGCCTGCAAAGCCATTTGCTGTGGCAACTGAACCTGGCACCGATGTCCGACACCGATCGCCTGATCGCCGTGACCTTGATCGACTGCATCAATAATCAAGGCTATCTGGACGAATCCCTCGAGGAGATCCTCGAAGCCTTCGATCCGGAACTGGACATTGAACTGGACGAAATCGAAGCCGTCCTGCACCGCATCCAGCAATTCGAACCGGCCGGCATCGGCGCCCGCAACCTGGGCGAATGCCTGCTGCTGCAATTGCGCCAGTTGTCCGCGAAGACGCCTTGGCTGGTCGAGGCCAAACGCCTGGTCACCGATTACATCGACCTGCTCGGCAGCCGCGACTACAGCCAGCTGATGCGTCGCATGAAGCTCAAGGAAGACGAACTGCGCCAGGTGATAGAACTGGTCCAGAGCCTCAACCCGCGTCCGGGCTCGCAGATCGAGTCCAGCGAAGCCGAGTACGTCGTTCCCGATGTGATCGTGCGCAAGGACAACGAGCGCTGGTTGGTGGAGCTCAATCAGGAATCGGTGCCACGTCTGCGGGTGAATGCCCAATACGCCGGTTTTGTGCGCCGCGCCGACACCAGCGCCGACAACACCTTCATGCGCAATCAGTTGCAAGAGGCCCGCTGGTTCATCAAGAGCCTGCAAAGCCGCAACGAGACCCTGATGAAAGTTGCCACTCAGATCGTCGAGCATCAGCGCGGCTTTCTTGAATACGGCGACGAAGCCATGAAGCCGCTGGTCTTGCATGACATTGCCGAAGCGGTGGGCATGCACGAATCGACGATTTCACGGGTGACCACGCAAAAATTCATGCATACCCCCCGGGGCATATATGAACTGAAATACTTTTTCTCCAGCCACGTGAGCACCTCCGAGGGCGGTGAATGCTCGTCCACGGCGATCCGCGCGATCATCAAAAAACTGGTTGCCGCGGAAAATCAGAAAAAGCCGTTGAGTGACAGCAAGATCGCTGGTTTACTGGAGGCACAAGGCATTCAGGTGGCTCGCCGCACCGTCGCCAAGTACCGCGAATCTCTTGGGATCGCGCCTTCGAGCGAACGCAAGCGGTTGATGTAGAGCCACGCCACAGCGTTCCAGTGGTAGATCATCTGATCTACCGCTTTATGCACTGGCAACGAAGGAGAAGCTGTATGCAAGTCAACATCAGTGGACACCAACTGGAAGTGACCGAACCTCTTCGCACCTACATCGGCGAAAAACTCGAACGATTAGAGAGGCATTTCGACAAGATCACCAACGTGCAGGTCACGATGACGGTTGAAAAGCTCAAGCAGAAAATCGAAGCCACGTTGCATATTCCCGGCAATGAAGTGGTCGCAAACGCGGAGCATACTGATATGTACGCGGCGATCGACGCATTGACCGACAAGCTGGATAAACAACTCAAAAAGCATAAGGAAAAGACCCAGAGCCTCCTCCAGGGCGCAACCGGTCGTTAACACTCCCAACCCATGATCCGACTTGAAAGCATCCTGACCCCCGGCCGTTCCCTCGTGAACGTGCCGGGCGGCAGTAAAAAGAAAGCCCTCGAGCAAATTGCCAACCTAATCCATCGCGAAGTGCCGGATCTGGAGATGCAAGATGTCTTCGAGGCTCTGATTGCCCGTGAAAAACTCGGTTCCACCGGTTTTGGCAACGGCATCGCCATCCCCCACTGTCGCCTGAAGGGCTGCACCTCGCCCATCAGCGCCTTGATGCACCTGGACGCCCCCATCGATTTCGACGCCATCGACGGTGCCCCGGTTGACCTGCTGTTCGTTCTGCTGGTCCCGGAAGCCGCCACCGATGCGCACCTGGAGCTACTGCGCCAGATCGCCAGCATGCTCGACCGCAAGGAAGTGCGCGAGAAACTGCGCAGTGCCCCGAGCAATGAAGCCTTGTATCAGGTTGTCCTGAGCGAGCAAAACGGTCACTAATCATGCGCTTGATCATCGTCAGCGGCCGCTCAGGCTCCGGTAAAAGTACCGCGCTCAATGTCCTCGAGGACAACGGCTACTACTGCATCGACAACCTGCCCGCAGGCCTGCTGCCAGAGCTGGCCGAACGCGCGCTGATTCACACCGAACTACCACAGCCGCTGGTTGCGGTATCCATCGACGCGCGCAACTTGCCAAGCCACTTGTCGCGGTTTCCGGAACTGCTCGAAGAAGTCCGCAGCCGGCACATCCACTGCGATGTCCTGTACCTGGATGCCGACGAAGAAACACTGCTCAAACGCTTCTCGGAAACCCGCCGTCGCCACCCGCTGAGCACTGCTAATCGTTCGCTGGCCGAGGCGATCAACGATGAAACCAGCCTGCTCGGGCCAATTGCCGACCTCGCCGATCTCAAAGTAAACACCACCAACCTGAACCTGTATCAACTGCGCGATACCATCAAGCTGCGCCTGCTGAACCAGCCCGAACCCGGCACTGCGTTCCTGGTGGAGTCTTTCGGTTTCAAGCGCGGCATGCCGGTGGACGCCGATCTGGTGTTCGACGTGCGCTGCCTGCCCAACCCGTATTGGAAGCCGGAGTTGCGTGACCAGTCCGGGCTCGATCAACCGGTTGCCGAATACCTGGCGGCACAGCCGGATGTCGAAGAGATGTTCCAGGACATTTCCACGTATCTGCTCAAGTGGCTGCCCCGCTTTGCAGCCAGCAACCGCGCCTATGTCACCATTGCCATCGGCTGCACCGGCGGGCATCACCGCTCCGTCTACCTGACCGAACGTCTGGGTCAGGTCCTGCAAAAAACCCTGAAGAACGTCCAGGTCCGCCACCGCGACCTCAGCTAAAGGATTCACATCGCGATGCCTGCTCTGGAAATTGAAATCATCAACAAGCTGGGCCTGCATGCCCGTGCTTCTGCAAAATTCGTTGGGATCGCCGGCCAATTCAAGGATTGCACGATCAGGGTAGGACGCACGCCAGACTCCACGGTCGACGGCAAAAGCATCATGGCCATGATGATGCTCGCGGCCGGCAAGGGCACCAAAATCTATCTGAGTACGGAAGGCGAGCAGGAAAGGGAAGCGCTGGATGCGCTGGTCGCGTTGATCAATAACTTCTTCGACGAAGGCGAGTAGTACTCGCCCTGCTATAAAGTCAGCGTCTTCCTTCTAGGCCAGCGCGGTATCCATCACCATCATCAAGCAAAAACCGATCAACAAGCCAAGGCTGGCCAGTTTGTCGTGACCGTTGCGGCGCGACTCGGGGATGACTTCGTGGGTGACCACCAGCAGCATTGCCCCGGCCGCCAGCGCCAACCCCAAAGGCAACAGCAACTCGGCCAGACTCACCAGCCACGCGCACAACAGCGCGAACACCGGCTCGACCAACCCTGACGCCGCACCGATCAGGAACGCCTTGACTCGCGACATCCCCGCCCCGGCCAATACCAACGCAATCACCAAACCTTCCGGCACATCCTGCAAAGCGATACCCATGGCCAAGCTGTCAGCATCAGGCATTCCACCACCAGCCGAGACCCCGACGGCCATGCCTTCGGGGATGTTGTGGGCGATGATGGCAAACACAAACAACCAGATCCGGGGCGGAATGACCGGTCGCTCCAGCGTGCCCACCAACATTTCCGGACTGGCCCCGGAGACCTTTCGATCCACCAGAAACAGCCCGAACGCGCCGAGCATGATACCGAAGCTGATCAGGCCGCTGGCCGCCCAAGGCGTCAGCCCCAGGCTTTCGGCGGCGGAGATACCCGGAACGATCAACGAAAAGGCCGTCGCAGCCAGCATCACCCCCGCCCCGAAACCGAGCAGCGTGTCGCTGACTGCCTGGGGCATCCGCCGAATCACCAGCACCGGCACCGCGCCCAAAGCCGTGCCCAGGGCGCAGATCGCCCCGCCTTGCAGCGCGCGCAGCAATTTCGGCTCGAGAACCAGCCACACCAGCCCTTGGGCAGCCGATAAAGTCATCCCCGCCAGCAATAACAGTGATCCAAACGTGTAACGAAACATTCGCCCGCTTCCGATCGCCGGTGTTTCAGTGCCCATAGTCAGCCTTGGATGGTTTTGTAGACGACTTAAACCCGTGCAGCCTGATAGCGCGCAGCAACTTCAGGCCAATTGATCACGTTGTAAAACGCATTGATGTATTCCGGACGGCGGTTCTGGTACTGCAGGTAGTACGCGTGCTCCCAGACATCCAGGCCAAGGATCGGCGTATTGCCATTCATCAACGGGCTGTCCTGGTTACCGCTGCTTTCAACGATCAAAGTCTTTTGCGGCGTCACACTCAGCCAGGCCCAGCCGCTGCCAAAACGGGTCAATGCCGCTTTGGTGAAGGCTTCCTTGAAACGCTCGAGGCCGCCCAGTTGCTCATCAATGGCCTTGGCCAATTCGCCTTCAGGTTTGCCACCGCCGTGAGGAGCCATCACCTCCCAAAACAGCGAATGGTTGGCGTGACCGCCGCCCTGATTGATCACGGCAGCGCGGAGCTTCTCTGGCAATTGCTGCACAGCGCCCACCAGTTTTTCCACCGGCCATTCAGCAAACTCGGTGCCTTCGACCGCTGCGTTGAGGTTGTTGATGTAGGTCTGGTGGTGTTTGGTGTAGTGGATTTCCATGGTCTGCGCATCGATATGCGGTTCCAGGGCATCGTAGGCGTAAGGCAAGGCAGGCAACGTAAAAGCCATTTCAATGGACTCCATGATGTAGTGGCGCAGGCGAAGCGGCATCGATGTGCAGCAACCGATGGGTGCGCGGATACTCGCCGTGTTCGCTGATGAAATTCAGCAGCTCGACGTAGGTTTTGCTGCTCTGGCGCAGCGCTGCTTCGCGCAGGGCTGGTGCCAGTCGTGGGTCCTGCATGGTCTGCAACAACCGCTGATGGATCGCACACAGGTATTCGGCGCTCTCCTCCGGCTGGTTCAGACGCAAATGCAGGTCTGCCAGGTTGTGGTGGGAAATCACGCAGGCTGCCACCGCTTCATCGACATCCGCCCAGCGCTCGAACAACACCTGGGCCAGGGCCAATGCCTGCAAATAAGCCTCGCGGGCATCGACCAGTTCGCCCAGCATGAAACAGCGATTTGCTCTTTCGATCGTGCGTTTCCAGTGCTCCATGGTGAGCCTCCAAAGCGGTAGCGGTGATTACACGCCGCCTGCGGTGAGCTTTTCAGGATTGAGTAGCTCTTCCAGTTGGCTGCGTGTCAGGTCGGTGTGTTCCAGGGCGACATCGATCACCGGACGGCCCTGCTGATAGGCCTTCTTGGCGATCTCCGCGGCTTTTGGGTAACCGATGCTGCTCAGCAGGTTCTGGGCGATGATCGGCAGCATCACGTTCAGTTCGAAATTACCCGACTGGCCAGCGATGGTGATGACCGTGTCATTGCCAATCACTTGAGCGGCGACCATGGCTTGGCTTCCGGGATCACCGGGTTGACCTTGCCAGGCATGATCGACGAGCCCGGCTGCAAGGCTTCGAGTTCGATTTCACCGAGACCGCTGACGCTTTAAGCTGTCCGGAAACAGCCACCGCGGTGTCTTGGGAACCGATCAGCGCAAACAGATCCTTGCCTGGTTTGAATTGAACGTGAGTCAGATCGCTCAGTTGTTGACTCAAGCGCGCGGCAAATTCCGGAGGCTCGTCGGGGTCCATCGCGCAACGGATCTGGCGACTCATCCAGTGCCAGCTTTCGAGGTAAGGCTGCTCGTGCGAGGCAGAACTCATGATCCGGGCCCATTCGTCAATGAGATTTATTATTAGATGATAATGAGAACCAAAACAACCCCGATGACGAATGCCGAATTCATTGTGGGAGCGGGCTTGCCCGCGATGAGGCCGGTACATCAACATATTTGTCGCCTGATCCACCGCCATTGCGGGCAAGCCCGCTCCTTGCGTGAGCTCAATAAAAAAGACGCGCCACCTGATTGGGTGGCGCGCCTTTTTTGTATAACGGTCGGGGTTTAGCTACCCGCCACCGTCATCCTCTCGATCAGCACCGAACCTGTGCGAATGTTGCTGCGCAATTCCAGGTCATTACCGACCGCGACGATCTGCTTGAACATGTCACGCATGTTGCCGGCGATGGTCACTTCCTGGACCGCAAACTGGATTTCGCCGTTCTCGACCCAGTAACCCGCCGCGCCACGGGAGTAATCGCCGGTGACCATGTTCAGTCCCTGGCCCATCAGTTCGGTCACCAACAAGCCGCGCCCCATGCGACGCAGCAAGGCGGCCTGGTCTTCGTCGCCATGGGTAACGAACAGGTTGTGCACGCCACCGGCGTTGGCAGTACTCGGCATGCCGAGCTTACGACCGGAATAGGTGCCAAGAATGTACGACACCAATTCGCCTTTTTCGACGAACGGTTTGGCATAAGTCGCCAAACCATCGCCATCAAACGCCGAACTGCCCATGGCGCGCATCAAATGCGGACGCTCATCGATGGTCAGCCATTCCGGGAACAGTTTCTGCCCCAGCGTGCCTTCAAGGAACGAGGATTTACGATACAGACTGCCGCCGGAAATCGCCGAGAGGAAACTGCCGAACAAACCACCGGCCAGTTCCGCGGAAAACAGCACCGGCACTTCGCAGGTCGGTACCGGACGCGCGCCCAGACGGCTCGCCGCCCGTTGCGCGGCACGCTGGCCGATGCTCACCGGGTCGGCCAGCAAGTTGCCCTGGCGGTTCACGTCGTACCAGTAATCACGCTGCATCTGGCCATCGGCCTCGGCAATCATCACGCAGCTCAGGCTGTGGCGTGTTGACGCGTAGCCGCCGATAAAACCGTGGCTGTTGCCGTACACGCGGCAGCCCTGGTGAGTGCTGAGGGTGGTGCCGTCGGCGTTCTTGATCCGGCTGTCAGTGGCAAACGCCGCCGCTTCGCAGGCCAGGGCCTGTTCGATGGCTTGCTCCGGGGTGATGTCCCATTGATGGAACAGGTCGAAATCCTGCAGATCCTTGGCCATCAACGCGGCATCTGCCAAACCTGAGGCTTCGTCTTCAGACGTGTGCTTGGCGATGGCCAGCGCAGCGGCGACCGTTTCGCGAATGGCTTCAGGACCGCTGGCCGAGGTGCTGGCCGAGCCCTTGCGCTGGCCGACATACAAGGTGATGCCAAAGCCTTGATCACGGTTGAATTCGACGGTTTCGACTTCTCGCTGACGCACCGACGTGGACAGGCCCTGCTCCAGAGACACGGCCACTTCACACGCACTGGCACCCTGACGCTTGGCTTCAGCGATGATCTGCTCGACTTGTTCTTGCAGTGCCGGCAACGCTTGTGGGCCGACGCTTTCAACTGCACTCATGCTGTTCTCCACTCAAATTCTGCTTTCGGCTGGGGCCTTCGAGCGACCGGGCCGGACAAGCGGCCCCCGACTGGTTATCATGGCGGCGTTTCTTTGCGGACGGCCACCATGGTTGATTCTTACGACGACTCCCTCGATACGGGAGAAAAAAGCAAATCCCAGGTTAAACGCGAGCTTCATGCTCTGGTTGACCTCGGCGAGCGCCTTACAACGCTCAAGCCTGACTTGCTGGCAAAACTGCCGTTGACCGACGCTATGCGCCGGGCCCTGGCCGATGCCCCCAAGCACACCGCGAATATCGCGCGTAAACGGCACCTTATGTTCATCGGCAAACTGATGCGCGATCAGGACACTGACGCCATTCTGACGCTGCTCGATCAACTCGATGCCTCCACCCGGCAGTACAACGAACGTTTCCATGGCCTGGAACGCTGGCGCGATCGCTTGATCGCTGGCGACGACGGCGTCCTGGAGAAGTTCGTGGTCGACTACCCGGAGGCTGATCGTCAGCAATTGCGCTCCCTGATCCGTCAGGCCCAGCACGAACTGGCGACCAACAAGCCACCGGCTTCGAGCCGTAAAATCTTCAAGTACATCCGTGAGCTGGACGAGACTCAACGCGGTCTGCGTTAAATCTCGAATCGGGTGAGCCACGAAGCGGCTCACCCGAAGCTCCATCCATCAAGATCCTGTGCCACCCACAGTGATCGCATCGATTTTCAGCGTTGGCTGGCCGACACCCACCGGCACCGACTGCCCATCTTTCCCACACGTCCCCACGCCGCTGTCCAGCGCCAGATCGTTACCGACCATCGACACTTTGCTCATGGCTTCCGGACCGTTGCCGATCAATGTTGCGCCTTTGACCGGGGCCGTGATTTTGCCGTCTTCGATCAAGTACGCCTCGCTGGTGGAGAACACGAACTTGCCGCTGGTGATGTCCACCTGACCGCCGCCGAGGTTGGCGCAGTAGATGCCGCGCTTCACCGAGGCAATGATTTCTGCCGGGTCGCTTTCGCCGGCGAGCATGTAGGTGTTGGTCATCCGCGGCATCGGCAGGTGCGCATAGGATTCGCGACGACCGTTACCGGTGCGGGCCACGCCCATCAGGCGGGCGTTGAGTTTGTCCTGCATGTAGCCTTTGAGTACGCCGTTTTCGATCAGCGTGGTGCACTCGGTCGGGGTGCCTTCATCGTCGACGCTCAGGGAACCGCGGCGACCGGCCAGCGTGCCGTCATCGACAATCGTGCAGAGCTTGGACGCAACCATCTCGCCCATGCGTCCGCTATAGGCCGAACTGCCTTTACGGTTGAAGTCGCCTTCCAGACCGTGGCCGACAGCTTCGTGCAGCAATACGCCGGACCAGCCAGAACCCAATACCACCGGCAACGTACCGGCCGGTGCAGGGATGGCTTCGAGATTGACCAGCGCCTGACGCAACGCTTCACGGGCATAGCTCATGGCGCGGTCGTCACTGAGGAAATATCGGTAATCGGTACGACCGCCACCGCCATGACCACCGCGCTCACGGCGACCGTTCTGCTCGACGATCACGCTGACGTTGAAGCGCACCAGCGGTCGCACATCTGCCGCCAGGCTGCCGTCGGTGGATGCCACGAGGATTCGCTCCCAGACGCCGGCCATGCTCACGGTGACTTGCTGGATTCGCGGGTCGAGGGCGCGAGTCGCGACGTCGATGCGTTTGAGCAGTTCGACTTTCTCGGCGCGCGTCATCACTTCCAGCGGATTGTCCGGCCCGTACAACTGGGCGACATCCTGGGTAGTGAAGGCTTGCACGGTGCCGTTCTGCCCGGCCCGGGAGATCGAACGCGCCGCGCGAGCCGCCGCGCCCAAGGCTTCGAGGGTGATCGCATTGCTGTAGGCAAAACCGGTTTTTTCACCCGATTGCGCCCGTACGCCGACACCTTGGTCGAGGTTGAAACTGCCTTCCTTGACGATCCCGTCTTCCAGCGCCCAGGACTCGGAGATCTGCCCCTGGAAATACAGGTCGGCAGCATCGATGCCCGGGCCGGCCAGATCGCCGAGCACACCTTGCAGGCTCTCGATCGTTACGCCGCCGGGCGCCAGGAGGTGCTCACTGACTGAGGACAACAACTCGCTCATATTTTTTACGCCTTAAATTCGTCGTTCCGGGCAGGTCGCTGGGCGCCCTGCGAGAAAAAGCGCCGGTGACTGGACACCGGCATCCGCGCCCTGATGGACGCCTGTTCGCTGCTATCGCGTTCGGCCAGCAGCACGGCCTCGCCTTGATCCTGTTGCGCCAGCACGCGACCCCACGGGTCGATGATTGCAGCATGCCCCCAGGTTTCTCGCGGCCCCGGATGAGTCCCACCTTGGGCGGCCGCGAGCACATAACATTGAGTCTCGATGGCCCGCGCGCGTATCAGCACATCCCAATGCGCCGCGCCGGTCACGGCGGTAAATGCCGACGGCGCAGTAATCAACTCGGCGCCGGCAGCTCGTAATTCACTGTAGAGCTCCGGGAAGCGCAGGTCATAACACACCGTCAGGCCGACCCGACCGACGGGCGTGTCGGCCACCACTACCCCACTGCCATAAGCATAGTCATCGGATTCGCGATAACGGCCGCGATTGTCCGCCACATCGACGTCGAAAAGATGCAACTTGTCATACCGTGCAACGGTTTCGCCGTGATCATCCACCAGCAGCGAGCAGGCATGCACCTTGGCCGTCGGCTCATCCACCGGCGGCAACGGCAATGTACCGGCTACTATCCATAACTTGAGGTCGCGTGCGGTCTGTTTCAACCATGGCAGGATCGGACCTTCGCCCGACGCCTCGGCGCGGCCGATGTCGGCAATGTCGCGACGGCCCATGGCGGCGAAGTTTTCCGGCAGCACGGCAAGCGCAGCGCCACCGGCAGCCGCCTGCTCGAGCAGACGACGGGCCTGGGCCAGATTGGCCAGCACATCGCTCTGGCTGACCATTTGAATCACCGCTACAGACATGCCCTTTTCCTTATATGAAATCTGCACGACCTGCGGCCCCTGTAGCAGCTGCCGAAGGCTTCGTCAGCTGCTACATAAACCCGCGTCGCCACATAAAAGTCTTTGACCATGCTACTCCATCAGCCAAGGACGTGGGCTCAGAGAAAGAAAGTCAAAAAGGCTTGTCAAAGGTGATTTTCGGCTCTTTCCAAGGGCCTTTGACGGTGTATTTCACGCTGGCAAAACGCGCCACGCGGTCACCGATCAGCTTGTCGATCAGGAACAACGCCCCGCCGATGGCCGGTGCGCCGACGATCAGCGCAGCGATTGGCAGATTATTGGACACCGGCAAGGTGACCAACAACTTGGCATCGACCTTATCGCCCACCAGATCCAGAGTACCGTTGAGCTCAATATTGCTCGACGGGCCGGTCAGCAAGATCGGCTCACGGGTTACGTATACCCCGTTGGTCGCCACCAGCAGGCCCTTGACCCGGTCATAACTCAGGCCTTTACCAAACAGATCGGAGAAGTCCAGACGCAGACGGCGGCCGATGGAGTTGAAGTTGAGCAGGCCAAATACCCGCAACGCCTGAGCGCTGCCCTCGACTTCAACAAACTGGCCCTTATTCAACGAAGCATCAAGGGTTCCGGAGAAGCGCTTGGTGGCCAGCCAGGCCGGCGAACCCGGCCAGCGGCCATCGACATCCATATGAAATTCTTCACTGGTGACGCTTGGTGCAAAACCCCAGCCCTTCAACACATCGGCGAGGTTTTTGCCGCTAATCCGGCCCTTGTACCAACTTGTGGACGAACCGGGCACACCTTCCCATCCGCCGCTGCCCTGCAACAGGATGCCCTTGAGGCCCAGATCCAGCGCATTGAGCGCAATGCCCTTAGCGGTCGGACGAACCTTCAGCGACCAGCCGCCCACCAGATCCTGGCCCTGGAACAGCTGGTTGATGGTGATATCCAGCGCCGGGATTTTGGTCGGGTCCACCGTTGCCAGCGGGTCCGGTGAGTTCTCGTCAGCCAAAACCGTTGGATCTGGCGCCGGCAAACGTACGTAGTGCAGATTGATCGCAATCGGCGCGGCTTTCGCATCGGGGATGTTGGCGGCGCCCTTGACCTGCTGACTGTCGAGCTGCAAGGCCCACGCGGCCGGTTTTCGGTTCAATTGCACCGACGCCTGATCGAGCGTGGTGCCGATACCGCTGAGCTTGCCGACCTTGAAATCGGCGCTGCTGAGCAACTGTTTGGCACTGCCGCCCGGATCCTGGCCCGCATACTTGTCCACCAGGTCTTTCCACGGGCCGACATCCAGTTCCGAGAGCACGCCACGTACACGCAAGCCTTTGGCGCCGGGCAGCACGGCGTTGCCGCCACCGAGGAACAATTCACCGCGACCTTCAGCAAAATTACCGGTCGGAGCTGCAAACGTGAAGTTCGCCAGCTCACCGTAGTTGACCCAATAGCGCCGCTCCGGCCCTTGCAGGGTCATGCGGAACGTGGTGTCGCGCCTCGCGTCGGCCGCCATGCCGAACGGTGCTGGCAAATCGACCGCTACGCCTTCGAGGCTGGAACTGACCATCAATTGACTGTCGGCGCCATCAAGGTTCAGTTGCAATTGATACGGGATCAAACCGGACACCGGCAACGGCTGAGTCACGCTCAGCCAGTCGGTGAGTTTCTTGACCTCAACCTGACCCGATGCGGCGACGCGAGTCTTGATGTTGCCCGGGCTGCCATCGGCGAAAATCTGTGCGGTTACGGGTTTGTCGAAAGCCCGTGCGGTGATCTTCTGCCCGCTCAAACCCTTGTCGCTGTCAAAGCGAAAATCGCCTTTGAGCTGTGTAAGTTCCAGGGTCGGTTCGGCCAGTTTCAGGCGGGCCTTGGCGGTTTTGAAGTCGACGAGGATCTTCGGTTGTTCACCTTTGGCCAGCGGGATATCCAGTTTCAACTTGCCCTGCAGATCGCCCTCGCCTTCCCAACCGGCGAAGGTCTCGGCTGTACCGATCGGCGCTTGCTGAAGAATTTTCAGGCCATCACCCAACCCACCAGCGAACGCACCGTCGAGGTACAAATGGGAGTTCTGCCCGGCAGGCACGTGGGGGATGTTGACGTAGATGTCGCGAACCTGGGTGTCGAGCAACTGCCCCTTGCTGGCCAAAATCCGCACACCGCTGTCTTCAACGAACACGTCCCCCGTAACCTTGCTGACATGTGGCCAGCCCGGCTGGAAAGCCAGTTCGGCATCGTGAACCTTGAAGAACAGGCTGATGCTGCGAGCCGTCTCGGCGGCGCCGTGGTTCAGCGAACCCTGGTACTGGAAGAAGCCTTGGTCCACCGCGCCTTTTAGAATCGCCGTACGCAGCCATTCGTCCAGCGCCGGGCTGAGCATTGTCGGCAGGTACTTGGCGGTGTAACGACCGTCACCGTCCACCAGACCGACCCGCAGGTCCATGTAGTCTTCCTGGGTGTGATCGAAATGCAGGCGGATCAGGAAGTCGCCAGCAATCTTGCCCTCTTCACCCAACACCTTCAGGTACGGCGCAATCAGGGTGAAACCTTCTTTATCGAGTTTCCAGGTCAACCGGGCGTTGGCCTGAATGTATTGCCATGGCTTGGCGAAGATCGGGTCCAGATGCAGGACAAAGTCTTTGCTGTCCATCCGCAGCTCACCCTGCCCCAGGTCGCCGCTGATACTGCCGCTGACATTTCGCGCCGCCGGTGCGCCGTGATAGGCATCGAAGCCTACCCGATCCAGATTGGCGGCAAAGCTGAATTTGCTGTCGTCGGTCGCGTTGGGCCGGAAGTCCATCAACACGTTGCGTAAACCACCGGTCACTTTCAGACGCTCGACCGCCGTAGCAACGCCTTCAGGCAGCGGCCCCAAGGCATTGAGCAGCGGCGTGATCGGGGTGAGGTCGAGGCGGTCGGCTTGCAAATGCCAAAGCTCCTCGGATTTGTCGGTGGCCGCGCTTTGCCTGAGTTGCAAGTGCGATTCCCAGCGGGTCTCGCCGAGGTTCATGGCCAGCGAATCCAGAGTCAGCAGGACGCCTTCGGAACTGCGCTGAAAATACCCGTTGAGCGCCAGATTATTGATCTGGATCGGCTTGCGCTCGGCGTAGGCACCCTTGAGTTGCGGCGCGTTCAAGCGAACCGCGGCGCTTTGCAGGGCACCCTTGCTCCAGTTGACCCAGAGCTCGCCACCGGCCTTGATCTCGGAGAAATTCCACTGTTGGGTCAGGCGTTCGGGCAACCATTTAGACCAGTCGCTTTGCGGCAGGCTCACATAAGCCTGCGCCTCGCCATCCTTCCACTGGCTGGCGCTTAGGCGGGTGCGCAGGCTCATGGCCACCGGCTGACCGTCGGGCAGGGTCAAACGCGCATCAAGTCGCTGACGGGAGGCGCCGGTTTTCAGGTTCAGGCCAACGTACGTCAGGGTGAGAGGCGGATGCTCAAGTGGTTGCAAGGTCACCTGGCTGTCGAGTACCGACAACTGCTGGACCATCTGCATGCGATTGAGCAACTGTTCCGGGGCCAGCGGCTGATCCTGCTGCACCGGTAAACCTTCCAGCGCCCAATGGCCGTCTTCGCCTTCCTTGAGGCTGATCTTCAGGCCGTTGAGTTCCAGGTGCGCGATGCGCACTTCGCGAGCCATCAGGCTGGCCCACAGATCCGGCACCGCTCGCACCTGATCCAGGCGCAAGGCATTGGCGCCCTCGCCAACCATCACGTCGTGAGCCAGCAGAATCGGCGCAAAACCGCTCCAGTTGCCTTCCAGTTCGCCGATATTCAACGGCATGCCCAAGGCAGCGCTCGCCTTGGTTTCAACTTCGGTACGGTACTCGGCCACTAGCGGCGTCAGCTCTCGGCCGAGGCTGACGTACAACGCCATCAACACCAATACCAACGCGCACAGGCCCAGACCCCAGCGGGTCAGTGCGGCCAAAATGCGTGTCAGACGTTCCATGTCAGTTGGCTCCCATGGCAAAAATACTGCAAAAAGCTGAAGCCAGCCGTTCTAGTAAAGAGTGAAATACAGCGATTCAGAGCAGCACCACGTCGTATTGTTCCTGGGAATACATGGTTTCCACCTGGAACCGAATGGTGCGTCCGATAAAGCCTTCCAGCTCGGCAACGTTGCCCGACTCTTCATCGAGCAAACGGTCGACGACTTTCTGGTTGGCCAATACACGATAGCCTTCGGCCTGATAGGCGCGCGCCTCTCGCAGGATTTCGCGGAAGATCTCGTAGCAAACCGTTTCAGGCGTCTTGAGCTTGCCGCGACCCTGGCAACTGCTGCACGGTTCGCACAGCACTTGTTCGAGACTTTCGCGAGTGCGCTTGCGGGTCATCTGCACCAGGCCCAACTCGGTAATCCCGATGATGTTGGTCTTGGCGTGATCGCGCTCCAGTTGCTTCTCGAGTGTGCGCAACACCTGACGCTGGTGCTCTTCGTCTTCCATGTCGATGAAGTCGATGATGATGATCCCGCCCAGATTACGCAGGCGCAGCTGACGAGCAATGGCGGTCGCGGCTTCTAGATTGGTCTTGAAAATGGTTTCTTCGAGATTGCGGTGACCGACGAACGCCCCGGTGTTGACGTCGATGGTGCTCATGGCTTCCGCCGGATCGACCACCAGATAACCGCCGGACTTCAGCGGGACTTTGCGTTCGAGGGCTTTCTGGATTTCATCTTCGACGCCGTACAGGTCGAAAATCGGCCGCTCACCTGGGTAGTGCTCGAGACGATCAGCGATTTCGGGCATCAGTTCAGCGACGAACTGCGTGGTTTTCTGGAAGGTTTCCCGGGAGTCGATCCGGATCTTTTCGATCTTCGGGCTCACCAAGTCACGCAAGGTCCGCAGCGCCAGGCCGAGGTCTTCGTAGATCACGCTCGGCGCGCTGATGGTTTTGATCTGCTCGTTGATCTGATCCCAAAGCCTGCGCAGGTAGCGGATGTCCATCAGGATTTCATCAGCACCCGCGCCTTCGGCGGCGGTTCGCAGGATGAAGCCTCCGGCTTCCTTGATGCCTTCTTTGGCCACGCAATCGGTGACCACTTGCTTGAGGCGTTCGCGCTCGGCTTCGTCCTCAATCTTCAGGGAAATGCCGACGTGGGCAGTGCGCGGCATGTACACCAGATAACGCGAGGGAATCGACAACTGGGTTGTCAGGCGTGCACCTTTGGAACCGATCGGGTCCTTGGTGACTTGCACCACCAGGCTCTGGCCTTCGTGAACCAGCGAACTGATGCTCTCTACCGTCGGGCCTTCACGCAGGGAAATTTCCGAGGCATGAATGAACGCGGCGCGGTCCAGACCGATGTCGACGAATGCCGCCTGCATACCCGGCAGTACCCGCACGACCTTGCCTTTGTAGATGTTGCCGACTATCCCGCGTTTTTGCGTGCGCTCTACGTGGACCTCTTGCAGGACACCGTTTTCAACCACCGCCACGCGCGATTCCATCGGCGTGATGTTGATCAGGATCTCTTCACTCATGGCAGGGTCTCGTTCAGGCATGTTCACGATAATGGCCGCATCTTGTCAGTACGACGCTCAGCGCGCGTTAAGGGTTTGCCAACAGGGTATGCCGAAATGGCCGAGCAGCTCCGAGGTTTCGCACAGCGGCAGTCCAACCACCGCCGAGTAGCTTCCATTCATCTGGGCGACAAACACCGCGCCCAGCCCTTGAATACCGTAGCCACCCGCCTTGTCCCGCGGCTCGCCGCTGGCCCAGTAGGCCGCCGCTTCATCGCGGCCGATGGGGCGAAAACGCACCAGACTGCGCACAACCCGTGACTCGCAACGCTCGCCGTCAAGCACAGCAATGGCCGTCAACACTTCGTGCTCTTGACCGGCCAGCATCATAAGCATGGCGCACGCGTCGGCTTCGTCCACCGGTTTGCCGAGAATTTTCCCGTTCAGCACTACAGCGGTATCAGCGCCCAGCACACAGAAGTCTACGTCGGACACGACAGCGCCGCGCCCGGCTTCAGCCTTGCCGCGCGCGAGGCGCTCGACATAGGCCGACGGCGATTCGTGATTCAAAGGGGTTTCATCGATATCTGCGCTGATGGCGGAGAACGGCACGCCGATCTGCGTGAGCAGTTCACGCCGACGCGGCGAGCCTGAGGCGAGGAATAGCTGTTTCATCAAGACATCTCCCTGTTTAGTGCCCTGCCTCACAAATACTGTTCTTTTTTGGCGGCGTCTTTTGTTGTCATACTGCGTTGCCGCTCCTCGCCATAGCGAGCTATGACTCGTCGCGGCGCCTTGTCTGGCAACAACAGCCACTCGCCAAAAAGGAACGTACTTGCGAGGCAGGGCACCGGTGCGGGCACATGCCTGACCGAATTAATTAATTTTGTAGCGTCGACACAACCCGCGCAAACCGAAGCTGATCCACGGCCAGAGCAATGCGCTGACCAGTGCCGGCAAGACCAGCGCCAGCGTCGGCTGACGGTTGCCGGTCAGGGCGCTGAGCCAGAGTTGTACAAGCTGCGCGAGGCCGAAGATCACCAGGATCACCAGGCACTGCTGCCACATCGGGAACATGCGCAGGCGCTGTTGCAGCGACAGCACCAGGAAGGTGATGAGCGTCAGGATCAATGCATTCTGGCCCAACAGCGTGCCGTAGAGAACGTCTTCAGCCAGACCCAGGCACCACGCGGTGACCATGCCGACTTTTTGCGGCAAGACCAACGCCCAGAAGGCCAGCAGCAAGGCCAGCCACAACGGGCGGAGGATTTCCATGAATTGCGGCAGCGGTGAAACGCTGAGCAGCATGCCAACGGCAAACGTCAGCCAGACCATCCAGCCGTTTCGGGATGAAGTAGCACCCACCATTATTCTCGTCCCCCAGTGGTAGCCGGCGCGGAGACAGGCGGTTTGGCAGCAGGCTTCACGACAGCGGGTTGCGCTGCCGGCGGTTTGGCGGCTGCAGGTGTCGCGGGCGGTTTGGCAGCAGCAGGATGCGCGGCAGCAGGCTTGGCCGGGGTTGCGGCAGGCTTGACCGACGCTGTAGCGGCAGGCGCAGCGGCCGGAGCAGCCGGTACAGCGGGAGCTGCAACAGCAGCCGGGACAATGGCAGGTTTGGGCACCGTCGCTGGAATAATCGGCCCGCCGCCATGCTGGTCCAGCGCTTCCTGAGCCTGTGCGGCGTCGTTGGCGCGCTCTTCGGCGGTGCGGCTGTCGGTGAACACCAGCAGTAGATAACGGCTGCGGTTCAAGGCTGCGGTCGGCACAGCGCGGACAATCGCGAAAGGCTGACCGGAATCGTGTATCACTTCCTTGACCGTCGCCACCGGGTAACCCGCCGGGAACCGCTGACCCAAGCCGGAGCTGACCAGCAGATCGCCTTCTTTGATATCGGCCGTGTCTGCGACGTGACGCAATTCCAGACGTTCCGGGTTGCCGGTACCGCTGGCGATTGCCCGCAGGCCGTTGCGATTCACCTGCACCGGAATGCTGTGAGTCGTGTCGGTCAGAAGCAGGACGCGAGAGGTATACGGCATCAACTCGACCACCTGGCCCATCAGGCCACGGGCATCGAGTACCGGTTGGCCGAGGACCACGCCGTCGCGCTCACCTTTATTGATGATGATGCGATGGGTGAAGGGGTTGGGGTCCATGCCGATCAACTCGGCGACTTCAACCTTCTCGTTGACCAGCGCGGAAGAGTTGAGCAACTCGCGCAGCCGAACGTTCTGCTCGGTCAGGGCGGCAAGCTTTTGCATGCGGCCCTGCAACAGCAGGTTTTCGGTCTTGAGTTTTTCGTTTTCGGCGACGAGTTCGGTACGGCTGCCAAATTGGCTGGCCACACCCTGCCATAGCCGCTGTGGCAGGTCGGTGATCCAGTAAGACTGCATCAGCACCAGCGACATTTGGCTACGCACTGGCTTGAACAGTGTGAAGCGGGCATCGACCACCATCAGCGCGACCGACAGCACGACCAGCACCAACAAGCGCACGCCCAGTGAGGGCCCTTTGGTGAAAAGCGGTTTAATAAGCCGCTCCTCCCAGGCAAATGTTTTCTTTATTCATACGGCATCAAACCGGCCTGGATGCAGACTGACAGAAGATAAACGCCAACAGGCAGCACTGCAAAGTGCTGCCTGCGCGCCAACAGCATAGATGCAACCGGCGAGATCACTCGCTGGAAAGCAGGTCCATGGTGTGTTTATCCATCATTTCCAATGCACGGCCACCGCCGCGAGCAACGCAGGTCAGCGGGTCTTCGGCAACGATCACCGGCAGACCGGTTTCCTGAGCCAGCAACTTGTCGAGGTCACGCAGCAAGGCGCCACCACCGGTCAGTACCAGACCACGCTCGGCGATATCGGAAGCCAGTTCCGGAGGCGATTGCTCCAGCGCACTTTTCACAGCCTGAACGATGGTGGCCAGGGACTCTTGCAGAGCTTCCAGCACTTCATTGGAGTTCAGGGTGAAGGCGCGTGGAACGCCTTCGGCCAGGTTACGGCCGCGAACATCGACTTCGCGAACTTCGCCGCCCGGGTAGGCAGTACCGATTTCCTGTTTGATGCGCTCGGCGGTGGATTCGCCGATCAGGCTGCCGTAGTTGCGACGCACGTAAGTGATGATCGCTTCGTCGAAGCGGTCGCCGCCAACCCGTACGGATTCGGCGTAAACCACACCGTTCAGGGAGATCAGCGCGATTTCAGTGGTACCGCCACCGATATCGACAACCATCGAACCGCGTGCTTCTTCAACCGGCAGGCCGGCACCGATCGCAGCCGCCATCGGCTCTTCGATCAGGAACACTTCACGGGCACCGGCACCAAGGGCCGATTCACGGATGGCACGACGCTCAACCTGAGTGGATTTGCATGGAACGCAGATCAGCACACGAGGGCTAGGCTGCAGGAAGCTGTTTTCGTGAACCTTGTTGATGAAGTACTGCAGCATCTTTTCGCAAACGCTGAAGTCGGCGATCACGCCATCCTTCATCGGACGAATGGCAGCAATGTTGCCCGGCGTACGGCCGAGCATGCGCTTGGCCTCGGTGCCGACAGCAACGACACTTTTCTGGTTACCGTGTGTCCGAATAGCCACAACCGATGGCTCATTCAGGACGATACCGCGCTCGCGCACGTAAATAAGGGTGTTGGCAGTGCCCAGGTCAATGGAAAGATCGCTGGAAAACATGCCACGCAGTTTCTTGAACATGGGGAAGGGACCCTAGGCAACGCGTGGGTAAAAAAGTGCGGCAAACTCTAACAACGACAGGGATTTTGGGCAAGGCGCCAATATGTTAAATTGGCCGCTTTTCTGTGCACCAACCCCCACAATCGCGGCCTTATGACCGTAGAAATGCGGTAGTGTTCCGACAATCTAACACACGGATAGCATCCGTTCTGTTTTCCTTCCACTGGAGAATCCCATGGCGCTTGAACGCTCCGACGTGGAAAAAATCGCTCATCTGGCCTGTCTTGGCCTTAATGATGCCGATCTTCCACACATCACTTCGGCCCTGAACAGCATTCTCGGGCTGGTCGACGAAATGCAGGCGGTCAATACCGACGGTATCGAGCCGCTCGCCCACCCACTGGAAGCCAGCCAGCGTCTGCGTGCGGACGTCGTGACCGAAACCAATCATCGCGAGGCTTATCAGTCCATCGCACCAGCGGTCGAAAACGGCCTGTATCTGGTTCCGAAAGTCATCGACTAAAGGGAAAGAGCCTGCAATGCATCAATTGACTCTGGCCGAGATCGCCCGCGGACTCGCCGATAAAAAGTTTTCTTCCGAAGAGCTGACCAAAACCCTGCTGGCGCGTATCGCCCAGCTCGATCCGCAGCTCAACAGTTTCATCAGCATCACCGAAGACCTGGCGCTTGCGCAGGCGAAAGCCGCTGACGCACGCCGGGCCAATGGTGAGAGCGGCGCCCTGCTCGGCGCGCCGATCGCCCACAAAGATCTGTTCTGCACCCAAGGCATCCGCACCAGCTGCGGCTCGAAGATGCTCGACAACTTTAAAGCACCGTACGACGCCACTGTCGTCGCCAAGCTGGCCGCTGCCGGGGCCGTGACCCTGGGCAAGACCAACATGGATGAATTCGCCATGGGTTCAGCCAACGAGTCGAGCTACTACGGCGCGGTGAAAAACCCGTGGAACCTGGAACATGTTCCGGGCGGCTCCTCCGGCGGCTCCGCTGCTGCGGTCGCCGCTCGCCTGCTGCCTGCGGCCACCGGCACCGACACCGGCGGCTCGATCCGTCAGCCCGCGGCCCTGACCAACCTCACCGGCTTGAAACCGACGTACGGTCGTGTTTCGCGCTGGGGCATGATCGCTTACGCCTCCAGCCTCGATCAGGGCGGCCCGCTGGCTCGCACTGCCGAAGACTGCGCCATCCTGCTGCAAGGCATGGCCGGTTTCGACCCGCAGGACTCCACCAGCATCGACGAGCCCGTGCCTGATTACAGCGCCGGCCTCAACGGTTCGCTGCAAGGCTTGCGCATCGGCGTGCCGAAGGAATACTTCAGCGCCGGTCTCGACCCGCGCATCGCCGAGTTGATCCACAACAGCGTCAAGGAGCTGGAAAAGCTCGGTGCGGTGGTCAAGGAAATCAGCCTGCCGAACATGCAGCACGCGATCCCTGCGTACTACGTGATCGCCCCGGCAGAAGCGTCTTCCAACCTGTCGCGCTTCGACGGCGTGCGTTTCGGCCATCGCTGCGAAGACCCGAAAAACCTGGAAGACCTGTACAAGCGTTCCCGCGCCGAAGGTTTCGGCCCGGAAGTGCAACGCCGGATCATGGTCGGTGCTTACGCGCTGTCGGCCGGTTACTACGACGCCTACTACCTGAAGGCCCAAAAGATTCGTCGCTTGATCAAGAACGACTTCATGGCGGCCTTCAATGAGGTCGACATCATCCTCGGCCCAACCACGCCGAACCCGGCCTGGAAGCTCGGCGCCAAGAACAGCGACCCGGTCGCTGCCTATCTGGAAGACGTCTACACCATCACCGCCAACCTCGCCGGTCTGCCGGGCTTGTCCATGCCAGCCGGTTTTGTCGATGGTCTGCCGGTCGGCGTGCAATTGCTCGCCCCGTATTTCCAGGAAGGCCGCCTGTTGAACGTTGCCCATCAGTATCAGTTGAACACTGACTGGCACACCCGCACCCCAACCGGCTTCTGAGGAGAAACACATGCAATGGGAAGTCGTGATCGGGCTGGAGATTCATACCCAGCTCACCACCCGGTCGAAAATCTTTTCCGGTAGTTCCACCACCTTCGGTTCCGAGCCGAACACCCAGGCCAGCCTGGTAGACCTGGGCATGCCCGGTGTACTGCCGGTGCTGAACCAGGAAGCGGTGCGCATGGCGGTGATGTTCGGTCTGGCGATTGATGCCGAGATCGGCCAGCACAACGTGTTCGCCCGTAAAAACTATTTCTACCCGGACCTGCCCAAGGGCTACCAGATCAGCCAGATGGAATTGCCGATCGTCGGCAAGGGCCACCTGGACATCGCGCTGGAAGACGGCACGGTCAAACGCGTCGGCATCACCCGCGCGCACCTGGAAGAAGACGCCGGTAAAAGCCTGCACGAAGAATTCAGCGGCGCCACCGGCATCGACCTGAACCGTGCCGGCACGCCGCTGCTGGAAATCGTTTCCGAACCCGACATGCGCAGCGCCAAGGAAGCCGTGGCTTACGTCAAGGCGGTCCACGCGCTGGTGCGTTACCTGGGCATCTGCGACGGCAACATGGCCGAAGGCTCGCTGCGTTGCGACTGCAACGTGTCGATCCGTCCAAAGGGCCAGGTTGAATTCGGCACGCGCTGCGAGATCAAGAACGTCAACTCGTTCCGCTTCATCGAGAAGGCGATCAACACCGAAGTGCAGCGTCAGATCGAGCTGATCGAAGACGGTGGCAGGGTGATCCAGCAGACCCGTCTGTACGATCCGAACAAGGACGAAACCCGTCCGATGCGCAGCAAAGAGGAAGCCAACGACTACCGTTACTTCCCCGATCCGGACCTGTTGCCGGTGGTTATCGAGAACTCGTTCCTCGACGACGTGCGCGCCACCCTGCCGGAATTGCCACCGCAAAAACGCGAGCGCTTCCAGGCGCAGTTCGGTCTGTCGGTCTACGACGCCAGCGTCCTGGCCACCAGCCGCGAGCAAGCCGATTACTTCGAGAAAGTCGTGAGCATCAGCGGCGACGCCAAGCTGGCGGCCAACTGGGTGATGGTTGAACTGGGCAGCCTGTTGAACAAGCAGGGCCTGGACATCGATCAGTCGCCGGTTTCGGCCGAGCAACTGGGCGGCATGTTGCTGCGCATCACCGACAACACCATCTCCGGCAAAATCGCCAAAGTGGTGTTTGAAGCCATGGCCAACGGCGAAGGCAGCGCGGACGAGATCATCGACAAGCGCGGCTTGAAGCAAGTGACCGACAGCGGCGCAATCTCTGCGGTGCTGGACGAAATGCTCGCGGCCAATGCCGAACAGGTTGAACAGTACCGCGCGGCAGACGAAGCCAAACGCGGCAAGATGTTCGGCTTCTTCGTCGGCCAGGCCATGAAAGCCTCCAAAGGCAAAGCCAACCCGCAACAGGTCAACGAACTGCTCAAAAGCAAACTCGAAGGCTAACCACAGTGATCGTTCCCATGCTCTGCGTGGGAACGCCTCATTGGACGCTCTGCGTCCGCTTTTTGTGACGCACGGCGTCACGGGCTGCATTCCCACGCGGAGCGTGGGAACGATCATGGGGTCACCTAATGAAGCGTTTGCTCAGTACCTGCGCCCTGCTCTCTTTGCTGGCCGGTTGCGCCAGCACCGATATCATCGCTCCACACGGCTACGACAAGACCGGCACGGCGTCCTATTACGGCGCCAAACACCACGGTAAACGCACCGCCAGTGGCGAGCGTTTCAACAAGAATTCCCTGACCGCCGCCCACCGCCAGCTACCCTTTGGCACACGGGTGAAGGTCACCAATCTGAACAACGACAAATCCTGTGTCGTGCGCATCAACGATCGCGGACCATACACCCGTGGGCGTCTGATCGATGTTTCACATGAAGCGGCCGAACAACTGGGTATGCTCAGAAGCGGCACCGCGAAGGTTCGCGTGCAAGCCCTCGACGACTGATAGACGGAGCGCTGACCATTTTCGGACTTGCCGATTTACCCCTGATCAGCGTGATTGAATTGCTCAGCGGCTTGCTGTTGCTGATCGCCGGCGCCGAGCTGATGGTGCGCGCCGCCGTGCGCCTGGCCGCGCGGCTGCATGTTCGGCCGCTGATCATCGGCCTGACGATTGTTGCCCTCGGCAGCAGCGCGCCGCAGATGGCGGTCAGCCTGCAAGCCACTCTGGCGCAAAACGCCGATATCGCCGTCGGCAGCGTGATCGGCAGCAGCATTTTCAACATCCTCGTCACCCTCGGCCTTTCGGCGCTGATCATTCCGTTGCGGGTTTCACGGCAACTGGTGCGCCTGGATATTCCGCTGATGATCGGCGCCAGCCTGCTGGTGTTCGTATTGGCGTGGAATAAAGAGCTGACCCGACTGGACGGCGTCATTCTGCTGACCGCGCTGCTGATCTATCTAGGGCTGCTGCTGCGCCAGACGCGGCACTCTACGCGTCCACAATCGAGCCAGGCCGAAACGTCAAAAGCGCCATGGCTCAGCAGCCTGCTGATGATTGTCGTCGGGCTGACAATGCTGGTTTACGCGGGTCACCTGTTGTTGGGCGCTGCGGTGACCGTTGCCACAGACTTGGGGCTGTCGGAGCGGATCATCGGCCTGACCATCGTCGCCGTCAGTACTTCCCTGCCGGAGCTCGCCACCTCGCTGATTGCTGCGATGCGCGGGGAGCGGGAGATCGCCGTGGGCAATGTGATCGGCAGCAACTTGTTCAACCTCCTGGGCGTGCTGGGCTTTACCGCGCTGGTGGCGCCGTCGCCACTGTCGGTATCGCCCAATGCCCTGGGCTTCGACCTGCCGGTGATGCTCGGTGTCGCGGTGCTGTGCCTGCCGATGTTCTATTCCGGTTACCGGGTGACCCGCATCGAAGGTCTGCTGTTTTTGGGTTTGTACCTGGCTTACGGTCTGCACGTGGTGTCGTTCACCACCGGCATGCCGCTGGCCGGCAAGCTCGAGCACCTGATGCTGATTTTCGTCCTGCCGGCGCTGGTGGCGTTTTTACTGTTCACGTCGCTGCGCGCCTGGCGTCGCCAACACCACAAGAGGGAACTCCCATGACCGATAACAAAAAGCCTGGCGTTGAAGTACGCCGCCAAGTGATGGGCGACGCCTTCGTCGACCGCGCCCTGGGCAATGCCACCGAGTTCAGCCAGCCGCTGCAGGATTTCGTCAACGAGCACGCGTGGGGCAGCGTCTGGAACCGCGAAGGCCTGCCGCTGAAAACCCGCAGCCTGATCACCCTCGCCGCGCTGACCGCGTTGAAATGCCCGCAGGAATTGAAAGGTCACGTGCGCGGCGCGCTGAACAACGGCTGCACCGTGGAAGAGATTCGCGAAGCGTTGCTGCATTGCGCGGTGTATGCCGGCGTGCCGGCAGCGATCGATGCGTTTCGGGCGGCGCAGGAAGTGATCGACAGCTATCAAAAGCCGGAGTAACAGCCTGGCTTTTGCAGTGACAGTGCGATCGCTATCGCGGGCAAGCCCGCTCCCACAGGATTTTGCTTTGTTGCATAAATTGCATGAACACCGAAGACCACTGTGGGAGCGGGCTTGCCCGCGATGAGGCCCTGAAGAACACCGCAAAACCTTCGGTTAAATCCACCCACCCCACTGCAACAAAAAGATCCCGATGTTAGTGGTGATCGCCGCCATCAACGTGGTGATGACGATGATCGCCGCCGCCAGTTCATGATTGCCATTGGCCTGACGGGCCATGACAAAACTGGCCGCGGCGGTCGGACTGCCGAAGTACAGAAACAGAATCCCCAGCTCCGCCCCACGAAAACCCCAAAGCCACGCACCGAGAGTCGCCAGCACCGGCAGGCCGATCATCTTCATCAGGCTTGAGCTGAGCGCCATGTTGCCGCTTTTGCGTAACGCCGCCAGCGACAACGTGCCGCCAATACAGATCAGTGCCAACGGCAGGGTGGTTTGCGCCAGATACTGGCCGGACGTCTCCAGCCACCCCGGCAAGCCGATCTTGAAGTAGGCAAACGGCGCCGCCAAAAACACGCTGATGATCAGCGGGTTCACCATCACGCTTTTGCAGATGTTCCAAGGGTCGGACTTGATTACCGGGCTATAAACCGCGAGCACGATGGTCGAGAGCGTGTTGTAGAACAGGATCACCAGCGCCGCGAGAATCGCCCCGAGGGAAATGCCATAGTCGCCGTACATGCTCGCGGCCAACGCAAGGCCGATGACGCCGTTGTTGCCACGAAACGCGCCTTGGGTGTAAATCCCGCGGTCTTCACGCGGACACTTCCAGATCGCCCAACCCCAGGCGATGGCGAAACTCGCCAGGGTGGCGAGCGAGAAATAGATCAGCAATGCCGGTTGCAACGCTGCATGCAGGTCGGCATGCAGGATGCCCAGAAACAGCAACGCCGGCATGGTGACGTTGAACACCAGGGCCGACGCTGTGTGGATGAAGTTGTCGTTGATCCAGTCGATGCGCTTGAGCAGCGCCCCCAGAAACAGCATGGCAAACACCGGCGCGGTGATGTTCAGGGTTTCGAGGAAGATAGCCAGCATGCCGGGGGTAACCTTGGGTGAGCGTTGTTAGGGGGCTAATGATAAGCCACCAAGTCCTCTGGCGTCTGTTAGACCGCTATCGTCGGAACGCCGCCCGGAGCAAGCTCGCTCCCACAGGGATCTTCGGTGTTCACGCAATTTGTGCAACAAAGAAGATCACTGTGGGAGCGAGCTTGCTCGCGATGCAGGCGACTCGGTCCTAAGTGATCGGTGCAGGGTTGAACAAGGTGATGTCGTTATGCAGCTTGTGCTGCTCGGCCCACGTCTGCCTCTTGCCGCTGGCCACGTCCAGGTAGTAGTGAAACAACTCCCAGCCAAGGTCCTCAATCGACGCCCGCCCGGTCGCAATCCGCCCGGCATCGATGTCGATCAGGTCCGGCCAGCGCTGCGCCAGTTCAGTCCGGGTCGACACCTTCACCACCGGCGCCATCGCCAAACCATAGGGCGTGCCACGCCCGGTAGTGAACACATGCAGGTTCATCCCCGCCGCCAATTGCAACGTCCCGCAGACAAAGTCACTGGCCGGGGTCGCACAGAAAATCAGCCCTTTGCGCTTGAACCGCTCGCCAGGGCCAAGCACCCCGTTGATCGCGCTGCTGCCGGATTTGACGATCGAGCCCAAGGACTTCTCGACAATGTTCGACAGCCCGCCCTTCTTGTTCCCCGGCGTGGTGTTGGCGCTGCGATCCGCTTCGCCCTTGGCCAGGTAACGGTCATACCAGTCCATCTCGCGCACCAGTTCCTGAGCAACCTCCTCAGTCTCCGCACGGGAAGTCAGCAAGTAAATCGCATCACGCACTTCGGTCACTTCAGAAAACATCACCGTCGCACCGGCCCGCAACAACAGGTCCGAGGCAAAGCCCAACGCCGGGTTGGCGGTGATTCCGGAAAACGCATCGCTGCCGCCACACTGCATGCCCAGAATCAGCTCAGACGCCGGCACGGTTTCCCGGCGACGTAGATCGAGCTTCTTCAAACGGGTCTCGGCCAGCGCCATGATCTGCTCGATCATCTCGGTGAAACCGTGACTGGAATCCTGCAAGCGGTACAACCACGGATCGCTTAAATCCACCGAGCTGTCGTTCTCGTGCATCACCTGCCCGGCCTGCAATTTTTCGCAGCCCAGGCTGATCACCAGCGCTTCGCCACCCAGGTTCGGGTTGCGCGCCAGGTTGCGCACGGTGCGGATCGGGATGTACGCGTCGGTGGCGGTGATCGCCACGCCGCAGCCGTAACTGTGGGTCAGCGCCACCACGTCATCGACGTTCGGATAGAGCGGCAGCAATTCATCCTTGATGCGCTTGACCGCATGGTCCAGCACGCCGGTGACGCACTGAACAGTGGTGGTAATCCCGAGAATGTTGCGCGTGCCGACGGTGCCGTCGGCGTTGCGATAACCCTCGAACGTATAGCCTTCCAGCGGCGCTTGCGCGGGCGGTACTTCGGTGGACAGCGGCAAGCTGTCCAGCGGCGGCGCGGTAGGCATGCGCAGTTGATCTTCCTTGACCCAGCTGCCGCGTGGAATCGGTTGCAACGCGTAGCCAATGGTCTGGCCGTAACGAATCACTTGGCCACCCTCGGGAATGTCCTCCAGGGTGACCTTGTGGCTCTGTGGCACAAAGTCCACGGTGACCAGGCCGTCCGGAAATTCGGTGCCGGCCGGTACGCCCTGATCATTGACCACGATCACGACGTTGTCCCGCTCGTGCAGGCGGATGTAGCGGGGCGAGTCGGAATGTTCAATCAACTGCATGACGCCGCTCCTCAGGAATGCGCTTCAGATAATTTATTGCTTGTTTCAGGACCGCTGACAGGCGGCTCTTTGAGCACCACACGTTTGATCGGGCCGACGATCACCAGGTAACTGAACACTGCGACCAGTGCGTTGCAACCGACAAACACCAGCGCCCATTTGAACGAACCGGTGGAGCTGATGATGTAGCCGATGACGATCGGCGTAGTAATTGAAGCGATGTTACCGAAGGTGTTGAACAGGCCACCACTCAGACCGGCGATCTGTTTTGGCGAGGTGTCAGACACCACGGCCCAACCCAGCGCACCCACGCCTTTGCCGAAGAACGCCAGGGCCATGAAGCCGACGACCATCCATTCAACGTCCACGTAGTTGCAGGCCACGATGCTGCTGGAGACCAGCAGGCCGGCAATGATCGGCGCCTTGCGGGCGAAGGTCAGTGAATGACCTTTGCGCAGCAGGTAGTCGGAAATCACGCCGCCGAGCACACCACCAATAAAGCCGCAGATCGCCGGCAACGAGGCTATGAAACCCGCCTTGAGGATGGTCATGCCGCGTTCTTGCACCAGGTACACCGGGAACCAGGTCAGGAAGAAGTAGGTGATGCCGTTGATGCAATATTGGCCCAGATACACGCCAAGCATCATGCGGTTGGTCAGCAGCTGGCGGATGTAGTCCCATTTCGGCCCGTCGACCTTTTTGCCTTTGCCCTTGTCCTGGTCCATGTCGACCATGCCGCCGTTGTCGGCGATGTGCTTGAACTCGGCGTCATTAATCATCGGGTGCTGACGCGGGCTGTGGATAACCTTCAGCCAGATCCCCGAGAAGATGATGCCGATCACGCCCATGACGATGAACACGTGCTGCCAGCCGAAGCTGTAAACGATCCAGCCCATCAGCGGCGCAAACAACACGGTGGCGAAGTATTGCGCCGAGTTGAAAATCGCAGACGCCGTACCGCGTTCAGCGGTCGGGAACCAGGCCGCAACAATGCGTGCGTTACCGGGGAAGGATGGCGCTTCGGCCAGGCCCACCAGGAAGCGCAGCATGAACAGCGCAACCACCGCCGTTGACATGCCGAACTCACCGACATAGCCCTGCAGCACGGTGAACAGCGACCAGGTGAAAATGCTCAGCGCGTAGATTTTTTTCGAGCCGAAACGGTCCAGCAACCAGCCACCGGGAATTTGCCCGGCCACGTAGGCCCAACCGAATGCAGAGAAAATGTAGCCGAGAGTGACCGCGTCGATGCCAAGGTCTTTTTGCAGGCTGGAGCCCGCGATCGCGATGGTAGCCCGGTCGGCGTAGTTGATCGTGGTCACCAGAAAAAGCATGAGCAAAATCAAATAGCGGACGTGGGTCGGCTTGGTCGCTTGCATGTAGATGTACTCCCACTGATTATTTTTATGCGCGGGTGAATCTTCTGTGGTCTGTCTTTTGTGGGAGCTGGCCTGCCGGCGATGCGGGCCACTCGGTGTGTCAGTCACACCGCGATGATGCTATCGCTGGCAGGCCAGCTCCCACAGGTATTGCGTGTATCAGGAGCCGATGTAGCTGGTCTTCACCACGGTGTAGAACTCTTGCGCATAGCGACCTTGCTCGCGTGATCCATAGGATGAACCTTTCCGCCCACCGAATGGAACGTGGTAATCCACGCCCGCCGTCGGCAGGTTGACCATCACCATCCCGGCCTGGGAGTGACGCTTGAAGTGGTTGGCGTACTTCAGCGACGTGGTGGCGATGCCCGCCGACAGACCGAATTCGGTGTCGTTGGCCATGGCCAGCGCTGCCTCGTAATCCGCAACGCGAACCACGTTGGCCACCGGGCCGAAGATCTCTTCGCGGCTGATGCGCATCGCCGCTGTGCTGTCGGCAAACAGCGTCGGCGCGAGGAAGTAGCCTTCGGTCTCACACGTCACCAGACCACCGCCGCTGACCAGACGTGCACCTTCGGACTGGCCGATGTCGATGTACTTCATGTCCTGTTCAAGCTGCGCTTGCGAGACGACCGGACCGATGTCGGTGCCGGTTTTCAACGCGTGACCGACCTTGATCGACTTCATGCGCTCGGCCACGGCTTCAACGAACTTGTCGTGAATACCGGCGGTGACGATGAAGCGGCTCGAAGCGGTGCAACGCTGGCCGGTGGAGTAGAACGCGCTCTGTACCGACAGTTCGACCGCTTGCTTGAGATCAGCGTCGTCGAGAATGATCTGCGGGTTCTTGCCGCCCATTTCCAGCTGAACCTTGGCCTGGCGCGACACGCAGTTGACCGCGATCTGACGACCGACGCCCACGGAACCGGTGAAGCTGATGCCGTCGACTTTCGGGCTCTGCACCAGCGCATCGCCAACCACACGACCGCTGCCCATCACCAGATTGAACACGCCGGCCGGGAAGCCTGCGCGGGAGATGATTTCGGCCAGTGCCCAGGCACAACCTGGTACCAGGTCTGCCGGTTTCAGGACGACGCAGTTGCCGTAGGCCAGGGCCGGAGCGATTTTCCACGCAGGGATCGCGATCGGGAAGTTCCACGGCGTGATCAGACCGACCACGCCCAGCGCTTCGCGAGTGACTTCGACGTTCACACCCGGCCGAACAGACGGCAAGTAATCACCGGACAGACGCAGGCATTCACCGGCGAAGAACTTGAAGATGTTGCCCGCGCGAGTCACTTCGCCGATGGCTTCGGGTAGGGTCTTGCCCTCTTCCCTGGCCAGCAAGGTGCCGAGTTCTTCGCGACGAGCGAGGATTTCAGTGCCGACTTTATCCAGTGAATCGTGGCGAGCCTGAATGCCCGAGGTCGACCACGCCGGGAATGCAGCGCGAGCGGCGTCGATGGCGGCATGCACTTGAGCCAGATCAGCCTTGGCGTATTCGCCAATGGTATCGGTCAACTCCGATGGGTTGATGTTGGTGGAGTAGTCGGTGCCGGCGACCCATTGGCCACCGATGTAGTTATCAAAACGCTTTGCATCTGCCACTTGAAAGTCTCCTAACGCAAAAGACCGCTGATCACTCAGCGGCCTTGTTAATCGGGGGGGTTACTGCGCACCTTGCTTGTCGATCAGCGCGGCCAGAGCTTCGTACTCTTCTGGCAGCAGATCGGTCAGCGGTGCACGCACAGGGCCTGCGTCATAACCGGAAATTTTTGCTCCGGCCTTGACGATGCTCACCGCGTAACCGGCTTTGCGGTTACGGATGTCCAGGTATGGCAGGAAGAAGTCGTCGATGATCTTGCCAACGGTGGCGTGATCTTCGCGGGCAACGGCGTGGTAGAAATCCATCGCGGTTTTCGGGATGAAGTTGAACACTGCAGAGGAGTAAACCGGCACGCCCAATGCCTTGTAGGCCGCGGCGTAGACTTCGGCGGTCGGCAAACCACCCAGATAGCTGAAGCGATCACCGAGGCGGCGACGGATCGACACCATCAACTCGATATCGCCCAGGCCATCCTTGTAGCCGATCAGGTTCGGGCAGCGCTCGGCCAGGCGTTCCAGCAATGGCGCGGTCAGGCGGCAGACGTTGCGGTTGTAAATCACCACGCCGATTTTCACCGATTTGCACACGGCCTCAACGTGGGCGGCAACACCTTCCTGGCTGGCTTCGGTCAGGTAGTGAGGCAGCAGCAACAGACCTTTGGCGCCCAGACGTTCGGCTTCCTGTGCGTATTCGATGGCTTGACGAGTCGAGCCGCCAACGCCGGCCAGGATCGGCACGCTGGTTTCGCAGGTGTCGACGGCGGTCTTGATGATTTCCGAATATTCGCTGGCCGCCAGAGAGAAGAACTCACCGGTGCCGCCCGCGGCGAACAATGCCGAGGCGCCGTATGGGGCCAGCCATTCGAGACGTTTGATGTAGCCCGCGCGATGGAAATCGCCCTGAGCATTGAAATCGGTAACCGGGAAAGACAGCAGACCGGAAGAGAGGATGGACTTCAGTTCTTGTGGATTCATTATTCGAACACCCTGGTAGCGACGTATGTGTGTGTGAGAAAACCGTTCAGCCTGCGCCGAAGTTGTAGGTCATCGTACAACTTAAAAAATAACCGTCAACTGCATTTCATCGCCATCCGCAGATTTTGTGTCTGAAAGGTATTTTCTTGACGGAGGAAATGTCTCATCCATGATCGAAAAAACTGTGGATGCATACAGTTATTTTGCTTCATACCGACGACACATCAAGGAGCTAGGCCGCAGCTGAGGTTCAAGGGAGGCGAACACACCGCCATCGGCGACCAGACCCTGCTGCGTTTCGTCAAGGATGCACCCGCGATCCCCGCTTCACAGGTAGAGCTGCATTTGTCCAACGGACTGGCGCTGACCTATGGCCAGGGTCGTCGCGCCAGGGGGTGATTTTTATGGAATTGCCGATCAACCGATCAGCGAAGGCGTGACAGCCGCAGACCGGATCCAGCGTTTTACCAACGCCTTCAACCCTCTCGCGGTATTGTCACCCCGGCGTCCGGCAGCTTTGCGGCCTTGAAAAAGTTGCCTGAATTGCAAGCCGTGTTGAACCCGGCGGGTAATTTCTCACCGCTGTTCAAGGTCGCGGGCAACAAGGTACTGCGGCGCAAGGACGTCAATAACCTGAACGATACCGTCACTGTGGACGATGGGTGGGGCTGGAGCACTTACCTTCTGCTCAAGGATTACCAACCGACTGGCAATGTCGCCTGATAAGGAGATCAACGATGACTATCAAACTGAAACTGAAACTGAAACTGGAACTGGCTTCGGGCCAATCGCTGAAGGGTGCACCGCTGGAGTTATTGGCCAAGGGAGTGGCAATTGCTCGGGGGGTTGTAGATGAGCATGGATAGGCGGTGTTCAATACCAAACCGGGGGCGCTGAATTCGCCGTGCGGGTAAATCGTTCAATTCTCAGGACCGGCTGACTCCCCAGCTGATCGTTCCCACGCTCTGCGTGGAAACGATCCTTACCCGCGCTGCGCCTCAGCCTCTTCATGCGCATGACGCAGCCGCTCACGACTATTCGTCAAATGCAACCGCATCGCCGCCCGCGCCGCATCGGAATCCTGGCGGGCAATTGCGTCGTAAATCTCCTCGTGCTCGCGACTCAGGCGATTCATATAGTACTGCTGGTCGTCATGGGCCAGGCGCGCCGAGTTCAGTCGCGTGCGCGGAATGATGCTGGTGCCCAGGTGGGTCATGATGTCGGTGAAATAACGGTTACCGGTCGACAGGGCGATTTGCAGGTGGAACTGGAAATCGGACGCCACGGCATCGCTGGCGTGGGAGACACTTTCATTCAACGCGTCCAAAGCAGCTCGCATCAACGCCAGCTGCTCGGGGCTGCGGCGTTGCGCGGCGAGGCCGGCGGACTCCACTTCCAGGCTGATGCGCAGTTCCAGAATTGCCAGCACGTCACGCAACGTGACCACGGTCGCCGGATCGATGCGAAAACCGCTCGGGCTCGGGGTGTCGAGCACGAAAGTGCCGATGCCGTGCCGGGTTTCCACTTGCCCGGCCGCCTGCAAACGGGAAATCGCTTCGCGCACCACGGTGCGGCTGACGCCATGGGCATCCATGATCGCCGACTCGGTGGGCAATTTATCGCCACGCTTGAGGTGTCCGTCGCGGATTTGCTCGGACAGCACCGTCACCAGTTCCTGAGCGAGGCTGCGGCGCTTGCGAGGTAGGCGTGGTGCGTCGATCGGATTTTCCATGGTGAACGTCTGTCTCGAAAATTGCGGCTGAATCCGCATCATAGCTCAACGCGGTTGTACGATCACCATCACGCCCTGTGGGCGGGGCTTGTCCGCGATGAACGATAACGCGGTTCTACAGATGAACCGGGCGAAGCCATCGCGGGCGAGCCCGCTCCCACAGGGTTTGTGGTGTTTATGCGATCACGGTTTGGTCTACCAGATGACCGTTGTCGATACGAACATGCCGTGGATGGAACCGCTTCAGACTGCTGCGATGCCCGACACTGACAATGCTCAGCCCCGGTAACTCGTCGATCAACGCCTGATACAGCGATGCCTCATCCTCTTCATCCATCGCCGAGGTCGCTTCGTCCATATACAGCCACTGCGGTGCAAACAGCAGTGCACGGGCGAAGGCCAGGCGTTGCTGTTCACCCGGCGAGAGCATGCGCTGCCAGTGATTCGCTTCATCCAGACGGGAAACCAGGTGCGGCAAACGACATGCTTCCAGCACATGAACATAGCGCTCGTTGGGGTAGGTTTCGCCAGGCTGAGGATAACTCAGCGCTTCACGCAACGTGCCAATCGGCAAATAAGGCTTTTGCGGCAGGAACAGATAACGCGCCGCCGGCAAACGAATACTGCCGTGGCCCGCCGGCCAAAGATGCCCCATCGCTCGCAGCAATGTCGATTTGCCGCTGCCGGAACGACCGCTGAGCATGACGCGCTCGCCCTCTTCCACGGTCATGTCGGCATTGGTCAGCAGGTGACGACCATCCGCCAGGTCGAGGCCGAGGTTGTGCACCTTCAACGCCGAGCCCGAATTTTGCACGTCGATGGCCGGCGCGCGCTCTTCGTTGTCGGTCATGGCCTGACGGAAACTCAGCAGACGATCACACGTGGCGCGCCATTCGGCGAGGTCCTGGTACGCGCTGATGAACCAGCTGAAGTTCTCCTGAACGTTGCCGAATGCGGAGTTGATTTGCATCAGCTCACCCAACTCGATTTTGCCAGTGAAGTAACGTGGCGCGGCGACCATGAACGGGAAAATGATTGCGATCTGGGCATAGCCGGAGGTAAAGAATGTCAGGCGCTTGGACACGCGCATGATGTCCCAGAAGTTGTGCCAGACCAGGCCGAAGCGGCTGCTCAAACGGCGGTTCTCGTTGGGTTCGCCGTTGTACAGCGCGATGCTTTCGGCATTCTCGCGAATCCGCACCATGGAGAAACGCAGGTCGGCTTCGAAGCGCTGTTGATTATTCGTGAGACCGATCAAGCGACGACCGATCAAATGCGTCAGCCAGCTACCCACCGCAGCGTAAACCAGTGCGCACCAGAACATATAGCCGGGAATGGTGAAGCCAAACACTTCAATGCTGCCCGACACGCCCCACAAAATGATCGAGAACGACACCAGGCTAACGATGTTGCGGATCAAACCAAGACCCAAGCCCAAGGTGTTGGTGGTGAATTTGTTGAGGTCTTCGGAAATCCGCTGGTCCGGGTTATCGGTGTAACCGCCCTGTTCCAGCTGGTAGTAATTCTTGTGACTAAGCCAGCGGGCGAAGTGTTTCTCGGTGAGCCAGCCCCGCCAGCGAATCGTCAGCATCTGCGTCAAATAGAGCCGGTACACCGCGCCAAGGATCGCCACGGCCGCGATGCCGCAGAAATAGAGGATCAACTGCCAGAACGCTGCCTCGTCCTTCTTTTGCAGGGCGTTGTAGAAGTCCTTGTACCAACTGTTGATCCATACCGAAATCGCCACGCTGAACAGCGACAGCGCGATCACGGCGATCAGCAACGTCCAGGCCTTGCCCTTCTCTTCGCTGCGCCAGTAAGGCGTGGTCATCGCCCAGACTTTGCGAAAAAACTGCCCGCGCACAGCATCATTGACCGCGGAATATTCAGCGTTCTGATTCATGGATAAGGCTCGATAAAGAAAAGAACACACACGAACCGATCATAGATGATCGGTTCGGTTCCTCGCGAGGAGCGGCGGGCATCCGTTCAGCGCAGGTTCAGCGACGAACGGGGCGCTTCTGCAATTTGCGCTGCAGCGTGCGGCGGTGCATGCCCAGGGCGCGGGCAGTGGCGGAGATGTTGCCTTCGTGCTCAGTCAGCACGCGCTGGATGTGTTCCCATTGCAGGCGATCCACCGACATCGGGTTTTCCGGCACCAGGGTGTCGAGGTCGGCATGCTCGGAGAGCAGCGCGGCCAGCACGTCATCGGCGTCCGCCGGTTTGCACAGGTAATTGCAGGCGCCGCGCTTGATCGCCTCGACGGCGGTGGCGATGCTCGAGTAACCGGTAAGGATTACCACGCGCATTTCCGGGTCCAGCTCCAGCAGCTTGGGCAACAGCACCAGGCCGGAATCGCCGTCCATTTTCAGGTCCAGCGCGGCGTAATCCGGCAGGTCGGTCTGAGCGATCGTCAGGCCTTCTTCGGCGGAGCCTGCGGTACTGACGCGAAAACCACGGCGGGACATGGCACGGGCCATCACTCGGGTGAAAGTTGCGTCGTCGTCGACCAACAGCAAATGCGGGAGTTCTTCGCCTTCGCCTTCGACTTGGATATCGTCACTCATGTTCGTCTCCTCGGGCGACACGAGGCAGGCGCAGCTCGGTGAGCGTGCCGCCTTCCTCATGACTGTAGAGTTTCACTGAGCCGCCGGCGCGTGTCACGCTGGCCTTGCTCAAAAACAGGCCCAGGCCGAAACCTTTGCCCTTGGTGGTAAAAAACGGTTTGCCGATCTGTTCGGCGATGGCCAGCGGCACACCGGCGCCGTGGTCGCGAATGCTGATGGTCAGGTCGTCGGCATTCCAGTCCAGCGTCACTTGCAACCCTTCGGGGCAAGCGTCGGCGGCGTTGTTCAGCAAATTCAGCAGCGCCTGGGTCAGGTCCGGCGGCGGCGCCATGCGCGGCACGGTGCCCTGACCCAAGCGCTGGAAGCGATAACTGGCTTCCGGGCGCATCAGGTGCCAGCGGTTCAGCGCTTCGTCGAGCCAGTCGGTGACGTCCTGCATTTCCACCGCCAAACGGCGATTGGCCTCGGCGGCGCGCACCAGTTGCTGCAAGGTCTCTTTGCATAACTTGACCTGATCCTGCAGCACGCTCAGGTCGTCCTGCAACATCGGGTCGTGATGGTCCTGACGCATTTCCTTGAGCAGCACGCTCATGGTCGCCAGCGGCGTGCCCAGTTCATGGGCCGCGCCAGCGGCTTGGGTGGCGACGGCCAGCAATTGCTGATCGCGCAGACCTTCTTCGCGACGAATGGCGCGCAGCTCTTCCTGACGGCGCAGCTCTTCAGCCATCCGTGCAGCGAAGAAAGTGATGACCGCCGCCGCCAGGGCAAAACTCAACCACATCCCATAGACCTGCAGGTTTTCCCGAGCGATCGGAAAGGTCTGCAGCGGATAGAAGCGCGCCAGCAGCAAGGTGTACAAGGCCAAAGCGATGCCAGACAAAATCACCGAATAACGCCACGGCAACGTCACGGCGGCGATGGTCAGCGGCACCAGGTAATAAGAGACGAAGGGGTTGGTCGAACCACCGGAGAAATACAGCAGGGCACTGTGGATAAACAGGTCGCAGGCCAGTTGCACGGCGTATTCGAGTTCGGTAACCGGCCATGAGGTGCGCAGGCGAATGGCCGTGAACGCGCACAGCAACATCGAGCAACCGAGGGTCGCGGCCAGTTGAAACCAGGGCAATGGCAGCAAGTCGAGCCAGTAGGCCAGGCCTACGGAACCGGCCTGAGCGGCCAGCACCAATGTGCGGATGAACGTCAGCCGCCAGAGATTCTGGCGAGTTGCGGAAGTGATTTGAACGGGGGCGAGCATGAGCTCTCCTGATGAGCGCTCCAGGCGGATCGCAGGGAGTATAACCAAGCACGGGGGCTGGCAGGCGAAAGTGCGGCAAACGGCCACATGCCTGGGAGGATTGTGGCGTCTATAAGACCGCTATCGCGAGCAGGCTCGCTCCCACATTGAAATGCGTTCCCCTGTGGGAGCGAGCCTGCTCGCGATTGACCGCGCAGCGGTCATCTTCGATCTGTATAGAAGTTGTAACTGTGCGAACCGGATCATTAAAGCTAGAGTCTGATGGTTTCACGCAGGCTCGGACATTACCCCTGCGCATCGCCCAAGGAGCTTTCATGCACACATTCCGCCGCAGCGCCGCCCTCCTCGCCCTTAGCGTTGGCACCATCGCCAGCCTACCGGCCCTGGCCGCCGACGAGCTGCACTACAACCAGATCGCCCTGCGCGCCGAAGTCAGCCAGGAAGTGGCCCGCGACCTGATGATCGTGACCCTCTATACAGAAGAACAAAACAGCGACCCGGCCAAACTTGCCGCCGACGTCAGCACCACCATGAACAAAGCACTGGCCCAGGCCAAACAGGTCAAAGACATCACCCTGCGCCAGGGCAGCCGCAACAGCTACCCGATCTACGAGACCAAAGGCCAGAAAATCACCGGCTGGCGCGAACGCGCCGAATTGCGCCTGGAAAGCTCGGACTTCGCGGCGTTGTCGAAGTTGACCGGCGAACTGCTGACCGACCTGAAAATGGGCGGCATGGACTTCGCCATCGCCACCCCAACCCGCAAGGCCAGCGAAGACGCGCTGCTCAAAGACGCCGTGACTGCGTTCAAGGCCCGTGCTCAATTGGCGACCGATGCGTTGGGCGGCAAGGGTTACAAAATCGTCAACCTGAACCTCAACAGCAACGGTTATCCACAACCGTACATGCGCGCGCCAATGATGATGAAAGCGGCCAGCATGGACGGTGCGCCGGTGACGCCGGAAGTTGAAGCGGGCACCAGCCAGGTCAGCATGACGGCGGATGGTTCGATTGAAGTGTTGATGCCTTGATTCGATAACCCGTACAAAAAACGGCGATCACCGAAGTGATCGCCGTTTTTTATTGCCTGGCGCCAGCCGGGGTGGGTATGCCTGATGATTTTTTGGTGATTGATCCGCCGCCTTCGCTAGCGAGCTCGCGACCGCATTTGATCTGTGCCGTACACAACGTCCATGTACACAGTCGATCCTTGCTCACAGTCAAAGCGGAACGCGGAGCGTCCCTGGCTGCATTCCCACGCGGAGCGTGGGAACGATCAACATCAGACGCAGGAGACTGGTCGGCTGTCAGGCCGCCATCACAGGCAAGCCAGCTCCCACAGTGTTCCGGTGTACATCCGCCCGCTCTAAACCACTCATCAGGCCGAGCGTTAGTTCGCCTGCAGCTCTTGATCCACCCGCCCCCTCACGCCGAGTGGAGGTTCTGCGCAGTGAGCAACCCGGCATGGATGCCGGCGGGCCCACGGAGCAGGACCGGAGCGAGGGCATGCCGAGCCACAGCGAGGCACCGAACGTCAGGGGCAAGAGCCCTTGGTTACTTGGGGCTCTTCCAAATCCTTAAACAACAAGTACCTATCACACCGATTGCGAATTCGACGGTGTTCCAGCCTTTGCGCAAAGAGGTCACCGACTTCAAGCTCAGCCCGTTCGGCCTCACACCCTTCTTTGGGGTGGGTATAAATAAGTAACACCGTGCTACAACCGGGTGCGTCCAGTGCCCCGGCCGCCCCTTGCTGGTGCTCGATTTGCACCGAAAAAACCGTGCGCAAACGGTCAAATGCGCAGGTATTTATACATATGCGACATTAAGGTACGTTCGTGCCACTGTTTAAGGCCCGTAGCCGCTCTGGATCTTGCATTGGGTATGGCCCCTGCATAAGTATCCGCAGGCACGACTCACGAGGTCGTCCTCTAATTCCAAAAATGACAACAAATCATGAGGCCACCATGCTTAAACACGCGGTCATTCCGTTTTTAGTCGGCGCCAGCTTATTAGCTGCCGCACCTTTCGCCCAAGCGGCGACTAACCTGGTGTTTTGCTCCGAAGGGAGCCCGGCCGGTTTTGATCCTGGTCAGTACACCACCGGAACCGACTTCGACGCCTCTGCAGAAACCATGTTCAACCGTTTGACCCAGTTCGAACGTGGCGGTACCGCTGTCATTCCAGGTCTGGCGACCAAATGGGACATCTCCGATGATGGCCTGACTTACACCTTCCACCTGCGTGAAGGCGTCAAGTTCCACACCACCCCGTACTTCAAGCCGACTCGTGAGTTCAACGCCGACGACGTGCTGTTCACCTTCAATCGCATGATTGACAAGAACGACCCGTTCCGCAAAGCGTACCCGACCGAATTCCCGTACTTCACCGACATGGGGATGGACACCAACATCACCAAGATCGATAAAGTCGACGAGCACACCGTCAAGTTCACCCTCAAAGAAGTTGACGCTGCGTTCATCCAGAACATGGCCATGAGTTTCGCTTCCGTCCAGTCTGCCGAGTACGCCGCCCAGCTGCTCAAAGAAGGCAAGGCTGCCGACATCAACCAGAAGCCGGTCGGCACGGGTCCGTTCGTGTTCAAGAGCTACCAGAAAGACTCCAACATCCGCTACACCGGGAACAAGGACTACTGGAAGCCTGACGACGTGAAGATCGACAACCTGATCTTCGCCATCACCACCGACCCATCGGTACGTATCCAGAAGCTGAAGAAGAACGAGTGCCAGATCACTCTGTTCCCACGTCCGGCCGACCTGAAGGCTCTTCAGGAAGACAAGACCCTGAAAGTGCCTAACCAGGCTGGTTTCAACCTCGGTTACATCGCCTACAACGTGATGCCCGTGCTCAAGGGCCGCACCGACGCCAACCCGCTGGCCGAGCTGAAGGTTCGTCAGGCGCTGGACATGGCGGTGAACAAGCAGCAGATCATCGACTCGGTTTACCAGGGTGCAGGTCAACTGGCGGTCAACGCCATGCCGCCAACCCAGTGGTCCTACGACACCACCATCAAGGATGCCAAGTACGACCCTGAGAAAGCCAAGGAGCTGCTCAAGGAAGCGGGCGTCAAGGAAGGTACCCAGATCACTCTGTGGGCCATGCCGGTTCAGCGTCCGTACAACCCGAACGCGAAATTGATGGCTGAAATGCTGCAATCCGACTGGGCGAAGATCGGCCTCAAGGTCAACATCGTCAGCTACGAATGGGGCGAGTACATCAAGCGCTCCAAGGGCGGCGAGAACCAGGCGATGCTGATTGGCTGGAGCGGCGACAATGGTGATCCGGACAACTGGCTGAACGTGTTGTTCGGCTGCGACTCGCTCAGCGGCAACAACTTCTCCAAGTGGTGCGACAAGAAGTTTGACGGCATCGTGAAAGAAGCCAAGCGCACGACCGACCAGGGCAAGCGCACCGAACTGTACAAGCAGGCGCAACACGTCCTCAAAGACGCCGTTCCAATGACACCCATCGCTCACTCGACGGTGTTCCAACCCATGCGCGACAACGTGCAGGACTTCAAGATCAGCCCATTCGGCTTGAACTCCTTCTACGGCGTCAGCGTCAGCAAATAAGGTTTTGCAACGGCGACGTTTCTGACGGCGTCGTTGCTTTATCAACCGAGAAAGCAGGAATTCGCTGACATCCAAATCCGCTGCGTACTACAGCAGCGGTTTCGGACGTATTGCCTTTTCCCACGAGTCTTTCGGACTTTACGCATTTACTGCCGGACCCACGGTTCTTACCGTCGGGATCTGACCAGTTCACGCGTGGGCCATCGGTTTATTTGCTGCACGTCATGGCTTGAGATCAGTGAGGCCGCAACGTCCCCGGACGGGATGACGGCTCATTGGTAAAACACTAAACAAGAGGGAGCGTCATGCGCCATTCCTTGGTTTTATCCGCATTACTGGGCACCGGCCTGTTGGCCGCCACTTCCATCAGCCAGGCTGCCAACAACAGCCTGGTGTTTTGCTCCGAAGGCAGTCCCGCCGGTTTCGATACGGCGCAGTACACCACTGCGACCGATAACGACGCCGCCGAGCCGTTGTATAACCGACTGGCAGAGTTTGAAAAAGGCGCGACCAACGTCGTACCAGGCCTGGCCACTAGTTGGGATATTTCCGAGGACGGCCTCAAGTACACCTTTCACCTGCGCGAAGGGGTGAAATTTCACACCACCAAATACTTCACGCCGACCCGTGACTTCAACGCCGATGACGTGCTGTTCACGTTCAATCGCATGCTCGACCCGCAACAACCCTTCCGTAAGGCTTATCCGACCGAGTTCCCGTATTTCAACGGGATGAGCCTGAACAAAAACATCGCCAAGGTCGAGAAAACCGGGCCGCTGACCGTGGTCATGACGCTCAACAGCGTGGACGCCGCGTTCATCCAGAACATCGCCATGAGCTTCGCCGCCATTCTTTCGGCCGAATACGCCGACAAGCTGTTGGCCGAAGGCAAGCCGAGCGACATCAACCAGAAACCGATCGGCACCGGGCCGTTCGTGTTCAAGAGCTACCAGAAAGATTCCAACATCCGTTACACCGGCAACAAGCAGTATTGGGACCCGAGCCGGGTCAAGCTCGAGAACCTGATTTTCGCCATCAACACCGACGCTTCGGTGCGGGTGCAGAAGCTCAAGGCCAACGAGTGCCAGATCACCCTGCACCCGCGCCCTGCCGACGTGACCGCGCTGAAGAACGACTCGACGCTCAAGCTCATCGAGAAGCCTGGTTTCAACCTCGGTTACATCGCCTATAACGTGCGGCACAAGCCTTTCGACCAGCTCGAAGTGCGTCAGGCGCTGGACATGGCGGTGAACAAGCAAGGCATTCTCAACGCCGTTTACCAAGGCGCCGGTCAACTGGCGGTCAACGCCATGCCGCCGACCCAATGGTCCTACGACGAGACCATTAAAGACGCCGCCTACAACCCGGAAAAAGCCAAGGAACTGCTCAAGGCTGCCGGCGTGAAGGAAGGCACAGAAATTACCCTCTGGGCCATGCCGGTTCAGCGCCCATACAACCCGAACGCCAAGTTGATGGCCGAAATGCTCCAGGCTGACTGGGCGAAAATCGGCCTCAAGGTCAAGATCGTCAGCTACGAATGGGGCGAGTACATCAAGCGCACCAAGAATGGCGAACACGACGTCAGCCTGATTGGCTGGACCGGTGACAACGGGGACCCGGACAACTGGCTTGGCACGCTTTACAGCTGCGACGCCATTGGTGGCAACAACTACTCGATGTGGTGCGATCCGGCTTACGACAAGCTGATCAAGCAGGCCAAGGTCGTCACTGACCGCGACCAGCGCACCGTGCTCTACAAACAGGCGCAGCAGTACCTCAAACAGCAGGTGCCGATTACGCCAGTCGCCCACTCGACGGTTAACCAGCCGTTGAGCGCCAAAATCGAAGGATTCAAGGTGAGTCCTTTCGGTCGTAACGTGTTCTCGGGTGTCAGCATAGAAAAATAACCGATTAGCCAGGAACCGCTGGGGGCGCATTGCGCCCTCACGCACGCGTATTGCCGTAATTCGTCAATCGGGTCTACAGCAAACGTTTGCGATGCCTTGAATGAGTTCTAAACCAATAGCCGGATCACCAAAAAAGACCGGCATTAAAAAAAAGAAAGAAAGGAGCTTCACCCATGAAACTGAGCAGCACCGCTTTACTGGCCCTGGCCATTAGCAGCATCACCGCGGGGGCCCATGCCGAGAGCGTTAGCCAAGACTTCGTTCCGACCCAACTGGCAAGCACCAGTGCCCAGTCGCAAGCCACAGGCTTCATCGATGGCCAGAGCCTGTCGGGTACCACCCGTAACTGGTATGCCAACGAAGACAAGCAGCGTGGCGGTACTTTCAAATACGAACGCCACGGCGAAACACTGAACGGCTCGCGTCGTATCAACTGGGTTCAGGGCACCATCCTCAACTACAGCTCGGGCTTCACCCAAGGCACCGTGGGTTTCGCTACCGAAGTTGCGGCCTACAACGCCCTGGCGCTGGATCGCAGCCGTGAAGACATCAAGGGCGGCTCCAACCGTACCCTGGCTCACACCAACGGCGACGCCGTGGATCAGTGGAGCAAACTGGGCCTGGCCAACGTCAAGGCGCGTATCTCCAACACCACCCTGACCGCCGGCCGCATGAACTTCAGCAGCCCGATCGTCGACGTTATCGGCAACCGTCCGCTGCCTTCGAGTTTTGAAGGCGTGGCCATTCACAGTGAAGAATTCGACAACCTGTCGTTCGACCTCGGCACCTTCGATCGCGTGTCGCCACGTACCGAGCAGAGCCTGTCGAAATTCCGCACTGAATACAGCGCCACCGGTGTCGAAACCGACCACGTGAACACCGCAGGCCTGAACTATCAGCCGCTGAAAAGCCTGAAAACCAGCCTGTACGCCACCAACGTCGAAGACTTCTGGAACCAGTACTACTTCGGCGCTGCTCACGAGCTGGGCGACAGCTCGGTCCTGAGCCTGACCACCGGCCTGAACTACTACAAAACCGTCGACGAAGGCAAAAAGTTGATGGGCGAAATCGACAACGATACCTACTCGCTGTCGTTCGGCCTGACTCACCAGGCGCACAGCCTGACCTTCTCGTACCAGGAAGTGAACGGTAACGAGTACTTCGACTACCTGCATGAAACCAACGGCATCTACCTGGCCAACTCCCTGCTGTCCGACTTCAACGGCCCGAACGAAAAATCGTTCCAGATCGCTTATGGTCTGAACATGGCTGAATACGGCGTGCCAGGCCTGAAGTTCAACATCTACCAGGCTCGCGGCTGGGGTATCGACGGTACTCACTACACCGGCAGCGCCTACGACGTGCGCAGCATGGACGGCGAACACCATTACGAATACGGCATCGGTACTGCGTACGCCGTGCAGAGTGGCCCGCTCAAAGCGACCACCATTCGCGCGACCTACACCACCCACCGTGCCAGCGAAAACCAGGCTGACGGCAGCATCAACGAGTTCCGTCTCGTGACCACCATCCCGTTCAAGATTTTGTAAAAACGCCAGCCGACGGCTGACTCATGACGAGTCGGCCGTTCGGTTTTTTCAGCTCAACCGATTGCAGAGGGTTCTTGATGAAAATGCTTCCCCTACGTGCGGCCATCGCTGCCGCGTTGCTGAGTGTCGCTGTTGGCGTCTCGGCCAAACCCCTGGTGGTTTGCACCGAAGCCAGTCCGGAAGGCTTCGACATGGTCCAGTACACGACTGCAGTCACCGCCGATGCAGTGGCCGAAACCATCTTCAATCGCCTGGCGGACTTCAAGCCCGGCACCACTGAGGTGATTCCGGCACTGGCCGACTCCTGGGACATCAGCGAAGACGGTCTGACCTACACGTTCCACCTGCGCAAAGGCGTCAAGTTCCACACCACCGAATACTTCAAGCCGACCCGCGACATGAATGCCGACGACGTGGTCTGGAGCTTCCAGCGTCAGCTGGACCCGAATCACCCGTGGCACAAACTGTCGAGCGTGGGCTTCCCGTACTTTGAAAGCATGGGCTTCAAAGAACTGCTCAAAGGCGTCGAAAAAGTTGACGACAACACCGTCAAATTCACCTTGACCCGTCGTGAAGCGCCGTTCCTGGCGGACATCGCCATGGCCTTCTCCTCGATCTATTCCGCCGAGTACGCCGACCAGTTGCTCAAAGCCAACAAGACTGGCGACCTGAACAACAAACCGGTCGGTACCGGCCCGTTCGTTTTCCAGCGTTACAACAAAGACGCACAGGTCCGCTTCAAGGCCAACCCGGATTACTTCCGTGGCAAGCCTCCGGCTGAAGCGTTGATTCTGGCCATCGCCACCGACAACAACGTGCGCCTGCAAAAGCTCAAGGCCAACGAGTGCCAGATCGCCCTGTATCCGAAACCGGATGACATCCCGAGCATCAAGAAAGACGAAAAGCTGAAGGTCGATGAACTGAACGCGATGACCGTTTCGTACATCGCCATGAACACCACGCACAAGTACATGAGTGATGTGCGCGTACGTAAAGCCATCGACATCGCCTTCGACAAAGCCGCGTACGTCAACGCGCTGTTCGGCAAAGGCAATGCGACGGTCGCGGTCAACCCGTATCCGGACACCCTGCTGGGTTACAACCAGACCCTGAAAAACCCACCCCGCGATCTGGACAAGGCCCGCGCCTTGCTCAAGGAAGCCGGCGTGCCGGACGGCACCGTGCTGACCCTGTTCACCCGTAACGGCGGCGGTCCGACCAACCCTAACCCGATGCTCGGCGCGCAGATGATGCAGGCTGACCTGGCCAAGGTCGGGATCAAGGTCGACATTCGCGTCATGGAATGGGGCGAAATGCTCAAACGCGCGAAAAACGGCGAGCACGACATGGTTTCCGCCGGATGGGCTGGCGATAACGGCGACCCGGATAACTTCCTGACGCCTATGCTCAGTTGCGAGGCGGCCAAAAACGGCGAAAACTACGCGCGCTGGTGCAATGAGAAGTTCCAGACGCTGATCGATGAAGCACGGGCTAAAGTTGACCCCGCCGAACGCGCAGCGCTCTATGAGCAAGCCCAGGAAGTCTTTAACCAGGACCAACCCTGGATCAGCATGGCCCACACCCGTATGTTCACCGCAATGCGTAACAACGTAGAGGGCTATCACATTAGCCCGCTCACCACTAATAACTTCGCCACCACCCAGGTGAAGTAGATAAGAAACTACCGGCATTCCTGAACCAGGAATGCCGGGCACGCCTAACCGGCTGATGAGGTACACCACAAGATGTTTAGTTTTATTGCCCGCCGACTGGGGTTATTGATTCCCACGTTCTTCGGCATCACCTTGCTGACTTTCGCGTTGATTCGCATGATTCCAGGCGACCCCGTGGAAGTGATGATGGGCGAACGTCGCGTCGACCCCGAAATGCATGCTCAGGCAATGGAACGCCTTGGCCTTAACAAACCGCTGTATGCCCAATACCTGGACTACATCGGCAAGTTGGCCCACGGCGATCTCGGTGAATCACTGCGTACCCGTGAAAGCGTCTGGACCGAGTTCAGCTCTCTATTCCCGGCGACCCTGGAACTGTCCATGGCCGCCCTGTTGTTCGCCGGCATTCTGGGCCTTCTGGCCGGGGTGATCGCGGCACTCAAGCGAGGGTCCCTGTTCGACCACGGGGTGATGGGCATCTCCCTGGCGGGATATTCGATGCCGATCTTCTGGTGGGGCCTGATCCTGATCATGTTCTTCTCGGTGTCTCTGGGCTGGACCCCGGTGTCCGGGCGGATCGACCTGCTCTATGACATCGAGCCGCGCACCGGTTTCATGCTGATCGACACGCTGCTGGCCGATGACGTCGGTGCGTTCTTCGATGCCCTGCATCACCTGATCCTGCCGGCCATCGTGCTCGGCACCATCCCGCTGGCGGTGATCGCGCGGATGACCCGTTCTTCGATGCTCGAAGTACTGCGTGAAGACTACATCCGTACTGCCCGCGCCAAAGGCCTGTCGCCGTCGCGCGTGGTATTCGTTCACGGCCTGCGTAACGCGCTGATTCCGGTGCTGACCGTGGTCGGCCTGCAAGTCGGCACTCTGCTGGCCGGTGCGGTCCTGACGGAAACCATCTTCTCCTGGCCGGGCATCGGCAAATGGCTGATCGAAGCCATTGGCGCACGGGATTATCCCGTGGTGCAGAACGGCATCCTGTTAATCGCCTGCCTGGTGATCATGGTCAATTTCGTGGTGGACATCCTCTACGGCTTTGCCAACCCACGCATCCGTCACCAGCGCTGAGATCATTATGACCATGACCACTTCAATTCCAGCGGTAGCAGTCGATCAAAGCCTGCTGTATCCGTCCCCGTACAAAGAATTCTGGCAAGCGTTCTCCAAGAACAAAGGTGCCGTCGCCGGCCTGATGTTCATGCTGCTGGTGATTTTCTGCGCGATTTTCGCCCCATGGGTCGCCCCGCATAACCCGAGCGAGCAATACCGCGACTTCCTGCTGACCCCGCCGTCCTGGCTGGAAGGCGGGCAGATCCAGTTCCTGCTCGGCACCGATGAACTGGGTCGCGACCTGCTGTCGCGTCTGATCCAGGGTTCGCGCCTGTCCTTGATGATCGGCTTGTCGTCGGTGGTGATGTCGCTGCTCCCGGGCATCCTGCTGGGTCTGTTCGCCGGGTTCTTCCCGCGCGTGCTCGGCCCGACCATCATGCGTCTGATGGACATCATGCTGGCCCTGCCGTCCCTGCTGCTGGCCGTGGCGATTGTCGCCATCCTCGGCCCTGGCCTGATCAACACCGTGATCGCGATCGCCGTGGTGTCCCTGCCGTCCTACGTTCGTCTGACCCGCGCTGCGGTGATGGGCGAGCTGAACCGCGACTACGTGACCGCTGCGCGCCTGGCCGGTGCCAATCTGCCCCGCCTGATGTTCGTCACCGTGCTGCCCAACTGCATGGCGCCGCTGATCGTTCAGGCCACCCTGAGTTTCTCCTCGGCGATTCTCGATGCTGCGGCACTGGGCTTCCTCGGCCTTGGCGTTCAACCGCCAACCCCTGAGTGGGGCACCATGCTGGCTTCGGCTCGCGACTACATCGAACGCGCCTGGTGGGTGGTAAGTCTGCCTGGTTTGACCATTTTGCTCAGCGTGCTGGCAATCAACTTGATGGGCGACGGCCTGCGCGATGCGCTGGACCCGAAACTCAAGAATGCCGCCTGAGGAGATTCAAATGTCACTGTTAGAAATCAAGAATCTCAACGTTCGCTTCGGCGACAAGAACGCCGTTCCGGTGGTCGACGGTCTCGACATTACCGTGGACAAGGGCGAAGTGCTGGCCATCGTTGGCGAATCGGGCTCCGGCAAATCCGTGACCATGATGGCGCTGATGGGCCTGATCGAACATCCGGGGATCGTCACCGCCGACGCCCTGAATTTCGACGGCAAGAACATGCTCAAGCTGAGCAACCGTCAGCGTCGGCAAATCGTCGGCAAAGACCTGGCCATGGTTTTCCAGGACCCGATGACCGCGCTGAACCCGAGCTACACCGTCGGTTTCCAGATCGAAGAAGTGTTGCGCCTGCACCTGAAAATGTCCGGCAAGGACGCCCGCAAGCGTGCCATCGAACTGCTGGAAAAAGTTGAAATCCCGGGTGCCGCCAGCCGTATGGACGCCTACCCGCACCAATTGTCCGGCGGTATGAGCCAGCGTGTTGCGATCGCCATGGCGATTGCCGGTGAACCGAAACTGCTGATCGCCGACGAACCGACCACTGCACTGGACGTAACGATCCAGGCGCAGATCATGGATCTGCTGTTGGCGTTGCAGAAAGAGCAGAACATGGGCCTGGTGCTGATCACGCACGACCTCGCGGTCGTCGCCGAAACCGCCCAGCGCGTGTGCGTGATGTACGCCGGCCAAGCGGTCGAAGTGGGTCAGGTGCCACAGCTGTTCGACATTCCAGCGCATCCGTACAGCGAAGCACTGCTCAAGGCGATTCCGGAACACAGCCTGGGTGAAACGCGTCTGGCCACGCTGCCGGGCATCGTTCCCGGCCGTTATGACCGCCCGCAAGGCTGCCTGTTGTCGCCGCGCTGCCCGTATGTGCAGGACAACTGCCGCGTGCAGCGTCCAGCCCTTGACCCGAAAAGCAACAGCCTCGCCCGCTGCTTCTACCCGCTGAATCAGGAGGTGGCGTAATGGCCGTCGTACTTACCGCCCGCGACCTGACCCGTCACTACGAAGTGTCCCGCGGCCTCTTCAAGGGCCATGCGACCGTACGCGCCTTGAACGGTGTGTCGTTCGAACTGGAAGCCGGCAAGACCCTCGCTGTGGTTGGCGAATCAGGCTGCGGCAAATCCACCCTGGCCCGAGCCCTGACGCTGATCGAAGAGCCGTCCTCCGGCTCCTTGAAAATCGCCGGGCAGGAAGTCGCCGGTGCTGACAAGGCTCAACGCAAACAACTGCGCAAAGACGTGCAGATGGTGTTCCAGAGCCCCTACGCTTCGTTGAATCCGCGGCAGAAAGTCGGTGATCAACTGGCCGAGCCGTTGCTGATCAACACCAACCTGAGCGCCTCCGAACGCCGCGAGAAAGTTCAGGCGATGATGAAGCAGGTCGGTTTGCGTCCTGAGCACTATCAGCGTTATCCGCACATGTTCTCCGGCGGTCAGCGCCAGCGGATCGCTCTTGCCCGCGCGATGATGCTGCAGCCTAAAGTACTGGTGGCGGATGAACCGACCTCCGCACTGGACGTGTCGATTCAGGCGCAGGTACTGAACCTGTTCATGGACCTGCAGCAAGAGTTCAACACTGCCTACGTGTTCATCTCCCACAACCTGGCCGTGGTGCGTCACGTCGCCGATCATGTGATGGTGATGTACCTCGGTCGTCCGGTTGAAATGGGGCCGAAAGAGGACATCTACACTCGTCCCCTACACCCGTACACCCAGGCGCTGCTGTCGGCGACACCGACCATCCACCCGGATCCGGACAAGCCGAAAATCAAGATCGTCGGTGAGTTACCCAACCCGCTGAACCCGCCGTCGGGCTGCGCTTTCCACAAGCGCTGCCCGTATGCGACCGAACGCTGCAGCACTGAAGAGCCGGCGCTGCGCCTGCTCGATGGCCGCCAAGTGGCATGCCACTACGCCGAGCAATTCCTCGACGGCGCGGCATAAAAAAACGCGCCTCAATCACTGGGGCGCGCTTTTGCGGAGTTGACCAGACCCCTTCTTCCCGGACTGCGCATCAGTCGGGCAAGAGGGGTTTTCTTTTGTCTGTCATTTAAGCCCCTTCATCCTCGTCGCTGTCCGGATCGTCAGTGGTCGAGTCGTCATCGTCTGCGCTGCCACCCTGCCCCTGATCGCCCGGCTCCGATTCAGACTTGGCAAGCATCAACTCACCGTGCCCGACCTGGCCGCTCGAAGCCTGGGTATCGTGATCCTCGCACTCGGCCCAGACCGCCGAACTGCCGAGGGCCAGCATTACCAATACTTTCACCATCAATACAACGCGTAGCAACCTGTTCATAGCCGATTCCATCCATTTATAGGTGAAACAGCGGTGCCTCTGTGGCGCTGAATGAAATCTAGTTCTGATCAGCGCGGTTCTCCAGATAGGACGCTAACGAATGGACGGAATGCCGTTGGCGGGGAGATTGGTTTTGAATAATGCGTATAACCAGATCAGCTAAGTGGAGCAGGCTCGCCGCGCGCTGAGGAAAGAACCCTTCGAGGCCCCGATAAACGGGTCGCCTGATAAATCAGCGGTATGGACAGGATCGCCAGAGCCGCGCTGGCGAACCAGACGCTATGCCCACCGAAATGACCATAGAGCTGGCCTCCAAGCGCAGGCGAGAGCAGCGCACTCGCACTCCAGCACATGAAAAAAAGACCAAAGTAGTGCCCGCTTTTTCCTCCTTGCGCATGCTGCATGACCAGCACGTTCAGGGGCGGTATGAAAAGAGCTTCGCCAAGCGTCCAAATAACCGTCGACAGGCAGACATAAAGCACCCCGGAACCCAAAGGCAACATCCCCAGCCCGCAGGCCAATAACAGGCTCCCTGCCAATAGCTGCCGGCGCGCGCCCCATTGCTCACTCCAATGAGATAACGGTATTTGCAGCAGCACCACCAGCACCGCGTTGAGTGCAAATTGCCATCCGATGACCTCGGTACTCAACCGATAGTAATCGTGCAAATAGTTGCCCAGCATGCTGTAGACCGGGTCAAAGGCAAGGCCGAGCAATACAGCAGCCGCCAACAACCACAGGAAAGGTTTGTCTCGATACGGTACGCATGAACCTGAAGCAATCTCAGGCACCTCATCCGGTATCAGAACCGGTCGATGAAATGTCGTGCGGACAAACCACAGCAATGCCAACAGCGTCATGGCTGCGCTGACAAAAAACACCCAGCGAAAATCAGTCTGCGCCAGGCCCCCACCCACCACCCCGGCGACCGCCATTCCCAGGTTTCTGGCAACACGACTCAATGACTGCGCACGAGCACGCTGCGCAACGTGGCAATACTCCATGATCAATCGCTGATGAAGGGTGCGAATCGCTCCATCAAGTACACCGCTGAACAGCAGCAACCCAGCCAGCAAAGGCACGTCAGTGACCAGCCCCAACGAGACCAAAACCCACGCCGAGGAAAAAAACAACGCGGCAGTGAGCCGCGCCGTGGAGAAATGATCACTCAGCAGTCCGCCGACCATTGACCCTATCAGCAAGCCAGCCCCGTAACCGGATAACAACCAGCCAACGGTTTCAATCGCAAGCCCCAGTTCCTGGCGCAGGTACAACGCCATAAACAGCTTGACCATGGTGCTCAAGCGATTGATGAAGAGCAACGCAGCAAGCACCCAGGCCATTGGACTGAAATAGCCATCTAACCGAATCAGGTGAGTGAGCCGACTGGTCATTCCATTGATCCCTTGTGCTCCTGCTCGTGGAGAGTGCTGCGTGTGAAGTGTCCTCTGAACGTTAGACGTCAATGATTTCGTTGTCGCGGGTAAAAGTCCCGAGAACAGAAAAACGGAGACAAGCTACAAAATCAGGAAAAAAGACCTACAGAAAAACCTTACTCAGCAATCAATGCGAGCTCGCTCAATGAGCAAAAAAAAGCCCACTGTTGTTCACAGTGGGCTTTTGGCTTTCGCAACTCAGCGCTTAGTGATGCTCGCGCGTCGCACGGAATTTCACATCCGGCCAGCGCTCTTCCATCAGCGCCAGGTTGACCCGGGTCGGGGCCAGGTAGGTCAGGTGACCGCCGCCGTCGATGGCGAGGTTTTCCACAGCTTTGACGCTGAATTCTTCGAGCTTCTTCTTATCATCGCAATCGATCCAGCGCGCGGAATAAACGGTGATCGGCTCGTAAGAGCACTCGACCTTGTATTCCTCTTTCAAACGGCTGGCGACCACATCGAACTGCAGCACACCGACGGCGCCGAGGATGATGTCGTTGCTGCGCGTCGGGAAGAACACCTGAGTGGCGCCTTCTTCTGCCAGTTGCTGCAGGCCCTGACGCAGTTGCTTGGATTTCAGCGGATCGCGCAGACGCACACGACGGAACAGTTCCGGGGCAAAGTGCGGGATACCGGTGAAGCCCAGGACTTCGCCTTCGGTGAAGGTGTCGCCGATCTGGATGGTGCCGTGGTTGTGCAGGCCGATGATGTCGCCGGCAAACGCTTCTTCCAGTTGCTCACGCTCGGAGGAGAAGAAGGTCAGCGCATCGCCGATCCGCACGTCCTTGCCAGTGCGCACGTGGCGCATCTTCATGCCTTTTTCGTATTTGCCGGAGCAGATACGCATGAAGGCGATACGGTCGCGGTGTTTGGGGTCCATGTTCGCCTGGATCTTGAACACGAAGCCGGCGAATTTCTCTTCGACCGGTTCTACGGTGCGCTCGTTGGCGACACGAGCCAGCGGTTTCGGCGCCCAGTTGACCACGGCGTCGAGCACGTGATCGACACCGAAGTTGCCCAATGCAGTCCCGAAGAACACCGGGGTCAGTTGGCCGTCGAGGAATTCCTGTTGATTGAATTCGTGACAGGCGCCCTGCACCAGTTCCAGCTGATCGACGAAGCGATCGTATTCGTCACCGAGGTGTGCGCGGGCTTCATCGGAGTCGAGTTTCTCGATGATTTTCACATCGGTGCGCTCGTGGCCGTGGCCCGCGGTGTACACGATGATGTAGTCGTCGGCGAGGTGATAAACGCCTTTGAAATCGCGGTAGCAGCCGATCGGCCAGGTGATCGGCGCCGCCTTGATCTTCAGAACCGCTTCGATTTCGTCGAGCAGTTCGATCGGGTCGCGGATGTCACGGTCGAGTTTGTTGATGAAGCTGACAATCGGCGTGTCACGCAGACGGCAGACGTCCATCAGCGCGATGGTCCGTGGCTCTACACCCTTACCGCCGTCGAGAACCATCAATGCCGAGTCAACCGCCGTCAGGGTGCGGTAGGTGTCTTCGGAGAAGTCTTCGTGGCCCGGGGTGTCGAGCAGGTTGATCATGTGGTCGCGATACGGGAACTGCATGACCGACGTGGTAATGGAAATACCCCGTTGTTTTTCCATTTCCATCCAGTCGGAGGTGGCATGGCGGTCGGATTTTCGAGATTTCACCGTGCCAGCAATCGCAATCGCCTTGCCCATCAGCAAGAGCTTCTCGGTGATGGTGGTTTTACCGGCATCGGGGTGGGAAATAATGGCGAAAGTGCGGCGTTTCGCGACTTCGGCGGCCTGTTTGGTCATGGGAAATCGCCTGGCAGGTGATTCAAAAAAGGGCCGCGATTATAGCCCAACTTGTATCAAGAACCGAACCGTTGAGCACATTAGGGGTGGCCAAATGCTGCTTCAGATGGGAACCTTTAAGACAGTGGAGGCGTCCACTCCCCTGTTACGACCATTCGTCAGGGTTGAAAAATCAGCAAGTTGGCCTGACGAGGCTGCGCTTATGGCTCGATTTCATGCGGTTCCACCAGCATGAAGAGCTGCTTATCGCGAACGTTGTTTTCCCGGCAGCCAGGAATGGCATTGCCACACGGGACTGCGTTCGCCGACAAAGAAAAAGGAGTCCGCCTGTGGCTATTCGCTATGGCAAGGGGCTGATAGGAGGTGCGGTTGTCGTCGCCCTTCTGGCCCTGCTGGTCCACTGGATTGGCATCAACACGATCGAACATTACCGCGACGATTTGTTGTTTTACCTGCAAGCCCATTTGATTCTCGTTCTCGCTTCCATGCTGGCCGCCCTCGTTGTGGGCATACCCGCCGGTATCTTTCTCAGCCGCCCGACCATGGTGGGCCGCGCTGAACGCTTCATGCAGATCTTCAACATCGGCAACACCGTGCCGCCTCTCGCCGTACTGGCCATCGCCCTGGGTATCCTCGGCATCGGCAGCGGCCCCGCGATTTTCGCCCTGTTCCTCGCCTCGCTGTTGCCGATCGTGCGCAACACCTATGAAGGCCTGAAAAACGTCCAGGGTTCGCTCAAGGAAGCAGCCGTCGGCATCGGCATGACACCGACTCAGGTGCTGTGGCGGGTCGAACTGCCAAACGCCGTACCGATCATCATCGGTGGCGTGCGCGTGGCGCTGGCGATCAACGTCGGTACCGCGCCGCTGGCCTTCCTGATCGGTGCCAACAGTCTGGGCAGCCTGATTTTCCCTGGCATCGCCCTGAACAATCAGCCGCAACTGCTGCTCGGCGCGGTCTGCACCGCCCTGCTGGCCTTGCTGCTCGACGGTCTGGTGACACTCGCCAGCCGCCTCTGGCTCGAACGCGGCCTGCGCCCGTCTTAAGCCTCGGCAAAGGAATATTCATGAAGAAATTAAGCTTATTACTAGGCTGCGTCCTGCTGTTCGCAGGAATTGCCCAAGCCGCTGAAAAACCCGTGATCCGCATCGGCGCCCGGGTGTTCACCGAACAAACCCTGCTGGCGGAAATCACTTCCCAGTACCTGCGCACCAAGGGTTACGACACGCAAGTGACCGGCGGTCTGGGCAGCAACTTGGCCCGCAGCGCCCACGAAAGTGGCCAACTGGATTTGATGTGGGAATACACCGGAGTGTCTCTGGTGGCTTACAACCATGTCACCGACAAGCTCGACAGCGCTCAGTCCTACGCCAAGGTGAAAGAACTCGACGCGAAAAAAGGCCTGATCTGGCTCACCCCGTCGAAGTTCAGCAACACCTACGCCCTGGCCCTGCCGGAAAACACCGCGAAGGCTTACCCGCAGATCAACACCATCAGCGAGCTGAACACGGTGCTGCAGGCTGAGGCGAAGACCAATCACCTGGTCGCGCTCGACACCGAGTTCGCCAACCGCTCCGACGGTCTGAACGGCATGGTCGACCTTTACGGCATGAACCTGACCCGCAAAAACATCCGGCAGATGGATGCTGGCTTGGTCTACACCGCCCTGCGTAATGGCCAGGTGTTTGCCGGTCTGGTCTACACCACCGACGGTCGCTTGAACGCCTTCAAGCTGAAACTGCTGGAAGACGACAAGCATTACTTCCCGGACTATACCGCTGCGCCGGTGGTGCGTCAGGTCTACCTCGACGCCCATCCGAAACTCGCGGAAGAGCTCAAGCCGCTGGCCGAACTGTTCGACGACGCCACCATGCGCCAGCTCAACGCGCGGGTCGATGTCGATCACGAAAGCCCTTCATCCGTTGCCGCCGATTTCCTGCGCCAGCATCCATTGAACTAAGGAGGAAAAGACATGGAATTTCTGAACGCCTTTTCCCATCTCGACTGGCCGCTGGTGCTGCAACTGACCGGGCAGCACATCACCCTGGTCGGCATTGCCGTGACCCTGGCGATTCTGGTCGGCGTGCCGCTGGGCATCCTGATGACGCGCTTCCCGACGCTCGCCGGCCCCTTGCAGGCCAGCGCCACGGTGCTGCTGACGGTTCCGTCGATTGCGCTGTTCGGCCTGCTGCTGCCGTTCTACTCCAAGTTCGGCCAGGGCCTGGGCCCGATGCCGGCGATCACCGCGGTGTTTTTGTACTCGCTGCTGCCGATCATGCGTAACACCTACCTCGCCCTGACCGGTGTCGACCCCGGCATTCGCGAAGCCGCCCGCGGCATCGGCATGACCTTCGGCCAGCGCCTGCGCATGGTCGAACTACCGATTGCGGTGCCAGTGATCCTCGCCGGTGTGCGCACCGCCGTGGTCATGAACATCGGTGTGATGACCATCGCCGCGACCATCGGCGCCGGTGGCCTCGGTGTACTCATTCTCGCTTCCATCAGCCGCAGCGACATGTCGATGCTGATCGTCGGCGCCGTGCTGGTCAGTCTCCTGGCCATCTTTGCCGACCTGCTTCTGCAATGGCTGCAACGCACGCTGACTCCAAAAGGACTCCTGAAATGATCGAACTTCAAAACCTCAGCAAGACCTTCCAAAGCAACGGCAAAGATGTGAAAGCCGTGGACTCGGTAAGCCTGACCGTCAATGAAGGCGAGATCTGTGTGTTCCTCGGGCCATCGGGTTGCGGCAAAAGCACTACGCTGAAGATGATCAACCGCCTGATCAAGCCGACCTCCGGCAAGATCCTGATCAACGGCGAAGACACCACCGACCTCGACGCCGTGACCCTGCGCCGCAACATCGGTTATGTGATCCAGCAGATCGGTCTGTTCCCGAACATGACCATCGAGGAAAACATCACCATCGTTCCGCGTCTGCTGGGCTGGGACAAACAGAAATGCCATGACCGCGCCCGCGAGTTGATGAGCATGATCAAGCTCGAACCCAAGCAGTATCTGACTCGCTACCCGCGTGAGTTGTCGGGTGGCCAGCAGCAACGGATCGGCGTGATTCGTGCCTTGGCAGCGGATGCGCCGCTGTTGTTGATGGACGAACCATTTGGCGCGGTCGACCCGATCAACCGCGAGATGATCCAGAACGAGTTTTTCGAGATGCAACGTGCGCTGGGCAAGACCGTGATCATGGTCAGCCACGATATCGACGAAGCCATCAAGCTGGGCGACAAAATCGCGATTTTCCGTGGCGGCAAACTGATCCAGGTCGATCACCCGGACACCTTGTTGGCGCACCCGGCAGACGAGTTCGTCAGCAGCTTCGTCGGTCAGGACAGCACCCTCAAGCGTCTGTTACTGGTAAAAGCCGAGGACGCGGCGGACAACGCACCGTCGGTGAGTCCGGAAACTCCGGTGGCCGAAGCGCTGGAATTGATGGATGAACTGGACCGACGCTACGTGGTGGTGACGTGTGCCGACAACAAGGCGATGGGTTATGTACGCCGCCGCGACCTGCACCGTCAGGCCGGTACGTGTGCGCAATACCTGCGCGAGTTCAACGCCACCGCCGTGTATGACGAGCATTTGCGCATTCTGCTGTCGCGCATGTACGAGTTCAACCGCTCGTGGTTGCCGGTGCTGGACGCCGAGCGGGTGTTTCTCGGGGAAGTGACTCAGGAATCGATTGCCGAGTATTTGAGTTCCGGTAAGTCCCGTGGGGGCAAGACCAGCATTGTTTCGCCTGCTGAAGTGGCTGAACAGGCCGCAACAGCCTGACGCTTCCTACTGATCGTTCCCACGCAGAGCGTGGGAATGCCGCCCTGGACGCTCTGCGTCCCCCCCTTTGAGACGCAGAGCGTCTCCGGATGCGTTCCCACGCAGAGTGAACTGACCCCCAAAGGTTGAACACAACCTTTGGGGGTGTCATGGGTAAGTACACAGAGCAAGTAAAACTGGCAGCAGTGCAGGACTACTGTTCCGGTAGCGCGGGTTTGAGGGATGTGGCACAC
>NZ_VOBI01000008.1 GCF_008369325.1 Pseudomonas sp. ANT_H12B | reverse complement strand
CGGCCAAATACCTCGGACCGGATCCCCTGCTCGACGTGTTGCCCTTTGACGTCACCAAGGCGATTCACACCAATCTGTTGATCGTCTGGGTGCTGACCGGGTTCATGGGGGCAACCTACTGGATGGTGCCGGACGAGTCCCGTGGCGAGTTGCACAGCACCAAACTGGCCTATATCCAGCTCGGGTTGTGGACGGCCATGGGCGTCACCGCCGTGCTGGGCTACCTGTTCGGTTACGGCACCGGGAACAAACTGCTCGAACAACCGCTGCCGCACAAGATCGTGATCGTGATCTGCATGCTGATGTTTCTCTACAACATCGGCATGACCATCAAGAAAGCCGGGCGTTTCACTGCCACCGAAGGCGTTCTTTTGTTGGGTCTGGCCAGTGCCGCCGTGCTTTATCTGCCGGCGCTGCTGCATTATGAAAACTACGTGGTGTCGATCTACTACCGCTGGTGGACGATTCACCTGTGGGTCGAAGGTGTCTGGGAAATGATCCAGGGCGGCTTTCTGGCCTATCTGCTGATCAGACTGTCCGGTGCTGATCGCGAGGTCATGGAGAAGTGGCTGTACGTCATTGTCGGCCTGGTGTTCATTGCCGGCATCCTTGGCACCGCCCACCATTATTACTGGATCGGCGTCCCCCATTACTGGCTTCCATTGGGCGGCTTCTTCAGTGCACTTGAGCCTATGGCGCTGGTCGGCATGGCGATCTACGCCTACAACGCAATGCGCCGATCCGGCCTCTCTCATCCCAACAAACTGGCCTTGCACTGGACCATGGGCAGCGCCCTGTTCACCATGTTTGGCGCCGGCCTCCTGGGACTGGCCCACACCTTTCCCGACGTCAACAAATGGACCCATGGCACCCTGATCACCGCCATGCACGGCCATGCGGCCTTTTATGGAGCCTACGTCATGATTGTCCTGGCGATGATCACCTATGCGCTGCCAGGCATGACCCGTCGTCCCGTGGAAGAAAGCAGTATCGGTTATTGGGCATTTTGGCTGCAGTTGGGAGGGATGTTCGGCATGACCCTGTCATTTGCCACTGCGGGCATTGCCCAGGTGTACCTGGAACGCATTCTCGGCATGGGCTATCTGGATGTGCAGTTGAAGATTCAGGTGCATTTCCTGATGCTGGTGGCGACGGCGTCGATGTTCAGCCTGGGTGTCGGGCTGTTTATCTTCGATTTTTTCCGCCATGCGCCGCAATTCAATGTCGATGAAGCCGATCCGGTTCTGGACGCGCCTCGTGCGTCGGGCGCAGCGTTGTAATGGATCGTTCGCGAATGCAGCAGCACCTGTCGGCCGCAGAACCCGCGCCGTTGCAAGCTGAACCCTATTACCAGCCCAGCGGCGACGAGGTGGCGATCTTCGAGCAATGCCATGCACAGCAACTGGCAATCATGCTCAAAGGACCCACCGGGTGTGGCAAGACCCGTTTTGTCGAACACATGGCCTGGCGTCTGAAACGCCCGCTGATCACTATTTCCTGCCATGACGACTTGAGTGCCAGCGACCTGGTCGGGCGTTTCCTGATCGGTCACCAAGGCACCCACTGGACAGAAGGCCCGCTGACCCGAGCCGTGCGCGAAGGCGCGATCTGTTACCTGGACGAGGTGGTCGAGGCGCGGCAAGACACCATTGTCGTCCTGCACCCGCTGACCGACCACCGACGCATTCTGCCCCTGGACAAAATCGGCGAGATCGTCGAAGCCTCGCCACACTTTCAATTGGTGGTGTCCTACAACCCCGGCTACCAACGGATTCTCAAGGATTTGAAGCCGAGTACCCGACAGCGCTTTGTGGCGCTGGACTTTGACTTCCCGCCGGCCGAGCGCGAAATCGCCATCGTTATCCATGAAGGTGGAACCGACCACGCCACCGCCCACGCCCTAGTCACCCTCGCCCAGCGGCTACGCGCCTTGCAGGATCGAGGACTGGCGGAAGTCCCCAGTACCCGTCTGCTGATTGCCACTGCGCGACTGATTACCAGCGGCATTGCTGCGCCCATCGCCTGCCGGGTCGCGTTGATCTCGCCGCTGTCCGATGACGCGGTGCTGGTCGCTGCCATGCGCGACCTCGTCGACCTGACGTTTATCTAGATGGCCGAAGCCGAGGACGTCATCACCGATGTCGCACGCCACGCGACGGTGTATGCACAGGAGTTGTGGCGGCGTCACCTGGCCCCCTCGGACACTGCAAAAATCGTCGCCCTCGGGGATGTTGCACAACACCTCGATTTACTGATCCAGGCGGTCTTCAACAGCCATTATTCGCTGCGTATTGCGCAACCACCCTCACCGCCCACGCTACTGAAAAAGCTTTTGCTGCGTAACGAAAAACCGTGTGGACAAAGCGCCGTCCCGGCGACCGATGGCGTGTCCATCTGGCTGCCGGCGGACCTGGGCAGCAGTGAAGACCCGCTGACGCTGGAGCGTTATAGAACCCTGGCCTTGCAACAGGCGATGCGCGCCCGACGAGGCAGTGCCAACGCCCTGTCAGCCCTCGACAACCCGATGCAGCGCAGCGTCTATCTACTTCTCGAAGCTTGGGCTGCTGATGCGGATTTGATACGCCTGTTGCCGGGGTTGGCGCCCTCGATCCATGGCTTGCGCCAGCATGCCCTGGCGACCCGCCCGCCGCTTCACGCCTTTCCCAGCCAGCGACAACCCCTGGAAAACTTCCTGCGTTTATTGCTGAACAGTGAATGCGGCGTGCCTCTGGAAGGGTTGGCGATACCCACCCACGCCGCCGATTCGCTGCAACTGTCAGAAACCCTCGCGCAACGTCTCCTGTGCGCCGAAGCGTCTCACGGGCTCGGCGCTCATCTATTGTTTCTCGATGCCTGGACCGGCGACCTGCGCGAGCCGTCGGCGGGACAGGAAGTGTCGCCCCTGCCTGGCGAAATCGACACCGACGATGCCTTGCCGCGCAGTGCCCGCCTCACACGTCAGCCCACTGCGCGCGAGGCCTGTGCCGATGAGGACGACGATCAGGAACAAGGCCTGTGGATGGTGCAACCCGCCGAACCGCTGGAAAAGGCCGAAGACCCTATGGGCATGCAACGCCCGACCGACCGGGATACTGACACCCCTGCGGCTGATTTCGCCGAGTCATTGTCCGAACTCAACGAAGCCCGACTGGTGGTGACGGCAGGTCGCCCGAAAGAAGTGCTGCTGTCCGACGACCCGCCACGGACCCGCGTTCAGCACAGTGCACAGGACCTCGCCAACCATGCAATCAGCTATCCCGAGTGGGATTTTCGCCACCAGGTCTACCGTGATCCGGGGGCGACCCTGCAACTGTGTCCCGCCCGGGAAGGCCCGCAACAGTGGGTCGAGCGAACCCTTGATACTCATCGTCCGGTGCTGGATGCCATCCGCCGGCAATTCGAAAGTCTGCGGGCCCAACGCGTCAGGCTGCGCAAACAATGGGACGGCGACGAAATCGATCTGGAAGCGTATATCGACGCTTGCGCCGAGGCCCGCGCCGGCCTGAGCATGTCGCAGGCGCTGTATCAGACTCAGCGTCGTGGCCGGCGCGACATGGCGATCATGTTGTTGATCGACGTTAGCGGCTCCACCGACAGCTGGTTGTCGCACCATCGCCGCATCATTGATGTCGAGCGCGAGGCGTTGCTGCTGGTCTGTCTGGCGCTGGAGAGTCTGGGCGAACCCTATAGCGTGCTGGCGTTTTCCGGCGAAGGGCCGCAGCGGGTCACAATCCGCACCCTGAAAGCATTCGATGAACGCTACAGCCATGAAGTCGGTCGGCGCATTGCCGCCCTCGAACCGGAACGTTATACCCGGGCCGGCGCCGCCCTGCGCCACGCCAGCACCTTGCTGATGCGCGAAGCCGTCACGCACCGTCTGTTGTTACTTCTCTCCGACGGCAAGCCGAACGATGTCGACCAATACGAAGGCCGCTACGGCGTTGAAGACATGCGTCAGGCCGTAACCGAAGCCAAGCTCCAAGGCATCTATCCCTTCTGTTTGACCATCGACCGCCAGGCGGCGAATTACCTGCCAGCGGTATTCGGCTCGCGGCAATATGCCTTGCTGCACAGACCTGAACTGTTGCCTGGCGTGCTGTTGGACTGGATCAAACGACTGGTGTCAGCGTGAACTAGAGACGTCCCTCCAAGGTTTTTTCGCGACACGCGGTTTTGGGCTCATGACTGAGTCTCTCGTCAGTGGGGAAGATGACTTCAATGACGAGAACAATTTCGACGTCGGGGCATCCCGCATACCTCGGAGCATAACGTTCCCTGGCAATGCGCAGCCCCCATTTCATCCGAGAGTTTGCTTTATTGTTGCCGGCGCTCGATCGCCATTGCTGGAGAATATCTATCTTCACTACGTGCAGGATCTGTGGACAAGGCAGTGGCGCGAGCAACATGCCCGTGGCGATGTGATCGTTGTGCGCTACGCGGATGACAGCATGGTGGGTTTCAGGACGCAATGGCAGGCTCAGCAGTTTCTGGTGCAGTTGCAGGAGCGCTTGGTCAAGTTCGGATGTCCCTCAATGCCTCGAAAACACGACTGAGTGAGTTGGGTCGTTTTACTGCGAGAAATCGTAGGAAACGAGGCTTAGGTAAACCCGAGACATTTGAAGGCGCGAAGCCTGGTTCTTCGAGGTGTACATGTTTGATTGGAATCCCGATGAGCGCTGTCAGGTTCCTATTCTGGTGACCAATCTCCCGGCAGGCGTGCCGTCACTGGTGAAGCTGACACCATGGAAAGAGTCGGCTTTAAAGGCGCTGAACGATGAGAAGTAAGCCCACCCTGACCAGTTGCGGCCACTCAGCATTTCTCTGAAACAGCTGGCAGGGCGAACTACTGAACCTTATTCGACCAAGCCTTCCTCGTATATCAGCTAATCCCTGATACGCAACGTCAGTGTCCCCGAGCTAATTCATCCGATTGCAAACCAAAACCTTACAACTCACTGCCTGCCGGTGAACGGTGGCGCGGCATGGAGTATCCAATGAAAAGAGAACTGATCAAGATCAGTGAGTTCCAGCGCCGGCGCTGGAGCTAAAACGGAACACCGCAATGCCCCCAAGCGATCCGCAATCAGATTCGCAACGGTACGGTACCCGGCGTACATCGGCAGTTGGGTCAATTCGGCGTCGGCGTCAACAACCTCCCGCCCCCGCACAGATCCGTACGCGCGAAAATACCGCATACCGGCTGCTGTCTCGGGTAGGTGATGCGCAGCGATTCTCAGGGTAAGGATGCGCATCCTGAGTCTTGATATGTGGAGGTCGGCAAGGTGTGTTCGCCAACCCCTTACATTTTTTCCGCTAGTAAAGACGGTGCAGACGGTGCCGCTAATAGCCGGATGCCGCTACTGCCCCTTCAACGGCCTGGGCATAACGCTTGGTGGCCTCGGTGACCAGTTGCTTTCGCTCATCCCTATCAATGAAACCTTCTCTGAGAATTGGACCTCACGGACGATCAAGCAGCTGGATTCACGCCCTGATCGCCTCAATCAGTCCTGCAATGCCGAAGATGCTCATCATTCGTTTGAGGTTGTAGGCGAGCACATGAAGGCTCATCTCAGTGCTCACCCTCGGCAGGGTTTTGGTCAGGAAGTGGGTACTTCCCATCCAGTACTTGAGCGTTCCAAAAGGATGTTCAACGGTCTGTCGACGAACCCTCATCATCGCTGGATCATGTTCTAGCCGAACTTGCATCGCATCGACTACAGCCTCATGTTCCCAGCGTTTCACACGGCGCTACTTACCCGCCGTACATTGCTTTTGCATTGAGCAGGACTGGCAGCCCGAGAAGTAGTAACAATGCAATAACATGCCGTCTTCCATCGACGAATGCCGCCTGGTGAGTAACTGTCCCGCAGGGCATCGATACTCGTCCGACGCAATAAGATAGATGAAATCCTGCTTGCCGAATCGGCCTTCGGCTTTGCTGCCAGATGTCAGGGGTTTCGGTACGAAGGTGTGATGCCGGCTTGTTCGCAAGCGAGGATTTCCAGACCTTTGTAATAGCCTCGGTCGGCCACCACCGTTAGCGATTCAGCCTCGATTTCTTCACGCGCCTGGTTCGCCATATTGCTCAGTTGCCCACGATCATTACCAACGTTGGTCACCTCATGGGCAACGATCAGATGGTGTTTGTCGTCGACAGCTGTTTGCACGTTGTAGCCAACCGTTCCGGTGCCTCGGCCGCTCGTAGCCATTGAGCGGGCATCTGGGTCTGTGAGGGAGATCTGCTGGTCTGGACTTTCGTGGAGCTGCGCCTCGATTTGCTTGAGTTTCTGCGACTGCTTTTTCAGTGTTTCTATCTTTTCTTTAAGCCGCTCTGCTTCGGCCTCGGCCACTTCGGGCGTTGCCCGATCCGCCGAATCCATCGCCGCCAGATATCGATCAATGCTCTGCTCGATCTGCTGCATGCGTGCCTTCACCTTGCCCTGAGTGAAGTTGCGGTGGCGATTATTGACGGCTTTGAATTTGCTGCCGTCGATGGCGATGATCGACTGAGAGAAGAGATTGAGGTTGCGACAAAGCACTACGAACTGGCGGCATACGCTGCGAATGGCTTTGCCGTTGTCTTTGCGAAAGTCGGCAATGGTTTTGAAGTCCGCGCCCAGGTCGAGTTCATCGACGAAAACATCGACCACTCGCACTGGATTTTCTTCAGCTATGTAATCGTCCAGGCGCTCAGGCAGCAACGTGACTTGCGTCCGACCCTCACCTTCAATGAATCGCTTCATGATCGCCCCCGACACGATCTCGACGATCAGAAGGTTAGACAATCACTGGCGTTTTCACACAGGCTGGACCCGAAGCGGACCGAACCAGCTTCTGAAGACATCCAACTCACAAAATTACGGACTCGAGTCGAAAGCTCATTCGGCCGGGTTATGGGCATGCATGCGTTCTGGCGAAGAATTTAATATGGCCAAGCTCTTTAGCGAAAAACATCTCGCGAACGCTTGACCGTGAACAGAGTATCTACAGTTGCCAACTCACACCGGGGGCATCAAGCGTCGCCTCGGCAGTACGCGGGGTCGCCACCGGGTCGTGCAGCAGCGAGTAGCCTCGATCCAGTAACGTGCGGCCGATAAAACGCGATCCCACTTCACTCAAGTGCGCATCATCCAGGTACAGCAACTGTCCCTGGATAATCGGACTGCACACACCTGCCGGGCATATCACCTGATTGGGATCGATAAAGCGCACTTGCGGAAACTTCACCCGCACGTCCGCCCAATAGGGTGCCAAGGCACTTTCGGGGACCGAGCAATTGCGGTCGGTACCGAACATCAAGCGGCGAATCGGGCAGCTTGCGGCCTTTTCAATGTCCTGATTCCTCAAGATGACGATGACCTGGCCGCTGTTCTCCACCACACGCTTGATACTCGCTTCGACGATGTCTTTGGCAATCGCGTCCCTGGGCCAAACTGCCGCCAGTACCACGTAGCGGAATTTTTTCTGCTCAAGCAGGCTGAACACCCGTTCGTTACGTTTTGCACAATGGGCGGCATAGACCGGGGACATGTCGGCGGTGTAGCCGATGATCGGCGGGCACGAGTCCATGGTGTAATCCATGATCGATAGGTTGTTCGGTTTGGCCAGAATGTCGACCATGCCGGTGAAGTGATTAGCAAACGAATCACCGATCATGATGCCGTCCAACTCTTCTTTTTTGACCCCCAAACGACACGCGTCATTAGGTCCGGTGCCATACAACGAATTGGTGACGTGGCAGCCTTTACGAATCTCACTCGGCTTCTTCAGGGTCATCGCTTCAAGTAGCGAAACATCAGGGCTGAAACGTTGCGGGAAACCGTTGAATTGCAGGCTCAGCACCGCCAATGCGGCCAGTCCCAATGCCGGAATGGCGAATCGACGGACGAAGACCCGAGAAAAGTGCCACGTCGCCCCGTTACGCCGAAAGGGCACCTCGACATAACGCCAGGATAGCCACGCCAGGCTGATCGAGGCCGCGATCAGCATCGCCCCGACAGGTAAATTGATGGGGATCTCCAAGTAACTCAGGTAAGCAATCAACGGCCAGTGCCACAAATACAGCGAGTAGGAAATCAGGCCGATAAACACCATCGGCCGGCTGGTGAGCAAACGCGAGCGCGTCTCGCCGCTGCCGGCCAGGATCAACAACGCGGCCCCCAGGCACGGGATCAGGGCGTTGATCCCAGGGAAGGAGGAGTTGGCGCTCAAGGCAAACAGCGAAAAACCGATCAGCAAGAAGCCCACCATGGCCATGCCATGGGCCGCCAGTTTCCCGATGATGCGCGGTTGATGCAGGTAGATCCCCAGCAGCCCACCCAGCATCAATTCGAAAAAACGCGTAGGCAGCAGGTAGTACGCGGCTGTGGCAAAAACACCTGTCGCATATTCTGAAAGGCCAACCGCGGCCACCACGCCAATGCCCAATATCGGCAACACATAGCGCGGCGCCAAGCGATAGAGCAACACGATGAACAGCGGCCAGATAACGTAGAACTGCTCTTCAATACCCAGTGACCAGGTATGCAGCAGAGGGGCTTCACTGGCGTCGGCGGCGAAGTAGTTGCCGTACTTGACCCAGATATAGATGTTCGAAACGCCCAGCAGAGAGAACAGTGCGCTGACATTAAGCCGGATCAGGTCGACCGGAGAAAGGATAAAAGCCCCGACGATCACGGTCGCCAGCAGTACCGTTACCAGTGCAGGAACAATGCGATTGATGCGTCGCTGATAAAAACTCTTCAGCGAGAAAACGTTGCGCTTGACCTCGGAAAAAACCTGGGAGGTGATCAAAAAGCCGGAGATGACAAAGAAGATATCAACGCCAACGAAACCGCCTGGCAGCAGGCTGGTGTTGAGGTGATGCAGAAGTACCGCTATCACCGCTACAGCCCGCAGCCCATCAATGTCTGAACGGTACTTGCCTTGAGCCATGCGCCTGACCATCCTTAGAGCTGAAGCTATTCATCTGATGTCCGACCCATGACAACGGCTGTCAATATTTTGGACACTCAACCCCACATGCTTGTTTGTAACTGGAAATTTGACGTAAGCAAAATTGAAAGCCGAGATAGCCACGCTGATTCTTGGGAGTCGGCTTGCCGGCGAAGGCGTCCATATAGCTACCCGCTTCGCGGGAGCGACCAGGAAGTGGTGGCCATGGCTGCGCTGCATTACTCACCACCACTTACGGGCAAGACTTGCGGCCGGTTGGCCACCTTCCTCCGGTCGATGAAAATGCCTCGCAGCCAATGAGTCATAGGCAATTCCACCAAGCGGTAAATGCCGATTGCCACGACGCAGCACAGGCCGATGCTCACAGGAGTCATGACATAGGCGAAGGCGCCCGGTGCGTCGAACACATGGAATACCTTATTGAAGACCTTCAACACATACGGGTGAAACAAGTAAAGGGAATAACTGGCATCGCCGATCAATACAAGCAACCCCGGCAAGCGGACCCCCGATAATCCATGCACCAGTGCCAGGAAGATCACCGCTGCTGGTATACCCAAGGCCAGCCCACGTCCCAGGGACTCCACCACGCCACCGGAAAGGGGCATGTAAACCAGGGCCGCGAGGCCGATCATTATCAGGGCTGTGCGTGCACCATGGCGGGGGCCGGCAGCGCGCCACGCAGCCGTGCGTGCGTATACGGCGTAGCAGCCCATGCCCAGGACGAACTCGACGAGAATCTGCTGGGTGTAGAACTTGGCCAGCAGCGCGTCGAACGTCACCAGGTTGCCCAACAGTACTAGAGCCAGAAGCAGGCTCGAGCAAATCAGCAGGCGGTGGCGGTGGCTGATGGCCATGGAGATGGCGAACAGGGCATAGAAGAACATTTCGAAGTTCAGGGTCCAACCCAGGTACAGCAAGGGCTGGACGTACTGACCTTTCTGGTATGGGATGAAAAACAGCGATTTGAGCAAGCCAGGTACATCCGCCGTGGTGTTGTCCAGCAGGCTCGGCACCAACAGGGCAACGCCGAAAACACCAAGGGTACCGAGCCAGTACAGTGGAACGACACGGATAACGCGTTTGGTAAAAAAGTGGCTGCCTGATTGAGCGGTGACCATGGCCATGATGAAGCCGCTGATCACAAAAAAGATATCCACGCCCCAGTCGCCATTGCGAAACAATGGAATATGAAAAAAAACCACGGCGAGCGCTGCGATAGCGCGCAGCATTTGAACACTGTCCAGCTTGTCGGCTGGAGCCTGGGGGAAGGGACTCATGGCGTAAACCTTTTCAGTCTGACGCGGAAAGTTGCCAACGCAAGCATGCGTTGAACGTGAGGTAAATCCGTAAGGCAAACGCTGCCACCGTCCGGCCAGCCCGGCATTTAGTCAGCATCAGGTCTCAACACGGGACTTCTGCGCGCGGGTTTGTTGCCAAGCGCTCGACCAACGGCTTGCCCGGTCATTTCGACATACCGGTAGGTGAACATCGACACCAGAATTACCGATGCCACTACCAGTAACGCGATGACGTTGTTGAACAGTGCATTACCGGTGTCCAGGTAGCGGGTCCCGTCGATCATCGGTGTGATGTCAACGCCGAGGACCTTGTTCGCCATCATGAACACCGACACGACGCAAAACAGAATGGCCGCGTGGGTCAGGTAGATGGAATAAGACAACTTGCCAAGAAAACCGAAGACCCGTCCCGCCAACAACCGCGACACCGCCCCGCCATCAAAGGCGAATATCACAACGATGACACCGAACAACGGGCTAGCCAGCAACGACTTGCCTGCAAAATCGTTGACCACGAAGACCAGCGCCGCTGCAACCGCCACTACTTCAAGCGCTGTCAGCAACCAGGCCTTGGCCCGGCCGGGATGGGGTAGCTTCAGGTACACGGCATAAGCCAGGCAGCCGGTGAAAAAGTAGGCGAGGCCCCGCAGCGACTCAATGGTGAAGAAGGTATTGCCTGCATACATCAGCGCCAGGGCCACGAAGACCATCGTCGCCCACACCCATGTCTTGACGCCGAAGGCAATGCTCAGGATCACGGCGAAGATCATATAGGTGTAGTACTCGATACTGATGCTCCAGGACGGATAGTTGTACGACAGTGGATTAGTCAAGTGCGTCCACGATTGCAACAGCAGCGCATTAGGCAGAATTTCAGCCGGGGCAAACTTTCCAGAAAATGGCGCATTGTTGAACTCCATACCTTTTTGGACGGCCATATACCTACCGCACTCTAACAGTATAAAGACACCCAACATGAAGAGGTGCAGCGGCAACAAGCGGAAGGTGCGCGTTATGAAGAATTTGCGAAAATTAAATTGCAGAGAGTTGCCATAAGCATGCGTCAAGACAAAACCACTTAGTACAAAAAAGAACGATACAAATACTTCGGCATGGCGAAATAACAACCATTCGGTAAAGCTGTCGCTAACGCGCAAGTGATAGATCATCACTGAAAGGGCCATCAGCCCCCTGAAACTGTCCAGCGAATAAAACCGCTTCTCCGCGCGCATATCCAGGCTCCCTTACTTGCATAGGCGGCACGTCTTGGACTCACCTGCGATGACCATTCCGCTGGGGCGGCGATGGTCTTGCCCGGCTTCACCCAGGTAACGTGCCACCCGTTCCCGGAATGATTGCAACCCCTCCCACTGTTGCACTGAAGGGTCTAGCGCAAGATCTAAACGATTAAATGACGCATAACAAACCGCTGACCTGATATCACGTTAGCATCGCTCTTTAAAAGAGCAAGTCGGTTTTTTCGCGAAATGAAAAATGCACTATTGACGCAATTACGGCGTCAAAAAAACTGCTAATACGTGGGACATCAATAGTCTTTTCACAACCGCATCAGCTCGCAACAAAAACATATAAATCTTTAATACCGTTCATCGTCGATCCACGCTTTTTTTTCTCACGATCGTTACATCGAGACTACTGTTTAGGGCGAATAATGGCAGAACGCCAAGTTTCCGTGGATTGGGACAGACGTAGTGGAAAGCACCGTATGAAACGCATCATTGTCGTATTGACGCTTGCACTCAGCAGCTTGGCCCACGCCGCGCCCATGCGCTGGGGCGATATTCGCGACGGCAGCCTTTATCTGCAGCCAGGTCGCGACGACACGTTGCGCGTCAGTTGGGTACCGGCCTGGCAAACCGACGCCAATGAAGAACGTATCTACTTGCTGGACGGCCAAGGGCAGTTACGGGGCGAGCGCTTTATCCCCGCGAGCGAAGGGCGCGGCGAGCAAATCTGGGCATTGCCCGTCAGCGCTGCCAGTTACCGCGTGGAAGTCCCGGGCTACAGCTTCAGGCGCTATCGCTTTGAGCACGACGACAAGACTGTCGCCCTGTTCGCGCCGACAAAAGTGCATTTCAGTGCCGAGACCACAGCCAATGTCGACCTCTATTTCAAGGTCCGCGCCGGTGAACATGCGATCCTGGCAGGCAAGTATTTCGGTGGTGTCAGTGTTTTGCGTGCCGAGCGTTTGGGTGATGGCAACAGCGTCGAGCTGAAACTCAAGCCCCACCAGGACTATCCGCGGTTCGACCAGATTGCCTTGCCTGTTAGCGATACGGATCAAGACTGGCGCCTGCGCCTGCAAGGTAGAGGCAAGGCGGCCTTCTGGCTGGACGGCACCGCCAACCTGTTCGCCCAGCGCCCCCAGCACCTACAGCCGCTGCGCCAAGACAGCGGTCGTACCGAACTCAACTTGCATCCCGAGGTGCTTGGCCCCACGCCGCGGCTGGGCGTCGCCTTGCCCTACGTGCTTCCGCCGCCGGCAAGCCACGCCGCACTCGACGCGCTCAAGCCCCGTGCGGGTGGCTTTTACAGCGCCGTCGACATCATGGCCGCACAGCCCCACTACGAAGATGCCTTCAGGCGTTTTTATCTGGAACGCGGTGGCATCGATATGGATATCACCTTGCTGGCTGGCAGTCGGCGTAAGGCCGACCTGGAGGCCAACAACCAGAGCATCGCCGGCCTGGACGCCTGGCTGGCGACAACCGTGGCCTTGGGTCGCGGCACTCACTACCTGTCGTTTGCCGACGAGCCGAACTACAACTACCGCGACTATGAGACCTACAAGCACTTCTTCGACGCCATGTATCGCCAGGTGCGCGACTACCCGGGCGCGCGCGAAGCGGGTGTACGTATCGCCATGCCCGCCAGCTCGCGCTTCGTCAATGGGCCGTTTACGCCAGAAGGCGCCCAGCACCGTGGCATCGATTGGGCCCGACGCATGCTCGATGAATCGGCACCGCAGATCGACGCCTTGGCCTGGCACGAGTGGATGATTCGCGACCTGCTGGCCACGCGGGTGTACCGCGACTCTGTGCGCCGGGCTGCGGAGGTTGTCGGCCTGCAAACCGATGGCCGGCCACGTAAGGCGCTCTTGCTGGACCAGACCAATATCTCCAGTGGTTCAAGCGTGAGCCCCTACGAACAGGAGACGAACTTCGCATCGCTCTGGTGGGCCTCGGTTGCTATCAATTCAGCTCAGGATGGTTTGCTCGACATGCTCAATTGGTTTCAGGCCGCTGACGACCCGAACCACCTCAAAGGCATGATCCGCATGCCTGGGCCTGATCGCTTCGAGCTGAAACCGGTAGGCTTGGCGCAACAATTCATCCAATCGCACTGGCTCGACCAGGTCCAGCGTATGGACAACAGCGCGTTCGAGGTCGATGCCCTGGCGATGGCCCGCGGCAACGAACGCAGCGTGCTGGGCGTAAACAAGGGCGACCGCCTGCAACAGATCAGCCTGCAGGGCGCAGTCACTGCCTGCCCGTCCCTCACGCTTTTCGGCCCTGACAGCCGTAGCCGCGATGCAGCTGTCGAGTGCAAGGATGGACGCATTCGTTTTGAAGTACCGGGTGAAAGTATTTTCGCCTTGACGTGGAGTGCGTCGTGAGCCCGCGCTGGGCGCCAGCCTTTTTCGTGGGAGGATCTTCGTACTCAAGCTCTGAGTAGCCCACCAAAACAAGCCCGCTATTAATCGAGAATCGCGCCATGGGATTGTCTGTTTATTGCCATAAGTATTAGACAAACCAATTGCGTATCGCTCGGCTAGACCTAAAGTGAGGGCCAGCCTGCTGAGTGACCGCTTTTGGCTGTGGATTCAACCGGTCGACGCAACAGATTGGCTAAATCGTTCAGCGGGCGTTTCGTAGTTTAGTGTTTTTCGAGGGCGGCTATTTAGCTGCCTTGCTACTTCATTGAGTGTGGCTTGCGAGTGATCTGCAAGGTCAGTCCCTTTCGCAAAGTACTGCCTTAACAACCCGTTGGTGTTCTCATTCGGTCCCCGTTGCCAAGGACGATGAGGATCGCAGAAGTAGACCTTTATGTCGGTAGCCACCGTAAAACGCTTATGGTCAGCCATCTCTTTGCCGCGATCCCACGTCAGCGATTTGTAGAGTTCTTGGGGTACCCCCTGTTTCCGCCAAGATGCGCTGTATCGATGAGTGGTTTCGATCAAATAATTGGGCGATCTGCTGGAGAGAGTCGCCTTTGTGCCGCCGGATTTTCAGATCGCCGACTGGTGGCCCTTGAGATGAAAATTTGGCCAGCCGTCGCAGGTTCTGCACCGCAGCGGCCAGCGTGAACTCATCGGTCGTGCCACTCATGCCACGTAGCCGCAGGCGATCCAATTTCAGGATGCGCTTGAGGTGGGCAAACAACATGTCGACCTTTTTACGTTCATGGCGAGAGCGCTGATATGCCGGCGTTGCTGCAATGCGCCGAGCCACATCGCGAGCGGCTTCATGGACGCTGCGAGCGATCTTTCGGAACGCAATGTTCGGGCAGCACTTGGCTTTCATCGGGCACGTAGCGCAGTCGGTCTGCCGGGATCGGAAGATGATGGTGTTGGCTTTGGTGACGTGTGAACGCTCATTTTTGAAGGCTCGCCATTCGCTGCGCAATGGGTTGTCGGCCGGGCATCGGTATTCCTCAGCCTCGCCGCTCTGAGCGAATGCCGTAGCAATAGCCGACGATCAGCATGCGGATCATCAGTTCGGGATCAATCGACGGACGCCCGATCGGGCTATAGAAATCGGCGAGGTAATGGCGCAGGTCGCTCGGATCGAGACGCTGATCAATGCTGCGCAGAAGGTGATTGGCTGGTCAGTGGCAATGTAAATGGGTGGTCAAGTCCATGCAATTAGCTGTGTCGCGGGAACGGGAACGTGGCGGGGGCTTTGGGCAGCAAAAAGACAATACTCCTAATGAGCATTAGTACAGCAACGCCGCGAGACTCAAGATTTTCAGGGTAATTCGCATACAGCCATTGAGCTCAAAACCGAACCAACGTCGTTCATATTTACCTGAATCTAGCCTCCCCAAAATGCCGGCGAGCAGATTGAATTCATGAGGGACACCCGCGTTTGTATGACGCGAAAAGGTCGCGGTAGGGATGGCAGTTATCCGAACCTGTGATCCACGGGAGATTTCAGGGTAGCTACCACGCGTTTTTGCAGCGCTGCTTTTTTCCAGATTGTGGGTACCTTCAGGAAATACCGGCAGTGCCCGAGTCAGCGCTTTTCAGGTAATGCCTCTGTCTCAAGAACTGGAATCTCATCCTTGATGAAGAATGAGCCTGGCGATTGTCCAGCCCAGCTCCGGCGCGGTCAGCCGCGCTGCGTATTCATGACCGATGCGCGCCCAAGAAGCCCTTTTCAAGCCTGGTTTTCCCCGTTCTGTAATCGCTTAAGGCGCCGCCACAGCGTGGTCTGGCTGATGCCCAGGTATTCCGCCGCCATGCTCTTGTTGCCACCGAACAGTTGCAAAGCCTTGACGATTTCCTCCTGCTCGACGTGGTGCAAATGCCCACCGCCCTCACCTTCGCTCAACGGTGCGTAAAACTCCGGGACTACTTGCGGCAATGCTTCGAGCAACGCTTCGTAACTGCCGTAGAGGCGCTGAGAAACAATCAGTCGCTCGATCACATTTTCCAGCTGACGCACATTACCGGGCCAATGGTAGCGGCGAAAAAGCGGGGCCACGCCCTTGATCAAGGCATCGGGCTCCACGTCCAGGGCGTAACGCAGCCCTTCACGACGCATCAGGTAGCTGGTCAGCAGCGGAATATCTTCGGCACGTTCACGCAACGGCGGGATGTGCACGCTAAAGGTGCTGATCCGGTAATACAGGTCTTCGCGGAATCGGCCGGTGCGCACCTCACCCATCAAGTCTACGTTGCAGGCCGCGACGAACTTTATGTTCAGCGGAATCGGCCGACGCGCACCGACCGGGATCACCTCACGCTCCTGTAGTACCCGCAACAGCTTGGCTTGCTGTGGCAGTGGCAGCGAGTTGATTTCGTCCATGAAGAACGTGCCATTGTTGGCACTCTCCAGCAGGCCGGACTTGCCGCCGCTCTTGGCACTGGTGAACGCGCCATCGGCGTAACCGAACAGCTCGGACTCGAACAGTTCGGCCGGAATGGCCGCACAGTTGATTGCCACGAACGGCCCCTTGGCATTGCCGCTGGAAACATGCACCTGGCGCGCCGCCAGTTCCTTGCCCGTACCGGTCTCGCCACGGATCAGCACGGTACCGGGCGTCGCGCCATACACGTTCAGTTGATTCTGCACCTCGGCCATACGGGCGGACTGGAACACCAGCCGCCGGCTGTCGTCCCTGGGCAAGGCCAAAGGGCTGAGCTGGAAGCTGTAAAGAAAGCCGACCAACTCGCCATCAAGCTCAAAGGGGTGCTTGTTCAGGCTGCACAGGCGGTCTCCCAGCAGCAGCCCTTCGGCCCTGAGGCTGCGGGCATCGAGCATCTTGCTGTCGAGCAGGCCGTCCAACCGTCGCCGGCGCCCGATGGTAGGAATCAGCAGGCTGGCCGCCGCATTCCACGCCACCACCCCGCCACTGCGATTGGTCAGGATCTGCGGCTGGGAATTCTGCTCCAGCAGGAATTGGCCGATGGCCGCCTGCTGTTGTTCACGCTTGTGTTGACCCGCGTGGCGAATGGCCTTGCGCAGCAGGTTCCGGCAGGACTCGCGCGAGTACAGCAGCACCGATTGCAATCCCGCGTGCTCGGCCAGATCGCAGGCATAGCTGGAACCGATGACCACGCCAAAGCTTTCGTCGCGTACGCTGTGGAAAATTTCCTTGGCGTGCTCGGCAGTGCTGTAGGTGTGGTGTGTGAGTTCGACACCGTCGAACAGGCTCAGCAGCTCGACGTTGGTTTCCTGCCGCTCGTAGGTCAGCAGCAGGATTTTCGAGGAAATACGCCGTGCGGTGAGCACGGCCTGGATCAGATCGGCTTGCTCGACCTTCAGGCCCAGGACCGGTATCGGCAGAGTGTCCTGCAGGTAGAAGGCGTTGGCCCCGGCGCTGATAAAGATATCGACCTGCTGGCGCTCGATCAGGTCACGTGCCGCCTTGACCGCATCGTTGAAGATATTGTCGATGATGGTGACGCTGGCCAGCGCCTCGAACTCCGGTATCAGGCTGTGTACCACCAGGCTCAGTTGCGAGTTGCCGATCAGGCAGATCCGGACCCGGTCGAATTCCGCGTTGGCGAATTCCATGGTTTGATTCCCCCTTTGTTATTTTTATAAGGCGCAGGCTCAGGGACACTCAACGACGAAAAAGCCAGGGCTCACTGAGCCGACGCTGCTCTTCATAGGCACTGATCTGCGAAGCGTAACCCAGGCTTTCGCCCACTTCGTCGAGGCCATTGAGCAGACGCTGGCGGCGTCCTTCGTCGAGACCAAAACACCATACCTCGGCCCCTACCGAAAGCAAGCGCCGTTCCACATCCACCTCGACCTCCAGCCCTGGCCAGGCCTCGGCCTGCTTGAACAATTGGTCGATCACAGGTTGCTCCAACGCCAGCGGCAGCACGCCATTGTTGAAGCAGTTATTGCGAAAAATATCGCCAAAACTGGGGGCAATGACCACACGTACGCCGAAGTCGCGCAACGCCCACACCGCATGTTCGCGGCTTGAGCCACAGCCGAAGTTGGCTTGTGCCAACACCACACTGCCCTGGCGATAGGCGCAGCGATTGAGAATGAAGCCAGGGTTCTCACGGCGCTTGCTCAGCGGGGTGTCGATTTCTCCTGGGTCCAGGTAGCGCTCGTCGTCAAACAGAAACCCTCCGAATCCCGTCGCTTCAAGACTCTTGAGGTACTGCTTGGGCAGGAGCATGTCAGTGTCGATGTTGGCACGGTTGAACGGGATGAGGATGCCCCGGTGCGTGATCAATGGTTGCATGCTTACAGGTTCCTGAAATCGGTCAGCTCGCCGGCTACTGCAGCCGCGGCGGCCATGGTGGGCGACATCAGGTGAGTACGCCCGCCCTTGCCCTGGCGACCCTCGAAATTGCGGTTGGATGTCGCAGCGCAGCGTTCGCCGGGGCTCAGCCTGTCGGCGTTCATGCCCAGGCACATGGAGCAGCCAGGCGAGCGCCACTCGAACCCGGCAGCCTTGAAGATACGATCCAGACCTTCGCGTTCCGCTTGCAGGCGAACCAGTCCGGAGCCGGGCACTACCAGCGCCTGGCGAATACGAGCATGCACCCGGCGGCCGCGCAGCACTTCGGCTGCGGCCCGCAGGTCTTCGATGCGGCCATTGGTGCAGGAGCCGATGAAAATACGGTCCAGTGGCACACCGACCAATCGCTGCCCCGGTTGCAGGTCCATATAGGCGAGGGCCCGCTCCCAGTCCAGGCGTTGCAGGGCATCGAGTGCCCTGCCCAAGGTCGGGACATGGCCATTGATCGGGCTCACCATTTCCGGCGAGGTGCCCCAGGTCACCTGAGGAAAAATGTCATCGGCCTGGATCAACAGTTGCCGATCAAAGTGGGCCTCGGCATCGGAATGCAACGTATCGCGCCAGTAGGCAGTTGCTGCGTCCCAGTGCTCAGGGAGCGGTGCCAGTGGGCGGCCACGCACATACTGCTCGGTCACCTGGTCATAGGCGATCAGGCCCACGCGGGCACCCGCCTCGATGCTCATGTTGCACAAGGTCATGCGGGCCTCCATCGACATTGTCTCGATGGTCTCGCCACAGAACTCGATAGCGTGCCCGCTGCCACCGGCACTGCCGATCAAACCGATGATGTACAGGGCCAGGTCCTTGGCGGTGACACCCAGTGCCAGTTGGCCCTCGACGCGGATGCGATAGTTCTCCAGCTTGCGGCTGCGCAGGGTCTGGGTCGCCAGGACGTGCTCGACCTCGCTGCTGCCGATACCGTGGGCCAGGGCAGCCAGCGCACCATGGGTGGCCGTGTGCGAGTCGCCGCAGACCAGGGTCATGCCCGGCAGGGTCAGGCCCTGCTCGGGGCCGACCACATGGACAATACCCTGGCGCATGTCATTGAGCGCAAACAACCGGATGCCGAACTCGCGACTGTTGCTTTCCAGTACGGCGATCTGCTGCCGGGCGATACGGTCGCTGATGCCACCCAGTCCCTGTTCACGATTCATGGTGGGCACGTTGTGATCGGGCGTGGCGAGGCTGGTATCTACGCGCCAGGGTTTTCTGTGGGTCAGGCGCAGGTTTGAGAATGCCTGAGGCGAAGTCACCTCATGCAGCAGATGACGGTCGATATAAAGCAAGGTTGAACCGTCGGGCAAGTCCTCTACCCGGTGGAGATCCCAGAGCTTGTCGTAGAGCGTTTGTGCTCTCACTGTGGTTACCTCGGCAATTGGATTTCTGTTTTTATTCCGTCAGCGTCTGGCAGGTGCCCAAGGCACCCAGCGGTACAACTCGTTGCCTCCGGGATCGGCGATCCGATAGCCGCAGTAGCTGTCCAGACGCCCGCCCGCCCGGGGCTGCACGATGCAGTACGGCCGCTGACATTGGGCCTCGTCCTGCCCAGCGACGAGCAGTGCCTGGCGAGACTGTCTCAGCGCTTCGTCGAGGGAGGTCGTCGTCTGGCCATCGAGCCTGGCGACGTTGGCCTTGAAGTGGCCGACCCACGCCTCGACGAATGCGTTGCATAGCTCCGATGACAGAGGTGCGACCGGAGGGGCTGTTACCGAGCAACCGGCGACAGCCACCCCTGCCAGCACACTAATCCAGCAGCGCAAGGCAGTCCTCCAGATCGCGCACATCGGCGTACTTGAGCTGCAGGTCGCGCAGGTTGGCCTGATGGGCCTGCGCATCGCGATCGCCCACCGCCTGCTCGGGCAACAGCACGCGCAACTCATGCTGCAGGGCATCCAGAGCGGTCGCCCGCACACAGCCGCTGGTGGTGAGTCCGGTGACCATGACGCCATCCACGTCCATGTCACGCAGGCGTTGAGCCAGGTCGGTACCAAAAAATCCACTGGCCCAGAACTTCACCAGCACTGGCTCACCGTCCTGCGGCGCCAGGCGCGGGTCAATCTCGACCAGTGCCGAGCCCGCGACCAGCACGTTCAACGCCGGGACCTTTTCGCGGAATACTCGCGCCTGGGAGGGATCGTCATAGGCCACAGTCGTGAAAATCACCGGCCAGCCGCGTCGGCGAAACGCCTCGAGCAGCGTGCGATTGGCCTCGATCACTCCCGGACAGTCACTGGCCAGCGGGCTTTGCTTCGGGTCGGTAAAACCGACCGAGAGGTCCACCAGCACCAGCGCATAGCGTCGGGCCGGGGACAGGGAGCGTGAATCCAGAGTCATAGTGGTTCCTCAGGTCCAGGACGGCGTGGTGGGTGCCGGCAGACCGGTTTCGGTCAGGCAGCGTGCCTTGAGCTCGTCCAGGGTGCCGCCACGGTCGAACAACTGGATCTCGCCGCGCTCACTGGCCATGACTTCACGCAGGGCCCCGGTCGCGTCGTTATCCACCGCGCCACCCGTGATCACCACACCGTAGCGACGCGCGCCATCGACACTGACCAGCCCCTTGCGGGTATCTCCGAGTACCTTGGCCGGATCCCGTTGCAACGGATCGCCCCAACCGCCACCGCCCCAGGTGTCGAACAGCACCAGATCGCCCGCCTTGACCTGAACGTTGTCGCACTTGGCCGGCAGCATCTGCCTTGTGCCATCGGCGCGGATCAGCTCCTTGCGGCTGCGCTCGCCCGGCGCCCCACCGTTGACGCCCCAGGGGTAAGTCAGCCAGCGATCGTCATGGATCGACACGTCACCATCGACCAGCAGTCGGTAGGCCACACGCAGCCCGTTGCCACCGCGATGCAAGCCGGCGCCACCGGAATCGGTGAGGGTCTCGTAGGTCTCGATGCGCAGCGGGAAGTAGGCCTCGACGAACTCGTTGGGTACGTTGGTGAAGCCAGGCCACAGTGAGTGACCGTCCGGGCCATCGCCCACCGGGCGCCCCGGGATACCGCCAAAACCGATCTGGAACAGCTGGAACCATTCGCCCTTCTGGTCGTAGCCGGAGTACATGAAGTGCGGCGAGTCGGAGAAACCTGCGGCGTTCATCGCCTGCGGTGTCCCCTGGCCGAGCAGGCCACCCATCATGTCGAAGATCCGCCCCAGCAGGTGGGTCCGGCAGGACAGTGCCGCCGGGAAGTTCGGCTTGAGGATCGAGCCCTGTGGAATACGCACCTCGACCAGGTCGTAGAATCCATCGTTGAGCAGAATGGCGGGGTCGAACAGGCTGATGGTCAGCGCACCGAAGAAGATCTTGAACATCTCCTCATTGACGTAGAAGTTGACCGACGAGGGCGCCTGCGGGTCGGTGCCTTCGAAGTCGAAAATCGCCTTGTCACCCTCGCGCCACAGGGCGCAGCGCAGGGTGTAGGGCCCCAGGCCGGCGCCGTCGTCACAAATGTAGTCCTCGAATTCCTGGCGATGCTCAGGCACCACACGAGTGATGACTTCCTTCATGGCGCGATGGGTGCGCTCAAGCATTTCCTGCTGGGCGCTGTAGAACACGTCATCACCGAAACGCTCGGCCAGTTCGATGCAGCGTTTACTCGCCGTACGGCAGGCGGCGACGATCGCATTCAGGTCAGAGCGGTTCCAGCGGGGCATGCGCACGTTGTGCAGGATGACGTCGAGCATGTCGCTGTTCATCTCGCCACGCCGATACAACTTCACCGGCGGAATGCGAATGCCCTCCTCCCAGATCGAGCTGGCGTTGGTCGGCAAACTGCCCGGCACCTTGCCGCCCACATCGGACATATGACCGAACATGGCGGCGTAGTTGATCACCCGCCCGCCCTTGAAAATCGGCATGAGCACCAGCCAGTCCGGCAGGTGACTGACCGCCCCGCCGCACAGATACGGGTCGTTGGTCAGGAATACGTCGCCTTCTTCGATCTCGCCCTCGTAGTTGCGCAGGAAGCCGGTGATAAACGAGCCGAACTGACCGACGATCATCTTGCCTTCGCTGGTGGCGATCATCGGGAAGGCGTCACCCTGCTCACGGATGCCGGGGCTCATGGCGGTGCGAAACAGCACCGCGTCCATTTCATTGCGGGCATTGCCCAGGGCGTTCTCGACGATGTCGATGTTGATGCCGTCAACCTCGACGCGCTGGAACGGATTGCTGTTTTCTTGTTTGATTCGCGCAACCATAACGCTTACTCCTGATGCCCCAGCGGGCGGATCAACAGATTGCCGACGCGGTCCACAGCCGCTTCGTAACCCGGAAGAACGAGGGTGGTAGAGTCCATCTCCATGACAATGGCCGGGCCTGATATCACCAGCCCCGGACTGAGCTTGCCGCGGGCATAGAGTGCGGTGCTGTAGTTCTGGCCGGCGTAATGCACTGATGTGTCGCCGACCCAGGCATCCGCCAGAACGCTGCCAGCGCCTTCGAATGCCCGCTCGGTGATCTCCGGTCGCGGAGCCCGGGCGATGGCGCGCAGGTTGACCAGTTCATGGGCCTCGTTGAGAGCAAAGGTGAACAGCTGTTCGTGCTCGGCGTCGAAGGCAGCCGTAATGGCCTGCATGCCTTCGCTGGCCAGTTTTTCCGGGTCAATATCCAGGGTCAGCAGCAGGGCCTGGCCCTGATAACGAACATCGGCCTGCCAGGTCAGTTGCTGCACCTCGGCGGGGATATCCTGTGAGGCCAGCGAGCTGCGCACGCTGTCGCCCAGTTGCTGCAGCGTCTGCGCGACCTCCTCGACGTTCAAATCGCTGACCCGACGCACCAGCGAACGCGATACTTCATCCTTGACCCGTGTAGTTGCATCGCCGTAGGCACACAGCACGCCCGGCCCCGGCGGAATGATCACCGGCCAGGCATTCATCAGGATGCCCAGGGCGTTGGCATGCAGCGGGCCGGCACCGCCGAAGCCGCACAGGGCGAAGTCACGCGGGTCGTAACCCTGCTCGACGCTGATCAGGCGTAACGCCCCGAACATGTGTTCATTGGCGATACGCACGATGCCTTCGGCCGCCTCGAACAAGGACACGCCCATGGCATCAGCGATCGCCTGCACCGCTCTGGTTGCCAGGTCCTTGCGCACCTGGAAGTCGCCGCCCAGTTTCTGTTCGGCCGGCAGGTATCCGAGCACCACGTTGGCGTCTGTCACCGTAGCGACGGTGCCCCCCTTGTCATAAGCCGCCGGGCCAGGCACTGCACCGGCACTTTCCGGACCGACCCGCAGGGCCTTGGTCAGCTCCGGAACCGAAGCCATGGAACCACCGCCAGCCCCAATGGTGCGCACATCGACCGAAGGCGCCCGTACGGCCACGTCACCCACGCGGGTTTCGCGACGGATGCGCGCCTGGTTGTTGTCGATCAACGCCACGTCGGTTGAGGTGCCACCGACGTCGAAGGTCAACACCTTGCTAAAACCGCCCCGCGAGCAGAACCAGATAGCCCCCGCGACACCGCCGGCCGGTCCGGACAGCAACAGGTTGACCGGGGTGCTGGCCGCCGACTGACTGGTAGCCAGGCCACCGTCGGAGCGCAGGATGGACAACTTCACATCGGGACGCAGCCGTTTGCACAGTTCGCCCTGCAGATGTTCCAGGTAGTTGGCCACCTGCGGACGGACATAGCTGTTGACCACGGTGGTTTCCGTACGCTCGTACTCCTGCATCTCGGGTACCACTTGCGAGGACAGCGAGACCGGTACACCCGGCATCACTTCAAGGGCGATGTCATGGATCACCCGCTCGTGCTCGCCACTGACGTAGGCGTTGATCAGGCTGATGGTCAACGCCTCGATACCGACCTCCTTGAGCCTGTGCAACTCGGCACGGATAGCTGCGCGGTCCAGTTCGCGCACCACCACACCATGGGTGTCGATACGCTCGTCGGCTTCAACGGTCAGCTCCAGCGGCGCCAGTAGCTCGCCCTTGTTGAAGGTCACCCAGCCCCCCAGGCCCCCGGGTACGAAAGAGCGGGCGATGTGCAGCACCTGCTTGTAGCCCTTGGTCGTCACCAGGCCGACCCTGGCGCCGCGACGGGTCAGGATGGCGTTGGTGGCTACCGTGGTGCCGTGCATCACAGAACGGATCTCGGACGGATCAATGCCCGAGGTCTGGCAAATTTTCTCTATCCCGTTGAGCACGGCGATAGAGGGGTTGTGCGGCGTGGAAGGCACCTTGGCGGTATAGCTGTCCCCCGTCACGTCATTAATCAACAGCAGGTCGGTAAACGTCCCGCCTACATCAGCACCCAAACGAAAACTCATGTTGCCTCCAAGCACTTTCTTAGCGTTGTTGTGCGTCTTGGGCCGGGGCGCGGACGCCCCGGCGAGTTCGGCTTAACGCGCGGCCTTTTCGAGTTCGCGCAGGTTGACGTCCTCCGCCGTGACTCCGGCGGTGTTCAAGCGTGGGCCACCGAGCACGAATACCGTGCCATGGCGCCTCTGGTAGTCGATGGTGAAGCCAGCGGCGGACACGATTCCCCAATCACCATCCTCGGTCTTGATGCTCTTGAGGTGGTAATTCATCCACTTCCAGAACTGCCCTTTGCGATCATAGGCCTCGGCCTGGTAGAAGCGTGGGAACTGGGTATCCATGTACATGATTTTCTTGCTGTACGGGTGCTCCGGGGGCGTGGTCGCTTCCACCACCCAGACTTCCCGCGGCTCCCACTCGGCCTTGGGGTTCCAGTGCGGTGCGTTTTCCAGGTCGATCACCGGAAATTCGGCATTGCCAGTGGCTTTCTGGTTCCAGGTTTCGCCCGTGGAATTGGCTACAGCAAGAATCCAGCGCTTGCCGAGCAGTTTGTAGTCCGGGTACCAGCTGGGATGGGCGTTGAAGATTTCGATATCGTCACTGAGCTGGTCAGTGCCGCCGATCGGATCCATCCAGGTCCCTCCGGAAAGACGACGGGTGCGCCGGACCGACTTTACATAGGCCCAGGAGTCTTCCAGCTTGGCCGAGTCATAACGAATGGTGAACAGCCCCAGGCCACGGATGTCATTGGGGTACGTGGCGTACAGCAAGGTCTTGGTCAGGATAGTGCCGTCGCCCTCGACCGGCGGAACGTCCCCCAGCCGCCCCTTCATGTAATAGCGCTTGAACGCCCACTCTTGGCGGCGTTCCAGGCCGACCTTGTCGTTGAGGAACAGGTAACCGAACTTCGGATAGTCCTGCAGGTTCTTGGTCGGTTGTGCGTAATGGTGATTCCAGATCAACTTGGCGGCGGCGTCCGGGTCACTCTGACTGACATTGGGAAACGGAATGCCGGCCACCCAGCCCTCCACCTGGCGGGTATCGTGGTTGTACACCGCCTTGCCTTCGTTGGCCTTGGTGGCCTTCAGGTAGTCCTTGCCAAGCACCACCGGTTCGGACGCCTTGAGGGTGATGGCCAGGCCTTCGTCCTTGATCAGTATCTGCATGCGCTCGGTCAGCAGATCGCTGATCGCGTGCCCTTCGAACGTATCGCTCAGCTGTTGGCCCAGGCTTTTTGCATCGATCCGAGTGCCCGGCTTCAGCTCGCCAGCCTGCGCCGCCAGCACCACCGAAAAGGTCAACGCCAGGGAAGCCACAAGGTGGGTCTTGAGGATTGTCATTATCGTTATCTCCTGCTTCAGAACTGGTAGGTCACACGGACGGCCAGCTGGTCGTTGCCATCGAAATAGCCAAAGAGGTTGGTGTTGTTGAAGTTCTCCAGCGCACGCTTCTGCCGCTCGTCGTTGAAGAACAGGTCCGCCTCGACCCGCACCCGCCAATTGTTGCCATAGGCGAACTCGACGCTGGGCACGACAAAGCTGCCGCCATAGGTCAGATCGGTGCCCACCGCCAGGCTCGGATTGATCCGATCGTTGTCGTAGTTGGTCGCCAGAATGGCGGTGGCGATGGTCGAGAACTCCTTGGTACGGCCACTGAAGCCGGCCGAGTTGACCACTTCATCACTGCGCTCGTAATGGGTGATCCAGGTGTTGAACAGCTGCACCGAGAAGAACGATGGCCGGCTGGTTCCCAGGTAGTTTTGCAGGGCCAGTTGCTTGTCCATGCGCACCATGGTTTTCACCACATCTTTCTCGATAATCCCGCAGAAGCCAGGGAAGAAAGCACACCCGCCCTTCTCGCCCGCCTGGATGCCAATGTTGTAGGGCGCATTGGGGATGTAGGAGATCTCGGTGGAGAACACCGCATCCAGCGAGCCGAGGTAGCGGTTGGCGGTGATGCCAAACACGTCGACAAACGGGAAGATCAGCTCGCCGACCGTCGATCCTGGATCGGAGGCGTATTCGCCCTTGTAGGGACCGACATAGGTGCGCCCGCTCGCGGCGTTGCCGACCCCCAGCGGGCTGTTCGGGTTGGAGTTGATCACCGGGTTTTGCGACGGCCCGTGGAACCAGCCCAGCGAATATTCCCACTCGCCGGCCATGCCCTTCCAGCGCAGGCCATAGGACGGATCGTCCATGTCCGCGGCCTTGTGGTCAAAGTTGTAGGGGACGTCCGCCCCGAAGGGGGCCGATTCGAAGGTGATGCCCTTGTTCGGGTTGTTCGCCCAGCGCCCTCCTTCAAGGTCATAGCTGTTGCCGCGATCGCGTGCGCGGTTCATGCGGCCGGGGATGTACAACATCTGCAGCGTACCGTCGACGCTGTCGAAGCGCTCCATCACGTTGACCATCCACAGCGGCTTGCGCACGTCTTCGTTTTCCGGCTCAAGGAACGAACGGATGCGCATGTCATAACCATGGATCACGTCCAGCGACTGGAAGAAGTCGGTCTCGCCCCACACCACCTGCTGCTTGCCCAATTTCAGCGTGGTGGTCGGGGTGACGCCTGTCTGCCACCACAACTCCCGGATCTCTTCGCTGTTGTAGACGTCATCCATCAAATTGACTCCGGACTTGGTGCGGTTACTGAAGAAATCGGACGCCGCGTTCTGATCCATCGCCTGCTGGAGGTCTTCCAGGTAGTTGGTTTCCACTTCACGGGCGATACGCCCGGAAATATTGAATTGCGAGTTGCCAAAGTCCTTGAACATATTGAGCTTGAGGGTGGTACGCGCCATCGACAGGTCGTATCTGTAATTACCCTTGCGCTTGGCACCGACCAGGCCGTTGGGGTCTTCGGTATCCATCAGGTACGGGTTCTGCAGGTTCCAGGACATGTGCTGACGCACGTACCCGCTCACCTCCCAGTCCGATAGAAACCCCTCCTCTGCCTGGACTCCTCCCTGCATGCCAAGCCCCGTCAGCAGCGCAGCGCAGGCCAACGGAGTTTTGCCAGACCACACATTCGTCTTATTATTTTGTGCGCTCATTTTCAGTTCCTGATGTGTTCAGGTTGGTGGATACGCTCCCGAACCGGGGCGGTTTTCGTCTGGCCGTGTTCAAAGATGAATTTCGGTTTGAACACCAGCGCAAGTGAAGGCATGACGAAGAGTGAGGTGAATGCCGAGACCATCAGCCAGAGGCCGATCAGCATGCCCATCTCCGCCTGGAAACGAAGGGAAGAGAACGACCAGAAAAGCACCCCGGCCGCCAGCGTGAAGGCCGTCAACAGCACCCCGCGCCCGGCCGAGTTCAGTGATTGCAGCACCGCTTCGAGGGGTTCGGCCTGCGGGTGCTTCTCCTGGTACTCCTTCATCGAGTCGACGATATAAAAGGCGTAATCGACGCCCAGGCCGATCCCCAGAGCGACTACCGGCAAGGTACTGATACTCATGCCGATGTCCTGCCAGGCCATGAAGGCGAAGGTCACCACGTTGGAAATCAGCACCGGAATAATGAAAAAGATCCCGCTGACCGACGACCGATAGACCACCAGGCAGCACAAGACAACCACCAGAAAGGCCAGCGCGGTGGCCTCGATCTGGTCGCCGAGAAGGATCTCGTTGACGGCCGCAATGATGCCCAGCACCCCCCCGACCAGCCTCACGTCAGCCCCTTCGAGCGGATTGTCGCGAATGAACTCGTTGGCGTAGTGCGTGGCCTTGCGCAGGGTGTCGCCCTTGTGATCGCGGAAAAACAGCGTCACGGCGGCATTGCGAAACTGCACATCGGCGAACTGGGTCAGGTCATCCGGATCGGCGCCCTGCATGTAGAAACTGATCAGTTCGCCGTTTTCCATGCGGCTGGCACCCAGCTCGCCGTAGCGCGGGTTGCCCTCATACAGGTTGCGGCGAATGTCGATCACGATATCGGCCAGCGATACGGTCCCGCCGATCTCCGGCTGGCGTTCCATGTAGCGTGAAAACCGCAGCATCCAGTCGAGCACCTCGGGTGCCTTGATGGCATCCAGCTCCTTGCCTTCGAGTACGACGAACATCTGCTCGGAACCGGGATAAAGACGGTTGATCAACGCACTGTCGCGATTGAACGAAGAGTCCTGCCAGAGGATCGGCGAACCGTCGCTGGCATCGCCGACATTGATCCGCGTGGCCTCGAACATGAAGCCGCATAGCAGGACCAGGGTGACCGGCGCGACCCAGTAGCGTGCCCGGCTGCGCACCATCCATTTCGCACCGTTCAGGATCATCTGCATGAAGCCGTCGAGGTTGACCGGATGCGCGTAACCGTGAGGCTGCTTGACGTAGGACAGCAACGCCGGTGTCAGCAGCACCGCCGAGACGGCAATGGTCATCACCCAAATGGCACCGATGATTGCGACCTTATGCATCAGCGGGATTGGCGTGAGGATCACGCACAGAATCGCCCCGGCATCGGCATACAGACCGAGCATGCTCGGGCGAAACAACTCACGCATGGTCTGCTCGGCCGCCTTGCGCGGTTCGACCGACTCACCGACTGCCAGGTCATCGAAACGGGTGATCAACTGCACCGAATGGGAGAACGCTCGCGCCGTGATGATGAACGCCACCACAATCACCAGCGGATCGAAGTTGTAACCCAGCAGGCTGCCCACACCCAGGGCCCAGATCGCCGAGACGGTGCCGGCAATCAACGGCAGCAGTGTGCCGCGCCAGGTACGACTGAACACGAACAGCAGGATCAGCATGGCCGCCAGCGAGAGCAGCGCGATGGCCACGGTTTCACCGAGGTAGTGCGCCACCCAGCCGTAGAGAATCGGCTCGCCAACCAGATGCAGGCTGACCGCCTCCTTCACCGGTGAAGCGTCGAGGATGGCCTCGATCTGCGGAAATATCTTCGAGTAATCCACCAGGTGGTCGTAGAAATCGACCTGAATCAGCGCCGAGGCCAGATCACGATCCACGTAAAGTCCATAGACCAGCGGGTTATTCAGGACCGCCTGGCGCAGTTCGCGCATTTGTTGAGCATCCCTGGGCAGATCCGGCCACATCATCGGACGGGTCTCGATCCCTTCGCTGGAGGCGTTGACGCGCTTGAGCTTCTTCGACGCCAGCGAGGTGATCTGCATCGGATTAACGCCCTCGACCTGCTGCAGGTCGTAGGTAATCCGACGCACTTCGCCAAGCACCTCATCACGGAAGATATCGCCCTCTCTGGCCTTGACCAGGATGGTCACCCGGTTGCTGGCGGCGAAGCTGTCCTGGTACTTCTGGTGCACCTTCACGTAAGGGTGATCATGGGGAACCATGTCACTGAAACGAGTGCGGATATCCAGGTGCGTCAGGCTGAGGGCGAAACCCAGGGTCATCAGCGCGACGACCACACACACCAGCACTCGATTGCGGATCGCCCAATGTGAAAGGCGCGCGACAACATTCATTGCGACATTCATTGTTGTTGCTCCCTAGGCCAGCGTTGCAGGTCGTCCTGGCGCAGCAAACCGAGTTGATGACCGATCAGCACCACACCATCGGCGGTGTCGAGCAAGCGGCTGTGATAGCTCTTGTCGAGCCCTCCCGGGGTCCAGGCCTGCCAGTTGCCGGAAGGCGCCCGACTGCGGAACAACGCGCCCCGGGCGCCCGTGGTCAGCCACTCGCCGCGATGGACCGCAATATCGAACAGGTGCTCACGGGTAAAGGGTTTCATCGCATGCCAGGTATCGCCGCCATCCTCGCTGAGGTACGCCTGGCCCTGATTGCCCACGGCAACGCCCTGACGCCCATCGAAGGCCAGGGCACGCAGGCTCTCGCGGCCCAGTTCCTGAGTGGACCAGGTCCGCCCGTCATCGCGGCTGCGCAGCAGGCGACCAAACTCGGCAGTGATCCACAGGTCACCCTGCGCACCGGCACGAATACTGTTGAACGTGACATCGTCACCCGTGCCCATGGCCTGCCAGTGCTGCGCATCGGCATCACTGCGAAACAGCACGCCCATCTCGCCGACGGCCCAGAAATGCCCGTTGATAAAACTGACGCCCAGCAGTTTTCCCGCCAGATCGGAGACCCGCAGATCCTGGCTCTGCCATGGCTCATCGGCCTGACGTGTCCACACCCGGCCCTGGTTGCCCACGACCACCTGACGCCCGGTGTCGGATACAGCGATGGACTGTAAATTGCCACGACACGGCAGTTCCTCGCGGGTCCAGTGCGCACCGGCATCGAGGCTCGACAGAAGCGCACCGTTCTGGCCGATGATCCACAGCCGCTCGCCCAGTGCCGCGCCGTCGAAAAAGGCGTCGCGGCGCTCGAGCAGCGGCTGATTCAGAGGGACCGGATTAACCGAAGGTTTGATAAATACGGCGGCGTAAGCGAGGCTGCCGATCACCAACCAGGGCGCAAGACGGGCCACCCAGCCCAGTAGGCGGCTAAACATGAGCCCCTCCCTGGCGTTCGAGCCAGCGGAAGGAATGACCGCCGAGCGTACCGCCGGTCAGTGCCTGCACTCGCTGCACGGCCTCGACCAGTGCCAGTGGCTCGATACCGGTCCGCCAGCCCATGGAATCAAGCATCAGCACCAAGTCTTCAGTGGCCAGGTTGCCGGTCGCACCGGGTGAGAACGGGCAGCCGCCCAGGCCACCGATGGAGCTGTCGAACTCACGTACCCCGCAATCCAGCGCCTTGAGCACGTTAGCCAGCGCCATGCCACGGGTGTCGTGGAAGTGACAGGAGATCTGTCGAGCCCTACAGGCCGGATCCAGTCGCTCCAGGGCCTGGCCGACAGCGCGCGGGTTGGCCGCACCGATGGTGTCGGCAATGATGACCTTATCCGCACCGGCCTCGAACATGCTCTGGCTCAGGTACTCGACCACGGCGGGCGAGATCGGGCCCTCGAAGGGACACTCGAAGGCCACGGCGATATAGGCGCGTGCCTGGACGCCATCCTGGCATGCGCGCTGCATCAGCTCCGCGCAGACCGCGGTGGCCTGTTCAAGGCTCATATTGATGTTGCGCTGGTTCATGGTCTCAGTGGCCGACAACACCACGGCCACCGACTGAACACCGGCTTCGCGTGCCCGTTCGTAACCCCGCAGGTTGGGCACCAGCGCCGAGTAGGTGGCCGCTCTGTCGAGCGGCAACCGACTGAACAGCTCGGCAGTCCCTGCCATCTGGGGCACCGCCCTGGGCGAAACGAAACTGCCGGCTTCGATGCTACAGATACCCGCGTCCAGCAGCGCATCGATCATCAACAGGCGCTCCTCGATGCTCAGGATCCGACCCTGGCTTTGCAGCCCGTCGCGCGGCCCCACTTCATTGACAATGACAAAGTCGCTCATGCCTCACCCCACAATCCGCTGGTGCTTCAGCTCGGCAATACGCGCGGGGTCGTAACCCAGCACGCGCGTGAGCACGGTGTCGGTGTGTTCACCCAGCAAGGGCGGTGCGCTGTAGCTGTCTTCGTTATCGGCGGACAATTTGATCGGGTTGCCAGGCGCCTCGACGGTGCCTCCCTGAGGATGCGGTATCTGCACCACCATCTTGCGGTGGCGGACTTGAGGGTCGGCCAGCGCCTCGCTGAAGCGATTGACCGGCGCACAGGGCACACGCACGGCGGACAGTTGCTCAACCCAGTGGGCGGTATCGCGGGTGGCGAGCACTTTGTCGAGCAGGCCGTCGATCAACTTCTTGTCAGCCAGACGCGCCGGTTGAGCCTTGTACTTCGGGTCCATCAGTTCATCGACGCCCAGCAGGCCGACCAGGTTGTCCCAGAAACTGTCGAAGATCACCGTGATGATGATGAAGCCGTCGGCGGTGCGATACGTGTTGTACGGCACATGCACAAAATGGCCATTGCCCAGGGGCTCCGGATTCTCGCCACTGAGCAGGTGCATGGTTGCCATATAATTGAGCATGCTGATCTGGCAGTCGAGCATGCTGATGTCGACATGCTGCCCATGACCCTTACTGTGGCGCGCCTGTAGTGCCGCGAGCACACCCATCACGGCGAACATGCCGCCGCCCAGGTCCCCGATCGGGATACCCGCTCGCGTCGGCGTGTCGGCGTTGTCGCCGGTAATCGACATGCCGCCACCGATACCCTGCACCACCTGGTCGAACGCCGGGCGCAGATAATTGGGACCGTCCTGGCCAAATCCGGATACCGAACAGGTGATGATCAGCGGATTGATCAGTTTGAGATGTGGGTAGTCGATTTTCAGCTTCTGCGGGACGCCCGCACTGAAGTTGTCCAGCACCACGTCGGCCTCGCGCACCAGGTCATGAAACACGGCCAGGCCCTGCTCGCTTTTAAGGTCAATGCAGACACTCTGCTTGTTGCGGTTGAGTGTGAGGAAGTAGGCTCCCATCCCCTTGAACGAATGCTTCGGGTCCTTCGCCAGCAGAGCACGAGTACCTTCCCCCGTGAGGGGCTCGACCTTGATAGTCTCCGCGCCGAGATCGGCAAGGAGCATGCCGGCATAGGGGCCGGACAGCATATGGGTCAGATCAAGGACGCGAATCCCTTCCAGTGGTTTGCTCATGATCGTTCTCTTGTACTTATTATTGGAAGTGCCTGTACAAGAGGTATTGCAAGTGCCTTGCCAACTCCGAAATAGTCATTCAAGACCTTGTTTAATAAAGAGTTTTATATTCGATCACGAACTTTCTGCCGTACTCTTCAGACAATTTCATTGCAGCCTGAAATCGTCATTTCAATCTGCATGGACCGGACGCCGGATGAACCACACCTCCCCGGAGCTGCCTTGTTGTGGCTCAATGTTTTTGGACCATGATGTAGGAGCATCGACCTAAGGAAACATCATGGGATATCCGGTTGTTAGCGCTGAAGAAAAAAGCGGAAGCCATTCGCTTGGTCGAGCGCTATTTCAGAACGTTAAAGCATGACTGGATGCCGGAAAACGGCTATCAAAATCATTTCGAGGCGGAAAAAGATGTGATCGATTTTGTGTCGCATTACAACCATCGTCGTTGCCACTCTGCCTCGAACAACCTGCCGCCTGCGCTCTTTGAACAACAGGCGGCTTAAAAACTCCTACAGAGTGGTCCAAAAAAACTGGACCGCTCACCTACGAGAATGATTTCCGGACGGGCAAAAAAAACCGGTACACGAAGTACCGGTCACTCAACGCTCAGGAGACCGTGTCAGAGAAAATGATGATGGTTAATCGGCCCGTCGAATTGCTCGATGGCACCGGGCTCGATATAGCGTTTCCAGTTGTCGAAGATTTCCCGGCCGGCGAGGAAGCCCTCGAAGATGGCATGGTCGGTCTTGCGAGGCACGACGCAGTCACCGACACGATGGACATTGGCCAGCTCGGCATTCAGCGCATGGTAGAGCGCATCCTGGGGCAAATGCCGAACCGCCAGCACGATACTGTCGAAGTGTTCCAAGGTTTCTTCCTCGGCGCTGTACAGGTTGAACAGGTCAACCGACGAGCCTCTGACCTGGCTGACCCATGCATTCAAGGTGTAGGTCAGGCCGCGACTGAACAGATTGGCGTACACCAAGGGCTGATCCAGCGTGGTCGCCAGCCGATGGAACAACGCGTTCCAACGTGTCACCACATGCACCTGATGTCCCTTCTCCACCAATAGCTCGGTGATCCCTGCCGAGTAGCGATTGCCCTCCTCGTCCAGCACCAGCACGCGGTGGCCGATTCGCTCCGGGGCGGCCAACACATCGAGCGCGGTGAACACATGATCGGCATCCAGGCCCGGGACACGTTCGACCAAGGGGTTGATATCGGAGTAACCGCTGCGGTCCGGCAGGGAACCCGTCGCAACGATCACCCCGTCCGGCTGCAAGGCCTTGATCGTTTCGACGGTCGCCTCGCTGTTCAGGCAAATCTGCACACCGGCCTTGGCCATATGCACCTTGAGATCCTCAGTGATCCAGGCAAAGGAGTCACGGCGTGGCAAGCGCACGATATGGTTGACCTGCCCTCCCAGCTCGGCACCCTTCTCCAGCAGCGTCACCCGATGCCCTCGCTTGGCCAGGCCTTCGGCAGCTTTCATGCCGGCCGGCCCACCCCCAATCACCACCCAGTGTTTCGCCACCGGCGCCAGCTCCAGGGTTTGCGGGCCGAATACCTCTTCACGGCCGGTCGCCGGGTTGATCTGACAGGTCATGGACGTTCCCTGGAACAGCCGCGAGACACAACCCTGATTGCAACGCAGGCAGTGGTAGATCTCATCCTCGCGCCCTTCGGCGATCTTGCGCGCAAAGTCCGGGTCGGCGATCTGCGCGCGAGTCATGGCCACCATGTCGGCATCGCCACGAGCAAGGATCTTCTCGGCTTCGGCGGCGCTGCCGATGCCGGAGACGCAGAACACCGGCAGACTCACCGCCCGCTTGAGACGGGCGATCGGGTCGACCAGCCAACCGTTGGGCACATCATAGGGCGGCATGATGTAGGTAGCCGACTGGTACACGCCGGCGGTGGCCATGATGTAGTCGATGTGGCCAGTCGCCTCGACCGTCTGGGCGACCTTGATCCAGTCGACGATCTCCATGCCGCCGGGCACCATTTCGTCCATCGACAGGCGGATACCGACCACAAAGTCCGGCCCTACCGCCTCGCGCACAGCCTTGATCACTTCCAGCGCAAAGCGCATGCGATTCTCGTAGCTGCCGCCGTATTCGTCCTCGCGCTTGTTGAACAGCGGCGAAATAAACTGGTGCAGCAGGTAGCTGTGCGCCAGATGCACCTCGATGCCATCGAAGCCGGCCTGTTGCGAATACTGCGCCGACCGCACCCAGCCTTCGACGATTTCGTCCATATCGGCGCGTTCCATGGCTTTGGCCATCTCACCGAACACCGGTGACTTGATGTTGGAGGCCGACCAGAGGACTCGGTAGTCATCCATCGCATGGGTTTCGCCCATTACCCCGAAGTGGTTGAGCTGGGCAAAAATGTGGGCGCCAAAGCCATGCACCGCCTCGGTCAACGCGAGATCACGCTCGACCATTTCTTCGCGGTAGCCGTAGGAAAAACCGCGGCAGAAGGTATTGGACGTTGGATGGATGAGCCGGTTGCCGGTGACCATCAAGCCGATGCCACCCTTGGCACGCGCGGCGTGATAGTAAATATCGCGGTTATTGGTCAGCCCCTCGGGCGAATTGAAAGCCATGGCATGGGCCGATTGCATGATGCGATTGCGCAGCGTAATCCCGCGCAGGCGCAAGGGTTCAAACAGATGCGGATAACGTTCGACAGTCATTGCTGTTCTCCTGGGCAGGCGGCAACTGTCCGCCTGCCGGGTCATTCATCGAAAGCGCCTGGCGCCGGGTCAGTGTGCAGGTGCGCCCATGGCGTTGCGCCAATCGGCACCAAAGCCTTCCAACTCACCCTGCTCGATGAAACGTGCGGGATCGTCCAACAGCTCGCGACCAGCCAGCATGCCTTCATAAAGGGTGTCCTGCAGAGGGCGCGGTAAAAACGCGTCGCCGATGCAGTGCAGATTCGCGATACGACCCTGCAAGGCCCGGTACAGCGCATCGTCCGGGCTGTGGCCGGCAGCGATGATGAAGGTGTCGGCTGTCAGGCAATCACTGTCCTGATCGGTGAACAGGTTCAGTAACTGCGCCTGCTTGCCGCTGATGCCGCGTACCCAACTGTTGAGGGTATAAGCCAGCCCCTTGGCGAACACATGGCGATAACTCACCGGCAGATCCAGGGTCAACGCTAGGTTCGGCGACAGCGCGATAAAGCGACTGACCAGGTGCACCTGATGCCCACGGTCGAGCAGGTACTCGGCCGTCCCCAGCGCATAGCGGCCGCCGTCTTCATCGAATAGCACGACTCGCTTACCGACCCGCGCCGGATTTTCAAGCACCTCGACCACGCTGAGCACATTCTCCTGCTCGGTTCCCGGGACCCGATCGACAGCCGGGCGAGTCGAGGTAAACGCTGTTTTCAGTGGGGTCGAACCCGTCGCCAGAATCACCCCATCGGCCCCGAATGCCAGCACCTCATCAGCGCTCATTGCACAGTTCAGGCGTATCTCGACCCCGGCCTTACGCAGCTGTCGCTCCAGGTCGCGCGGTATAAAGCCGAACTTCTCCCGACGCGGCAGCCGGGCCGCAAGGTTCAGCAAGCCGCCCAAGCGCTCTGCCTTCTCCAGTAGGGTGACCACGTGGCCGCGTTGGCGCAGGGTCAGTGCAGCTTTCATCCCCGCCGGGCCGCCACCCACCACCAGCCAGCGTTGCGCCGTAGTGGCTTGCTGTAGGGTGTGCAGCCCGAAGCGCTGCTCACGCCCGGCCGCCGGGTTGACCACACAGGAAATCGCATTGCCGGCCATCAACCGGGCGATGCAGGCCTGATTGCAGCGGATACAGTGGTTGATCTCGTCCTCGCGACCTTCACGCAACTTGTTGCAGAACTCGGGATCGGCGATTTGCGTGCGAGTCATCGCCACCATATCGGTGGCACCGCTCGCAACCATTGCCTCGGCTTTGGCCGGGTCGACGATATGGCCCACGATAAATACCGGGATATCGCTGATTTCGCGCAGCGCCGCCCGCAGGCGCGCCCCATCCTCCACCAGCCAGTTCTCCGGGTAGTCGCCCGGCGGGATCTGATCCGCGTGGGCCGCATAAGTGCCCGCCGTAGCACTGACATAATCCACCAGACCCGACGCCACCAACCGGAGAGTCATCTCGATGGCGGTATCGGCATGCATGCCGTCCACCGTGCACTCGTCCAGGGAAATCCGGATGCCTACCACGAAGTCAGGCCCGACGGCCTCGCGCACCCGCGCCAGGGTCTCCAGGGGGAAACGCACAATATTGTCGAGGCTACCGCCGTACTCGTCAGTGCGTTTGTTGTAGACAAAGGAAAGGAATTGCTGATGCAGGTAGCCATGGGAATAGTGCAATTCGACGCCATCGAACCCGGCCGCCCTGGAGTTGAGCGCGGTCAGGGCGAAGTGCTCGGACACCTCGTCCATTTGTGCCTTGGTCATTTCTCTGGCCCATTCATTGTAGGCCGGCGACTTCATCGTCGAAGGCCCCCAGAGCACGCGATAGTCGTCCAGTGCGCCGCTGCGTCCCTGCGGGCCGAAGTGGATCAACTGGGCGATGATCCGCCCACCGAACGCATGCACCGCCTTTACCATCTCGGCATCGCGCTCGATTATTTCGTCACGGTTACCGCGTGCCAGGGACCGATTGGGCCCGGTGGAATTGGGGTGTACATGGCGTGCACCGGTGACAATCAGGCCGATACCACCCTTGGCCCGTTCGGCCTGGTAATGGATGTCACGATCATTAGTCAGGCCATCGGCCGAAGCAAAACCCTTGGCGTGGGCGGTTTGCATCAACCGGTTGCGCACGGTGATATTGCCGATCTTCAACGGAGTAAAAAGCGCGGGATAGCGAAGCTCCCCCGGCGTAGTGGGCTGGGTCATTTTACTCATCCTTTGTTCTTGTTCTAGTGAGAGTTGCCCGTCGAGGCGGACAGACACTTGATCGCGCCGAGTGCGGCCCTCAAGCGAATGCCGAGGGTTTCCCGGGCCATCCACGGCGATGCCCCGGGAGATGCACGCAATGGATCAGCGCAGCACGTTTTCGCCACTCATGAAGACGAAGACGCGGCGGAACCGGCCGTCCTCGACATACCAGAAGTTGCAGTTGCGCAGACGGGTTTCATTACCCTGCGGGTCTTTGAGGTACACGTTGAAACGTGCGCAGACCGTCTGTGCTTCAACATCTGCAGCGACTTCAAAATCTCCGTGCCAGATTTCCTCGAAATTGTTAAACAGATTGTCGAACATCTTGCGCACGCCGCCATGGCCGCTGTGCGTGAGGTTATCGGTCTGGATGGTGAACGCCACGTCTTCATGGCAGCAGTCCAATACGGCCTGCATATTCTTGTTGTCTACATTGGCGAAGTACTGCCGGGTCGCCAGATCGATCAGTTGCTCGCGGGAAAGATGACTCATGGTGGTTGTTCTCCTTATTGTCGTTATTGGCCGGCGAAACCGTGATAGGCAGCGTCATTCAGGCACTGAGGGGCCGGATAAGCCTTGCGGCTCTGCTTGAGCCCCAGTGTCAGCATCAATTCACACAGCTTGTAGGCAACCAGCCCGGGGTTGATCACCGGAATCGGCAGGCGCTCGGCCAGGTAGGCGTGGGACTGATGCATGGTGGTCGAACCGAGCACAATCACATCGGCCCCGTCCTCCTCCATCGCCCGTCTTGCCTCGGCTTCGAGCTTGGCGAATACCACCTCCTCCTTGCCTTCGAGCAACTCCCTGAGGTCGGGCGGGGTCTTGATCGAGCGCAACGACGCCACTCGCGGCCAGAGCTGATATTCGGTCAACGTCTTCTCGTACAAGGGGAACCATTCGTCCCACATGGTGATGATGCTGAACTTCTTGCCCAGCATACAGGCGGTATGGAAGGCCGCCATTCCGGGGGCCACCACCGGAATGTCCAATCGCGAACGCAGCGCGGCCAGACCGGAATCGCTCACCGTATCAATGCAGACCGCGCTGTAACCTTCATCCTGAGCACGGAGGCCGGCCTGGACCACGGAGAAATCCATGAGCAGCACATCGTAAGCGCTGTCCCCCAGCGAGGCGCCTTTGACAACGGGGACAAACTCGGGATGAAAACCGGGAAGAATGAACTTGACCGGTAACTGCGACGCCCGATTAGCGGCGCTCGCCTGGTCCATGGGGATGGGAATGATGACCTTGATACGCTGATCCACACGTGCCTCCTTAAGAAGGCCCTGGCAGGGAGTGCGGACTGCCAGGGCTTAGTTGTTTCTGTACCAATTGCAAGCACAGGGCCAACTCGGCAAAGAATCAGCAAGATCATGATTTATATGAGGATGACGGAGTCCCCTCGCCAGCTCTCGGAAACGGAAAACACGCAAACTGAAAAAAATAGTTCAATGAGAAATACCCGGGCGTGCGCTCGGCAACCTCGCCTCGCGACTCAACCTCTCGCACTCACGCCAACGCTAAAGGAGCGCCTCGAAGCCTCCAACTACCCTGGCTTGTTCAGGCATATGATAATTTTATTTTTCATAGATACCTTTAAGGGGACGAGTCGTGAAGCCCGCTGAGCGAACCTCTGCAACCGGTTTAGAAGGACACATCCCCGGTGAACGCATTGCCGCAACCGACGGCATTTCCTCGAAAGACATATTGGTGCAGATTTTTAACCGAGAACGTATAGAGGAAAGCCTCATCGTGCCCGCTGTAGCTGAACCGCTCATCGTTTGGGTTCTATCCGGTGATGCAACAGTTGAAGAACGAGTAGCCGGTGAGGACTGGAGTTCAAGCGAGGTGAAAAAGGGAGACTTTTTCCTTACCACCTCCTCGGTCCCTTACGAAATGCGTTGGCGCGTTTCCGGCTCGGAGCCTTTTGTGGTCATGCATATTTACATCGCACTCCAGCTACTTGAACGTGCGATCCAAGAAGGCCACGAGGGACAAGCAAGCTCAATTCGTTTGCGCGAAATCTCAGGAGGTCGAGACGAGTCGCTGTCAGTGTTACTCGAACAGTTTAGAGTTGAGCTGACCACCAGGGGAGAAACCAGCGCACTCTTGATACAAGGGATCGCACAGTGCATCGCCGTGCACCTGGTCCGTAGGTATCTTGACGCTGGAGCCGAAAACATTGCTCATCGCAATGCGCTGCCAGCATTCAAGCTGAAGCGTGTTGTAAATACGATGGAGAAAAAGCTCGGAGAAGATTTTTGTTTGGCTGATCTAGCTAATGAAATTGGAATGAGCGAGTACCATTTCAGTCGTCTGTTCAAACGTGCGACCGGGCATTCACCCTCTCAATACTTCATAAAACTGAGAATGAGCAAAGCAAAGCAGCTCCTCATAGAAACCGAAAGAAGCATCATTGATATTGGCATGGACGTTGGCTACAGCAGTGCCAGCCACTTCTCCCAGGTATTCAAACGGGAAGCCGGTGTTCCTCCAAGCCACTACCGAAAATGAATAGGATTATTGATCTGGCCTTTATTCAGATCAGAGATTCTGCGGTTTAAAATCGTCACGAAAACTTATTGTCTCTCCAGCAACCATGAATTCGCCTTGGCCGCGATAATGAAGGGTTCTCGGATTGCTCACTGAAATCGCGACATTTGCCTTTAGCACTTCCCATACAAAGACCAAACTCTCTAAATTTATCCATTTTATCTCCTGCACTATTACCCACAGCCACTACTTTTGAGGCCAACTCAACCGTAGGAATATTGATCACACACTTTTGGCTATTCCGAATCAAACTGTAGCTGTGGTTTCCTGCCCAGATGTAGCAACCGAACAGTGCCGGCGAGAACGGCATCATCATATGCCAGCCCATCGTCATGATATTCGTCTCGCCCTTCCAGGCTGAACTAACCAGCACAATCGGACCCGTCTCCAGATGTCGACGCACATCAATTAGTGGATAGTTGGATTTTCCCAAAATGGCCATGTCTTTCTCCAGCGTCAAATCAAGCTCGATCAAAATCAAGCGACACAGCCTGAGCCATGTCGCTTACGCAAGCGGGAAATTAACTGCCGACAGGAATGCTCATACCGCCATCGGCCATAACGACCGAACCGACAATAAAGCTGGCACGCTCGGAGGCCAAAAATGCAACGATCTCCGCGATTTCGTCAGGAGAAGCCGCCCGGCCGATTGGCGCCGACTTACCGTGTTCTTCCAGGAAGCCTGGTCCGTCTTCCATAAAGTGATTGAGGAGGTTGGTGACCACATCACCTACGCCAATCGCGTTGACCCGGATCCCATGACCAATCGCCTCCAGGGCTTGAGTCCGGGTCAACTGGGCCAGTGCCCCTTTCGATGCGGTGTAGGCCGCGATGCCCGGAAAGGCGAAGTAAGAAGCATAGGAGGCGATGTTGACGATTGCGCCCGAGTTTTGCTTCATCATTTCTTTTGCGGCTTCTCGCGAGTGAAGGAACGCGCCAGTAACGTTCGTCTCCATCTGCCAGCTCCAATCCTCGCGCGTCATTTCAATCAGCGGTTTGTAGATGATTCGACCTGCATTATTGACCAGTACATCGAGCTTGCCGAAGTGCTGTACAGCCAAGAAAACAGCCGCTTCAGCCGAGCCATCGACGGTAATATCAGCCACGAAAGGAACCAACCCTGGACGTTCTAAGCTTTTCACCTCTGGATTGATATCTTCAGCAATTACTTTGGCGCCCCGAGCATGGAACAGCTCTGCGATTGCGCGGCCAATACCACTGGCGGCCCCCGTAACAATCACAACTTTGCCAGCGATTTCGTTCGGGGTAGGGATAAAATCAGTCATGTCATCTCTCCAGTTAAGACAGCAGCTGAAACATTTCAACCACTACACATACGACTGAGCGTATGTGGCTGTCGCTTTCGACGAGTCAACGTTCGCCTATTGCAACCATCCACTCTTTAGGAGCCTTGCTTGCCCTGTCGGGGTTTTGCTTTTATCTCTCGGGCAACTACTTTTCCAAAACCTTGCCCCATCAACGGATGGTTTAAACCCTCATTGCCATTTCACCGCAATTATTGGTTACTCAGAAGCCAGTTCCGACCGCAACCATACTGGCGGCAATAGATTTTGTTCAAATACAGATGCAGTCGATTCAGTCGATTCAGTCGAAGGCATCACCGGCACACTCAAGGAATGGCGAGTTACTCAGGGCTTGCCGGGGTCCAAAGTCGAGTAATCCGCGAACAAAAAAAGTCCCGCACTTCTACCGAAGGCGGGGCTTTTGATCTGGCTGTCGTCACTTCACATCGATTACATCGCGGTATGGAAAATCTGCTCGATCTCGTCCTGATTGGCGGGACGCGGATTGGTAAAACCGCAGGCGTCCTTCATGGCATTGGTTGCCAGGATCGGGATGTCGTCGGCCTTGGCGCCCAGTTCGGCGAGGCCACTCGGAATACCGACATCCGAAGACAGTTTACGGATGGCGGTGATGGCCGCGGCGGCGCCTTTTTCCGCATCCAGATGCTGGGTGTCGACACCCATTGCGTTGGCGATGTCTTTAAACCGGGCTGGACATACGCTGGCGTTGAAGCTGGCGACATGGGGCAGCAGGATCGCATTACAGACACCGTGAGGCAGGTCGTAGAAACCACCCAGTTGGTGCGCCATGGCGTGGACATAGCCCAGCGAAGCATTGTTGAAGGCCATGCCGGCAAGAAATTGCGCGTAGGCCATATTTTCCCGGGCGGTCATGTCGTCACCCTGGGCAACGGCAGTGCGCAGGTTGGCCGAGATCAATTCCACGGCCTTGAGTGCACAGGCATCGGTGATCGGCGTTGCCGCAGTCGACACGTAGGCTTCGATAGCGTGGGTCAGCGCGTCCATGCCGGTGGCGGCCGTCAGGCCTTTGGGCATGCCTGCCATCAGCGAAGGATCGTTGATCGACAACAGTGGAGTGACGTTACGGTCGACGATGGCCATTTTCACGTGCCGGACTTCGTCGGTAATGATGCAGAAACGGGTCATTTCACTCGCCGTGCCAGCGGTGGTATTGATCGCGATCAGTGGCATCTGTGGCTTGGCGGATTGATCCACGCCTTCGTAATCACTGATGTGCCCGCCGTTGGCGGCGCACAGGGCAATGCCCTTGGCGCAGTCATGGGGTGAACCGCCACCCAGGGAAATAATGAAATCACAATCGCTGCGGCCGAGCAGCTCAAGACCTTTCTCGACATTGCTGACCGTCGGATTCGGTTTGGCGCCATCAAACAGGGTGGAGTTGATGTCCTGCTGGGCCAGAAGGCTGGCTACCTTGGCGGCCACGCCGGCTTTGGCCAGGCCTGCATCCGTGACGATCAAGGCTTTACGGAAACCATATTTGCGGATGGCGAGCATCGCTTCGTCGAGACTGCCAATGCCCATCATGTTCACGGATGGAATGAAGAAGGTGCTGCTCATGATAAATCCTCTTTTATTCTGGAAACTCGGAATTCAGGTGAGGTTTTCTACTCATATCGCAGGCTGTGAGGCTCGTCGGATAGTCATCATTGACGAAGTTCAGCGGGTGACGGGGCTGCATCAAGTGTTCAGGCGAACAGTGTTTTAAGGTGCAGAGGTGGAGGGGCCATCGCAGCCGGTATCTTTGAATCGTGGGATTGAGCCTAAACCTATGAGGCCAGACTGGAATGGTCCTTTAGCTTTCATTGGCACCTCCTTTAGTACTGGGAGGTAATGCGCCCCGCCAAGACCGGCGCGAGACCGTGGGAGCCGGGCGAATCAATCGGCAGGCAGCTATCGGCCCAAAATCAGCGTCTCACCAACCGCAGGACATGATCGGCAAGAACATCCATCGCATTCACCACCACACTCACGCGGACGGCAGTCATTACCCGGTCGAAGAGTGCCCGATCTACAAAGCCGTGCGCGACGGCACGCTGATGACATTCAGGCGTCGGGCAGCTGGAGGCGCTGGGCGATCAAGGGGCTATGCGTGAGCGGCCTGCATCCGAAGATCTTCCTGCTGTTCCCGGCGCTACTGCCTCAATTTACCGACGCTGCCGCTGCCTGGCCTGTGCCGATGCAGATGATTGCGCTGGGTCTCATCCACACCGTCAGTTGTGGCGTTATCTATTTGCTGGTCGGATTTGGCTCACAGGTCGTATTGCGAGCACGTCCAGCGGCGGCTCGTTTCGTCAGTCGTTTCTCGGGAGCGGCCATGATCATCATCGCGGTGGTTCTGCTCGCCGAGCAGATGCTGGGTTAATCACTTTTAACCTCCGCCCTGGATCGGGCTCAAGCCAGCAGTTCTGTGATCCACCGGGCCTGCCGGGCGATGTCTTGCATCTTCTGCTCGGGCACGGCCTGCCGCGCCCTGGCGAACTGGGTCAGGGTCTTCTGCTTCTCGCGCAGTATGCGCTGCCACTTGAGCAGGAACGCCGGGCTGCGTGCCTGCATCTGCAGCGGGCCGAAGTACAGCTCCTCGGCGGTGTACATCACCGGCCCGGCGCGCTCGGCGACGATGATTTCGTAGTCGAAGCGGTTCTCCCGCAGCAGTTCCTCGCAGAGGATGCGGTAGTCATTTTCCATCAGCCATTGGCGCAGTGGCTGCTCGCCGCCGTTGGGCTGCAGGATCAGGCGTTCCCGACCGTTCAGGCGCGCCTTGCCGCTGTCGAGGATGTCGCGGATCGTCTCGCCGCCCATGCCGCAGATGCTGATCGCCGTGATCCCGTCGCTCGGCTCGATCGCCGCCAGGCCATTGGCCAGGCGCACGGTGATCCGCAGGTCTTGGCCGTTCTCGCGCACGGTGCGTTCGGCCGAGAGGAACGGCGTCAATGCCACCTCGCCGGCCACCGCCGCCGTGATGGCGCCACGGCGCATCAACGCCACCGGCAGGTAGCCGTGATCCGAGCCGATATCGGCCAGTCGCGCACCGGCTGGCACATGTGTCGCCACGCGTTCCAGGCGCATGGACAATGTCTGTTCGTTCAACTGCAACCCCTTGTTACCACGAACGTCCGGCACCTGTGGCCGGATCGGGGCGCGACTCTATCGAGCAACGCCGTGCATTTCAAATGCCTGCGACCAGCGCCATGGCTCGACCCGTGGCCGCTAATCGTAGAACGGCTCAACCGACGCCCGACTGCCGACAAAAAAGCTGTCGGCGACCAGTCGCAGCGGTTGAAGGTCCAGATCACTGGCTTTGTCACCGATCAGCTGTTGAAAATGCCGATACACCGCCGCGTACTCGCCCTCCTCCGATACGGCTTGGCGCACGCCATCAATACTCAACAGCGCGCCTCCGTTGTCCAGTCGCAGGATGCCTTCGGTGCAGCGAATCTCGATGCTCCAGAGTTCCTCGTGACCGTGATCGAAATCGAATTCCGCGCGGACATCGAGGTGGCGCGCATCAGACATCTTGATGGACGCGGCAATCGGCGACTGGCAGTTGCTGGGGACTCGCAATTCGGCAGACTCGACAAACAGCGGCAGCGCCAGCAGGTGGGTGGCAATCGACAAGGCATTGATGCCGGGATCGAAGACGCCCAGGCCGCCGGGTTGCCAGATCCATGCCTGGCCGGGGTGCCACTTGCGCACGTCTTCCTTCCAGTCGATCTGTACGCTTTGCAGGGTGCGGCCGGTCAGCCAGTCACGGGCCGCTTCGATGCCGGGCGCGTAACGTGAATGCCAGGCGAACAAACCACTGACGCCTTGCTCCGCGACCTGATTCACCAACGCCATCGCTTCACCCAACGTGGCACACGGCGGTTTTTCGACCAGCACATGTTTGCCCGCGGCCAACGCTTGTTGCACCAGCGCGAAGCGTCCTTGCGGCGGTGTGCAAAACGCAATTGCATCGACGTGCGGGCCGTTTTCGAGCAGCTCGCGCAGCGACTGAAAGTTTTCAACCCCGGCGCAGGGCTGCCCTTGCGTGGCGACAGACACCAACTGGAACGCAGGGTTGGCGTGGATAGCGGGAACATGTTGATCCTGGGCAATCTTGCCGTAGCCCACCAGACCGAGACGGATCGGTTGCATCAATGACTCCTGATTATTTTTCTTATCTGGGTATGCGAGCGGGCAAGGTTACACCGCTCGGATCATTGATCGCAGCCCCCACCGAACCTTTACCCGGCAACCACCGTCCGAGTTAGAGCATTAATGCTCACCACTCGCCGCGAGGTCGCCGCTTGAAAGCCGCCATCATCAAAAAATACCGTCTGATCATCAAGACCATGGGCTATGTCGGCTGGGCTCTGTTCTGGTTGTTGCTCTGGGATATCGCCGTCACCGTGGACTTCATGCTATTTCTCAACAGCAAGATCACCCTGCCGCTGATGCCGCTGACATTGCTCGGTTCGGCATTGGTGGTGCTGATCAGTTTTCGCAACAGCAGTGCCTACAATCGCTGGTGGGAAGCGCGCACGTTGTGGGGGGCGATGGTCAATAACTCCCGTAGTTTTGCGCGGCAAGTACTGACGTTGCTGGATGACCCGGGTAATGAGGTCAATCCGATGAAGTCCACCTTGCTGCGCCGTCACGTGGCGTACATAAATTGCCTGGCGGCGCATCTCCGGGGCCAGCCGTGCCCGCCCGAGGTTCAGGCGTTTATTCCCGCCGGGGAGTTCGCGCGTAGCGGTGCTACCAATAACTTTGCCAACGATATCCTCAACGGTTCCGCGGCGCTGCTGGCCCAGGAATACAAGGCCGGGCACCTGGACAGCATTCGCCTGGCGCGGCTGGAGTCGACCCTGGTGGATCTGTCCAACAGCCAGGGCGGCATGGAGCGAATTGCCAATACGCCGCTGCCCTACCCTTATGTCTATTTTCCGCGTCTGTTCATTTCGCTGTTCTGCCTGATTGTGCCGGTGGGGCTCGTAGAGTCCCTGGGCTGGTTTACCCCGCTGGCCTCGACAGTGGTGGGCTTCATGCTGCTGGCCATCGAGCGCATCGGTACTGATCTGCAAAGCCCGTTCCGCGACAGCGAACACCAGATCCAGATGGAAAACCTCTGCGAAACCATTGAAAAAAACCTGCACTCAATGCAACGCGATTCACTGGGCAGCGATCAACTCAGCTACCCCGGCACAGCGGTGATTTAACAAAAAAACGGCGGGCGGTGAATTATTCAGTGTCCTCATGTATCTGAACCAAGGAGTACGCGCCATTAAATCAATGGCATCGAGAGGGATCAGGGACAGAGTAATTCTCATGAAATCAGGCAAGAAAACCGTCAATCCCATCGGATTGGACGACATCACCATCGTCGACGACGCCAAGATGCGCAAGGCGATCACGGCCGCCGCACTGGGCAATGCCATGGAATGGTTCGACTTCGGCGTCTATGGCTTTGTCGCCTATGTGCTCGGCAAGGTGTTCTTTCCCGACGCGTCCCCCAGCGTGCAGATGATCGCCGCGCTGGCGACCTTTTCGGTGCCCTTCCTGATCCGCCCTCTGGGCGGTCTGTTCTTCGGCGCATTGGGCGACAAATATGGCCGGCAGAAAGTCCTGGCGGCCACCATCGTGATCATGTCCCTGAGCACCTTCGCCATCGGGCTGATTCCGTCCTATGACTCGATCGGCATCTGGGCCCCTATCCTGCTGTTGCTGGCCAAGATGGCCCAAGGCTTCTCGGTGGGCGGCGAATACACCGGCGCCTCGATCTTCGTCGCCGAGTATGCCCCGGACCGCAAGCGCGGCTTTCTCGGGAGCTGGCTGGACTTCGGCTCAATCGCAGGGTTTGTACTCGGAGCAGGCCTGGTGGTGCTGATTTCCGCCGTGATAGGCGAAGAGCAGTTCCAGGCGTGGGGCTGGCGCCTGCCGTTTTTCCTCGCCCTGCCCTTGGGCGCGATCGGACTCTACTTGCGTCACGCGCTCGAAGAGACCCCGGCCTTTCAGCAACACGTCGAAAAACTCGAACAAGGCGACCGCGAGGGCCTGGCGCGAGGCCCGAAAGTCTCCTTCAAGGAAGTCGCCACCCAGCACTGGCACAGCCTGATGACCTGCATCGGCGTGGTGGCCGTGACCAACGTCACCTACTACATGCTGCTCACCTACATGCCGAGCTACCTCTCGCACAACCTGCACTACAGCGAAAACCATGGGGTGTTGATCATCATCGCGATCATGGTTGGCATGTTGTTCGTGCAACCCTTGATCGGCTTTATCAGCGACAAAATTGGCCGCCGGCCCTTCATCCTCTTCGGCAGCATCGCGCTGTTCTGCCTGGCCATTCCGGCCTTCATGCTGATCAACAGCGGCAAGCTCGGGCTGATATTTTCGGGCCTGCTGATCATTGCCGTGGTGCTCAATTTCTTCATCGGCGTGATGGCCTCGACCCTGCCGGCCATGTTTCCCACCCACATCCGCTACAGCGCCCTGGCCAGTGCCTTCAACGTCTCGGTGCTGATCGCGGGCCTGACTCCAACCTTGGTCGCCTGGCTGGTGGAAAGCACCAACAACCTGTACATGCCGGCGTACTACCTGATGGTGATTGCCGTGGTGGGTCTGGTAACCGGCGTCACCATGAAAGAAACCGCCAACAAGCCCTTGCGTGGTGCCGCCCCGGCGGCGTCCGACCTTGAGGAAGCGAAAGAACTGCTGCAAGAACATGAAGACAATATTGAACAGAAGATCGAAGACATCGACGCGAAAATCGCCGAACTGGAGGCCAAGCGCAAGAATCTGGTGCAACAGCACCCGCGCATCGACTGACGGGGCGATCCGTCATCAACCCTGGCAACCCACCAGCGAACTCGCCAACAACGCTTCCAACCCCATCGGCTTGGCAAAATAATAACCCTGGGCCTGCCCCGCGCCCATTTCGCGCAGCAGGTCCAGGGTCGCTGCATCCTCGACACCTTCGGCCACCACACTCAGGTCCAGCGATTCGGCCATCCGCACAATCGTCCGGACAATCGCGCGACTGCCGGGGCTGGTGGTCAGCAGACATTCTTCGCGTCCGACAGAGGCTGAACGCAACCGATCCACCACCCGACAAGCGAGTAGAAAACCGATGCCGCGCTCCCCGGATAGCGGCTTTTTTGTGGTTCAGTGCCCCGCAACAACAGGCCTTCCAGCCGCACGCGGGCCCGATTTGAAGCCGTGAGCCCGAGCCCCCCAGACAATCACAAACCCCACCCCCACCAACACCACCATTGCCCACGGAAAAGAGGCGGCGCCCCACCTGTCCAGCAACACTCCACCCACGACACCACTCGCGGCAATCGCACTATTCCAGGCCACCACATTCAGCGACAACGCCACATCTGCCCCATCCCCCGCGGCATCCGCCAGCGCCGTTTGCAGCAACGTCGCCGCCCCGCCGAAGCTCACCCCCCAAACCGCTGCGCCAGCGTAGATCATCTCCGGCACGCGGCCCAAAAAGCCAAACACTACACAAACCGCCGCAAACGCCGCCAGGCTCACCAGCACCGTTTTGCGCAACGATGCCTCAACCAATTTGGCAGTCAGCCAAATCCCCACCAACGCCGCAATACCAAACACCAACAACACCACATCCACCCGATCCGCCAACCCCGCCGGCGCCACGAAGGGTGCGATGTAGGTGTAGAGAATGTTGTGTGCCAGCATCCAGCTGATCACCACTGCCAGCACGGGTCGCACGCCTGGCGTGGTCAGCACCGTACGCAACGACATGAGTTGGTAGGCGGCTTGGGCTGGGTAGTCAGGGACTTTCACCAGTACCCAGGCGATCAGCACCAGCGTCAGGGCGGACATGATGCCGAAAGTGGTGCGCCAACCCACGAGGCCGCCCAGCCAGGTGCCGAGGGGTACGCCCAGAGAAAGGGCAATCGGTGTGCCGACCATGGCCAGCGCCAGCGCCTTGCCCTGTTGATGGGGCGCGACCATACGCCGGGCGTAGCCGGCCAGCAGGCTCCAGGCCAGCCCCGCCGCGACGCCGGCGAAAAAGCGCGCCACCAGGGTCACGCCGTAGTGAGATGACAGCGCGGTGATGGAGTTGAACAGCAAGAAACCGACGATAGTCAGCAACAGCACATTACGGCGACGCCAGCCGCGGGTGGCGATAGTCATGGGGATGACCGCCAACACCGAGCCCAGCGCATAAGCGGTGACCATCTGGCCAGCCATGGAAGGGGAAATTGCCAGGCCTTCGCTGATCAGCGGCAACAGGCCGGCGGGCAATGTTTCGGTGACGATGCAGATGAAGCCGGTCATGGCCAACGCGAGCAAGGCGCCAATGGGCAGGCGGTCGGGCGCTGCCGATAAGGTGATTGAGGGTGTCACGGGAGACTCCTTGAGTGAGGACTCATACTTAAATACTGATCGATATAAATGTTGAGGGCTGCCAGCGCTCGTTGTCAACGACTTATGTATCGACTAGTATTTATCTCGTCATCCAGAGGAGCCTTGAAATGGCGCAAATGGGCCGCCCCCGCACCTTCGACCGCGACCACGCGGTGGAACAGGCCATGCACTTGTTTTGGCAACACGGCTACGACGCGACCTCCCTCGCTCAGTTGAAAGCCGGACTGGGCGGCGGGATTTCCGCGCCGAGTTTTTACGCGGCGTTCGGTTCCAAGGAAGCGTTGTTTGATGAGTGTGTGCAGCGTTACCTGGCGACCTTCGCACAGGTCACCGAATGCCTGTGGGACGAGAGCCTGCCGCCACGCCAGGCCATCGAGACCGCGCTGCGCCAGTCGGCGCGCATGCAGTGTGAAAACGGTCATCCCAAGGGCTGCATGGTGGCCCTCGGCGTGATGAGCGCACCCAGCCCGGAGAATGCGCGGGTGGTCGATGCCCTGACCCAATCTCGCGCCCGAACTCGCGCGGGGATTTTGGCGTGTGTCGAGCGGGGTGTCAGTGCCGGTCAGTTACCGGGCAATATTCACGCGCCTGCGCTGGCTACGGTGTACGACAGTTTCCTGCAGGGTATTTCCATCCTCGCTCGGGATAACACGCCGCATGAGGTCATTGATGCGGCCATTACCCAGATATTGCTGACGTGGGACATTGCAGCCGCCTCATAAGAATCCAGCAGGTGTAAACCTTATTCAGGACGAAACAGCAGACGAAAAAAAGCCCCGTCACCGAATGCGGTGCGGGGCAAAAATTGGTTGGTTGCGGCCAACCAAAGGAGCGCGATGAAAAGCGTTTACGGGCCCAGGTCAGATGCAATCCTGGGCGGCGCGTTCAAAACTCGAAGGCAGGAAATTCGAGGCCAGCAAATGCCGCTCGTAGATGAACACCTTGCCGCCGTTCCCGGCTTTGTAGGCTTCCAGCACGTTGTCTGCCGAGATTTTGCTCGGCACCACGATCCGGTAACTGCGCTGGGTCTGCGACACAGTCGGGTGCAACGCACTGCCCTGCAATTTCGGTACGACGCAGTCAGCGTATTGGGCCGGGGTCTTGCTGGTCTGCAAGGTCAGCGTCGGATCGTTCGGCGCGGAGGCACAACCGGCGAGCAGCAAAGCGGCAAACGCCATGGCAGGCACGAAAAAAGGGCGCATCGTCTCATCCTGAATATAAAAGTTTCGGTTCATCAAGCAACGGAACTGCGTCACTAGCGCCGCCGTTGCCGCGTGTTCGATGGAGGCCATTTTCCGACTATTACCGACAAAGCAGAACTTGCGTTTCGTAATGGTCACTATTACTTCTAGCAATAGTTGCGCGCCGTGCAGACGGATGCACACTCAATTACAACCAGAAAAGACTGATGAGGATCTCTCCTTGAGAACATTTGACCTGATCCGTGACGCTGTTTTGCCCGATTTCCGAGACCGGGTAGCCGAATACCTGGTCCAGTACGAAACCGTATTGTTGTGCAAAAACGCGCCCGACCCGGAGCTTGTCCGGGCCACCGCCAATCAGTTGCGCGGTTATTTGCGCGGGTTGAACACCACGCGAGTGCTGGGCATGGCGGATTGGGAGGAGCTGGATAGAAGAGTGGTGAATACGTGGCTTTAGCCCCTGCGCGCGCACCTCAATTTAAATGGCCGTCGCTGGATTACACAAAAAACCACTTACCGATATGCATGAGCGCAGTGCGCAACGGGGCATCCGAAACATGGATGACCCCGATGTACGGATGAGCCATATCGATCACCAGAAAGACCGCAGCGGCAACCGACAGCGAACAAATGAGCATGACCCCGATAACCGTAGGATTCACCGGCGCTTGAAGACCGAACGTTGCAAATAGCCAGGCCAGCAAGCAAGTCAGGATGACAAGAAATGCCGTAGGCAGACCCTCCGTATTGCTCTCGACCAGAATCCAGTGGGCTTCCGCCAACTGCGTGCTGACTTGCAGTGCGCGGGCCTGCAGCATGCGTTGCGGTTCATTGGTGGGCGTGAGCGCCCGGAGCACAACCTGAATCGGTTCGATCCGCGGAGACTCGTCAAAAGGGTTGACCACCCTCGACCCGACGGGCGAATTGCCCCACCCCTGGCTTAACCGGGTTTCAACCAATTGACGTAGGCGGGTTCGAGCCTGCGCTGTTTCCCGACCCTATTGGTCCATGACCCTGTCGAGCAGGACGATGCGTGCCGCCGATGTCTGCACTTCGATCTCATAACTGTCATAGACGTTTTTTGCAGACGCAGTCAGAAACCCAAGCGCAAGCGCGGAAAGCGTCCCCACAACGGCCGTTGCCAGGCGGATGACGTCCTTGGACTCGGCATCAAGGTGATGAATCGGTAACCGCATGCGCGGCAGCATCCCTATCAGCGCGGCAGCGAACAGGCAGGCAAAAAAACGATTGCTCCGATGATGATGGAGCTCAACGTGTGATCTCCCTGGATCGGTGACAATCCTGCCTTTGGGGCGGTTAATCCGATTGCGACTAACGCTTACTGCTTATCGTAATTAGCCACCTTGGAAAGTTCTGGTCCAGCAGCAACACTCCATTCAGCTTCGAAAACAACTCGAGTATAGCGTGGGGCAATAAGTCATGAACTTAACCGTCTCCGTAGCGAAAGAGTTTCGACTTTCGTTAATCAAGCGATGCCTTCGCCAGCCGTTATGCACTTTCGCCGGTTTTCCACTCTTTGTGCTGTACGGCGGTTTGCAGCGTTCAACCGTCAATCAATATCCTCAACGCATCGAAATCATCCCGGAAATTGTTCAGCGGATCGCGATCTCGTGGCTAGCGCGACGAATGAACGGTGGAGTGAAGCGATGTCATTTCTGAGTCGTCGGGTTTGGTGCCCCAGTCGAAATGGATCGCATGCCCAACCCCCTCTGCCATTTATGCGCTCAGGGCGGCTGGCGATTATGTTCCGGCCAGAACCCGCGCGTTCATCGCATTTCTTGCAGAGCGCCTCACGGCGACTTGCCGGGATGAACACCGCTCCTCATAAAAACCCTTCAAGACGATCTGCATCGAACGCAATACGTTCAGAAGCCACGAGCGTGGAATCAAAGGCAACACTATCGCCACTCCCAACGTAAACCGCGCTGGGCTGCTGAATAGCGTTCATCACCACACTCTTGGAAGCCTTTATCATGAAAACCTTAAGCATCGAAAACCACAGCACCAACAACGCACATAAAAATACAACGCTTGGGACTAAAACCATGGCGCTTGGAACCTACGGTGCTTACTTAGCCCTGGCCATTATTTACTTCTGGTTCGGCGGCATGAAGTTCACGCACTACGAGGCCACGGGACTGGTTCCGCTGGTGAGTAATAGCCCTTTGCTGGGTTGGGTGTATGGCATTTTCAGTGTCGATACCTTCTCCAGTTTGCTCGGTGTTCTGGAAGTCTCGATCGGTGTTCTGATTGCAGGTCGACTGCTGTCACCAAAACTTTCGTTGATCGGTGGTGCGTTGTCTGCGGGATTGTTCTTCACGACCTTGAGCTTTATGTTCTCGACACCGGGTGTGATTGAACCCAGCCTTGGTTTCCCGGCCATTTCGGTTGCGCCGGGTCAGTTTCTCCTTAAAGACATCGGGTTGCTCGCCGCTTCTTTGTTCGTCGCTGGCCATTCTCTGACTGAACTGGAAAACCGTTAAACCGATGACTTTCCTCTTGCAACGGCCTGAAGCAGCTCGACGTTTTCAGGCCATTGCCCCATCACCCTCTCCCGTCAAATCTTTCATCCAGTCCCGAGGGCTGTAGCCCGTCTTGCGACGAAACGCGCGCGCAAGCGCCGAGGGACTTTCATAACCGACTTCGGCGGCGATGAGCGTAATCGGACGCCCTTCCCGCAGGCGCTTCTGCGCCAGGCTGATACGCCAACTCAACAGATAATCTGCAGGTGTTTGCCCTATTACCTCCCGGAAATGCACGGCATAGGCAGCACGCGACATGTTCGATTCGCTCGCAAGCTCCGCAACCGACCAGGCAAGATGCGGTGCGTTGTGAATCTGTACCAGAGAACGTGCCAGGCGCAAATCGGCCAGCCCGGCCATCATGCCGGTACGCAGTTGCTGATGGTCGAGCAGATGCCGGAACAACAATATAATCAGCAATTCGAACAAGCGATCCAGCGCCGCCTCCCTGCCACAGTGTCCACCTGCGGCCTCAACAAACATCCATCTCAGCGTGTCGGCCAGCAACGGAAGTTCATCCAGCGACAGCACCAGACAATCAGGTAACGAAGCCGACAACGGGTTATCGGCCCCGCCCTCAAACTTCATTGACGCACACAACAGTTGAGCCCCGTCGGACTCACCTGCGTAAAGTTGATGACGGTTTGGGCGTGGCAGAAAAATCAGACTGGGCCGGACAAGCAGCAGATCCTTGCGATCGGGCCTCTGCAACGTGACGGTACCTGCCTGTAGCAGGTGAATATGACCGCGTTGGTCAGCACCATCGTATGACGCCAGCCCGCAGAGCTTGCCATTGTAAAACAGGCTTGCGCGCACGCCGAACTGCGACAACAACGTAGACAGGCGATCCATATACAGTCTCGTGGCGAGATATAGACGACCGATCATATCACCGACTGTTTACCGTCCAATTGAGCTCATTTTCCATCCGGTACTGAATAAAAAGCCCGGCCTGATCAGCTGGGCTTTTCGTGCACTGCGATAGAGGCGTAAGCGGCGCTTTCGGGCATTACTGGCAGCAACGTTCCCCCACCCGGCAAAAACACGACGCCGAGATTTCCACATCAGCCCGGGCCATTGCCAGGTCAAGGCGGGTTTTGGCAGGGCCGCTTCGGCGTCCCTGCCCAGTCGTTTCAGGCATTCGACGTAACCGTGCAGGCTCCACACATTGTCCAGGTGCCAGGACGCGCGGCTGAGTGTGTTGTCCAGTCCCAGATCGGCCCGATACGCTTGCAAGGCTTCCTCTACCCGGCCCTGTTCCAGCAACAGTGCGCCCAGCGCATGTCGAACTGGTTGCATCCAGCCCCATGGCTCGTCGTAAGGCAGGTTGTCGTCCAGAGATTGCGCCTCGCGCAAGTGGGCGAAGAGGTCGTCGTACTTGCCCTTTCGATACTCGATTTCCCCGCGCAGCATGCCTACCGCAACGGCCAGAATGTCGGTGCATGTGTTGTTGAAGATGTAGCGTGTGTCCGGCACTCGCCTCCAGGCATCGAGGAAGAGTCGCTATTCGGCTTCTGTTGCTCCAGTGCGCGGATCAGTGCTTGCCCCACCGGTTTTGCACCGTCGATATGCGCCAGCGCGGTGTGCGTTGCCACTCGGGCCTGGGCCACGGCCTCTTTCAACTCCTGTTCGATGAAAGCGTCCCCGCGTTTGTTGTAGTTGGGGCCCGAGGCATAGGCGATGCCCCAGTAGGCCATCGCGCAATTGGGGTCGCGTTCGATCACCTTGTGGAAACAACGGATGGATTCGTCGTGGTTGTAGCCGTAGCACCATAACAATCCACGATCGAACCAGAGCTGGGCCTGTGGCGAGTGGGTCGTTACCGGACGGCTGTAGGTGCCCAAATCGTAATAGTCATGCATCGGTTTACCCTCTCGATCGGAGCTGCGGAAATAAAGCATACCCCCGCCGTCCTGGGTGAGCAGTACAATTGCCGACGTCGATAGTCACCATCACTTCAATGAAGTTCTCTTAAAAATTCCGGGGCGTAACATCGCCTCCATACCAACCAATAACTCCCCCGGAGCACACCATCATGAAACGCCAAATCATCCTCAGCATCGCTTTCTCGATTTTTGCAGTTAACGCTTTCGCCGCTACCTCTGCTCACCCGGTTGTCGCTGAAGGCGGCTCGGATCGTTTGATTGAAAGTCGTGTGGCTGAAGGTGGTTCCGATCGGCTGATCGAAAACCGCGTCGCTGAAGGTGGTTCCGATCGTCTGATCGAAAACCGCGTCGCTGAAGGTGGCTCCGATCGCCTGATCCAGAATCGCGTTGCCTGAATGCATAGCTTTACCGCGGTACTCAATGAAAAACCCGGCCTCATCAGCCGGGTTTTTTTATGCCTGCGATAATCCGCAATTCATGCGGTGGGACGACGTGGGAAGTCTTACTGCGGCTGAAACGTCTCAAGGTAGGCCAACAGGTTTTCGATCTTTTCCGGATCACTGAGCCCCCAGAAAATCATGCGGGTGCCGGGTACCACTTCTTTTGGATCTTCCAGGTACGCAGTCAGTGTTTCGCGGGTCCAGACGATGCCTGCCGATTTCATCGCGGAGGAATACTGGTAATCCGTCGAGCTACCGGATAGGCGCCCAAAAATGCCATTGAGCTGCGGACCGAAAGAACCGCGCGCCGACTCCCCGACTTGATGGCAGCCACCACATATCCGCTTGAACAGTGTTGCACCCGCTTGCGCATCGCCGGCGGCATCTGCTTGCGTGCTGAACAATCCCGTATTGAGCAGCAGGGCGAAGGTGAGTACCGCGGTTTTCTTCATGTCGGGTTCCAGATCATAGGTATTCACAGCACAGCTCGGCGCGGATTTGATCATGATCGTCTATCCTGCGCATCCCGATTCTACGCAGGCCATGGCCTCACCGGAGACCTGTGTGCAACCCCTGACTGCCCGCGAGATTTACCAGCAACTGCGAGACGCCGCCCAGGGCATCCGCCCACTACAGCGCCTCGACGAACAAACCGGGCCCGGCCAGGTACAGGTCGAGATCGAAGGCTGGCGCCTGACCCTCGATTTCGACGGCAACCACCTGCGCCACTGCCTGCGGTGCCAATGCCCCGACGGTCGCACGGGTGAGTTCGACAGCTGGCAGCGTTACGGCACCGACCCGGTCAGTTTACTCAGCACCTGGGAGCTGGCGCAGGTTGAGCGTCTATTGGCCTGACCCTGCCCGATGACTCTGATAAATATCCATGCACATGGATAGTCATGGCAGAAACAACGGCTATTGATCCTCTATTCAGTCCATTAGCATCAGCACCAGAAACAAGCCTGATCAAATTGAACTGAAGTGAGGAACACCATGAATACGCCCGAATTCTTTGTCACGCCCGGTTATGGGGAACGCCTGCTGAGTGCATTGCATTACTCCCAAGCGGTAAAAATCGGCAATCGAGTGGAAACATCAGGCCAGGGCGGTTGGGATGACGATCTGCACATTCCCGAATCGCTGGAGGAAGAAATCACTCAAGCGTTTCAAAACCTGGAGCGAACCCTGGCAACCGCGGGTGCCAGTTGGGACCAGGTTGTCCACGTCAATTCTTACCATGTTGGAGGATTTCCCCCGGAAGTTAACGAGGTGATGGCCAGACTGTATCGCCATTACATGCCCAACCACGCCCCCATCTGGACACAGGTCGGGGTCGCGGCACTTGGTCTTCCAACGATGCGTATTGAAATCCGCGTTACGGCCATTGTTCCGTGAGTTTTAGTTGATAGGCGACTCATCTCTGAACATCTGAATCACCCAATCGATGAACACCTTTAATCTGGCATTTTGATGTCGATTGGTTGGATAGATGACGTGAAATGGCATGGCGGGTCGAGACCAGTCTTCCAAAAGTGGGACTAACTCGCCTGCGTCCAGATACGGCTGAACAATGCGTCTGAAGTGCTGCCCGATGCCCAGGCCTGCGAGCATCATCTCTTTGAGGCCGTTACCGTCATTGGTCGAAAATTCGCAGTGACCGATTTCATGCCGATGGTAGGCGTCCTCGAAAATCAGGGGCTCCGACTTACCTGTCGCGGCAAAAAAGTAGCCTGCCTGAACGTGGTTTTTCTGCAGATCAATGGGCGAGGAAGGCGTACCCATGCGCTCGAGATAGGCGGGGGTCGCGCAGGTGACGTACTGAAGTTCGACGATCTTGCGCCCGATCATCGTCATATCATCAAGTTCACCGGCACGAATGACGCAGTCAACGCCCTCGCCGACAATATTGACTGGCCGATCACTGATGCCTAAAGCGATGGTGATATCGGGATACTCGCGATGAAAATCCTTCAGCGCGGGTATCAACAGGCAATGGGCGAATGAGGCCGGCGCATCAACTCTCAAGTGACCGCCCGGCTTGAGTTTTTTACCACGCGCCGTCGTGTCCACCGAGTCCAGTTCGGCAATCAGACGCCTTGCATGACTGCAATATTCCAGCCCGTCCGATGTGGCGGCGACCGCGCGGGTCGTTCGATGCATCAGCTTGATGCCGAGATGCTTTTCGAGGTCGGTTATCAACTTGCTGACGGTCGAACGCGGAAGCGCTAACTGGTCAGCAGCCCGGCTGAACGAGCCCGTCTCCACAACACGTACAAAAGCACGCATCGCCAAAAGTTGGTTCACTGTTATCTACCCGCTTCATTTTGAACATGCAGATCATTGTCCATAAACCTGCACAGTGACGACATAAATCAGTTTTTTGTTCAGCATTGAGTGTTTCTCGCCAAATCGTGTATGCCTCGCTTCATGCATTTGCCGTACTTGTGATACACAACAGCTGATGTTGAATCCTGTGCCTGATGAGGTTTGCCCATGCTCCACTCCCCACGCTTACCGAAACTGCTGACTTGCGCCTTGATCGGTTTACTCACTGGCGGCGCGCACGCCAGCACGCCCTCCCCGGCACCCGATAGCCTGCAACCGCTGTTGGTGACCTTGAACGAACGCCTGAACATTGGTGATCTCGTGGCGCTGACCAAGTGGGACAGTGGCAAACCGATCCAGGACAGTGCCCGGGAAGCGCAAGTTATCGCCAACGCCAGGAAGATGGCCGTGGAGCGCAAACTTGACCCGCAAGAGGTCGCCGAATTGATCGCCGCGCAAATAGAAGCCAATAAGCTGGTGCAGTACGGACTGCTCGCTCAATGGCATGCGGCTGGCAAGGCGCCTGAGACCCCTCGGCCGGACCTCGCCAAGCAAATCAGGCCACAGCTGGATGAACTGCAAAACCGTCTGTTGCAGCAATACGCTGAGTTCGCGCCCTTTCGCAATGACCCCAACTGCCAGGACTGGCTAGGCAAGGTGCGAGCGAGCCTGATCAAGGATGGTTTGCACGGTCAGGCACTGATACGCGCCACCGGGGAGCTGTGCACCAATGCTCAATGACAAGGTATTCCAGGCTCAGGACAGCCATTGACTCCGTCAATAGTTACCATTAACTCAATGAAGTTCTCTTAAAAACTCCGGGGAGTAACATCGCCTCCATACCCAACAACTACACCCCGGAGCACACCATCATGAAACGCCAAATCCTCCTCAGCATCGCTTTCTCGGTTTTTGCAGTTAACGCTTTCGCCGCTTCTTCTGCTCTCCCGGTTGTCGCTGAAGGCGGCTCGGATCGCCTGATTGAAAGTCGCGTCGCTGAAGGTGGCTCCGATCGCCTGATCGAAAACCGCGTCGCTGAAGGTGGCTCCGATCGCCTGATCGAAAACCGCGTCGCTGAAGGTGGCTCCGATCGCCTGATCGAAAACCGCGTCGCTGAAGGTGGTTCCGATCGCCTGATCGAAAACCGCGTCGCTGAAGGTGGCTCCGATCGCCTGATCGAAAACCGCGTCGCCTGAATGCATGGCTTTACAGCAGTACCCAACAAGAAGCCCGGCCTGATCAGCCGGGCTTTTTCGTGCACACAATAAATCCCTTTTAATCACGCGATGGTTTCCATCCAGGCCTATCAATGTAAAGTCTGTGGGCACTTCACATCACTCGACGTTTGCAGAACAACAAAAATACAGGAGTTGAAAATGTCTGAACTGAAACTGCATCCCAACGCCGCAGAATCCCTGAGACAGTGGCATGACATGATCCGCAAGGGCGACTTGAGCGCCTTGCCCGGCTTGTTGGACCCACACGCCGTATTCCGCTCACCGATGGCTCACACGCCGTACCCGGGAGCGGCCGTGGTATCGATGATTCTCAACACGGTCATCGAGGTATTTGAGGACTTTGTCTACCACCGCGAACTGGCGACGGCAGACGGGTTGAACGTCGTCCTTGAATTCAGCGCCAACGTCGGCGGAAAAGAGTTGAAGGGCATCGACATGATCCGATTCAACGGGCAAGGGAAAATCGTTGAGTTTGAAGTGATGGTCCGTCCCTTGAGTGGTTTGCAAGCCTTGGGCGAGCAAATGGGACAACGCCTTGGCGCTTACCTGACCGCCAGTAAAGCCTGATTACATTGCATCGTCTTGGGCAATGCGCGGCGAGTGGATGACGGAAAATCCGACCACCCCGCGCCTCGCTCCTGTCGACATCAGAATGCACCTTGGCGTGAAGTTCCAAGAAGCGCGACAGCAATCCCATGGTACGGCGGGTGGAAATCTTGCCGGCTATTTCCGCAATAGGAAGTAAAGAGAAAGACGACGCTGAAGCGGCCGTTCAGATCGAAGAGGCCAAGAAACTGCTCGGTGACCGGCTCGATCACCCACTTGATCAGGTACGCATGGAGAAGCGCGCGAACGTCCACAAAAGACAGCCCTCCGTCAAAGGTGGGGCATTGTAAATCAGATCGGAACGGCGGTGTTCCGCTCCTAATGAACGTCTTTGGACGGCAAGCCGCTCTCCTCGACCGAAGACACAAGGAGAGCGGTGGTAGAAATGCCGACTTAGCCGCGAGCGTTGCGCAGGCGCGTGAATGAACTGGTCAAGTAATTTTGGACACCAGTTAAGGTTTCACGCTGCCAGTTTCTCCATAGCTACCGGCGACCGGTAGTCGTTGTAGCTATGGAGCCTGACGTTGTTGTATCGCATCACATAACGCTGCACATCCACACGGGCTTCATGCTCCGAGCTGTAGCCGCCTTCTGGAACCCACTCTGATTTCAGGCTGCCAAAGAAACGCTCCATCGGGGCGTTGTCCCAGCACTCACCCTTACGACTCATGCTTTGCAGGAGTCCATGTTTGCGCATCTCATTCCTGAATTTGTGGCTGGTGTATTGGCAACCTTGATCTGAATGAAACAGCACGTCTTTTGGACGGCCTCGCAATTGAACCGCCATTCGTAATGCTTCGCAGGTCAGCGAGGCATCAGAAATCATTGAAAACGACCACCCCACGATCCGGCGAGCAAACAGATCCAGCACCGCCGCAAAGTACATCCAGCGCTTGCCGACCTTGATGTACGTGACATCGCCACACCACACCTGGTTGATCGCCGTGACATCAAACTTGCGCTTGAGCACATGCGGCGCCACCAGCGCTTCCACGCCGGAAGATTTGTACTTGTGCCGACGCCGCTGACGACTGGCAACACCGGCTTCGCGCATCAAACTGCGAGCCATATGCCGCCCGACACGATGTCCCTTCGCTTGCAGCTCCTTGGAAAGGGTGCGAGACCCAGCAGAGGCTCTGGATTCCTTGTGATGCTCGACCAGCACGGCTTTAAGTTTCTCCCGCTCAGGTTTCACCTTGCCTTGGCGCTGCCGCCAGGCGTAAAAGCTGCTGCGGTTGACTCCAAACGCCCGACAGCAATTGTTAACGCCGTATTGCTCGTCCAGCTCACTGATCAACGAAAATGATCTTTGGAGTCCAAAAGCAGGAGAGAACTGGCCTTTTTTAAGATTTCGATGTCCAGGTCTTTTTGCCTGAGCAACGCTTTGAGCTGCTGAATCTCACGCTGGTCGGCGGTAATCGCCTTAGCCCCTTCCGGGGTCGAGCCCAAGCGCTCTTTGCGAACCTGATCGACCCAACGGCGCAATGCCGTAGGGCCGATATCCAAACTGGCACAGACCTCAGGAACTGACTGACCTTCGTCCAGCACCATGCCGGCAGCCTTGAGTTTGAACTCACTCGAGTAAGATTTACGCATAGCCAAACACCTCAGATTTGGGCGCCATCATAGCGTCCGATTGAAGTGTCCAAAATCATTAGGCCAGTTCAGAACAGCTCCTTGGGCGCTTCCTTGCCGTTGGTTTCGTAGACGCTCTTCATGTACGTGTAGGTTTCAGCCTCGGACAGGTAGTCGTCGTGGTCGGCATCAATCACGTCGAAATCCGCACCGCGGGTGGGGGCAACCGCCAGGAATTCCTTGCGCGAAACCCGGCTGTCGTCGGTGTCGGTGCGCGCGAAGGAGGCGTCACCGCACTTGCCCTCGCCACACTTGCCTTCGCGGGTCTTGGTCGCGGAAGCCAGTTGATATCCCTGAGGCAACGCCTCGGCAGCGAAGACAGAAGAGCTCAGATTCAGGCCACCGGCCAGGGCGACGGCGATCAAACCCTGGCGGGCGTTGTTCGAGATACGGGACATGGTGTTTCTCCGGATTACGGTGCACGACCAGGCCATGCGGGTGATGCCAAAAACGGCAGCAAACCCTGGAGGAGGCGCAGGTATGGAACCTCCTCGGGACAGAAAGATCTAGCCATGACGATGTATCTGCGAGGTATCCGGCGGCAGGGTGATTTGTATCGGACTGTAATGTTGCGCGACGATCCTACACAGCGATACACAAACGCTGGTTCAAGACACATGCGCATTACATGAAAGTGGAAAAGTGGGCTCCGTCGCAAAGCAAGCGCTCTGCGGCGAATCCGGCGTCATCAATGCTGGCAAGCCCAAAATCTTAGCAGGAGCCCTCCATGATCAATGCAATCGACACCGTGCTTTATACCGGCAAGTCCCACACCACAGGCGGCCGCGACGGCGCATCGCGCAGCTCCGATGGTCGTCTGGACATCAAGCTCTCCCCAATTGGCTCGTCCGGCAGCGGCACCAATCCCGAACAGCTGCTGGCTGCAGGTTGGTCGGCCTGCTTCATCGGGGCAATGGGTAAGGCGGCTGCCGCGATGAAGGTGACCCTGCCGGCCAGCGTCGCCGTGGATGCCGAAGTGGATCTGGGCAAGACCGAAGACGCCTTTTTCCTCCAGGCGCGCCTCAATGTCAGCCTCCCGGGCCTGAACCCGGCCGTCGCACGGGCGGTGGTGGATGACGCACACCAGCGGTGCCCGTACTCCAAGGCGCTTAGTGGCAACATCGAGGTGACCATTAACGCGCTCACCTCTTGATGCTCCGTACGACATCCAGGGATGAAATTGACGCTCACGCGAGCGCAGGTAAATACTCAGGTGCCAGGCGAGACCGTTGCGCCTGGCGCTTCAACCCGATAACCGGCGAGTGGGCTCACTCAAAGGCAAATTCACTGATGGGAAGGACCGTAATATGACGACGCGAACTGAAACTGCCATCCTGGCCGGTGGCTGCTTCTGGGGCATGCAGGATCTGATAAGGCGCCAGCCCGGCGTAGTGTCCACACGGGTGGGATACACCGGCGGCGATGTGCCCGACGCGACTTATCGCAACCATGGCACACACGCAGAAGCGATCGAAATCGTATTCGACCCGGACCAGACCAGCTATCGTCAGATCCTCGAGTTTTTCTTCCAGATCCACGACCCCACGACGAAAAATCGTCAGGGCAACGATGTGGGTATGAGCTACCGCTCTGCTCTCTTCTATCTCGACGATGAGCAAAAACGCGTCGCTGAGGACACGGTGGCCGACGCAGATGCCTCCGGCCTATGGTCCGACAAGGTCGTCACTGAAATCACGCCCGCCGGTCCATTCTGGGAGGCAGAGCCTGAACATCAGGACTATCTCGAACGCTATCCCAACGGCTACACATGCCATTTCATCCGGCCAGACTGGAAGCTGCCGAAACGCGCGTGAGTGTGCCGTCGGGGTGCGGTTGCATGAGTTGCGCCTAAACGATGGCGGGATACTCATCGACACTGTCAGGCCAACGCGTCAACACCTGAAAGCCGTCGTCGGTCACCGCCACCATATGCTCCCACTGGGCTGAGAGCGAGTGGTCCTTGGTGACCACCGTCCAGCCATCGGCCAGGGTTTTCACATGGCGTTTGCCCGCGTTCAGCATCGGCTCAATGGTAAAGATCATGCCGGTTTTCAGTTTCATGCCCTGGCCCGGATAGCCGTAGTGCAGGACCTGCGGTTCATCGTGATAAACCTTGCCGATACCGTGACCACAGTACTCGCGCACCACGCTGAAGCCATCCCGTTCGGCCACGCTCTGAATGGCATAACCGATGTCGCCCAGCGTAGCGCCAGGCCGGACAACCCGGATACCGGCACACATGGCTTCATAGGTCGTCTTTACCAGACGTCGGGCGTCCGGCCCGGGTTCGCCAACGAAGTACATGCGGCTGGTGTCGCCGTACCAACCGTCCTTGATGACGGCAATGTCGATATTCACGATGTCGCCATTCTCCAGCGGCCGGGCGGAAGGAATGCCATGGCAGACCACTTGGTTGACGGACGCACACACGGTTTTCGGGAAGCCGTGATAGCCGACATTGCCGGGAATGGCTTTCTGCACATTGACGATATAGTCGTGACAGATCCGGTCGAGTTCGTCGGTGGTGACCCCGGCCTTGACGTGGGGAGTAATCATGGCCAGAACCTCGGCGGCCAGCGTGCCCGCGACGCGAGACAGGGCTATTTGTTCCTGAGAATTGATAGCGACGTTGCCTCTCATGACTTGGCTCCCGAGACCGCATGTATCTCGGGGCTATTCGAAGGGCTATGCGAAACGTCCGCAAGTGCACACAGCTGCTTCACATCAAGGCCGCCCGCCAGTTCGGCACGAACCAGCAAACGGCTAATGTCGCGGTGATCCAGATCGGGCTGTAATTCGGCAAGCATCCCTATGCGCATCCAGTGCTCGGCTTGAGCATTGATCGAGCGGCTGAGCGCATTGCTGGCGACACGCAGATTCTCGTGCATGTCCTCTGAAATTTTTACGATACCCACAGTCTCATCCAATATGAAATGCATATGAAACGTATATTAATCGATAACTGGGCGGGATCGCAATTTCATCGTTTCAGGTCAGTCATCCTCGATGTGCGGGCATGAAAAAGCCCGCACGAGGCGGGCTTAGAAAATTGAGTAGGTGGCCGGTGCTGGTCTCCGGCTTACAAGGTTTATCAGGACTCTGACAGAACAGTTTTGTGCTCTTCTGCTTCACACGGCATAAGGGCTGGATCTCAGCGCGGAGATCTTTCTAACCGTGTACCCTTCGGAACGCGCCCCACGTTTCCTCGCTATCCTCTTGCGCATCAGTCTGCGTCTTCACCTACACGTTGAAGAATAGCAAAAGGCACGAACCACGGGCCGGGCTTTTTAGATCGATTTCACCCAAGGGCAAACGCGGCAGGATTCAAACGCACTATTGCCTCATAGGCACTTCCATCAGTACCGGCCGACGGGCCTGGCGGAGCCGTTCGCCAAACCGTCGGCACGTCGTTTTACTTCTCGATCACGACGATCGGCGTGTCTTTCTTCACAATGTAGGTCGCCAGCTCGGAGGCTTTGCTCTTCCCGATATTTGTCGCTACATGCGCGGTACCGGCAGGGATGTACAAGGATTCACCGGCCTTGAGCGTGACAGTTGGCTGACCCTCGAGCTGGTACTCAAACGTGCCCTCGATCACGTAGGCCATTTCCACCCCTGGATGAGAGTGCTTGGGGGAAGCAACACCCGGCTCGAAATCAACGCGGACCTGGATAACCTCACGTCCGGCGACGTCCAGATCGCGGCGCGCCAAGTCTGTGCGGTGAATGCCTGTCTGCCAGCTTTTTGCCGCAGGCGCCGCATTACCGGCCTCGGCGGCAGGCTTCACTTCTTGAGCTTGAGACAGGCCAGCGAATGCGGTGAGTGCAACGGCCAGGGTGACGCCGAACATGCCAGCGGCTTTACGGGTGTTGATACGAGACATTGGATTTCTCCTGTTGCGCACGGTAAGGCAACGAATGGTTTGCCGCGGATGCGGTAGTGCCATTTCGAGGCCGTCATGTATCGTGCGGATGTCGCGCAAGCCCTGGTTTTGTATATGAAGGTAGCTAACGGCGCGGCGGATACGTTGCAATACAAATAGCTGCCAGAACACCGTAGTTGCCCAGACCGCCCATTGCCACAGACGACATGAAGCCTGGGCGCCCAGCACCGTGCCCAGACCGACTGCGGTGAACGTTTTCCAGGACGACGTCTTGCTTGGCAGGTAGCGCGAATAGTCGGCCACGTACGGGCCAAACGCGATCTGCCAGGACGCGGAAAGAGGCACCGCCAGCAGGAAAGTGCTCCAACCGAAGTGGCGATTTTCCAGCAACAGGCCGACACATTTTTTGGGTGTTGCGGGCGGGTCGTCAGAACGCGGGCGCGTAGACCTGTTTGCCGGCAAAGAAAGTTTTTCAGGACTTTGGTCTCGCACAGTTCGTCATCGCTGACCGTGAAGACATCGCGGTCGAGAATAATCAGATCGGCCTGTTTGCCAGGTGCCAGCGAGCCGATTTGCTGTTTCAATCTTGAGGCGCTTGAGCATCGCGTTGTTGGCCCGGCCGGTATGCCCGTCACTCCCACTGAGGACCATCGGTTGGTCCGCCCAACGTCCCTGATTGAATCGCTGGCCGAGCTCACGGTTTTTCTCCCAATAGGCCGAGCTCACCCCGGCGATGCTGATCACGTCACCGGCCCGAGCACTCCCCGCCTGATCCTCATGACCTTGAAAGCCGTCGGCGATGAATTGGGAGGCGCCACGATCCCGAGCGAGACGACCCAGGTGCAACACGCACTTTCGCGCTGAAGAGCTGATCTACTCGGATTTAGAGCCAGCGTCGGGCATTAACGTCGCAATCAACGCCCGCACAGTGCCTGGCAGCGCGTCGAGTTCACGCACCAGGATGCTTCGCTCGCGCACGGCCCAGGGCTCGTCGAGTGAGAGGGTGACCAGGCTCATGGTGCGACTGTGACGTACAGCCGCGGATTCGGGGATGATGCCGATGCCCACGCCTGCTTCCACCATGCGGCAGATCGCCTCGAAGCTGGAGACTTGGATCCTCAGCGACAGATTCAGACCGATCCGCTCGACGTGGTCGCGCAGGAAGCTCAACAGTGTGCTGCCTTCATGCAGACCGATGTGCTGAAACGCCAGCGTCTGTTTCAGCGTGACGTTCTTCTGGGTCGCCAGCTCATGCCCCACGGGCACGATGAGCACCAGGCGGTCAGTGCTGAAATGAATCACCTGCAACCCCGCAGCCTCGACCGGCCCGGCAATGATCCCCATGTCGGTGCTGCCATCCAGCACGCCGCGCACGATATCCCGCGATAAGCGCTCCTGCAGGTCTACCGTCACGCCGGGGCGTTTGGCGAGATAACCCGCCAACACCTCCGGCAGAAATTCGGTCACTGCCGTGGTGTTGGCAAAGATGCGGATGTGGCCGGCCGAATCAGTACCGAAATGGGTGAACTCGGCTTTCAGGTAGTCCACCTGGTTCATGATCAGGCGTGCGTGCTTGAGCAACTTATGTCCGGCCGGCGTCAGTTCCACGCCGCGGCTGTCGCGGTATAGCAGGCGGGTGTCGAGCTGGCCTTCCAGCGCTTTGATGCGGGCGCTGGCGGCAGCAGGCGAGAGAGATGCCCGGCGAGCGCCCTGGGTCAGGCTTGGCGACTCACCGATATGAATGAAAAGACGCAAGTCAGCCAAGTCGAAGTGCATGGTTGTGTCCAGACATTACAAGAGGCGTTCAGCATACCTGAACGCCGGCTTACGCAAATGCAAATTCTCAGAATGCCAAGCGGCTCGCATGATCTATGCATAACAACAAATGCAGAGGCAGCCTGGTTATGAATGTTTCAAATTCGCCAACGGATTTCAGTGCCTGGATCGGTCGTACGCAAGAGGCCCATGACGTTCTGAGCCGCAACCTGATCAAGCGCATCGCCGCAACCTTCGGCGAAGCAACACCGGCCGATGGCGATTCGCTGCCGCCGCTCTGGCAGTGGTGCTTTTTCCAGGAGCCTGTATTCGAAACGCAACTGGGCGCCGATGGCCATCCGGCGCGTGGCGGATTTTTGCCCCCCGCCGACAACCGTAATCGCATGTGGGCCGGTGGCCGGGTCGAGCTCATCGAGCCGCTCAAAGTTGGCGCTGAGGCTCATCGTTTGTCGACCATCCTGCATATCGAGGAAAAACAAGGACGGACCGGCTCGCTACTGTTCGTCACGGTACGTCATGACTACTCGCAAAACGGTCAGCTGTGCGTACGTGAAGAACAGGACATCGTCTACCGCGAGCCCAACCCACCCAAGCTCAACAGCGGCGAAGCACCGGAACCGGGCGACTGGAGTGAAACCATTTCGCCCACGCCGACACTGTTATTTCGCTACTCCGCCGTGACCTTCAATGGCCACCGTATTCACTACGATGCCCCCTATGTCACCGGTACCGAAGGCTATCCGGGCCTGGTGGTGCATGGGCCAATGATCGCAACCTTCAACTTGCGCGCATTCATCCGCGCCAACCCCGGCAAGCGCGTGCGGCATTTCGCTTATCGCGGCTTACGCCCGTTGAACGTACCCACGCCATTCCATGTGGGTGGTCGCATTGTCGAGGCAGGCAAAGCGCAATTGTGGGCCGGCAATGAAGCTGGCGTTGCCCAGACCGCTGAGGTCGTTTTCGACTGAAACCCTTTTCCGAGAACGCATCGCCTGACTCGGGTGGCGCGCCGCTGACAGATCCTGAGAGCACAACCATGAATCCGTACGACGACGAAGACCTCAATGCCATCCGAGAGGGCGTGCGCGCCCTGTGCGCCGAATTCGACGCGGCTTACTGGCGAAAAATCGACGAAAAGAAAGGCTTTCCCGAAGCCTTCGTCAAAGCCCTGACTGATGCCGGCTGGTTGTCGGCGATGATCCCTGCCGAATACGGTGGGTCGGGTCTGGGGCTGGCCGAAGCTTCGGTCATTCTTGAAGAAGTGAACGCTTGCGGTGGCAACTCCGGCACGGTCCACGGCCAGATGTACAACATGTTCACGCTGCTGCGCCATGGCAGCGAGGCGCAGAAAAGCCACTATCTGCCGAAGCTCGCCAGCGGGGAGCTGCGTCTGCAATCGATGGCCGTGACCGAGCCCACCACCGGCACCGACACCACCAAGATCAAGACCACCGCCGTCAAACAAGGCGACAAATACATCATCAACGGCCAGAAGGTCTGGATCTCGCGGGTTCAGCATTCCGACCTGATGATTCTGCTGGCGCGGACCACGCCGCTGGCCGAGGTGAAGAAAAAATCCGAAGGCATGTCGATTTTCCTCGTCGACCTGCGCGAGGCCATCGGCAACGGCCTGACCGTTCAGCCTATTGCCAACATGGTCAATCATGAAACCAACGAGTTGTTCTTCGACAACCTCGAACTGCCTGCCGACAGCTTGATCGGCGAAGAAGGCAAAGGCTTCAAATACATCCTCGACGGCCTCAACGCCGAACGGACGCTGATCGCTGCCGAGTGTATCGGCGACGGGCGCTGGTTCATTGAGAAAGCCAGCGCTTATGCCCGTGATCGCGTGGTATTCGGCCGCCCGATCGGGCAAAACCAGGGCGTGCAGTTCCCGATTGCTGAAGCGCATATCGAGATCGAGGCCGCCGACCTGATGCGCTGGCGCGCTTGCGAGGAATACGACAGCGGCAGGAACGCCGGGGCCAGCGCCAACATGGCCAAGTACCTGGCGGCCAAAGCCTCGTGGGAGGCCGCCAATGCCTGCCTGCAGACCCACGGCGGTTTCGGCTTCGCCTGCGAATACGACGTGGAACGCAAGTTCCGCGAGACCCGGCTTTACCAAGTGGCACCGATCTCCACCAACCTGATTCTTTCCTACGTCGCCGAGCACTTGCTCGAACTGCCACGCAGTTTCTGAGGGCATGAATATGAGCCATACCCAAGCTTTGGCCACGTTCCTGGCCGACCTGCAATACGATCAAATTCCCGACGCCGTGCTGGCTCGCACCGAAGATCTGTTCCTCGACTGGATCGGCTCAGCGCTGGCCAGCCAGGGCGCGCGGCCGATTCCGCTGTTCGAACGTTATGCCCAGCGCATGGGGCCGGCCAGCGGGACCGCCAGGATTCTGGTCAGTGGGCGCGGCACATCGCCCTACTTCGCAGCGTTCGTCAACGGCGCTGCTTCACACCTGGTTGAACAAGACGACCTGCACAACAGTTCGGTGCTGCATCCGGCAACGGTGGTGTTTTCGGCCGTCCTGGCGGCGGCCCAAGACTTGAACAAGTCCGGCAAGGATCTGCTCCTTGCCTCCATTGCAGGCTACGAAGCGGGGATTCGCATCGGCGAGTTCCTGGGTCGTTCGCACTATCGAACCTTCCACACCACCGCCACCGTCGGCACCCTGGCCGCGGCGGTGGGTGTGGGCAAGCTGCTGGGTTTCGATAAAGAACAATTCATCAATCTGCTGGGCAACGCAGGGACCCAGGCCGCCGGGTTGTGGGAATTTCTGCGCGATGCCGCTGACTCCAAGCAGCTGCATACCGCCAAGGCTGCCGCCGACGGCTTGCTCGCCGCCTACATGACCGAGGACGGGCTGACCGGCGCGCGCAATATCCTGGAAGGCGAGCAAGGCATGGCGGCGGGAATGTCTACCGATGCCGATCCGGCCAAATTGTCGGATCGGCTGGGCACGCGCTGGGCGCTGGTAGAAACCTCGTTCAAATTCCACGCCTCGTGCCGTCACACCCACCCCGCCGCTGATGCCTTGCTGCACTTGATGCAGCGCGAGGACTTGCGCCATGACCAGATCGCCAAGGTCATCACCCGCGTGCACCAGAGCGCAATCGATGTGCTTGGCCGTGTCGTGAAACCGACCACCGTACACCAGGCAAAGTTTTCCATGGGTGCCGTATTGGGACTGATCGCCGTGCATGGCAGCGCCCAACTGATCGAATTCCGCGACCTGGCCCTGACCGATGCCGACGTCGACGCCTTTCGCGAGAAAGTCAGCATGGAGTTGGACCCCGAAGTCGATGCCGCTTATCCGGCGCGTTGGCTGGGCCGCGTGATCGTCACCACGACTGACGGCCGTACTTTAACCGCAGCCATCGACGATCCGAAAGGCGACCCCGGCAATACGCTGTCGCGCCCTGAGCTTGAAGCCAAGTTCCAGCGGTTGCTGGCGTTCTCCGGTGCGCGGACTGAAGAGCAAGGCAAGGCACTGATCGACAAGGTCTGGCATCTGCGTGATGCGCAGGTGTTGGCTGATTTGATTTAACCGTTGACGCATTTTCTGTGCAGGAGCGCGCGAGGCAGCGCGCTGTTGCAAGCGAAGGTGCACGGCCTGAGCGAATAGGTAACCCAAATGACTCAACTCACTCCCCGTCCGCTGGACGGCATCACCGTCATCAGCCTGGAGCACGCCATTGCGGCCCCTTTCTGCACTCGCCAGCTGGCCGATTTGGGCGCCCGCGTGGTGAAGATAGAACGCCCCGGCACGGGTGATTTCGCCCGCGGTTACGATCAGCGGGTCGATGGCCTGGCCTCGCATTTCGTCTGGACCAACCGCTCTAAGGAAAGCCTGACCCTGGACCTGAAACAGGACGCAGCAGGCGGCATTCTCGAGTCACTGCTGGGCAAGGCCGACGTGCTGGTGCAAAACCTGGCACCCGGCGCGGCTTCACGCATGGGGCTGTCCTTCGAGGCGCTGCAAGCGCGTTTTCCGCGGCTCATCGTTTGCGATATTTCGGGCTACGGCGAAGGCGGACCGTATGAAAAGAAAAAGGCCTACGATTTGCTGATCCAGAGCGAGGGTGGCTTCCTCTCGGTAACCGGAGGCCCGGGCGAGGACGAAATGGCCAAGGCGGGTTGCTCGATTGCCGACATCGCCGCGGGCATGTACGCCTATACCGGAATCCTGTCGGCGCTGATGCTGCGCGAAAAAACCGGCGTCGGCAGCCGCATCGATGTGTCGATGCTCGAAAGCCTGGTGGAATGGATGGGCTACCCGATGTACTACGCCTACAACGGCGCACCGCCACCGGCACGGGCCGGGGCATCGCACTCGACCATATACCCCTACGGGCCGTTCCCCACCGGCGGTGGCGGCACCATCATGCTGGGCCTGCAAAACGAGCGCGAATGGGCATTGTTCTGCGAGAAAGTCCTGCTGGACAAGGCGCTGGCGTCAGACGAGCGGTTCTGCGCCAATTTCAAGCGCTCGGAGAATCGTGAAGCGCTGCGGCAAATCATTGTTGACGGTTTTGCCACGTTGTCTGTCGACGAGGTAGTAGCGCGTCTGGAAGACGCGCAAATAGCCAATGCGCGGGTCAATGACATGCGGGGCGTTTGGGACCACCCGCAGCTCAAGGCTCGCGATCGCTGGCGCGAAGTGGATAGCCCTTGCGGGAAATTGCCGTCGCTGCTGCCTCCCGGTCACAACACGGCATTCACTCCGCGAATGGATGGCGTGCCGGGCCTGGGGCAGCATACGAGCAGCATTCTGAGCGAGCTGGGTTTCTCTGGGGAAGAGCAGGCACGGCTAAACGCGGCTGGGGTGGTTTGAGGCACTGATCGTTTCTGCCATTGAGGCCTGCGCATCCCACAGTGAGAGGAGGGTTGCTCGCGATGGGTTCTGCCAGCCACGAAAGCATGTTCAATTCAGGTAAGAGGAATCACCCGCCATGTCCCGATCCATCGTCCGCTCCGCGCTGTTTGTGCCTGGTAGTCGACCCGAGCGTTTTGCCAAGGCCCTGGCGGCTGGCGCCGATGCCGTGATCGTCGATTTCGAGGACGCCGTAGAAGAACCTCTCAAACGTCAGGCCCGCGATAACCTGGCGGCCTTTCTGCACAAGGCGCCGCAGGCATCGGTTTGGGTGCGGGTCAATGCGCCGGATCACCCTGAACAGGCTGCGGACTTGACGCTCTGCGCGCAGCAGGCCGGCGTCGCAGGCATTCTGTTGCCCAAGGTGGAAAGCGCGGCGCAAGTGGCCGCCGTCTGGCAGACCGGCAAGCCCGTCTGGCCAATTATCGAAAGCGCCAAAGGCCTGCTGGCGCTGGAGCAGATTGCCCGCGCCGAGGGCGTCGAGCGCCTGTCTTTCGGCAGTCTTGACCTCGCCCTCGATCTGAACCTGAACACCGGCACCGCCGCTGCACAACTTTTCCTCGATCAGGCACGCATGTCGGTGCAATTGCATTCGCGCGGTGCCGATCTGCTGCCGCCCCTGGATGGCGTCTTTCCAGCCATCGGCGACCCCGACGGACTGCAGCGTGCAATCCGTCACGCTTACGACATGGGTTACGGCGGCGCGCTGTGCATTCATCCCAACCAAGTGACGATCATCCATAGCGCCCTCGCCCCCAGCATGGAGGATCTGGAATGGGCTCGCAGAGTGCTGCAAGCCAGCGCGGCCGCAAACGGCGCAGGTGCCTTCCAGCTGGACGGACAGATGGTCGATGCCCCGGTGTTGATCCGTGCCCAGCGGCTGTTGGCGCTGGCAGCGAGCTAAGCGCAAGCAATGGCGTTCATCTCGACCGAACGCGGGGTTATGCAAAAGCTAATTCAGGAAACGCGGTCGATTGGGCCATCTTAAGATTGGAAAACGCTTCAAGGCTGCCTCAAAAACGGGTGGCCTGAAAATGCCCTCAGAGGCTGAATTCCCCTACAACAATAAGAAGGTGATAACGATGTTGAAGCTGACCAAGGCGCTGTTCTGCGCCGCTGCATTCTCCATGGCAGGCCTCGCTCAGGCGGCCGACCCCATTGTCATCAAGTTCGCGCATGTCGTGGCGGAGAACACGCCCAAAGGCCAAGGTGCCTTGATGTTTCAAAAGATGGTCGCCGCCGACCCGCAGCTCAAAGACAAGGTGAAAGTCGAGGTGTTTCCCAACTCGTCGCTGTTTGGCGACGGCAAGGAGATGGAAGCCCTGTTGCTGGGTGATGTGCAGATGCTTGCGCCGTCGCTCGCGAAGTTCGAGCACTACACCAAGCAAGTACAAATCTTCGACCTGCCCTTCCTGTTCAACGACCTGGCCGCGGTCGACCGTTTCCAGCAAGGCCCGCGGGGTAAAGCATTGCTGACCGCGATGGACGACAAAGGCATTCATGGCCTGGCTTATTGGCACAACGGCCTCAAGCAGCTGTCGGCCAACAAGAAAGTGATCCAGCCCAAGGATGCGCGTGGCCTGAAATTTCGCGTCCAGGCATCCAGCGTGCTTGAAGAGCAATTCAAGGCGATCCGCGCCAACCCCCGCAAAATGAGCTTTGCCGAGGTCTATCAAGGCCTGCAGACCGGCACCGTCAATGGCACCGAGAACACTTGGTCCAATTACGAAAGCCAGAAGGTCAACGAGGTACAACCGTTCTTCACCGAAACCAACCATGGCCTGATCGATTACATGGTCATCACCAACTCCAAATTCTGGAACGGCCTGCCCGAAGATGTGCGCGGTGAACTGCAGAAGATCATGGATCAGGTGACCGTCGAGGTGAACAAACAAGCTGAAGCCCTGAATCAGACAGCCAGACAGAAGATCATCGACTCCAAAACCAGCGAAATCGACCCACTGACGCCTGAGCAACGTCAGGAATGGCGCGAAGCCATGCGTCCGGTCTGGGATAAATTTTCCGACGAAATCGGCGCGGACCTGATCAAGGCAGCTGACGACTCCAACAAGGCTTCGTGAGGGGTTTGCCCCTCCTTCATACAAGCCGTGGCCTATCACGCAATGATGTGTGCGTGACCACCCCGCTCTGGGTGGTCGCCCTCTATACGTTCGGAGAATTCTTATGCAATCGCTCAGGCGAGTCTGGGAGCATTTCGAGGAAGGCATGATCGCCTTCCTCCTGGCTGCCATGACGCTGGTGACGTTCGTCTACGTGGCGCTGAACAACCTCTACACGATGTTTTACACGCTCAGTGATAAATGGGCGTTCAGCCGCGATTTTTTCGCAGCGTTCGGCGATCACCTCATGGGATATGCCCAGGAAATGACCTGGAGCATCGCCCTGACCAAGGCGCTTTTTGGCTGGCTGATATTTTTCGGCATCGCCTATGGCGTGCGCACGGCAGGCCACTTGGGCGTCGACGTACTGGTCAAGAAAACCAGCAAACGGATGCAGCGCCTGTTGGCGATGCTCGCCTGTGCATGCTGCCTCGCGTATGCGGGGCTGTTTCTGGTGGCGAGTTTCAAATGGGTCTGCGCCGTGCTGGTAGCCGGAATCGGTGCCGAAGATCTGGATCGCTGGGGGATCAAGATCGGTCACATCGCGATCATCGTGCCGTTCGGCTTCGCGCTGATCATCGTGCGCTATCTGGAAATCATGTACCGCATTTACACCCATCGTCAGATCGGCCTGGGGCTGGCGGACGAAGCGGCGGAGGCAAGCAAATTGGCCACTCCGGGTGAGGAGCAACACTGATGACGGTTATCTGTTTGTTCCTGTTGCTCTTCGTATTCATGTTCCTGGGCGTGCCCATCGCAATTTCATTGGGCCTGTCAGGTGCGGTATCGATCCTGCTGTTCAGCCAGGACTCCTTGAGTTCGCTGGCGATCAAATTGTTCGAGACGTCTGACAGCTACACCTTTCTGGCCATTCCGTTTTTCCTGCTGTCTGGCGCTTTCATGACGACAGGGGGCGTAGCGCAGCGGCTGATCGATTTTGCCAACGCCTGCGTCGGCCATATACGCGGCGGTCTGGCGATTGCGGCAGTACTGGCGTGCATGTTGTTCGCGGCATTGTCGGGTTCATCACCGGCCACTGTTGCAGCCGTAGGTTCGATTGCGGTTGCGGGGATGGTGCGCTCCGGCTATCCCAAAGAGTTTGGCGCGGGGATCATTTGTAACGCCGGTACCTTGGGTATTCTGATTCCGCCTTCGATTGTGATGGTGGTGTATTCGGCTGCGACCGAGACGTCCGTGGGCAAACTGTTTATGGCTGGGGTCATCCCCGGCATTCTGCTGGGTGTGATTTTGATGGTGGTGATCTATATCGTCGCCCGGGTCAAAAACCTGCCCGCACAGCCGCGCGCAACATTCCGCGAGTGGTTGCATACCGCGCAACGCGCGTTCTGGGGCCTGCTGTTGCTGGTGATCATCCTCGGCGGGATCTACAGCGGCATGTTCACCCCGACTGAAGCGGCAGCGGTCGCTGCTGTGTACTCGGCGTTCATTGCACTGTTTGTCTACAAGGATATGAAAGTCAGGGAATGCCCAAAGGTGCTGCTGGAATCAGGGCGGCTGACGATCATGCTGCTGTTCATCATCGCCAATGCGATGCTGTTCGCCCATGTGTTGACCACCGAGCAGATCCCTCAGCAAATTACCAACTGGGTGCTCTCCGAGGGCCTGACGCCGATCGGCTTCCTGATCATGGTCAACATCGTCTTGCTGGTCGCCGGCAGTTTCATGGAGCCTTCAGCAATCATCCTGATCCTCGCGCCGATCTTCTTCCCGATAGCCATGAAGCTGGGCATCGATCCGATCCACTTGGGCATTGTCATGGTGGTGAACATGGAGATCGGCCTGGTGCATCCACCCGTGGGCCTGAACCTGTTCGTCACTTCAGCGGTAACCGGGCTGACACTGGGGCAGACCATTCGCGCCGCACTGCCGTGGCTGTCGATCCTGCTGTTGTTCCTGATCCTGGTGACTTACGTACCGTTCATCTCGCTTGCGCTGCCGAATTGGTTGGGTATGCCGTAGTACCAGCTTGCAACGGTGAGCACGTTGCCTTGGGGGCCTCCATCGACGCAAATCGATGGAGGCTTTTTGATCGGCTCGGGCTGAGTATCGACCGCTGCCTGCCCGTCAGTAAACGTCCGCCCGCACTACTCAACCAAATTGATCAACCATACAACTCCGACCGCCGATCCCGATGCAAATCATTGCGCGCACTGATGCGCTTGTTCCGCGCCTCGGCGAGGTTCAGCGTCGCCAGCAAAATCTGCTCGCCGCCCTGCTCTGCCGGCCCGGCCAGCGGGTAGCCGTCGGCATCGACGATGACCGAGCCCTGCACCCAACTGACGCCGCGCTCATGACCATGACGATCACACGTAGCGATGAACATCCGGTTCACCGAGGCATTGGCCTGGACTCGCACGACTTCCGCCGGGCGCTCAGTTTGCGGCCGTGGACCATCAGGCCAATTGACCGGCGCGCAGAGCAAATCTGCGCCCGCCAGCGCCGGCAGTCGCACCCACTCGGGGAACTCCAGGTCGTAGCAAATCAGCATGCCGATGCGTCCATGCACGGTTTCTACAACCGGTGGCGCGTCATTGCCGGCGCTGAAGATCTCATGCTCGCCATCCCACAGATGCGCCTTGCGGTACACCGCGCGCAGGCCCTGGGCGTCGATCATCGCCGCGCTGTTGGCCAGTTCATCGTCGGCCAAGCGCTCGCAGAATCCGCCCACCACGACAATGTTCAGTTCCTTCGCCAACGCCCTCCACAGACACAGGGTTGGCCCGTCCACTGTTTCGGATAAGGACAATGCTTCGCCTCGATCGGCAAACAGGTAGCCGCTCTGGACCAGCTCGGGCAGTACCACAACCTGCGCGCCCTGATAGGCCGCCGAGCGAATTGCGCGCTCGGTGAGTATGCGGTTGTACGCCAGGTCGCCAATTTTCGGCGCCAGCTGACAGCAGGCAACCACGATATTTTTTACGCTGTTCAACGCCCCTCCTCCACAGATTGATGGGCCATGGCGACAATGTCGCCCTCGGTAATTGCGTCGATGATCCGCCCTTCGTACTTAAGGTCTATCGAACGGCTGAAGAGGTAATAGGTCAGGCCCGAGACAACCAAGCCCACCAGCCAGGCGACGTCCACGCCCTCAAGCAGGCGAGCCAGCGGCCCGACGAACACCTCTTTGCCGGCCGCAGCATCGAAGATGTAGAAGAACGGCACCATCGCGGCGAAACCGATCAGGTAGGAGACGATGCCGCGAAATTGCCAGGCGCCGTAGATGCCCTTCGGCGTGAAGAAATGCGGGATCGCGTAGCGGCCTTTGCGCACGAAAAAGTAGTCCACCAGATTGACGGCGGTCCATGGCACCAGGAAGTACAGGAGCAGCACGAGGAAGGTGTTCAACAGCGCGATGCCATCGCCTTTGATCGACAACACGCAGGTCAACAGAACGACGCTGATAACGGAGATCGACATGACTCGGGCGCGAGGTGTCGGTGTGATTTTTTTGATCGAATCGACGCCCGTCAACAACGTCAGCATGGCGCTGTAGGTGTTGAGCGCGATGATCGGCAGGAAGCCCGCGACTGAGACGATCACCAGCACATTGCCCAAACCTGGAATCATCGAAGAACCGACCTGGTTAAGCGCCACCAGCGCGTCCGTCGCTTGCAACTGCTGCGCGAGCCAGGCGCCGAGGCCGATCATCCAGCTGCCCGACAACGAGGCGCCGATGAACACCGCAGCGATCAGTTTCGGCCGGCTGGTGTTTTTCGGCAGGTAACGGGAATAGTCGGAGACATAAGGCGCGTACGAAATGTTGTAGCTCGCACCGATGGCAAACAGCGTGGCGAAGGCAATCCAGCTGAAACCCAGGTTGGCTGCGGGCGTGACGCCCTCCTGGCCTGCACCGAACATCAAAGCGATGGTGACCAGCGCGTACAGCGGCAAGGTCGCCAGCAACGCCCACTTGAAGGCTTTGTGCATCAGGTCATGGCCGTAGATCGAGAGCAGCGCGCCGATCAGCACCACCGCAACGGCGACGATGGTCGGGTCGATGCCAAACACATGTTGGAGGCCGTTCATGATCAGTGAGATGTTCACCACGTTGAAGCCGACGAACACGAACATCGTCGCCATCAACGCCAGGATCACCCCGCGATAACCAAACTGCGCACGGGACTGGATCATTTGCGGCAGGCCCATCTCCGGACCTTGCGAACCGTGGAAGGCCATGAAGATGGTGCCGAACATGATGCCCATCGCACCGGCCAGCATGGTCCACAGTGCCGACAACCCAAGGCTTGGGCCGACAAAGCCGATGGAAATGGTGAAGAAGTGGAAGTTGCCCAAAAACCAGAAAGGCCCTTGGCTGCTGAGTTTGGCGTGACGTTCGCTTTGCGGAATGTAATCGATCGAGCGGCCTTCGATAGCCAACCCGCTGCTTGCCTCGATGGCGTGTGCAGAAAGGGGGGACCCTGACATATGAAAGTTCCTATGCTGGTGATTGTTGTTTTTATGGGCAGAGCGCCGGTTTCATTGCAATGTAGGGCGTTGGTCAGGGCTGTAAAATATCGCAGGCAAACTGTTCACATAGATCCACGTCTATGTAAGTGAGTATCGGGAGTACGCATGCTGGGAACTGTATCGGAGCTGGATCTGCGCTTGATCCGGGTATTTCTGACCGTCGTTGAAGCGGGCGGGATCTCGGCGGCACAAACTGCCCTCAACACCACACAGCCAACGATCAGTGCGCAATTGGCGACGCTGGAAGCGCGGGTGGGATTTCGCCTTTGCGAACGCGGGCGTGGCGGATTTTCAGTGACGCCCAAGGGTGGCCAGTTTGTCGAGGCTGCTCGCCGATTGCTCGCCGCTGCCGAGGGTTTCCGGGTTGAAGTGCAGCACATCAACCGCAAAGTGTCGGGCAACATCAACATTGGCCTGCTCGGTCAAATCGATCCGGTGGCCAACAAAAAAATCGCCCTGGCCATCGCGCGTTTACGCTCCCGGCATGAAGGGCTGTATTTCCACTTCACGGAGCTGTCGTCATCGCTGCTGGAAGAGAAAATCATCAACAGCCATATCGACCTGGCGATCGGTTATTTCTGGCACCGCTTGCCCAACATTGATTACTTTCCCTTGTTCCACGAAACCCAGATCGCCTATTGCGCCCCCACTCACCCGCTGTTTGAGCACGTGGGCGCGCTGACCCGGGATGACGTCAGCGATTACGACTGGGTATGGCCCAGCCATCCCTTGCCGGAGATGCTGGCGCCCACTTCAATCGAACGCCTGACGGTGCTCACGGACAGCATGGACGGCGCCGCCCTGCTGATTCTGTCGGGGCAACATTTGGGCTTTCTGCCGCAGCACTATGCGGCGAAGCATGAACAGCTGGGGCAGTTGCATCCGCTGAATCCTGAACTTCTGCGCTATGAGGTCGGCTTTCATGCAGCGGTCAGGCATTCCGCGCGTCAGCGAGATTTGGTCAGTGCTTTCCTGACTGAGTTAGTCGAGATTTTCGGCACTTAAATGCGTATGTCGCGGGTCTGCGTGACATCGATCCGTGCCACGGGCCCCGTCAAACGCGCCAGGTCTGCGTTGTGCTCGGTGATGATATCTTCGGCGGCGAGGTTGCCGTTGTCGACGGTGGAATGCGCATCGGCGGCGAGCACTACGTCATAGCCCAGCTTCAGGGCCTGGCGGACAGTGGCGTTAACGCAATAGTCGGTTTGCAGCCCGCAGATGATCAGGCAGTCGATGCCCAAATCCTGCAATTGGGCTTGCAAGTGGGTCTGGTAGAACGAGTCTCGATTGGTTTTTCGAACGCGAAGGTCTTGCGGCGAAGTCTTCAGGCTTTCGGCCAGTTGCCAGCCTTCGGAACCGTGTTGCAGCATGTCGCCCTTTTCTTCGTGCTGGATGAGGATCACCGGGATGCCTGCTTCGCGAGCCTTGGCGCTCAGGTAGTTGATGTTCGGGATAACGCGTTTGATCTCAAAACATTCGTCTTGGCCAGTACACAGGGCTTGCTGGACATCGATGATCAGCAGTGCGGTAGCCATGGTCCCTTCCTTGAAAAGTCAGTGGAGCAGGGGACGAAAAATAGATCCGTCCCCTTTTAAAAACAACCCTCAATAACCCAGCGACAACCCGGTATTGCGACGCGGGTCGTTCGCCCCGTAGAAGCGGTTCTTGCCCACCGGCTTACCGTCCAGCGACGGTGCCCCTACCAGAATCGCCGCCAGATGGTTGGCATCCTGGGGCCCGGCAAACTTGTGACCCCAGCTTTCAAGCATCTTCACCGTATCGGGACTGGTGGTGAAGGTTTCCAGGTTGGTCTCTTCCGGCAACCACTGCTGGTGGAAACGTGGTGCGTCGACCGCTTCCTGGATGTTCATGCCGTAGTCGATCACGTTGAGCATAGTCAGCAAGGTGGCGGTGATGATGCGGCTGCCGCCGGGAGTGCCGACAACCATCACGACTTTGCCGTCTTTGGTGATGATGGTCGGGCTCATGGACGACAACGGTGCCTTGCCGGGAGCGATGGCGTTGGCCTCCCCCTGCACCAGGCCGTACATGTTCGGTACGCCTATTTTCGAGGTGAAGTCGTCCATTTCATCATTGAGGATGACCCCGGTTTTGCTGGCCATGACCCCGGCGCCGAACCAGTCGTTCAGGGTGTAGGTCACCGACACCGCGTTGCCCCATTTATCGACGATGGAGTAATGGGTGGTGTTGCTGCCTTCGTGGGGCGCTACGCCGGGTTTGAGCTCGCGGGACACACCGGCCTTTTTCGGGTCGATGGCGGCGCGGATTTTGGTCGCGTAGTTTTTATCCAGCAAATGGGCAATCGGGTTTTTCACGAAATCCGGATCGCCCAGGTAGCTGTTGCGGTCCACATAGGCGTGGCGCATTGCTTCGATCTGGTAGTGCATGCCCTGGGCCGAGTGATAGCCCAGGTCCTTCATCGGATAACCTTCGAGAATGTTCATGATCTCGCAGATCACCACGCCACCGGAGCTTGGCGGTGGTGCCGAGACGACGTGATAGCCACGGTAATCGCACTCGATCGGGGCCAGCTCGCGGGTCTTGTAATTGTCGAGGTCCGCTTGGGCGATGATGCCCTTGTTGGCCTGGCTGGAGGTCACGATAGCGTCCGCGACCCAGCCCTTGTAGAAGCCATCGGCGCCCTTCTCGGAGATTTCCCGCAGGGTTTTGCCAAGGTCTTTTTGCACCAGTTTCTGACCCACCTGCATCGGCTCGCCGTTGCTGAGGAAGATCGAACCCGAATCTTTGATGTCCTTCTTGAACACGTCGGTGGCGTATTCCAACAACTCGACGTCGCCCTGCTCCAGCACGAAGCCGTCTTCGGCAAGTTTGATCGCCGGCGCGATCACTTCCTTGCGCGGTTTGGTGCCGTACTTCGACAGCGCGAGCTCCATGCCGGAGACGGTCCCAGGCACACCGACCGCCAAGTGGCCACGGGTGCTGAGATCCGGGACGACGTTGCCCGCCTTGTCGAGGTACATGTCGGCGGTGGCGGCCAGGGGGGCTTTTTCGCGGAAGTCCAGGAAGGTCTTGCGCCCGTCCGCCAACTGAATGGTCATGAAACCGCCGCCACCGAGGTTGCCCGCCGCGGGATAAACCACCGCCAGCGCATAACCCACCGCGACTGCGGCATCGACGGCGTTGCCACCGTTCTTGAGCACATCGACGCCCACATGACTCGCCAGATGCTGGGCAGTGACCACCATGCCGTTTTCGGCCGCGACCGGCGCCACGGAGGCAGCGTAAGCACTGAGGCAGCTGAGCGCCAACGAGGTAGCAATCAACGATTTGGCAAAAGGTTCGAACTTCATGAGTCGGTCTCTTTTTGTTTTTAGGCTCTGTACAAGAACAGAGGGAACGCTTCAAGAGCAGTAGCCAGTATGGCTGGGATTGCGTATTGCGCCTCCCCGTCGAAGCCGTATGCTTGCCTCCCGTTCAGCCCATCCTCGGAGTCCGCCGGCATGACTTACACCTGCACCACCGTTGCGTCACCGGTCGGCGAGTTGAAGCTGGTAGCGAACGGCTCGCGACTGGCAGCCATCCTCTGGAAAAATGACAAACCGGGCCGGGTGCGCCTTGGGCCGATGAGCGAGGCGCCGGATAATCCGATTCTGGTACGCGCAGCTCAACAACTGACGGAATACTTTGCCGGCACTCGCGATCACTTCGAGCTGGAGCTGGATTTTGTCGGGACGGAATTTCAGAAGAAGGTCTGGGCGGCGCTGCTGACCATCCCGTTTGGTGAGACCCGCAGTTACAGCGAGATTGCCGAGCAGATCGGCAACCCGACTGCGGTCAGGGCGGTGGGTGCAGCGAATGGCAAGAACCCGATATCGATTGTTGCGCCGTGTCATCGGGTGATTGGTGCGTCAGGGAAATTGACCGGGTTTGCCGGGGGGCTTGAGGCGAAGCAGTTGTTGCTGACGCTGGAAGGATGCGAGTGGTCGGGCGCCAGCAGGATGGATGATTTATTTTCGAGTTAACGCGACCTGGGGTTAACTTTGGCGGTCTTAGAAAATGTTTTTCATCGCCGCATACTGCAACAGCATGATGGTCTTCGCATCGCAGATCTCCCCACGATAAAACGCCGCCAGCGCGTCATCGAACGTCCACTCCAGCACTTCCAGTTCCTCGGTTTCCTCTTCCAGTCCGCCGCCCTCGCCGACTTTTGATGAAGCATCGTACTCAGCGATAAAAAAGTGCAGTTTCTCGGTCACCGAGCCTGGGCTCATATACGCCTCGAACACCTTCTGCACATGGTGCACGCGATAACCGGTCTCCTCCTCTGCTTCATCGCGGATGCGCTCTTCAGGCGCCGCGCCTTCGAGCAATCCCGCCGCCACTTCGATCAGCAAACCATCGTGGCCGTTGACGAACACCGGCAATCTGAATTGCCGGGTCAACACCACGGTTTTCTTTTCACGGTTGAACAACAGAATCGCCGCGCCATTGCCACGGTCGTAGACTTCGCGGGTCTGGCGTTGCCATTCGCCGTTGTTGCGCAGGTAATCAAAGGTGATTTTCTTCAGCAGATACCAGTCGTGGGACAACACCTGGGACTCGAGGATGTTGACCCGCTCGGCTGTGTTCGACATGACAACTCATTCCTTTTTTCGTCAGAAGACTCACATGTTAGGCGAAAAAGCCTTCAAGAGAGCTGAGCCTTGTATTCCTTCACATACTGCCCTGCCAGGGTCTCTTTCTGTTTGTCGTCGAGCAACTTCCCGGCCATCTGGAAGAACTTTTGCTCTTCCTCTTCCAGGTGGTGATGCACCTTCGCCGAGAGCTTCTTCGCAGTCGCAAGCCAGGCCGGGCTGGACATTTCGGTGTCGTCCAGTTCTTCCATCATTTCATCCATCTCGTGATGTTCGGCAATCGCATGGCGGCTGAGGTCGACGCCGTTATCGAACTCCATCAACGGGATGTAGAAATGCCGTTCTTCAGCGGTTTCGTGGGCCTGGAGTTCAGACTTGAGTTGCTTGTAGGCCTCGACCCGCTCCGGGGTGTCGCCGCTGGTCTGGATCAGCGCGTCGGCATAAGTGCGTTGGCGGTCGTGGCTTTCGCGCAAGGCTTCAAAAATATTCACGGGGTGTCCTCATAGGCCGCGTTCTGAGATGACGCTCTTGAGGCTAGACATCTGCGCGTTGGCGACGGTTCCACCTCAAGGGCTGGAACAACGACCGCTGGCCGCGATAGGCTTGGGTATGTTGCCCCCTCAAAGCCAAAAGGATGTAGCTCATGACCTTGCGAATCGAACGCTCGCAAAACCCCACGGATGAAGAGCGCCAGGCGATTCTGTTGCCATTGCGGGCCTATAACGCCTCAAAGGCCGGTGCCACGGTGCCTGAGCCGATTGCCTTGCTGGTGCGTGACGACAGCGACGAGATCGTCGGCGGGCTCTACGGTCGAATTTTTTACCAATGGTTGTTCATCGACTTGCTGGCAGTCCCCGAACAGGCCCGGGGACAGGGCATCGGTTCCAAGCTGATGCAGATGGCCGAAGACCTGGCGCGGGAGAAGGAATGCATCGGGCTCTGGCTCGATACGTTCGAGTTCCAGGCGCCGGAGTTCTACAAGAAAATCGGCTACAGCGAGATAGGGCACATCGTCGACTACCCGCCGGGGCACAAACACTTCTTTTTCCAAAAGCGCCTGATAAACGCCGCATAACCCTGTGGGAGCGAGCTTGCTCGCGGTGGCGATTTGTCAGTCAACATCGATGTCGACTGAACCGCCGCTTTCGCGAGCAAGCCCGCTCCCACATGAGGGCTGCGTCGACTTCAGAGGCAGGTTGCCAACGCCGCCAAACGGCGTTTGGCGACAAAATCATCCTGCTGCGCGTAGTAACTCAACACCGTACCCGAGGCGTCGGTCGTCACGTCCACAAAGGACTCCGCCGAGCGCGTGTAAACGGTGGTTCCGCCTTTCTCGCCAGGCTGCAAATACGCGCTGGCATCGACACCGAATACGGCCTCGTCCTGCCAGGAAAACTGCACGCACTGGGCGACGACTTTTTCCGGTTTGTCCGAGTTCAGGGTCTTGTACGGGGCTTTGGTGCGGGCATCGTTCATCGCCGAGCCAGCGCATCCGGCCAGCAACGTTACGACCAGCGCCACCATCAGAATTCGCATTGCGTTCGCTCATCAGAAAAAAGCGGACTGTATCACCCTGGCACGGCGTATCGTTCTGCTTTACTTCATTTATACCGCGACACCGCGTGATGATTCGCGCACCCTGTTGCGCCATTCACAGCGCATCGCCCATTTTTTTGGAACGCTCATGACACCCAACGCCGAATATTACAAACCGACCGCTGAATATGCCGACAAGCTGATCAGCCAGATCGGTCAGACGCCTTCCTGGATCGCCAAGCGAATCGGCGTCACCGACAAACGGATTCGTTACATCCTCGACGGCGAAAGAACCGTCAAAGGCGAAACCACGCCGATCCAGATGACCTACCCCGAACAATTTGCCCTCGAATGCCTGGCAGCAGCGGCCAAGGCCAGCAAGAAACAGTCTTCGTAACCCATTTTCAAGGAGCGACCATGGCGGCAACTGAACAGCAACATGAACAGGCGCTGAAGAGGTTTCTCGATAAGCGCCCTGAACTGCGCGAGGAACTCGACAACCTCAACCCGCTGTTGGCTCAGGCCAAGGGCGAGACTGCGGCGCAGTACCGCGACGAGCGCCTGCATGAAGCCTTCGAAGCCGAAGCCGAGCGCCTGGGGTTGTTTGCCTGGGAGCTGACGCTGCAACTGACCGCCGCGACGGATGAAGACTACCAGGCCCAGCGCATGGAAGTGCACAAGGAAGTCGCCGAGATGGCCGGTATGGACTGGCTGGACTATTGCGAGTTATATGGATTGGGTAAGTGACCCTCACGGTCGCTGCCTGAGGACGACCTTCGCCGATGTTGCCATCTCTCTCAACCAACCGCGCCAGCCCCGGCCATTTGCATACCCAGAAATGGCGCGGACGCATCGGCATGTCGCTGGTGGCCAGCCTCTCGGTGCTCGCCGGCATGACCGACGCCATCGGCTTCATGGCCAGCGGTGATTTCGTTTCCTTCATGAGCGGCAACACCACCCGCCTCGCTGTCGCGATCAGCGATGGCGATATGGGGCTGACCCTGCGCCTGGTGATCCTCGTCGGCACGTTCGTCATCGGCAACGCCTTGGGGATTGTTGTCAGTCGCCTCGGTGGCAGACGCGCGCTGCCCTTGCTGCTGTGCATCGCCACGCTGCTTTGCGGTTCCGCCGCCTGGCCCTATGACGAACAACTGCCGGCGCTGCTGGCGGCGATTATCGCCATGGGCATGCTCAATGCCGCTGTGGAAGAAGTGAACGGCCTGCCCGTCGGCCTCACCTACGTCACCGGGGCGCTGTCGCGCTTCGGCCGTGGACTGGGGCGCTGGATGCTGGGCGAACGACGCAATGGCTGGCGCGTGCAACTGATCCCCTGGACCGGAATGTTTGCCGGCGCGGTGCTCGGCGCCGTGCTGGAACATCACCTAGGGCTCAGGGCGCTGTTTGTCAGTGGTCTGCTGGCCGGAATGGTCGGGCTGCTGTCGCTGAAAATCCCGCGGCGCTGGCAGTTGGGTTACATGCCGCGCTGAATCTTGGGTGGCCTGTTCGGGCCTCATCGCGGGCAAGTCGGATCGCCGCCCCGCCGATAAAGCTTTATCATGGCCGCAGTTTTGCTGATCGAGTCCGTCATGAAGTTCGCCATCGCGCTGTTTTCCGCCGCCCATGCGCCCTCCTCGCGCCGCGCCCTCCTGTTTGCTCAGGCTGCGCTGGCTGGCGGGCATGAGATTGTCCGGCTGTTTTTCTATCAGGACGGCGTCTACAACGCTTGCGGCAGTGTGGTTACGCCGCAGGATGAGCAGGACTTGCCCAAGCAATGGCGCAACTTCGTCACTGAACATCAGCTGGACGGCGTCGTGTGTATCGCCGCCGCCCTGCGCCGGGGCGCGTTGAACGAAGAAGAAGCCAAGCGTTATCAGCGTGAAGCCGTGGCGGTGGGCGCGCCGTGGGAATTGTCTGGCTTGGGCCAGTTGCATGACGCGGTGCAGGACGCCGACCGCCTGATCTGTTTCGGAGGCGCGTGACATGCCTAAATCCTTGTTGATAATCAGCCGCCAGGCGCCGTGGTCCGGGCCGAACGCGCGGGAAGCGCTGGACATCGTACTGGCCGGCGGCGCTTTTGATCTGCCGATCGGCCTGCTGTTTCTCGATGACGGGGTGTTCCAGCTCGCCGCGAAACAGGATGCCAAGGCCCTGCAACAGAAAGACCTGAGCGCCAACCTGCAAGCCCTGCCGATGTTCGGCGTCGAAGACCTGTTTGTCTGTGGCGACAGCGCTGCCGAACGAGGCCTGGACCCGAGCGGTTTGTCGTTGCAAGAAACCCAAGTGCTGACCGCCCACGAAATCACCGCACTTATTGACCGTTACGATCAGGTGATCACCCTCTGATGTCGACTTTGCATGTGTTGTCTCATTCCCCATTCGGCGACGACCGCCTGACGAGTTGCCTGCGCTTGATCGGCGCTGACGATGCGCTGCTGCTGACGGGCGACGCGGTTTATGCGTTGCGACCAGGCACCGCGCCGTTCAATGCGCTGAACGCCCGCAATCTGAAACTGTTCGTACTGGCCGAAGACGCCCAGGCTCGCGCGCTGGAGATTCCTGACACGGCCAAGGCCATTGATTACCCGGCCTTTGTCGAGCTGTCGATTCACTACGACAAGGTCAACAGTTGGCTATGAAATCCCTGACGGTCGGCGCACGCGCCATCGAGCTGGACAAGGACGGCTTCCTGGTCGAACTGAGCGACTGGTCCTGCGAGGTGGCCAGCGCCCTGGCAGCCGCCGAAGACATCGAGTTGAGCCCCGAACACTGGGAAATCCTCGAACTGCTGCGCAGCTTCTACGCCGAATTCCAGCTGTCGCCGGCCACTCGTCCGCTGATCAAGTACACCGCATTGAAGCTGGGCCCGGACAAGGGCAACAGCCTGCACCTGAACCGACTGTTCAAAGGCACCCCTGCCAAACTCGCCGCGAAACTGGCGGGCCTGCCCAAACCGACGAATTGCTTATGACCGACTATCCAGCGCTGACCCTCGAAACACCCGCCGAGCACCCGTTCGCCCAGTTCGTGCGCATCCTCGGCAAAGGCAAGCGTGGCGCCCGCGACCTGACCCGTGAAGAAGCCCGGGAAGCCATGGGTTTGGTGCTGGACGACAAGGTCGAGGACACCCAGCTCGGTGCATTCCTGATGCTGTTGCGGCACAAGGAAGAAAGCGCCGAGGAGATGGCGGGTTTCACTGAGGCGTTGCGTGAACGCCTGAACCCACCGGCATTTAATGTTGATCTGGACTGGCCGACCTACGCCGGCAAGAAGCGTCACCTGCCATGGTTCCTGCTGGCGGCCAAGTGCCTGGCGCAGAATGGCGTGCGGATTTTCATGCACGGGGGCGGCGCGCACACAGCCGGTCGGCTGTACAGCGAGCAACTGCTGGATGAGTTGAAAATCCCGCTATGCCGCAACTGGCAGCAGGTCGGTGAGGCGCTGGATAACGGCGGCCTGGCGTTCATGCCGCTGGTGGATTGGGCGCCGCAACTGCAACGGATGATCGATCTGCGCAATACCTTGGGCTTGCGCTCGCCGATTCATTCGCTGACACGAATTCTCAATCCGTTGGGCGCACGCTGCGGCCTGCAAAGTATTTTCCACCCCGGTTACCAGGCCGTACATCGCGATGCCAGCGGCTTGCTCGGCGACACTGCGATCGTGGTGAAAGGCGACGGCGGCGAAATCGAGATCAACCCGGACGCCGACAGTCACTTGTACGGCACCACGGGCGGTGAAAGCTGGGACGAAGAATGGCCGCAACTGTCGAGCCAGCGCCACGTCAAACCGGCCACGCTCGATCCCGAGCACCTGAAAGCCGTATGGCGTGGCCACGTGGTCGACAGCTACCCGCAAATGGCGCTGATTTCGACCATGGCCCTGGCCTTGCGCGGCCTTGGCCAGCCCCGTGGGCAAGCTTTCGAAACCGCCCAGCAGTATTGGGATGCACGGGACAGATCGATTTAACCGATCATAACGCCTCAACCTTTGCGCTTTTTGTTCGAACCTATGCGAATAGACTCCTCTCCAACGCTTATTGGCTGAGGAGTCTTGAACATGGGTTTGTTAGTTGAAGGTCGCTGGCATGACCAGTGGTACGAAAGCAGCAAAGACGGCGCGTTCCAGCGTGAACAAGCGCAACGTCGCAACTGGCTGACCACCGACGGCAAGCCCGGCCCGACCGGCGTCGGTGGCTTTGCGGCCGAGGCCGGTCGTTATCATCTCTACGTGTCCCTCGCCTGTCCTTGGGCCCATCGCACGCTGATCCTGCGCAAACTCAAAGGTCTTGAAAGCCTGATCGACGTGTCGGTGGTCAGCTGGTTGATGCTGGAAAACGGCTGGACCTTCGACCAGAACCTTGGCTCCACTGGCGACAAACTCGATCACTTCAATTTCATGCACCAGCGCTACACCGCCGATACCGCCGACTACACCGGCCGCGTCACCGTGCCGGTGCTCTGGGACAAGCAGCAGAACCGCATCGTCAACAATGAATCGGCGGAGATTATCCGTATGTTCAACAGCGCGTTCGATGATCTGACTGGCAATGACCTGGATTTCTATCCGGCGCCGCTGCGGGGCGAGATCGACGCGCTGAACGAGCGGATTTATCCGGCGGTGAACAACGGTGTCTATCGCGCCGGGTTTGCGACTTCGCAGAAGGCTTATGAAGAAGCGTTCGATGATGTGTTTGCCGAGCTGGACCGGCTGGAGTTGCTGTTAGGCGAGAACCGTTACCTGGTCGGTAAATACCTGACGGAAGCGGACATTCGGCTGTTCACCACACTGATTCGCTTCGACGCGGTTTACTACGGGCACTTTAAGTGCAACCTGCGGCGGATTGCCGATTATCCGAATCTGTCGAACTGGTTGCGGGAGATTTATCAGTGGCAGGGGATTGCCGAGACGGTGGATTTTGAGCACATCAAGAATCACTACTACGGCAGCCACAAGACGATTAATCCGACCGGGATTGTGCCGAAAGGGCCGGCACAGGACTTCACTGCACCGCATGATCGGGAGCGGTTGAGCGGGAAAGGTGTTTGGCGCAAGGCCTGACAGATGATCGTTCCCACGCTCCGCGTGGGAACGATCAGTTAAGGGAGCGACTCGGTCTCTAGACTTGCGACTGAGCACCCTCGAACCACGCCAGTTTCTCGCGCAGTTGCACCACTTCCCCAACGATCACCAGCGTCGGCGCATGCACTTCATGCTCCGCCACCAGCCGTGGAAGGTCCGCCAGAGTGCCGGTAAACACCCGCTGATTGACCGTGGTGCCTTGCTGAATCAACGCCGCCGGGGTATCCGCCGCGCGACCATGCTTGATCAATTGCTCGCAGATGATCGGCAATCCCACCAACCCCATGTAAAACACCAGGGTTTGCGCCGGCGCGACCAGGTCGGCCCACGGCAAATCGGTGGAACCGTCCTTCAAGTGCCCGGTGACAAAACGCACAGACTGCGCGTAATCACGGTGAGTCAGCGGAATCCCGGCATACGCCGCGCAACCGCTGGCCGCGGTGATACCCGGCACCACCTGGAACGGGATGCCATGGGCCGCCAGTTCTTCGATCTCTTCACCGCCGCGACCGAAGATGAACGGATCACCGCCCTTCAGCCGCACGACCCGCTTGCCTTGCTTGGCCAAATCCACCAATTGCTGGTTGATCTGATCCTGAGGCACGGCGTGATCGGCGCGACGCTTGCCGACGTAAACCCGCTCGGCATCGCGACGGCACAAATCGAGGATCGCCGGCGCTACCAAACGGTCATACAGCACCACATCGGCTTGCTGCATCAAGCGCAACGCGCGGAAGGTCAGCAAGTCGGGATCACCCGGCCCTGCGCCCACCAGATAAACTTCGCCGGTGGCTACAGGCGCTTCGCCATTGATTTTCGCCAGCATCAAGCGCTCTGCTTCGGCGCCCTGCCCGGCCAGTTGCCGATCAGCAATCGGCCCCTGGAACACATCTTCCCAGAACGCCCGACGCTGCTGCACATCCGGGAACAGGCGTTTGACCTGACTGCGGAAACGCGCCGCCAGACCGGCCAGTTGACCGTAGGTTGAGGGAATCCAGGTTTCGATTTTGGCGCGGATCAAGCGCGCAAGCACCGGCGCATCGCCCCCGCTGGAGATGGCCACAATCAAAGGCGATCGGTCGACGATTGCCGGAAAAATCACACTGCACAGGGTCGGCGCATCCACCACGTTGACCGGCACGCAACGCCGATGAGCATCGGCGGAGACTTGTGCGTTCAAAGGCTCGTCGTCGGTGGCGGCAATGATCAGCCCGCAGCCGTCCAGATCCGCCTCGAGGTAACCACGCACCAGGCACTCGCCACCGCTGCCGGCAACCAGCTCACGCAGCTGCGGTTCGATTTCAGGAGCGACCACCCGCAGCAGCGCACCGGCTTCGGCCAGCAGGCGGGATTTGCGCAAGGCAATCTCCCCACCACCGACGACCAACACACGACTGCCGCGAAGGTTATGAAACAGCGGCAGATAGTCCATTTAGCCGATGACCTCGAGGCCACCCATGTACGGTTTCAGCACGTCCGGCACACGGATCGAACCGTCGGCCTGCTGGTAGTTTTCCAGTACTGCCACCAAAGTACGACCGACCGCCAGGCCGGAACCGTTCAGGGTATGAACCAGTTCAGGCTTGCCGGTTTCCGGGTTGCGGAAACGCGCCTGCATGCGACGGGCCTGGAAGTCGCCGCAATTGGAGCACGACGAAATCTCGCGGTACTTGTCCTGGCTCGGGATCCACACTTCCAGGTCGTAGGTCTTGACCGCGCTAAAGCCCATGTCGCCAGTGCACAGCGCGATGGTGCGGTAAGGCAGTTCCAGCAGTTGCAGGACTTTCTCGGCATTGGCGGTCAGGCCTTCCAGCGCTTCCATCGAAGTCGACGGCTCAACGATCTGGACCATCTCGACCTTGTCGAACTGGTGCTGACGGATCATGCCGCGGGTGTCACGACCCGACGCGCCGGCTTCACTGCGGAAGCACGGCGTGTGGGCGACAAACTTGATCGGCAGCAGTTTCGAATCGACAATCTCGCCGGCGACGATGTTGGTCAACGACACTTCAGCGGTCGGAATCAGGTACAGATCAGCCTCGCCTTCGCGGCTGATCTTGAACAGATCTTCTTCGAATTTCGGCAACTGGCCGGTGCCCTGCAGGGCTGGCGCTTGAACCAGATAAGGCGTGTAGGCCTCTTCGTAGCCGTGTTCGCTGGTGTGCAAGTTGATCATGAACTGCGCCAGAGCGCGGTGCATCCGGGCGATCGGGCCGCGCAGCAAGGCGAAACGGGCGCCGGACAGCTTGGCGGCGGTTTCGAAGTCCAGCCAGCCGAACTTCTCGCCCAGTGCAACGTGGTCCTGAACCGGGAAATCAAACGCGGTCGGGGTTCCCCAGCGGCGCACTTCGACGTTGCCGTCTTCATCATCGCCGATCGGCACGGATTCGTGCGGCAGGTTCGGGATGCCGAGCAGGATCGAGTCCAGATCGGTCTGGATCGCATCCAGCTCGATTTTACCGGCACTCAATTCGTTCGCCATGCGCTCGACATCGGCCATCAGCGGCGCGATGTCTTCACCGCGCTGCTTGGCCTGACCGATGGATTTTGAACGCGCGTTACGCTCAGCCTGCAGGGCTTCGGTGCGGGTCTGGACGGTCTTGCGCTGTTCTTCCAGCGCTTCGATGCGCGCAACATCCAGCGTGTAGCCACGGGATGCCAGGCGGTCCGCTACGTCCTGAAGGTTGCTACGTAACAGTTTGGAATCGAGCATGTCGGTCTCTCGTTTATCAAAGTTTGGTCAAGGACAGGCCAGCCCAGGTGGCGAGCAGCCCGCCGAATACGCTGATGGCCAGATAACCGAAGGCTATCGGGGCTTGCCCGGTTTCCAGCAGGCGCAGCGTATCCAGTGAAAAGGATGAAAAGGTCGTCAGACCGCCTACAAAACCGACGATCAAGCCGGCGCGAATTTCGATCGGCACCTCCGGGCGCGTCAGAAACAGCCCGTAGAGCAAACCGATGATCAGGCAGCCCACCAGATTGACAGCCAGCGTCGCCAGATAAAAATGCCGGGGCCAGTTGGCGCTGACCCAATTGCCAGCGGCGAAACGCAGTAATGTACCAGCGATGCCGGCGACGGACACCGCAACAATCGTTCGAATCACTATTTTCTCCGCTGCCGGGGGCTGAGACGGTCAAGTTGGGCGAGATGATTGAGTTTTTCGCCGATCTTCAGCTCCAGGCCACGCGGCACCGGCTGATAGAACGGTTGGGGCTCGAGTTCTTCCGGGAAATAGTCTTCGCCCGCAGCGTAGGCGTCCGGCTCATCGTGGGCATAACGGTATTCGTCGCCGTAACCCAACTGCTTCATCAGCTTGGTCGGCGCGTTGCGCAGGTGCAGTGGCACTTCCAGCGACCCGTGTTCGGTGGCACTGCGCATCGCGGCTTTGAAGCCCATGTACACCGCGTTGCTTTTCGGCGCGCAAGCCAGGTACGTAATAGCCTGGGCCACCGCCAGTTCACCTTCGGGGCTGCCAAGACGCTCCTGCACTTCCCACGCCGCCAGGCACAGGCTCAAGGCGCGGGGGTCGGCGTTGCCGATGTCTTCGCTGGCCATGCGCACCACGCGTCGGGCCAGGTACAGCGGATCGCAACCACCGTCGATCATGCGCGCGAACCAGTACAGCGCGCCGTCGGGGTTGGAGCCACGCACCGACTTATGCAGCGCAGAAATCTGGTCGTAGAACGCTTCGCCGCCCTTGTCGAAACGCCGACGGGTATCGCCGAGCAGACTTTGCAGCAGATCGACGCCGATCTCGCAGTTGTCTTCAGCCAGGTCCGAGGCGTTTTCCAGCAAGTTCAGTAGACGCCGGCCATCGCCATCGGCGGCCGACAGCAGCATCTGGAATCCTTCATCGCTGAGGGTCAATTGCCGCTTGCCCAAGCCACGGTCTTCGGTCAGCGCGCGATGCACCAGCTTGCGCAGGGCCGCTTCATCGAGGCTTTTGAGCACGTAGACGCGGGCCCGGGAGAGCAACGCGTTATTGAGTTCGAATGAGGGGTTTTCCGTGGTGGCGCCGATGAAGATCAGCGTGCCGTCTTCGACATACGGCAGGAACGCATCCTGCTGGGACTTGTTGAAGCGATGCACTTCATCGACAAACAGGATGGTCCGCCGGCCGTACTGCCCGGCCTGTTGTTTGGCGATTTCCACCGCCTGACGGATTTCCTTAACGCCGGCCAGTACTGCCGAGACCGTTTCGAAATGTGCGTCCGAGACTTCCGCCAGTAGTCGCGCCAATGTGGTTTTACCCACGCCCGGCGGGCCCCAGAAAATCATCGAGTGCAGGGCACCCTGCTCCAGGGCTTCGCGCAAAGGCTTGCCGCGAGCGAGCAGGTGTTCCTGACCGACGTACTCGTCCAGATTGGCCGCACGCAAACGGGCGGCCAAGGGCTGAGCAATCGGGGCACTGCGGAACAGGTCCATCACTGCTTATCAAACCTCACTGATTCTCTATCCCCTGTAGGAGCGAGCCTGCTCGCGATGGACGTTAATGATAACGCTGGCTGCCTGACACCCAGCGGTGTCCTTGAGTTCATCGCGAGCAGGCTCGCTCCTACAGAGGTTCTGCGTTTTATTCCTGGATCACGTCGGCACCCTTGGGGATGTCGAATTTGAACTTGGACGCCGGAATCGGCTCGTTGGCCTTCACGCCGGTGAACAGGATGTTGGTGCGCTGACCAACGCTGTCGATCAGTTGCATATCATTGACCAGCCCGTTGCGGAACGACAGACGCAGGCTGTCGAACAGGGTGTCCTTGGTTTTCGGCTTCAGGGTGAAGTCGATGACGCCACCGGCTTCCTTGGCGCTGACGTCGAAGCTCTGACTGATCTTGGACACGTCACCGGACAGCAGCAGTGCCGGAGTCTGGGTCAGACGTTGGTCGAGGTTCTTGATGGTGACCTGCTCCAGGTCCGGGTCCCACAGGGAAACCTTCTTGCCATCTGAAACCATCAACTGCTCTTGCGGTGCGTCAGTGTGCCAGTAGAACAGGCCAGGACGTTGCAGCGACATTTGTCCGGCGGTTTCCTGCAATTGGGTACCGCTGCCGTCGAGGGTCAGCTGGGAGAAACGCGCGGTCAGGGTCTGGGATTTTTCCAGCAATTGGGTCAGACGCGCCACGTCCTTGTCATCGGCGTGGGCCGAAAGCGTGGTCAAAGCCAGTACCGGCAGCAACAGCATGCGGATAAGACGCATGGGAGTCCTCATAACATTCGTGGGAGTGCGATGGCGCGTCATTACACCACCGCGTTTCAATCAATTCAGTCACGTACCGGGCCCGGAGCCAGGACTTCACGCGAACCATTGGTGTTCATGGACGTCACGACCCCGGCCATCTCCATGGCTTCGATCATGCGCGCGGCGCGGTTGTAGCCGATTTTCAGCTTGCGCTGAACTGCAGAGATGGACGCGCGACGGCTTTCGAGAACGAACTGCACCGCTTCGTCGTAGAGCGCATCGGTTTCGGCATCATCGTCGCCACCGCCACTGCCGCCGTCAAAGCCACTACCGGGCTCTTCGACACCTGCGAGAATCTCGTCGTTATATTCTGGTGCGCCGCGCAGCTTCCAGGCTTCGACCACGCGGTGAACCTCGTCATCGGAGACAAAGGCACCGTGGACACGGATCGGCAGACTGGTGCCCGGCGGCATGTAGAGCATGTCACCGTGGCCCAGCAGCTGCTCGGCGCCGCCCTGGTCGATGATGGTTCGCGAATCGATCTTGCTCGACACCTGGAACGCCATACGCGTCGGAATGTTGGCCTTGATCAGGCCGGTGATCACGTCAACCGACGGACGCTGGGTCGCCAGAATCAAGTGGATACCGGCGGCACGGGCCTTCTGGGCGATACGGGCGATCAGTTCTTCAACCTTCTTGCCGACGATCATCATCATGTCGGCGAATTCGTCGACGACTACCACGATGGTCGGCAACTTGGTCAACAGCGGCGCTTCGTCGTGAATGCTTTCGCGTTTGTACAAAGGATCGGTCAATGGCGTACCGGCGTCCTGGGCTTCCTTGACCTTGGCGTTGAAGCCGGACAGGTTACGCACGCCCATCTTCGCCATCAGCTTGTAGCGACGCTCCATCTCCGCCACGCTCCAGCGCAGGGCGTTAGCCGCGTCTTTCATGTCGGTCACGACCGGACACAGCAAGTGCGGAATGCCTTCGTAGATCGACAGCTCGAGCATTTTCGGGTCGATCATGATCAGCTTGGCGTCTTCCGGGCCGGACTTGAACAAGATCGACAGGATCATCGCGTTCACACCTACCGACTTACCGGAACCGGTCGTACCGGCCACCAGCAAGTGCGGCATTTTTGCCAGGTCGGTGATGACCGGCTTACCGCCGATGTCGTGGCCCAGGGCCAACGTCACCGGGGACTTGAAGTTATCGTACTCAGGGGTCGACAGCACTTCGGAGAAACGCACGATCTGGCGGTCTTCGTTAGGAATCTCGATACCGACCGTGGTCTTGCCCGGTATCACTTCCACCACGCGCACGCTGGTCACGGCCAGGGAGCGTGCGAGGTCTTTCGCCAGGTTGGAGATACGGCTGACCTTGACGCCGGCCGCTGGCTGGATTTCGTAACGGGTAATCACTGGGCCGGGGTGGATCGAATCCACCGAGACTTCTACGCCGAATTCCTTGAGCTTGATTTCCAGCAAATGGCCAACCGCAGCCAGGGATTCAGGCGAGTAATTGAGTTGTTTCTTTTCCGCAGGATCGAGAATCGAGATCGGCGGCAAGGTGCCTTCCACCGCGCTGTCGACGAACAATGGTGCCTGCTTCTCTTTTTCCACGCGCTTGCTCGGAGCTGCGGGTTTCGGTGGAGCTGGCGCAATCACCGGCGGCACCTGTTTCTCACGGTCCGACATGTGCTTGCTCAGGGCCTGCTCTCGTTCGATCAGGCGTTCCTTGACCTTGGCCTGTTCGCGCTTGTCGGTGACGGTCGGCGCCACCACGTCATGGACGCGGTCGTCGACTTCACGCAACTGCGCAACCAGCTGTTTGCGTTCAACACGGGCGGCCCACCAGCGATTGGCCGCGCCCTGGAACAGTTCGAACAGATCGAGGGTGATCTTGCCGGTGACGTCCATCACCTTGAACCACGACAGGTCGGTGAACACCGTCAGGCCGAACAGGAACAGCGCGATGAGCAAAAGCGTGCTGCCCTGAATATTCAGGGCGTTTTTGGCCAGGTCACCGAGGCTTTCGCCCAAAGCGCCACCAGCGCCGGCCGGCAAACCGGTCGCCGCGTGAAAATGTATATGTGCGAGGGCTGCACCCGACAGCACCAGAAACACCAGACCGATCAGGCGCCAGGAGAACAGCCAGCCGCTCCACTCCCACTGCTCGTGGCGTTGACGGAAGATTTGAAAAGCCTTGATCGCCAGCAACAGCGGGAAGATGTAGGCGAAGTAACCCAACACCATGAACAGGATATCGGCGCTGTAGGAGCCGACCGGTCCGCCGAAGTTCTGCACATCGTCAATCTTGCTGTTATGGCTCCAGCCCGGATCATCCTTGCCGTAGGTCAACAAGGCCATCATCAGGAACAGGCACAAGCCGCCGATGGCGATCAATGCACCTTCCTTGAGTCGGTAGTGCAGTTGCTGGCGCCAGAGCGGAACGACGGCTGGTTTAGGTGCTGCGGTGGATTTCTTCAAAACGCTTCTTTTCCTGCGCCCATGGCGCGTCCATCTGTTGAATGACTATAAAAAACTGCCCAATCCAGGCAGGTAAAAAAGTTAACCGGCGCAACTGGGACTACTTTTAACACTACGCTCCGTTTTTTTTAAACACGGCGCGCACCGCTTATTTTATTACAAGCACTGTAACAGGCAGGCATTGTACGGGTTTGTTCGCCCGATGCCATGCTTGAAACCCAAGGTGTAGCATAGCCAACAGCACATTACACGCGGTTCAATTTGAGCATGCATTCTCTTTTGTGACAAAGGCTTATGAGGTGTTTTTATGAGCGAAGCGAAGCATTCCCGCCTGATTATTCTGGGTTCCGGCCCTGCCGGTTACAGCGCAGCCGTTTATGCCGCCCGCGCCAACCTCAAACCCGTTGTCATCACCGGCATACAGGCAGGTGGCCAGCTCACCACCACCGTCGAAGTCGATAACTGGCCCGGTGACGTCGAAGGCCTGACGGGGCCGGTGCTGATGGAACGCATGCAAAAACACGCCGAGCGCTTTGACACAGAGATTGTTTACGACCACATCCACACAGCCAAGTTGCAGCAACGCTCGTTTGAACTCATTGGCGACAGCGGCACTTACACCTGCGATGCGCTGATTATCGCCACTGGCGCCTCGGCACAGTACCTGGGGCTGCCATCGGAAGAAGCCTTTGCCGGCAAAGGGGTTTCAGCCTGCGCGACGTGCGACGGTTTCTTCTATCGCAATCAGGTGGTCGCAGTCGTCGGCGGCGGCAATACGGCGGTTGAAGAAGCGCTTTACCTGTCGAACATCGCCAAGGAAGTGCACCTGATTCACCGTCGCGACAAATTACGCTCAGAGAAAATCCTTCAAGACAAACTCTTCGAGAAGGCCGCCAACGGCAATATCCGCCTGCACTGGAACCAGAATCTGGATGAAGTGCTGGGCGATGCCAGCGGCGTGACCGGCGCCCGCCTGCGGGACAGCCACACAGGTGAGACCAGCGAATTGTCGCTGGCGGGTGTGTTTATCGCTATCGGCCACAAGCCCAATACCGACCTGTTTCAAGGCCAGTTGAACATGCGTGACGGTTATCTGCTGGTCAAGGGCGGCAGCGAAGGCGATGCCACCGCCACGGAAATCGAAGGCGTGTTTGCCGCCGGTGACGTGGCTGACCACGTTTACCGCCAAGCCGTCACTTCTGCCGGGGCCGGCTGCATGGCCGCACTGGACGCCGAGAAATACCTCGACGACATTCCGACCGTTTGACGGCAAACTTCACGGTGGGCCTACCCGCCCGCCACCGCCCTCCCCTTCTGCAAGCCCGGATGCCATGCTGACTTGGTTACAACGCAATACCCTCACCTTCCCGCCCCTGGAAAAAGCCATGCGCGATCCCAACGGGTTGTTGGCCGCGGGCGGCGATCTGTCCGCCGATCGTCTGATTCAGGCCTATCGCCACGGCTGCTTTCCGTGGTTCTCGGAAGGTCAGCCGATTCTTTGGTGGTCGCCGGATCCACGCACGGTACTTTTTCCCGACGAACTGCATGTCTCGCGCAGCCTGAACAAACTGCTGCGCCAACAACGCTATCAAGTGACCTTCGATCAGGATTTTGCCGCGGTCATCCGCGCCTGTGCCGCGCCAAGGGATTACGCCGACGGCACCTGGATTACCGAAGCGATGCAGAACGCCTACCTCGAACTGCACAGGCGCGGCTACGCGCATTCGGTGGAGGTCTGGGACCAGGATGAACTGGTCGGCGGGCTCTATGGTCTGGCGATGGGTCAGCTGTTTTTCGGCGAGTCCATGTTCAGCCGCGCCGACAACGCGTCCAAATTTGGCTTTGCCACATTGGTGCGACATCTGAAAGACTCAGGCTTTGTGCTGATCGATTGCCAGATGCCCACCGACCATCTGCACAGCCTGGGCGCCCGAGCGATTCCCCGCCGCGAGTTTGCAGACTACCTTGCGCAGCATCTGGATCAACCCAGCCGCGCAACCTGGGTTTGCTGAGCGACTTTTGCGCGCGTGGCTTACACTTAATTCAAAAGCTTATCCCGAGGGTTGATCATGACCGAGTTGGCGCGTTTGAAGTTTTATGCCACTCAGCCCCACTCTTGCAGCTATCTGCCCGAGGAGCAGGCTACGACCCTGTTCCTCGACCCTAGTCAGCCCATGGATGTGCATGTCTACGCAGACCTGTCTGAAATGGGTTTTCGCCGCAGCGGCGATCATCTTTACCGGCCCCATTGCCAGAATTGCAATGCGTGCGTACCGGCGCGCATCCCTGTGGCGCAGTTTTCGCCCAACCGTCAGCAGAAACGCATCTTCAAACGCAACGTTGACCTGCAAGTGCGCCCGGCCAAACCCGGGTTCAGCGAAGAATATTTCGACCTGTATCAGCGCTACATTGAACAGCGTCATGCCGATGGCGATATGTACCCGCCCAGTCGCGACCAGTTTTCGACGTTCCTGGTACGTGACCTGCCGTTTTCCCGATTCTATGAATTTCGCCATGAAGGCCGACTGCTGGCGGTGGCCGTCACAGACTTGCTGCCGAACGGTCTGTCGGCGGTCTACACCTTCTATGAGCCCGCCGAAGAACGACGCAGCCTGGGACGTTACGCGATCCTCTGGCAAATCGCCGAGGCCCAACGCCTGGGGCTGGAAGCGGTCTATCTGGGCTATTGGATAAAAAACTGCAAAAAAATGAGCTACAAGACCCAATATCGCCCCATCGAACTGCTGATTAATCAGCGCTGGGTCATCCTGAACTAGAGCAGACCCTAAACCCCTTGGCTTAAACCCCCTTTTTCGGGCACAATGCACGCCGCTTTTGCCTGGCGCAGTTGCACCGGGCCATTCATTGGACACCGAGGGCTTTACTGCATGTCGAAAGAAGACAGCTTCGAAATGGAAGGCACTGTCGTCGACACCCTGCCCAACACCATGTTTCGTGTGGAGTTGGAAAATGGGCACGTCGTAACCGCGCATATTTCCGGCAAGATGCGCAAGAACTACATCCGTATTCTTACCGGTGACAAAGTGCGCGTCGAGCTGACGCCCTATGACTTGAGCAAAGGGCGCATCACTTACCGCGCTCGCTAATCAAGTCAATACAAAACGCCCGGTTTATGCCGGGCGTTTTTGTGTGCGGATCGTTCCCACAGGGGATCGGTGTAGATCCGACGGACAGCAAAAAGGCGCCTTTCGGCGCCTTTTGCTTTGTTGCGATTAACGTCAGGCCATTTCAGCCGTGGTCTCGAACTCGAAGGTCAGCTCGCCGTCCTTCAGATCGATATGCACCACGCCACCATGATCAGCCAGCTCGCCAAAGAGAATCTCTTCTGCCAGCGGACGCTTGATCTTGTCCTGGATCAAACGCGCCATTGGTCGAGCGCCCATTGCCGAGTCGTAGCCACCCGCTGCCAGCCAACTGCGTGCTGCGTCCGTCACCTCCAGCTGCACACGCTTGTCTTCGAGCTGCGCCTGAAGTTCGGTAAGGAACTTGTCCACCACGCTTTTGATGACCTCATGACTGAGGCGACCAAACTGGATAATGGTGTCCAGACGGTTGCGGAATTCTGGCGTGAAGCTCTTCTTGATCACTTCCATCGCATCGGACGAATGGTCCTGATGGGTGAAACCGATCGAAGCGCGGGCCGCGGTTTCGGCACCGGCGTTGGTCGTCATGATGACGATCACGTTCCGGAAGTCCGCCTTGCGCCCGTTGTTATCGGTCAGCGTACCGTGGTCCATGACCTGCAGCAGCAGGTTGAAGACTTCCGGATGCGCCTTCTCGATTTCATCGAGCAACAATACGCAGTGAGGCTGCTTGGTGATGGCTTCGGTCAGCAGACCGCCCTGATCGAACCCGACATAGCCCGGAGGCGCACCGATCAGACGCGATACGGTGTGGCGCTCCATGTACTCGGACATGTCGAAGCGAACCAGCTCGATACCCAACGCCTTGGCCAACTGACGCGCCGCTTCGGTTTTACCGACACCGGTAGGCCCTGCGAACAGGAACGAACCGACTGGCTTGTCAGGCGACTTGAGACCAGCACGGGACAGTTTGATCGCGGTCGACAGCGAGTCGATCGCGGCATCCTGGCCAAATACGGTCAGCTTCAGATCACGCTCAAGGTTACGCAGCAGTTCTTTGTCGGAACTGGTGACGTGCTTAGGCGGAATCCGCGCGATTTTCGCAACGATGTCCTCGACCTGAGGCACTTCGATGCGTTTGACGCGCTTCTCGATCGGTTGCAGACGCTGGTAGGCACCCGCTTCGTCGATGACGTCGATGGCCTTGTCCGGCATGTGCCGGTCATTGATGTAGCGCGAGGCCAGTTCAGCCGCCGCACGCAGGGCTTCATCGCTGTATTCGATGTTGTGGTGCGCTTCGAAGCGCCCTTTCAGGCCGCGCAGGATACCGATGGTGTCTTCCACCGAAGGTTCCGACACATCGACCTTTTGGAAGCGACGCGCCAAGGCACGATCCTTCTCGAAGATCCCGCGGAATTCCTGGAACGTAGTCGAACCAATGCAACGAATATCACCGGAGGACAGCAGCGGTTTGAGCAGGTTCGAGGCATCCATGACGCCACCGGACGCGGCCCCCGCACCAATGATGGTGTGGATCTCGTCGATGAACAGGATCGCCTGCGGACGTTTTTTCAGCTCATTGAGCAACGCCTTGAAGCGCTTCTCGAAATCGCCACGGTATTTGGTCCCGGCCAGCAAGGCTCCCAGATCGAGGGAATAAACCACGCTGTTGGCCAGAAGATCCGGCACCTGGTTGTCGACAATGCGCTTGGCCAGGCCTTCGGCAATCGCGGTTTTACCCACGCCCGCCTCGCCCACCAGCAGCGGATTGTTTTTGCGACGACGCGCCAGGATCTGCGCGACGCGCTCAACTTCCAGCTCACGGCCTACCAATGGATCGATACGACCCTGGCGCGCGAGTTCGTTGAGGTTGCTGGCATAAGCATCCAGAGGATTGCCTGAAGATGAAGACTCACCGCCCTCGTCGTCCTGCATATCTTGCTCACCTTCAGAGTGATCGCCGTGCCCTGGCACTTTGGAAATGCCATGGGCGATGTAGTTGACGACATCGATGCGCGCAACGCTCTGCTGTTTCAGCAGGAACACTGCCTGACTTTCTTGCTCACTGAAGATCGCGACCAGCACGTTGGCGCCAGTCACTTCGCGTTTACCCGAGCTCTGTACGTGGAAGACAGCACGCTGCAGAACACGCTGGAAGCCCAAAGTTGGTTGGGTCTCGCGATCCTCGTCATGGACGGGGATCAACGGCGTGGTGGAGTCGATGAACTCCTGCAGGTCGTGTTTGAGTTTGTCGAGGTTTGCGCCGCAGGCACGCAAAACGGTGGCGGCAGCCTCATTGTCCAATAGGGCCAACAGGAGGTGCTCGACGGTCATGAACTCATGACGCTTCGAACGGGCCTCCTTGAAGGCAAGATTGAGGGTGACTTCGAGCTCGCGGTTTAACATAGCTTCACCTCATACCCAAGTGGTCGGCGATTAACCGTCCTTCTCGATTTCACAGAGTAGCGGATGCTGGCTTTCCCTGGCGTACTGGTTGACCTGCATGGCCTTAGTCTCGGCGATGTCGCGGGTAAACACTCCACATACTGCCCGCCCTTCTGTGTGGACGGCCAGCATGACCTTGGTCGCCAGCTCCCGATTCAGGTTAAAAAACACCTCGAGCACTTCGACCACGAAATCCATCGGTGTGTAGTCATCATTAAACAAAACCACCTTGTACATCGGCGGCGCCTGTAAAGCAGGCTTAGCCTCCTGAACAGCAATGCCTGCGGAATCGTCGTCGTGTGGCTCCGGGTGATCTTGCTGGAGAGTCGGGCGATCCTGATTGAATGTTAGTCGAATCTGGCTGATTGCATGCATGGAAAGAAAGGTTCGTCAGTTGTGCGAATACAGTGGTGGGGGCGACCATCGTCGATTTCAACTCCGACTGCCTGGTCACCTTGACTATCGGCAAAACGGTGTTACAACCAATAGAGCCCACAGTGGGTAAAAAAGGTCCGCGGAGTCAATCTTATTTCTAAGAAATGACTGCGGATGTACTGGATGATACTCCAGTGATGGAGTCTGTTGCAGAGGGATATGGGTATGTCAGTCGGTAAGGTGAAATGGTTCAACAATGCCAAGGGGTTCGGTTTCATTAACACCGACGCCAGAGAAGGTCGTGACGAGGATGGCAAAGAAATCGACTTCTTTGCTCACTATTCGGCCATTGATATGGACGGATACAAGACCCTCAAGGCCGGACAAGCCGTAAATTTCGAGATCGTCCAGGGCCCCAAAGGGCTGCACGCGGTGAAGATTACTGCTGCGACTGTTGCGAGCGAACAGGCCGCTCCCTCCCATCACCAGGAAACGGTGTCGAATTGATTTAACCCGTCATCCAGTCAAAAAAAACCGCCCGAAGGCGGTTTTTTTGTGCCGATTCGATTACATATGCGAGATAAGCGCATCACCAAACGCTGAAGAAGACAGCAGCTTCGCGCCTTCCATCAAACGGTGGAAGTCATAGGTCACGGTCTTGGCGGAAATCGCGCCGTTGGTGCCTTTGATGATCAGATCAGCCGCTTCGGTCCAGCCCATGTGACGCAGCATCATCTCTGCGGACAGGATCAGGGAGCCCGGGTTGACCTGGTCCTTGCCGGCATACTTAGGCGCAGTACCGTGGGTCGCTTCGAACATCGCAATGGTGTCGGACAGGTTGGCACCCGGCGCGATACCAATACCGCCCACTTCCGCCGCCAGGGCGTCGGAGAGGTAGTCGCCGTTCAGGTTCAGGGTTGCAATGACATCGTACTCGGCCGGGCGCAGCAGGATCTGCTGGAGCATGGCGTCGGCGATGGCGTCCTTGACGATGACGTTCTTGCCGGTTTTCGGGTTTTTGAACTGCATCCACGGCCCGCCGTCGAGCAGGGTCGCGCCGAACTCTTCAGCCGCCACTTCGTAGGCCCACTCCTTGAAGGCACCTTCGGTGAACTTCATGATGTTGCCTTTGTGCACGATGGTCAGCGAGTCGCGGTCGTTGTCGACCACATACTGCAGGGCCTTGCGCGCCAGGCGCTTGGTGCCTTGCAGCGAAACCGGCTTGATGCCGATACCGCAGTTTTCGTCGAAACGGATCTTGGTGACGCCCATTTCATCTTTAAGGAACTTGATGACTTTGGTCGCTTCCGGCGAACCGGCTTTCCACTCGATACCGGCGTAAATGTCTTCCGAGTTCTCACGGAAGATCGTCATGTCGACGTCGCCTGGCTTCTTGACCGGGCTAGGCACGCCTTCGAACCAGCGCACAGGGCGCAGGCAGACATAAAGGTCGAGTTGCTGACGCAGGGCCACGTTCAGGGAACGGATGCCGCCACCGACCGGGGTGGTCAGAGGGCCCTTGATGGAAACCACGTAATCTTTAACTGCGTCCAGGGTTTCCTGGGGTAGCCAGGTGTCCTGATCGTAAACCTGAGTCGCTTTCTCCCCGGCGTAGACTTCCATCCAGGAAATTTTGCGCTCGCCGCCGTAAGCCTTCTTAACAGCAGCATCGACAACCTTGATCATGACCGGGCTGATATCAACACCAATACCATCGCCTTCGATGAAGGGGATGATCGGGTTGTTAGGAACATTGAGAGAATGGTCCGCGTTGACGGTGATTTTGTCGCCGACTGCTGGAACCTGAATCTTCTTGTATCCCATGCTGAACTCCATTGTTTGGATTGAACATCTGGCTTCGTTCGAGCGTACCCCAGTTAAATCGGCACGCAAACCCTCTGTTCTATCCATCTGCCGCAAAGCTACACAGTTCGCGGCGTACAAGCCTGAAAGCAAAGGGAAAAGCGCCAAACTCAAGCACGGTGCAAGACTCTACGCCCCCCTCGCCCCTGCGACCTTTAGACCAATGGACGATAATCGTTGCATATGAACCATCGGCAGATTGCCAGCTTCCTATGTATAATGCCGCCCGCTGACCACAGAGTCACGACGGCCGATCTCTCTACTACGAGACTTTGAACCCGAAAAAGCAGGGCTGTTACCACAGTCCACCCGCTTGACGCTCGACTGATGCACCCAACATCACCGCGCACAAATCTCGACATTCGGCTCATGGACGACTTTGAACGAACGCGCTTACCCCGCGCCCCTCGAGTTTTTCTGCGCACGCTTTAGCAAAGAAGAGAGAGTTAATCCGAATATGCCCACCCGCTCGAAGATCATCTATACCTTCACCGACGAAGCTCCCGCCCTCGCCACCTATTCACTGTTGCCTATCGTAGAGGCCTTCACCGCCTCCGCTGATATCGCCGTGGAAACCCGCGATATCTCTCTTGCAGGGCGCATCCTGGCCAGCTTCCCCGAGCAATTGGGTGACAAAGCCGTAGCCGACCACCTCGCCGAACTGGGCGACCTGGCTGTTACGCCTGAAGCCAACATCATCAAGCTGCCGAACATCAGCGCCTCGGCCCCGCAACTGCAAGCCGCGATCAAGGAACTGCAAGCCCAGGGCTTCGCGCTTCCTGACTACCCGGAAACCGTGACCACCGACGCCGACAAGCTCGCCAAGTCGCGTTACGACAAGATCAAGGGCAGCGCCGTGAACCCGGTTCTGCGCGAAGGCAACTCCGATCGTCGCGCACCGCTGTCAGTCAAGAACTACGCGCGCAAGCACCCGCACAAAATGGGCGCCTGGGCTGCGGACTCCAAGTCCCACGTTGCGCACATGAACACTGGCGATTTCTACGGCAGCGAAAAAGCTGCCCTGATCGACGCCGCTGACGCCGTTAAAATCGAACTGATCGCTCAAGACGGCACCACCACCGTCCTGAAAGAAAAAACCACCGTGCAAGCCGGTGAGATCCTCGATTGCGCGGTACTGAGCAAAAACGCCCTGCGCAGCTTCATCGCTGCCGAGATCGAAGACGCCAAGCAAAAAGGCGTGCTGCTGTCGGTCCACTTGAAAGCCACCATGATGAAAGTCTCCGACCCGATCATGTTCGGCCAGATCGTTGCCGAGTTCTATAAGAACGCACTGGCCAAGCACGCTGACGTGCTGGCGCAGATCGGCTTCAACCTGAACAACGGCATCGGCGACCTGTACGCTCGCATCAAGGCTTTGCCGGCTGAGCAGCAAGCTGCGATTGAAGCGGACATCCAGGCGGTCTACGCCGCTCGTCCGTCGCTGGCCATGGTCAACTCCGACAAAGGCATCACCAACCTGCACGTGCCGAGCGACGTTATCGTCGACGCCTCGATGCCAGCGATGATCCGTGACTCCGGCAAGATGTGGGGCACCGACGGTCAACTGCACGACACCAAGGCTGTGATCCCGGACCGCTGCTACGCCACCATCTACCAGGCGGTGATCGAAGACTGCAAGCTGCACGGCGCTTTCGATCCGACCACCATGGGCAGCGTGCCAAACGTTGGCCTGATGGCGAAAAAAGCCGAAGAGTACGGCTCCCACGACAAGACGTTCCAGATCAAGGCAAACGGCGTGGTTCGCGTTTCCGACGGCGCTGGCCGCACCCTGCTGGAACAGTCGGTTGAAGCCGGCGACATCTTTCGCATGTGCCAGACCAAAGACGCACCGATCCAGGACTGGGTCAAACTGGCCGTCAACCGTGCTCGCGCAAGCGCCACGCCAGCGATCTTCTGGCTCGACCCGATGCGCGCTCACGACGGCGTAGTGATCGAGAAAGTTCAGGCTTACCTGAAGGATCACGACACCTCAGGCCTGGACATCCGCATCATGTCGCCAGTCGACGCGATGGCGCTCACCCTGGGCCGCACCCGCGAAGGCAAGGACACCATCTCGGTGACCGGTAACGTACTGCGCGACTACCTGACCGACCTGTTCCCGATCATGGAACTGGGCACCAGCGCCAAGATGCTGTCGATCGTTCCGCTGATGAACGGCGGCGGTCTGTTCGAAACCGGCGCCGGCGGTTCGGCGCCGAAGCACGTTCAGCAGTTGCTGGAAGAGAACTTCCTGCGCTGGGATTCCCTGGGCGAGTTCCTGGCCCTGGCCGCCTCCCTTGAGCACCTGGGTGTTACCTACAACAACCCTAAAGCGCTGGTGCTGGCCAAGACTCTGGATCAGGCCACCGGCCAGTTCCTGGACAAAAACAAGTCGCCATCGCGCAAAGTCGGCAACATCGACAACCGCGGCAGCCACTTCTATCTCGCGCTGTACTGGGCACAAGCCCTGGCTGCACAGACCGAAGACGCTGCACTGCAAGCGCAGTTCGGCGAACTGGCCAAGACCCTGGCCGAGAACGAAGCAACCATCGTTGCCGAGCTCAACGCCGTTCAGGGCAAGCCAGTGGACATCGGCGGTTACTACCACGCCAATGCCGAGCTGATCAGCAAGGCCATGCGCCCGAGCAACACCTTCAACGCCGCGATCGCTGCGCTGGTTTAAGGTTGTAAGGATGCAAAGAAGCCCCGGCCCAGTGCCGGGGTTTCTGTTTGTGTCCCACACTTTTCATTTGTGGAATACGGACCAATGTGGGAGCGAGCCTGCTCGCGATAGCGATATATCATTCAACATTGATGTCGACTGACCCACCGTCATCGCGAGCAGGCTCGCTCCCACACTGTTCTTTATTCCAATACTAGAAACCGAGGAAGCTTCATGGATTGGCTACCCCACGTCACCGTCGCCACCATCGTCGAAGATAATGGTCGCTTCCTGATGGTCGAAGAACTCAAGCACGGAAAAACGGTGCTCAACCAACCGGCCGGTCATCTGGATCCGGACGAAACCCTGATCGAGGCCGCCGTGCGTGAAACCCTCGAGGAAACCGGCTGGGACGTCGAGCCGACCGGCGTGGTGGGCATTTACCTCTACACCGCCCCGAGCAACGGCGTGACTTATCAGCGGGTCTGCTTCACCGCAAAACCGCTCAAACATCACCCCGACTATCAGCTGGACGACGGCATCGTCGGCGCAAAATGGCTGACGCGTGACGAACTGCTGGCACAGCGCGCAAACTGGCGCAGTGAGCTGATCATCCGCTGTATCGATGATTATCTGGACGGTAAACACTTCGGTCTCGAACTGATCCGCCCTTCTCTTTAGCCTTGCGGGCTTCGGCCTGTTAGAATCGCGTCCTTTTTAAAGACACTCATTGAATCCCTATGCGTGATCCAGCCCCTTCTGACACACAAAAGAAGCGCGTCATTGTCGGCATGTCCGGCGGCGTGGACTCTTCCGTTTCCGCTCTCCTGCTGATCGAGCAGGGTTATGAGGTGGAAGGCCTGTTCATGAAGAACTGGGAAGAAGACGATGGAACGGAATACTGCACCGCCATGGATGACCTGGCGGACGCTCAGGCCGTGTGCGACAAGATTGGCATCAAGCTGCACACCGCCAACTTCGCCGCCGAGTACTGGGACAACGTGTTCGAGCACTTCCTGGCCGAATACAAGGCCGGTCGCACGCCGAACCCGGACATCCTCTGCAACCGCGAGATCAAGTTCAAGGCGTTCCTCGACTACGCCATGATGCTCGGCGCCGACCTGATCGCCACCGGTCACTACGTGCGTCGCCGTGACATCGATGGCCGTACCGAGCTGCTCAAGGGCCTGGACCCGAACAAGGACCAGAGCTACTTCCTGCACGCCGTTGGCGGCGAACAGATCGCCAAGACACTGTTCCCGGTCGGCGAGCTGGAAAAACCCGAAGTGCGCGCGATTGCCGAGAAACACGAACTCGCCACCGCGAAGAAAAAGGATTCCACCGGGATCTGCTTTATCGGCGAACGCCGCTTCAGCGACTTCCTCAAGCAGTACTTGCCGGCCCAGCCAGGCGAGATAAAAACCACCGAAGGTGAAGTCATCGGCCGTCACCACGGCTTGATGTACCACACCATCGGCCAACGTCAGGGCCTGGGCATTGGCGGCTTGAAAGATGCGAGTGACGAGCCGTGGTACGTGCTGATCAAGGATCTGGTCAACAACGAGTTGATCGTTGGCCAGGGCAATGACCATCCGTACCTGTTCTCCCGCGCCCTGCTCGCTTCAGACATCTATTGGGTCAACCCGATCGACTTGAGCGAACCGCGCCGGCTGACCGCCAAAGTCCGCTATCGCCAAAGCGACCAGCCCTGCACGCTGGAAAAAACCGCCACCGGCTACCGCGCGATCTTCGATGACCCGCAACGCGCGGTCACCCCAGGCCAATCCGTGGTGTTCTATGACGGCGAAATCTGCCTCGGCGGCGGCGTGATCGAAATTGCCGAACCGTGGACAAGTAAAGGCCAGCAGCAATGAACCCGACTCAGGAGCAACTGACGGCCCTGGGCGGTGTGTTTCTCGCAGCCGTACTGGTCGACAAGATCGCCAAGACCGGCCAGACCACCGAAGCCGGCCTGACGTGCATGCTCGGCAGCCTGCTGATTCGCGACCCCAAGGACACGCTGGAGGTCTACGGTGGCGACGACATTTACTTGCGTGAAGGTTACCGCGCCTTGATCGGCGCCCTGGAGCGCGACCCGAGCACCCTTCAGCGCGAGCCGCTGCGCTATGCGTTGGCGATGCTCGGCCTGGAACGTCAGCTGGCAAAACGCGGCGACATGCTCGACGAGATCGGCAAGCGTCTGCCGCAGATTCAGTCTCAGGTCGAGCACTTCGGCCCGGCCCACGAAAACGTGATTGCTGCCTGTGGTGCGTTGTACCAGGACACGCTAAGCACTTTGCGCCAACGGATTCAGGTCCACGGCGACATGCGCAACCTGCAGCAACCGAGCAACGCCTCGAAAATCCGCGCCCTGTTACTGGCCGGGATTCGTTCGGCGCGCCTGTGGCGGCAGTTGGGCGGCCATCGCTGGCAGTTGGTGGTCAGCCGTCGCAAGTTGCTTAAAGAGCTTTACCCGCTGATGCGCAGCAGCTAAACCGCGCCCGCCACACCGTTTTGTAGTCAGTAACGCGTAATACGCTGGTCAGTTGGCAACGGACCGGCGGATTTTTTCATGTATGATACGCGCCCCATTTCGTTGCCCGACTGTCCGAGAACACCCCATGCAGCTCTCTTCGCTCACTGCGGTTTCCCCTGTTGACGGCCGCTACGCCGGCAAAACCCAGGCCCTGCGCCCAATTTTCAGCGAATACGGCCTGATCCGTGCTCGCGTTCTGGTTGAAGTGCGCTGGCTCCAGCGCCTGGCCGCTCACCCAGGCATCAGCGAAGTGCCGGCGTTCTCTGCCGAAGCCAACGCGGTGCTGAACACGCTGGCGGAAAACTTCGCTCTGGAGCACGCCGAGCGTGTCAAAGAGATCGAGCGCACCACCAACCACGACGTAAAAGCCATCGAATACCTGCTCAAAGAGCAAGCGGCCAAGCTGCCGGAACTGGCCAAGGTCAGCGAGTTCATCCACTTTGCCTGCACCAGCGAGGACATCAACAACCTGTCCCACGCCCTGATGCTGCGCGAAGGCCGTGATGACGTGATGCTGCCGCTGATGCGCCAGACTGCCGAAGCCATCCGCGAACTGGCGATCCGTTTCGCTGACGTACCCATGCTGTCGCGCACCCACGGTCAACCGGCCTCGCCGACCACCCTGGGCAAAGAGCTGGCGAACGTGGTTTACCGCCTGGAGCGTCAAATCGCTCAAGTCGCGGCCGTTCCGCTGCTGGGCAAGATCAACGGTGCTGTTGGCAACTACAACGCACACCTGTCGGCATACCCTGAGATCGACTGGGAAGCCAACGCCCGCGCCTTCATCGAAGACGAGCTAGGCCTGGGCTTCAACCCGTACACCACGCAGATCGAACCGCACGACTACATCGCCGAGCTGTTCGACGCGATCGCGCGCTTCAACACCATCCTGATCGACTTCGACCGCGACATCTGGGGTTACATCTCCCTGGGTTATTTCAAGCAGCGCACCATTGCTGGCGAAATCGGTTCGTCGACCATGCCGCACAAGGTCAACCCGATCGACTTCGAAAACTCCGAAGGCAACCTGGGCATCGCCAACGCACTGTTCCAGCACCTGGCAAGCAAGCTGCCGATCTCCCGCTGGCAGCGTGACCTGACCGACTCCACCGTACTGCGCAACCTCGGTGTCGGCTTCGCCCACAGCGTGATCGCGTACGAAGCGAGCCTCAAAGGCATCAGCAAACTGGAGCTCAACGCTCAGAAGATCGCTGCTGACCTGGACGCCTGCTGGGAAGTATTGGCCGAGCCGATCCAGACTGTCATGCGTCGCTACAACATCGAAAACCCGTACGAAAAGCTGAAAGAGCTGACCCGTGGCAAGGGCATCAGCCCTGAAGCACTGCAAACTTTCATCGACGGCCTGGACATGCCAGCCGCCGCCAAGGCCGAGCTGAAATTGCTCACCCCGGCGAACTACATCGGCAACGCCGTGGCACAAGCCAAACGCATCTGATCGACCGCTTTACCCGTTTGAGACGCCCGGCAGCGCCGGGCGTTTTTATTCCCGTCTGAAAAGTGCTTTTTTTCAATAGGTTACACATGAATCCTGACATTCCTCTTCAACTTCTGGGCGGCATCACGGCGCGCGAATTCCTGCGCGACTACTGGCAGAAAAAACCTCTGCTGATCCGCCAGGCCATTCCTGATTTCGAAAGCCCGATCGATGCCGACGAACTGGCCGGCCTGGCGTTGGAAGAAGAAGTCGAATCGCGCCTGATCATCGAGCACGGCGAGCGCCCTTGGGAATTGCGCCGCGGCCCGTTCGCCGAAGATGAATTCAGCAAATTGCCGGAACGCGAGTGGACCCTGCTGGTTCAAGCCGTCGACCAATTCGTCCCGGAAGTCAGTGAACTGCTGGAGCATTTCCGCTTCCTGCCGAGCTGGCGCATCGACGACGTGATGATCAGCTTCGCCGCCCCAGGTGGCAGCGTCGGTCCGCACTTCGACAACTACGACGTGTTCCTGCTGCAAGGCCACGGCAAGCGCAACTGGAAAATCGGCCAGATGTGCGACTCCGAAAGTCCGATTTTGCAACACGCTGACCTGCGTATCCTAGCCGACTTCGAAGCCACCGATGAGTGGGTTCTGGAGCCGGGCGATATGCTGTACCTACCACCACGCCTGGCCCATTGCGGCGTGGCCGTCGAGGATTGCATGACTTATTCCGTTGGTTTCCGCGCACCGAGCGCCGCTGAAGTACTGACTCACTTCACCGACTTCCTCAGCCAGTTCCTGCCGGACGAAGAGCGTTATACCGACGCCGACGCCCTGCCTGCGGTCGATCCGCATCAGATCCAGTATGACGCCCTTGATCGATTGAAAAGCCTGCTGGCCGAGCACATGAGCGACGAGCGCCTGCTGCTGACCTGGTTCGGCCAGTTCATGACCGAGCCGCGCTACCCGGAACTCGTGGTTGGCCCGGAAGAAGTGGAAGAAGAGGACTTGCTCGCCAGTCTGGAGCAAGGAGCGGTCCTTATCCGCAACCCGAGCGCGCGCCTGGCCTGGTCGGAAGTCGACGACGACCTGCTGCTGTTCGCCAGCGGTCAGAGCCGTTACCTGCCGGGTAAACTGCGTGAACTGCTGAAAATGATTTGCGCTGCCGACGCTCTGCACACCGACAACCTTGGCGACTGGCTGAGCGACGAAGACGGTCGCGGCCTGCTGTGTGAACTGGTCAAGCAAGGAAGCCTGGGGTTTGCTGATGAATAAAATCCACGTTCGTGTCGCAGACTGGCAAAAGGACAACGCCGAGATCCGGCGCATTCGTGAGACGGTGTTCATCGCCGAGCAATCCGTTCCACCTGAGCTGGAATGGGATGCTGATGACGCAACTGCGGTGCATTTTCTGGCCTTTGAAGGCGACTTTCCGATTGGCACCGCCCGCCTGCTGCCTGATGGCCACGTCGGCCGGGTATCGGTGCTGAAAGACTGGCGCGGCTTGAAAGTCGGCGATGCGCTGATGCAAGCGGTGATCGGTGAAGCCGAAAAGCGCGGACTGAAACAGCAAATGTTGAGCGCACAGGTACAGGCCACGGCGTTCTATGAGCGCCTGGGCTTCAGCCTGGTCAGTGAGGAATTCCTGGAAGCAGGCATTCCGCATGTGGATATGGTGCGGCATTCGGCTTGAGTCTCTGCCACCGATCATTCCCACGCGGAGCGTGGGAATGATCACGCAAAAACGCCCCGCCATCCTCGGATGCCGGGGCGTTTTGCTGTCTACGACTCAACTTGCCCCACCCCGGGCCGACAAACTGGCAATATCAAGGTATTAGAAGCCGGAGATAACGGATATGTCCCTACGCACCCTGCTCACCACGCTGTTGCTGACCTGCAGTTTTTCGGTCATGGCCGCCACCGAGATCGTGCCCCTGAACTACCACACCAGTGCCGACATGCTGCCCATGGCGCAAGATTTCATCGGTAAGGAGGGCCAGGTCAGCGCCTATGGCAATCAGCTGATAGTCAACGCAGATCAGCGCAAAATTGACGAACTTAAGGCTTTAATCGCCCAACTTGATACCCAACCCAAACGCCTGTTGATCACTGTCGACACCAACGAAAACAACTTCCAGGGCGATCAGGGTTATTCGGTAAATGGCGCCAAACCGAGCCAGACTCGCATCATCAATCGCAGTACCGACAGCCGTGACGGCGGGATTCAGCAGATCCAGGCCAGCGAAGGTGCGCCGGCGCTGATCCAGGTCGGCCAGAGTGTCCCGCTTACCAGCACCCAGACTGACTCCTACGGCGATCTGCGCAGCCAGACCGAATACCGCAATGTCACCCAGGGTTTCTATGTCACCGCCAGCGTCACCGGTGAGATCGTTCACTTGGCGATCAGCACCAATCGTGACCGCATGAGCCAGGAACGTCCCGATGTAGTGAATGTGCAAAGTACCGACACAACCGTCACGGGGCGCCTCGGCGAATGGATTACCCTGGCAGGCGTGAATCGCCAGACTCAGGCCGACAAACAGGGCCAGACCCGCAGCCACTCGACTCAGGGCCGGGATGATATGACCCTGCGAGTGAAAGTCGATACTTTGGACTAAACCACCAAAAACTGACTGATTAGTCGTATTAGACCAAAGATGTAGTGGCGCAAAAAAAGCACTACAAAACGTTTGACGATACAAAAAAGCGAAGGCATGATGGCCTCGCTCCCGCTAATCAGGGGCCCTGGCAAGGGCCTTCGAGGCGCCGTTCGCACCTACCCCGCGAGCCGCTTCGTGTCTGTACCGCCCACAAGGTGTGTTTGACGAGGTTGCCGACTGGAACGAAGTTGTCCCGAGGGACGGAAGCGTAATTAGGTAACCCGGCTCCACTCTGAAGTTCGCACCAAGGCCCACGACGCCCGAATGCGCTCGCCAGTTCGCCCTTACCTGCTCACTTCCCCTCGAGCCCATCGTTCATCCCGTCGCCATCCCCGCCGAATCCGACTTGACCACCTAAGCTTCTGGTCAGCGAGCAGCCTTTTACGCCTTCTAACCATGCGTACTTGGCAGGAGCAGGAATTTTCCACCCCAGACCTATGCGACGAGGTTTATCTCCATGGCACTGACACGCGAACAGCAAATTGCAGCCCTCGAAAAAGATTGGGCTGAAAACCCGCGCTGGAAAGGCGTGACACGCGCTTACTCCGCTGCTGACGTCGTCCGCCTGCGTGGCTCGGTTCAACCTGAGCACACCTTTGCAAAATTGGGCGCCGAGAAGCTTTGGAACCTGGTGACCCAGGGCGCCAAGCCATCCTTCCGTCCTGAGAAAGATTTCGTCAACTGCATGGGCGCCCTGACCGGCGGCCAGGCTGTACAACAAGTTAAAGCCGGTATCCAGGCAATCTACCTGTCGGGCTGGCAAGTCGCTGCGGACAACAACTCCGCAGAATCGATGTACCCGGACCAGTCGCTGTACCCGGTGGATTCGGTTCCAACCGTGGTCAAGCGCATCAACAACTCGTTCCGTCGCGCTGACCAGATCCAGTGGAAAGCCGGCAAAGGCCCGGGCGACGAAGGTTACATCGACTACTTCGCGCCGATCGTGGCTGATGCTGAAGCCGGTTTCGGCGGCGTACTGAACGCTTACGAGCTGATGAAGAGCATGATCGAAGCAGGCGCCGCCGGCGTTCACTTCGAAGACCAACTGGCCTCCGTGAAAAAATGCGGCCACATGGGCGGCAAGGTACTGGTTCCTACCCAGGAAGCCGTGCAGAAACTGACCGCTGCCCGTCTGGCGGCTGACGTTGCCGGTACGCCGACCATCATCCTGGCTCGTACCGACGCTAACGCGGCTGACCTGCTGACTTCCGACTGCGATCCGTACGACCAGCCATTCGTGACTGGCGAACGCACCCAGGAAGGCTTCTACAAAGTGCGTGCCGGTCTCGACCAGGCGATCTCTCGCGGCCTGGCTTACGCGCCGTACGCCGACCTGATCTGGTGCGAAACCGCCAAGCCGGATCTGGACGAAGCTCGTCGCTTCGCTGAAGCGATCAAAAAGGAATACCCGGACCAACTGCTGTCGTACAACTGCTCGCCTTCCTTCAACTGGAAGAAAAACCTGGACGACGCGACCATCGCCAAATTCCAGCGCGAACTGTCTGCCATGGGTTACAAGCACCAGTTCATCACCCTGGCCGGCATTCACAACATGTGGCACAGCATGTTCAACCTGGCGCACGACTACGCCCGCAACGACATGACTGCCTACGTGAAGCTGCAAGAGCAAGAGTTCGCTGACGCCGCCAAGGGTTACACCTTCGTGGCACACCAGCAGGAAGTGGGCACCGGCTACTTCGACGACATGACCACTGTGATTCAAGGTGGTTCGTCTTCGGTAACCGCGCTGACCGGTTCGACCGAAGAAGAACAGTTCCACTGATCTGATTCAGCTGAGCAAACGGCCGTAGCGGACCGAATAGAAAGCTAACCGCAACGTCGCATAACTGACGCCCCGACTGGTTCGGGGCGTTTTTTTTTGCCCGGGATTTAACAACCACCGCCGAACCCCGTGGGAGTGGGCTTGCCCACGATGGCGGCCTGCCAGTCACATCTGCGGCGTCTGACACACCGTTATCGCGGGCAAGCCCGGCTCCCACAGGGGATGTGCGCACCCGAAAATCGTGCGCAAAATCATTGACCCAGAGCATTTTTCCGATCAGGAGAAGAAGGTAAAATGACCCTACCCACAACTTGCAGTAACGTGCATATAAGACAACTTCCCAACGCTCGCCCTGTTAAACAGTTTAAAAACCGCTCCAAACAATATTGATTATCATTTGGCGACAACTATGTTCGTTACATTCCCTACAAAACATAATTGATGAAAAACTGGCTAATGCCCGCAACGCATGGGCTGCGACGCCTTGGAGGCACGCTATGTCCTTATTCCATTAAATAATTTCGCTATCTGAATTTTACTTGCACGGTGTTGTGCCATAAAATCAGCGGGATTGATTGCTGCGACATATCGTCACTGCTTTGTTTCTTTTCAAGCTCAGAGACCTTTGCTCTCTGTTAAGGATTACCAGCATGCCCGAAGCGACAGGACTCATGGCCCACAACTGGGGCTTTGCCATTTTCCTTCTGGGCGTCGTCGGCCTTTGCGCCTTCATGCTTGGCGTCTCAAGCCTCCTCGGGTCAAAAGCCTGGGGCCGCAGCAAAAACGAACCGTTCGAGTCCGGCATGCTACCTACAGGTGGTGCCCGCTTGCGGCTCTCAGCCAAATTCTATCTGGTCGCGATGCTCTTCGTGATCTTCGATATCGAAGCCCTCTTTCTCTTTGCCTGGTCTGTGTCCGTCCGCGAAAGCGGCTGGACCGGATTCGTCGAAGCTCTCGTTTTCATAGCAATTCTGTTGGCAGGTCTTGTCTACCTGTTCCGAGTGGGCGCCCTTGACTGGGCTCCGGAAGCTCGTCGCAAGCGGCAGGCGAAGCTGAAACAATGAGGCTTTGGCAATGCAATACAATCTCACCAGGATCGACCCCGATGCTCCTAACGAGCAGTATCCGATTGGCGAGCGGGAAACCGTTTCCGATCCGTTAGAAGATCAAGTCCACAAAAACATTTTCATGGGCAAGCTCGAAGACGTGCTTAACGGCACGATCAACTGGGGGCGCAAGAACTCCCTGTGGCCGTATAACTTCGGCCTTTCGTGCTGTTATGTGGAAATGACTACCGCCTTCACGGCGCCCCACGACATCGCGCGCTTTGGCGCCGAGGTTATCCGGGCATCGCCGCGCCAGGCGGATTTCATGGTTATCGCCGGTACCTGCTTCATCAAGATGGCGCCGATCATTCAGCGTCTCTACGAGCAAATGCTCGAACCTAAATGGGTTATCTCCATGGGTTCGTGCGCCAACTCCGGTGGCATGTACGACATCTACTCCGTCGTTCAAGGGGTGGACAAGTTCCTGCCCGTGGACGTCTACGTGCCTGGCTGCCCGCCCCGTCCTGAAGCTTTCCTGCAAGGCTTGATGCTCTTGCAAGAGTCGATTGGACAGGAGCGTCGTCCGCTTTCCTGGGTCGTCGGCGATCAAGGCGTGTACCGCGCCGAGATGCCTTCGCAAAAGGAACAGCGCCGCGAACAGCGAATCGCAGTCACCAACCTGCGCAGCCCCGACGAAGTCTGATCCAGATCTGCTTCTTTTATAGAACGAGAAACTGGCTTCATTCTTTACGTTGACCGAAAGCGATAAATAACCATGACTACAGGCAGTGCTCTGTACATCCCGCCTTATAAGGCAGACGACCAGGATGTGGTCGTCGAACTGAACAACCGTTTTGGCCCCGAGGCGTTCATCGCCCAGCCTACCCGCACCGGCATGCCGGTGCTTTGGGTTGCCCGCGCCAAACTCGTCGAAGTCCTGACCTTCCTGCGCAACCTGCCCAAGCCGTACGTCATGCTCTATGACCTGCACGGCGTGGACGAGCGTCTGCGCACCAAGCGTCAAGGGCTGCCAAGCGGCGCCGACTTCACTGTGTTCTATCACTTGATGTCGATCGAACGTAATAGTGACGTAATGATCAAGGTCGCCTTGTCCGAGAGCGACCTTAGCGTGCCGACCGTTACCGGTATCTGGCCGAACGCCAACTGGTACGAGCGTGAAGTGTGGGACATGTACGGCATCAACTTTGCCGGCCACCCGCACCTGACACGCATCATGATGCCGCCGACCTGGGAAGGTCACCCGCTGCGCAAGGACTTCCCGGCCCGTGCCACCGAGTTCGACCCGTTCAGCCTGACGCTGGCCAAGCAACAGCTTGAGGAAGAAGCCGCGCGCTTCAAGCCTGAAGACTGGGGCATGAAGCGTTCCGGTGCGAACGAGGACTACATGTTCCTCAACCTCGGTCCTAACCACCCTTCCGCGCACGGTGCGTTCCGCATCATTCTGCAGCTGGACGGTGAAGAGATCGTCGATTGCGTGCCGGACGTCGGTTACCACCACCGTGGTGCCGAGAAGATGGCCGAGCGTCAGTCCTGGCACAGTTTCATTCCGTACACCGACCGTATCGACTACCTCGGCGGCGTGATGAACAACCTGCCGTACGTGCTCTCGGTCGAGAAGCTGGCCGGCATCAAGGTGCCCGAGAAAGTCGACGTCATCCGCATCATGATGGCCGAGTTCTTTCGGATCACCAGCCACCTGCTGTTCCTGGGCACCTACATCCAGGACGTCGGCGCCATGACCCCGGTGTTCTTCACGTTCACCGACCGTCAGAAGGCGTACACGGTGATCGAAGCCATTACCGGCTTCCGTCTGCACCCGGCCTGGTACCGCATCGGCGGCGTCGCTCACGACCTGCCGCGCGGCTGGGAAAAACTGGTGAAAGACTTCATCGACTGGATGCCAAAGCGTCTGGACGAATACCAGAAAGCCGCACTGGACAACAGCATCCTGCGTGGCCGGACCATCGGCGTCGCCGCCTACAACACCAAAGAAGCCCTGGAATGGGGCGTCACCGGTTCCGGCTTGCGTTCGACCGGTTGCGATTTCGACCTGCGCAAGGCTCGTCCGTACTCCGGTTACGAGAACTTCGAATTCGAAGTACCGCTGGCGGCCAATGGCGATGCCTACGACCGTTGCATCGTGCGTGTCGAAGAAATGCGCCAGAGCTTGAAGATTATCGAGCAGTGCATGCGCAACATGCCGGAAGGCCCGTACAAGGCGGATCATCCGCTGACCACGCCGCCGCCGAAAGAGCGCACCCTGCAGCACATCGAGACCCTGATCACGCACTTCCTGCAAGTTTCGTGGGGCCCGGTCATGCCGGCCAACGAATCCTTCCAGATGATCGAAGCGACCAAGGGCATCAACAGTTATTACCTGACGAGCGATGGCGGCACCATGAGCTACCGCACCCGGATTCGCACCCCAAGTTTCCCGCACCTGCAGCAGATCCCTTCGGTGATCAAAGGCAGCATGGTCGCGGACTTGATTGCGTACCTGGGTAGTATCGATTTCGTTATGGCCGACGTGGACCGCTAAGCATGAACAGCACGCTTATCCAGACAGATCGTTTCACCCTGAGTGAAACCGAGCGCTCGGCCATTGAGCACGAGCTGCATCACTACGAAGACCCGCGCGCGGCGTCGATCGAAGCCCTGAAGATCGTCCAGAAGGAACGTGGCTGGGTGCCTGATGGCGCGCTCTACGCCATCGGCGAGATCCTCGGCATCCCGGCCAGCGACGTTGAAGGCGTGGCGACGTTCTATAGCCAGATCTTCCGTCAGCCGGTCGGCCGTCACATCATTCGCGTCTGCGACAGCATGGTCTGCTACATCGGCGGCCATGAATCGGTGGTCAGCGAAATCCAGAGCAATCTGGGCATCGGCCTGGGTCAGACCACCGCCGACGGTCGTTTCACCCTGCTGCCGGTCTGCTGCCTCGGCAACTGCGACAAGGCGCCGGCGTTGATGATCGACGACGACACTTTCGGTGATGTGCAGCCTGCCGGCGTTGCCAAATTGCTCGAGGGCTACGTATGACCCTGACTTCCTTCGGTCCTGCCAACCGCATCAAGCGGTCGGCCGAGACTCATCCGCTGACCTGGCGCCTGCGAGACGACGGCGAGGCTGTGTGGCTCGACGAGTACCAAGCCAAGAACGGTTACGCTGCGGCGCGCAAGGCCTTTGCCGACATGGCTCAGGACGACATCGTCCAGACCGTGAAAGACGCCGGCCTTAAAGGTCGCGGCGGTGCAGGCTTCCCCACGGGTGTTAAGTGGGGCCTGATGCCCAAAGACGAATCCATCAACATCCGCTACCTGCTGTGCAACGCGGACGAGATGGAACCGAACACCTGGAAAGACCGCATGCTGATGGAGCAACTGCCCCATCTGTTGATCGAAGGCATGCTGATCAGTGCCCGCGCGCTGAAAACCTACCGTGGCTACATCTTCCTGCGTGGCGAATACACCACCGCCGCCAAGCACCTGAACCGTGCCGTGGAAGAAGCCAAGGCAGCCGGCTTGCTGGGTAAAAACATCCTGGGCAGCGGCTTCGATTTCGAGCTGTTAGTCCACACCGGGGCCGGGCGTTACATCTGCGGTGAAGAAACCGCACTGATCAACTCCCTCGAAGGTCGCCGCGCCAACCCGCGTTCCAAACCGCCCTTCCCTGCCGCCGTTGGCGTGTGGGGCAAGCCGACGTGCGTGAACAACGTTGAAACCCTGTGCAACGTGCCGGCAATCATTGCCGACGGCGTGGACTGGTACAAATCGTTGGCTCGTGAAGGCAGTGAAGACATGGGCACCAAGCTCATGGGCTTCTCCGGCAAGGTCAAGAACCCGGGTCTGTGGGAATTGCCATTCGGCGTCACCGGTCGCGAGTTGTTCGAAGACTACGCCGGCGGCATGCGCGACGGTTACAAGCTCAAATGCTGGCAGCCAGGCGGCGCCGGTACCGGTTTCCTGTTGCCGGAACACCTGGACGCACAAATGTACGCCGGCGGCATCGCCAAAGTGGGCACCCGTATGGGTACCGGCCTGGCCATGGCGGTGGACGACAGCGTCAACATGGTGGCCCTGCTGCGCAACATGGAAGAGTTCTTCTCCCGTGAATCCTGTGGCTTCTGCACGCCGTGCCGTGATGGTCTGCCGTGGAGCGTCAAGCTCTTGATGGCGCTCGAGCATGGCGAAGGGCAACCCGGCGACATCGAGACCCTGCTGGGTCTGGTCGGTTTCCTGGGCCCTGGCAAGACCTTCTGTGCTCACGCACCGGGTGCCGTAGAACCATTGGGCAGCGCAATCAAATACTTCCGCCATGAGTTCGAAGCCGGCATCGCGCCCACCAGCGCCGTCGTCCCGCCTCTGGCAAGGCCGATCGTAGTCGGCGCTTAACGCTTTAAAAAAGGCGAACGGTCCGTGCCGTTCGCTTTTCGTGCGATGACGCCTTTATCGGCTGTTTTGATTCGCGCGGATAACAAGATTCCATTAGCCACGCCCGCTGACACCGGGCCAACGAAGAACTTTGAACCATGGCCACTATCCACGTAGACGGCAAAGCGCTCGAAGTCGATGGGGCAGACAACCTGTTACAGGCATGTCTGTCGCTAGGCCTCGATATACCTTATTTCTGCTGGCACCCCGCCCTTGGCAGCGTTGGCGCTTGTCGCCAGTGCGCCGTCAAGCAGTACACCGACGAAAACGACAAGCGTGGTCGGATCGTCATGTCCTGCATGACGCCCGCCACCGACGGCAGCTGGATCTCCATCGATGACGAAGAAGCGAAAGTGTTTCGCGCCAGCGTCGTTGAATGGCTGATGACCAACCACCCTCACGACTGCCCGGTCTGTGAAGAAGGCGGTCACTGCCACCTGCAAGACATGACGGTGATGACCGGCCACAACGAGCGCCGTTATCGCTTCACCAAGCGTACCCACCAGAACCAGGATCTCGGCCCGTTCATCGGTCACGAAATGAACCGCTGCATCGCCTGCTATCGCTGCGTGCGCTTCTATAAGGACTACGCCGGCGGCACCGACCTCGGTGTGTTCGGCACCCACGACAACGTGTACTTCGGTCGCGTTGAAGACGGCACCCTGGAAAGCGAGTTCTCCGGCAACCTCACCGAGGTCTGCCCGACCGGTGTGTTCACCGACAAGACTCACTCCGAGCGCTACAACCGCAAGTGGGACATGCAGTTCTCGCCGAGCATCTGCCATGGCTGCTCCAGCGGTTGCAACATCTCCCCGGGCGAGCGTTACGGTGAACTGCGTCGTATCGAAAACCGTTTCAACGGTTCGGTAAACCAGTATTTCCTGTGCGACCGTGGCCGTTTCGGCTACGGCTACGTCAATCGCAAGGATCGCCCGCGTCAGGCATTGCTGGCTAACGGCGCCAAGCTGACCCTCGACGAAGCGCTGGATAAAGCCGCCGATCTGCTGCGCGGTCGCAACATCGTCGGTATCGGTTCGCCCCGTGCCAGCCTCGAAAGCAACTACGCGTTGCGCGAACTGGTCGGCGCCGAGCACTTCTATTCCGGTATCGAAGCCGCTGAGCTGGAACGCATTCGACTGGTCATGCAGGTGCTCAAAGACAGCCCGCTGCCGATCCCGAACATGCGCGACATCGAAGACCACGACGCCATCTTCGTCCTCGGTGAAGACCTGACCCAGACCGCTGCGCGCATGGCCCTGTCCCTGCGTCAATCGGTCAAAGGCAAGGCCGAAGACATGGCCGACGCCATGCGTGTTCAGCCTTGGCTCGACGCCGCCGTGAAGAACATCGGTCAGAACGCTCTGAACCCGCTGTTTATCGCAAGCCTGGCTGAAACCAAGCTCGACGACATCGCTGAAGAATGCGTTCACGCTGCGCCAGACGACCTGGCCCGCATCGGTTTCGCCGTGGCTCACGCCCTCGATGCCAGCGCACCTGCCGTAGAAGGTCTGGATGCTGAAGCTCTCGGGTTGGCCAAGCGCATTGCCGACGCCCTGCTCGCTGCCAAGCGTCCGCTGATCATTGCCGGTACCTCGTTGGGTTCCAAGGCGCTGATCGAAGCCGCGGCAAACATCGCCAAAGCCCTGAAGCTGCGTGAGAAGAACGGTTCCATCAGCCTGATCGTGCCAGAGGCCAACAGCCTCGGCCTGGCCATGCTCGGTGGCGATTCGGTCGATGCTGCGCTGCAAGCGGTGATCGACGGCAAGGCCGACGCCATCGTCGTGCTGGAAAACGATCTGTACACCCGTACCGACAAAGCCCGTGTCGATGCTGCCTTGAACGCCGCGAAAGTGCTGATCGTGGCGGACCATCAGAAGACCGCTACCAGCGATCGCGCGCACCTGGTTCTGCCAGCCGCCAGCTTCGCTGAAGGCGACGGTACGCTGGTCAGCCAGGAAGGTCGCGCCCAGCGCTTCTTCCAGGTCTTCGACCCGACTTACCTCGACGCAAGCATCATGGTTCACGAAGGCTGGCGCTGGCTGCATGCCCTGCGCGCCACCCTGTTGAACCAGCCGATCGACTGGACCCAACTGGACCACGTCACCGCTGCCTGTGCCGCCAGCACTCCACAACTGGCCGGTATCGTCAGCGCCGCACCGTCCGCCGCGTTCCGCATCAAGGGCCTGAAACTGGCTCGCGAACCGCTGCGTTACTCCGGTCGTACCGCGATGCGTGCCGATATCAGCGTGCACGAACCGCGTACTTCCCAGGACAACGACACCGCGTTCTCGTTCTCCATGGAAGGTTACTCGGGCTCGGTCGAACCGCGTCAGCAAGTGCCATTCGCCTGGTCGCCGGGCTGGAACTCGCCGCAAGCCTGGAACAAGTTCCAGGACGAAGTCGGTGGTCACATCCGCGCTGGCGACCCGGGCACCCGCCTGATCGAAAGCACCGGTGACTCGCTGAACTGGTTCGCCAGTGTTCCGCGTGCGTTCAACCCGGCTCCGGGCACCTGGCAGGTTGTGCCGTTCTTCCACCTGTTCGGCAGCGAAGAGAACTCTTCCAAAGCCGCGCCGGTTCAGGAACGCATCCCGGCCGCTTACGTGTCGCTGGCCAAATCCGAAGCCGACCGCCTGGGTGTCAATGACGGTGCCTTGCTGAGCTTGAACGTTGCTGGCCAGACCCTGCGTCTGCCGCTGCGTATCAATGAAGAGCTGGGTGCCGGTCTGGTCGCATTGCCGGCCGGTATCGCCGGCATTCCGCCAGCGATCTTTGGCAAATCCGTTGACGGTCTGCAGGAGGCAGCTCAATGACCTGGTTCACGCCTGAAGTGATTGACGTGATCATCGCGGTCGTCAAGGCCATCGTGATTCTGCTCGCCGTGGTGGTGTGCGGCGCGTTACTGAGCTGGGTCGAGCGTCGCCTGCTCGCCCTCTGGCAGGACCGTTACGGTCCGAACCGCGTCGGCCCGTTCGGCGCGTTCCAGATCGCGGCCGACATGATCAAGATGTTCTTCAAGGAAGACTGGACCCCGCCGTTCGCCGACAAGGTGATCTTCACCTTGGCACCGGTCGTGGCCATGAGCGCCTTGCTGATTGCCTTCGCGATCATCCCGATCACCCCGACCTGGGGGGTGGCGGACATCAACATCGGCATCCTGTTCTTCTTCGCCATGGCCGGCCTGTCGGTCTACGCGGTGCTGTTCGCCGGCTGGTCGAGTAACAACAAGTTCGCCCTGTTGGGCAGCTTGCGGGCCTCGGCACAAACCGTGTCGTACGAAGTGTTCATGGGCCTGTCGCTGATGGGCATCGTGATCCAGGTCGGCTCGTTCAACATGCGCGACATCGTTGAATACCAAGCGCAGAACCTGTGGTTCGTCATTCCGCAGATCTTCGGTTTCCTGACCTTCTTCATCGCTGGCGTCGCCGTGACTCACCGTCACCCGTTCGACCAGCCGGAAGCGGAACAGGAACTGGCCGACGGTTACCACATTGAATACGCCGGCATGAAATGGGGCATGTTCTTCGTCGGTGAGTACATCGGCATTGTGTTGATTTCGGCGCTGCTGGTGACCCTGTTCTTCGGTGGCTGGCACGGTCCGTTCGGCATTCTGCCGCAGATCCCGTTCATCTGGTTCGCGCTGAAAACCGCGTTCTTCATCATGCTCTTCATCCTGCTGCGCGCCTCGATTCCGCGCCCACGGTATGACCAAGTGATGGATTTCAGCTGGAAGTTCTGCCTGCCGCTGACCCTCGTCAACATGCTGGTGACCGCTGCGATCGTGTTGCTCAACACGCCCGCCGTCGCGGCTCAGTGAGGATAGAGAATCATGAAGTACATATTTGACATCGTGCATGGCTTCTTCACCCAGCTTCGCAGCCTGGTGATGATCTTCGGCCACGCCTTCCGCAAGCGCGACACGCTGCAGTACCCGGAAGAGGCGGTGTACCTGCCGCCGCGCTTCCGTGGCCGTATCGTGCTGACCCGCGACCCCGACGGCGAAGAGCGTTGTGTAGCCTGCAACCTATGCGCCGTGGCGTGCCCGGTCGGTTGCATCTCTCTGCAGAAAGCTGAAACCGATGACGGTCGCTGGTACCCGGAGTTTTTCCGTATCAACTTCTCGCGCTGCATTTTCTGCGGCCTCTGCGAGGAAGCCTGCCCGACCACCGCGATCCAGCTGACACCGGATTTCGAGATGGCCGAGTTCAAACGTCAGGACCTGGTGTACGAGAAAGAAGATCTGCTGATCTCCGGCCCCGGCAAAAACCCTGATTACAACTTCTATCGTGTTGCAGGTATGGCGATTGCCGGGAAGCCGAAAGGCTCCGCGCAGAATGAAGCCCAGCCGATCAACGTGAAGAGCTTGCTGCCTTAAGGAAGAAAGATGGAATTCGCTTTCTATTTCGCATCGGGTATCGCGGTTGTGTCCACGCTTCGCGTGATCACCAACACCAACCCCGTGCACGCCCTGCTCTACCTGATCATTTCGCTGATCGCCGTGGCCATGACGTTTTTTGCCCTCGGCGCACCGTTTGCCGGTGTACTGGAAGTGATCGCCTACGCTGGCGCCATCATGGTGCTGTTCGTGTTCGTGGTGATGATGCTGAACCTGGGCCCGGCCTCGGTTCAGCAAGAGCGCGTGTGGCTCAAGCCCGGCATCTGGCTCGGCCCGGTTGCACTCGGCACCCTGCTGCTGGTTGAACTGCTGTACGTGTTGTTCAGCGACGCCAGCGGTCAGGCCATCGGCCACACCACCGTAGACGCCAAGGCCGTGGGCATCAGCCTGTTCGGTCCTTATCTGCTGGTGGTCGAACTCGCCTCGATGCTGCTGCTTGCTGCAGCCGTCACGGCGTTCCACTTGGGCCGCAACGAAGCCAAGGAGCAATGACGATGCCTGCTATCCCTTTGGAGCATGGTCTGGCGGTCGCCGGCATCTTGTTCTGCCTCGGTCTGGTCGGTCTGATGGTCCGCCGCAACATTCTCTTCGTGCTGATGAGCCTGGAGATCATGATGAATGCCTCCGCTTTGGCCTTCATCGTCGCCGGTAGCCGCTGGGGTCAGCCGGATGGACAGATCATGTTCATCCTGGTGATCAGCCTGGCAGCCGCCGAGGCCAGTATTGGCCTGGCGATTCTGTTGCAGCTGTATCGCCGCTTCCACACTCTCGATATCGACGCTGCCAGCGAGATGCGCGGATGAATCTTCTCTATCTGACTTTCGTATTCCCTCTCATAGGTTTCCTGCTGCTGTCGTTCTCACGCGGCCGCTTCTCGGAAAACCTGTCGGCGCTGATTGGCGTCGGTTCCATCGGCTTGTCGGCCATCGTCACGGCTTATGTGATCTGGCAATTCAACGTCGCGCCACCTGAAGGCGGTCACTACACCCAGGTGTTGTGGCAGTGGATGGCGGTGGAAGGCTTTACGCCGAACTTCGCGCTGTATCTGGATGGTCTGTCCGTGACCATGCTCGGCGTGGTTGTCGGCGTCGGCTTCCTGATCCACCTGTTCGCGTCCTGGTACATGCGCGGTGAAGCCGGTTACTCGCGCTTCTTCGCCTACACCAACCTGTTTATCGCCAGCATGCTGTTCCTGGTGCTGGGCGATAACCTGTTGTTCCTGTACTTCGGTTGGGAAGGCGTGGGCCTGTGCTCGTACCTGTTGATCGGTTTCTACTACAGCAACCGCAACAACGGTAACGCGGCACTCAAAGCCTTCATCGTCACCCGGATCGGCGACGTGTTCATGGCCATCGGCCTGTTCATCCTGTTCGCGCAACTGGGCACGCTGAACATCCAGGAACTGCTGGTGCTGGCACCGCAGAAATTCCAGGCCGGCGACTTCTGGATGGTCATGGCGACCCTGATGCTGCTGGGCGGCGCTGTCGGTAAATCCGCGCAACTGCCGCTGCAAACCTGGCTGGCGGACGCGATGGCCGGTCCTACTCCGGTTTCGGCACTGATCCACGCCGCAACCATGGTGACCGCCGGTGTCTACCTGATCGCCCGTACTCACGGCCTGTTCACCCTGGCGCCGGACATCCTGCACCTGGTTGGCATCGTTGGCGGCGTGACCCTGGTGCTGGCCGGTTTTGCCGCACTGGTCCAGACCGACATCAAACGTATCCTCGCCTACTCGACCATGAGCCAGATCGGCTACATGTTCCTGGCGTTGGGCGTTGGTGCATGGGATGGCGCGATCTTCCACCTGATGACCCACGCCTTCTTCAAGGCGCTGCTGTTCCTTGCGTCCGGTGCGGTGATCGTTGCCTGCCACCACGAGCAGAACATCTTCAAGATGGGCGGCCTGTGGAAAAAACTGCCACTGGCCTACGCCAGCTTCATCGTCGGCGGCGCGGCTCTGTCAGCCCTGCCACTGGTCACCGCGGGCTTCTACTCCAAGGACGAAATCCTCTGGGAAGCGTTCGCCAGCGGCAACCACGGTCTGCTGTACGCAGGTCTGGTCGGCGCGTTCATGACGTCGCTGTACACCTTCCGCCTGATCTTCATCGCGTTCCATGGTGAAGTGAAGACCGAAGCGCACGCCGGTCACGGCATCGCTCACTGGCTGCCACTGTCGGTGCTGATCGTATTGTCTACCGCCATTGGCGCGATGATCGTTCCACCGCTGCACGGTGTGCTGCCGGAAAGCGTCGGCCATGCTGGCGGCGACGCCAAGCACAGTCTGGAAATCGCTTCGGGCGCCATCGCCCTGGCCGGTATCCTGCTGGCCGCGCTGCTGTTCCTCGGCAAGCGTCGTTTCGTCACTGCAATCGCCAACAGCGGCATCGGCCGCTTCCTTTCGGCCTGGTGGTTCGCTGCCTGGGGCTTCGACTGGATCTACGACAAACTGTTCGTCAAGCCATACCTTGCGATCAGCCACGCACTGCGCAAAGACCCGCTCGACCAGACCATCGGTCTGATCCCGCGTATGGCCAAAGGCGGCCACACCGCCCTGAGCCGTACCGAAACCGGTCAACTGCGTTGGTACGCGGCATCGATGGCAGCCGGCTCCGTGCTGGTCATCGGCGCCATCGTGCTGGTAGCGGTCTGATATGAACCTTGCGAACTTGCGAAAGGAATTGAGCCCGTCATGATTCTGCCTTGGCTAATCCTGATCCCCTTCATCGGCGGCCTGCTGTGCTGGATGGGTGAGCGCTTCGGCGCTACCCTCCCCCGCTGGATTGCGCTGTTGACCATGACCCTGGAACTCGCACTCGGCCTCTGGCTGTGGGCCCACGGTGATTATTCATTTGCTCCGGCCCCTGGCGCCGATCCGACCTGGGTGCTTGAGTTCAAGCACATCTGGATCGAGCGCTTCGGCATCAGCGTGCACCTGGCCCTCGACGGCCTGTCACTGTTGATGATCCTGCTGACCGGTCTGCTGGGTATCCTCTCGGTACTCTGCTCGTGGAAAGAGATCCAGCGTCACGTTGGCTTCTTCCACTTGAACCTGATGTGGATCCTGGGCGGTGTCATCGGCGTGTTCCTCGCCCTCGACCTGTTCATGTTCTTCTTCTTCTGGGAAATGATGCTGGTGCCGATGTACTTCCTCATCGCGCTCTGGGGTCACAGTTCTTCGGACGGCAAGAAAACCCGGATCTACGCGGCGACCAAGTTCTTCATCTTCACTCAGGCTTCCGGCCTGATCATGCTGGTGGCGATCCTGGGTCTGGTACTGGTCAACTTCAACGACACCGGCGTGATTACCTTCAACTACGCCGATCTGTTGAAAACCAAGATGTCGCTGACCACCGAGTACATTTTGATGCTCGGCTTCTTCATCGCCTTCGCGGTGAAGCTGCCCGTCGTGCCGTTCCACTCCTGGTTGCCTGATGCTCACGCCCAGGCGCCGACGGCGGGTTCGGTCGACCTGGCCGGTATCTTGTTGAAGACGGCGGCTTACGGTCTGCTGCGTTTCGCCCTGCCGCTGTTCCCGAATGCCTCGGCCGAGTTTGCGCCGATCGCCATGACCCTCGGTCTGATCGGGATCTTCTACGGTGCGTTCCTGGCCTTCGCCCAAACCGACATCAAGCGCCTGATTGCCTACTCCTCCGTTTCCCACATGGGCTTCGTGTTGATCGGCATCTACTCCGGCAGCCAACTGGCGCTGCAGGGCGCGGTGATGCAGATGCTGGCACACGGTCTGTCGGCCGCGGCACTCTTTATCTTGAGTGGTCAGTTGTACGAACGCACCCACACCCGCGACATGCGTGAAATGGGTGGCCTGTGGTCGAAGATCGCTTACCTGCCGGCCCTCAGCCTGTTCTTTGCAGCCGCGTCTCTGGGCTTGCCGGGTACCGGTAACTTCGTCGGTGAGTTCCTGATCCTGATCGGCACGTTCCCCGCTGCGCCATGGATCACCATCATCGCGACGTCGGGTCTGGTGTTCGGTTCGGTTTACTCGCTGATCATGATCCACCGTGCCTACTTCGGCCCGTCGAAATCGGACGCGGTCATGCATGGCATGGACGGTCGCGAACTGATCATGGTGGTTGGGCTTGCGGCGCTGCTGATTTACATCGGCGTGTACCCGCAACCGTTCCTCGACACCTCTGCTGCGACGATGCATGGCGTGCAGCAATGGCTCGGCACCGCCTTCACTCAACTCGCTTCGGCCCGGTAAGAGCGCTATGGAATTCACGACTCAACACTTTATCGCGCTTGCGCCGTTGTTGATCACCAGCGCCACGATCATCGTGGTGATGCTGGCAATCGCCTGGCGCCGCAACCACTCGCAGACCTTCCTGATTTCCGTGGCGGGTCTTAACCTGGCGTTGCTGTCGATCCTGCCAGCCCTGAAAGTCGCGCCTCTGGCCGTGACTCCACTGCTGCAGATCGACACCTTCGCTTGCTTGTACATGGCGCTGATCCTGGTCGCCACCCTCGCTTGTGTAACCCTTGCCCACGCCTACCTCGGCGATGGCGGCTCGGGTTACCCGGGCAACCGTGAAGAACTTTACCTGCTGATCCTGATGGCCGCCGCCGGTGGCCTGGTACTGGTCAGCGCGCAGCACCTGGCCGGGTTGTTCATCGGTCTGGAACTGCTCTCGGTACCGGTCTACGGTCTGGTCGCGTATGCCTTCTTCAACAAGCGTTCGCTGGAAGCCGGTATCAAGTACATGGTGCTGTCGGCCGCCGGTTCCGCGTTCCTGTTGTTCGGCATGGCCCTGCTCTACGCCGACTCCGGCAGCCTGAGCTTCGTCGGTATCGGCCAGGCCCTCGCGGCCACCGGCCTGCCAAGCTCGCTGGCGCAACTGGGCCTGGGCATGATGCTGATCGGTCTGGCGTTCAAGCTGTCGCTGGTACCGTTCCACCTCTGGACCCCGGACGTTTACGAAGGTGCTCCGGCACCGGTGGCCGCATTCCTGGCCACCGCGTCCAAAGTCGCGGTGTTCGCGGTGATGGTGCGTCTGTTCCAGATCTCGCCAGCGGCGAGCAGCGGTGTACTGAGCGACGTGCTGACCATCATCGCCATTGCGTCGATCCTGTTCGGTAACCTGCTGGCACTGACCCAGAGCAACCTCAAGCGTCTGCTGGGTTACTCGTCCATCGCGCACTTCGGTTACCTGCTGATCGCCCTGGTGGCGAGCAAGGGTCTGGCCGTGGAAGCCATCGGCGTGTACCTGGTCACCTACGTGATCACCAGCCTCGGCGCGTTCGGTGTTATCACGCTGATGTCCTCGCCGTACAACGGTCGTGATGCGGATGCCCTGTACGAGTATCGCGGCCTGTTCTGGCGCCGTCCGTACCTGACCGCCGTAATGACTGTGATGATGCTGTCCCTGGCCGGTATCCCGCTGACCGCGGGCTTCATCGGCAAGTTCTACATCATCGCTACCGGTGTCGAGTCGCAGCAATGGTGGCTGGTCGGTTCCCTGGTACTGGGTAGCGCCATCGGCGTCTTCTACTACCTGCGCGTGATGGTCACCCTGTACCTGATCGAACCAAACCTGCGTCGCCACGATGCGCAACTGCACTGGGAACAAAAGGCAGGCGGCGTGATGCTGCTGGCCATCGCCGCACTGGCGTTCTTCCTTGGGCTGTATCCGCAGCCACTGCTGATCCTGGTTCAACAGTCGGGGTTAGCCGGTTGATCGCTTAAGCGACACTCGGTAGAAAACACAAACGGCACCTTCGGGTGCCGTTTTGCATTGCGACCGAAAAACAGATCGACGCCTCCAGTCAAATAAGCGACCTGCGGCATGTTGTGTGAAAGTTTTCCGCTCTCTATAGGAAAACTCACCGCACGCGCGATCCAATGGTTGGCAGATGTCCATCAGCGTGATTTTGTCCCCCCCTTTTGCTGAACCGTCCGACGCACGCTCGCCTCAAAACCTTGTTAACCAGTAATCCTTCCGACTCAATCGCCGTTCTCCAATCGCACGTTCGGCCGACAGGCTATCTCTTGGCTCCCCCGCAGGTCGCCTGTCCCGAGGCATTCAGCCACTGAAATGCGGCCACCCTATCGATCAAAATTTTCAAACGACAATTGATCTGTACGTATTTCTATGCAAGCCAAACTCAAGAGCAGAAACATCCCGCCATTTTTGACCCTGCTACCGCCAACTTATAGATTCGACCCGTGCTTCAAACAGCACGCTCAATTCCTAATCAAAGAGAACTTAAAAATGGGTTACATGGTAAGCGGCTGGAACGCCAACAAAGTTGTTGAACTTGAAGAGCAGGAAACACTTGCACCTGAGCACATCGAAGCACTGCAACTGACCGAAGAAGAAATGGCAGAGCTGGACGCCGAGTAACACAGCGAACGGGGGACTCGATCCCCCGTTCCTTTTAAGGAAGGAAGCCATGAACAGGACAAGGATTGCCGAGCGGGAACTGACAGCGGACGAAGCACTACTGCGCATCCACGCAGAGCTGAATCGCCTGGGGCTTGAACCCTTCACCCGCACCCTCGGCCATGACATCGTTGCGGTGCAGGCAAGTCTTCGCTGTATCAATACCCGGCTCCAGGCCCGTGGTGCCGGTAAAGGCTACCCGGATCAGGCTCGGCTCGGCGCACTTTACGAAGCGCTCGAACACTATTGGACGGACGAACTTCCGGTCGCAGATTTGCATTTCGTCAATGCACAATACTTTGCACAAACGATCTTTCGCGATGACGTGGTACAGCAACTTGTTGCTCGCCAGAACAACGCGTTGATTGCGTGCCGGACCTATACTTGCCCAACTAACGAAAACCACTTTTCATACCCGATTGCACTGAGCTCACCCCATTTTTGCGATCAGACATTCGAGCAGGACACCGCCAACTATCATGGCTTGCGGCGCTATTCCAGCAACAGCGGAACAGCGATCGGCGCCAATTACAACGAAGCTTTGTTGCACGCCGCCAATGAATGCATTGAACGGGATGCGGTCTCGTTATTTTTGCTCAATCACTTTTACTATGAAAACCATCCACCGCTGCACCGCGTCTCCCGTCTCGGCGAGGGCGATAGCGTCGGTCGTTTGTGGGCCGATGCCGAACGGGAGATCGGTACAGAGATCGTGCTGGTGGACATCAGCAATGAGTTCAAGGCACGAACCTTCCTGGCTTTTTCCATGGCCCCCGGTACCCACCTGCGGGTGTTCGGCACCGGTTGTTCCCTGGATGCACGCCATGGAGCATGGCGTGCGTTAACCGAGCTGGTGCAACTGCATCACGGCGCCTCGGAGCCCGAGTACCGGCATCACCTGATGAATGCGCAACGCCACTTGCAGCGATTTCCCCGTCTGTTGCGCTGTTTGCAATTCAATCCACATGCCTTGTTGCATCTGTCGCCGCAACGCAAGGTCGTGCTGCCCGATGCAGGCGATGAAACGCCGTTGGCCGAGCAAATCAACCAACTGACTGCAGACCTTCAGCGTCACGGTCGTACGCTGGGCGTGGCGATCCTGAATCAAACCGAACTCGGCACGACACTGGTCAATGTGGTGATTCCGGGGCTGGAACGTTTTTTCATTGTTTCCAGCGGCAACGTTGTCATTCCGCAAGCACGGGGTCAGCAACTGGAGAAGAAACCGCAGGGAGTGAGTGCATGAAAAATCCGCAGGTAGAAGTCAATCACGCCCGAGAACTGGCATTGGCTCAAGGCATGGCCCGCCCTATCACGCAATCCGGAGCTGTCAGTCGCTACCTCGAACCTGCGGGTAACGGACTGCATCATGTGTTTTTCCTGCGGGTGGGTGGCCGCGACTGGGTGGGCCGCAAGGTCCTGCAGCGTGACGAACACAATCAGTGGCACCTGAGCAGTGTGCTCAAACCCTCGATGCTATTTGGGCTCCATGTCGAGTCGCAATGGGGTAACGAAGGTGTATCGATCTACTTCCAGACGGCAACGCCTGCGGACAAAGTCGCCGCCTTCGACGCCGCACGGATGCGGCCCGACAGCGAGGTTCGCTTCCCCTTTACCCAGACCGACGATTCTGGTCAGGAAGCCGTCTGCCCCGTCGACTACTGGCAGGGTAGCGAGTCCCTTGCCACACAACTGAATGCCGACGAAGTGCATTTTCGCGAGCATTGCGTTGAGTTACTCAAAGCGTTATCGAAGCCGGGCACGCTGATTTATGACCCGGCCTGTTCAACCGGCGCGTTCATTGCACACCTGGCCCGTGAACTGCCTGATTGCCGTTGTGCGGGATCCGATCGTTCAGCCTCGATGATCGAGTACGCAAAAAGCTGTCATGCGTCCTCCTCTGTCGAGTTTTGTGTGATGGATGCGTGTGAGGTCGTCGACTCAGGGATTCAATGCGACGTACTGATTCTTCGCTTTCTCAATGCCGAAGTCGTGACCCGACGCGACGCAGAGGCAGCTTTCAGTAGCCTGGCGCAATGCGTGAAGCCCGGCGGCACGATCCTCGTCTTCGGCCATACCCCGGTTCTGATCCCTGCGTCCTATCTGGCCCAGACGCTCAAACTCCGATGGGTATCCAGCGTTGCGGCGCGTCCCGGGCATGCGGAGCTCTTCCAGTTCTATCGACTGATGACTCCGACATCATGAGCAGTACAGCACTGACCCGCGGTTACTACCCGACTTGTGACGGTCATCAACTCTACTGGGAACGCCACGGTACGGCGGGAGCCGAACCGGTGTTTTTCCTGCATGGTGGCCCTGGCGGACGCAGCCACCGTCATCATCTGGAGTTTTTCGACCTTCGACGTTTCGACGTCATTTTCTTTGATCAGCGCGGGTGCGGGCGTTCAATGCCCCAAAACGACCTGTGCGGCAACACCACTGGGCTGTCCGTTGAAGACATCGATGCCTTGCGCCAGCATTTCGGCTTCGCAAAGATCAGTCTGCTGGGCGTTTCCTGGGGCAGTTGGCTCGCGATTCAATACCAGCAGCGCTACCGCGAAGCCTTGTTGAAAACCACACTGGTGTCGGTGTTTGTGCCGTTTCCCGCCAATGTCAGTGCCTACGAGCAATCCCTCAACGACGGACTGTCTACCGCCGCCGACGGATCCGCCGGCAACCGGGTACGCGACATCTACCAGATACTCAGCGAGGGTTGCCCGTTGCAGCAGCGCCACGCAGCCATTCAATGGCTGGAAGCTCTTTTGCAGCACACAGGACAATCGATCCGCCCGGGCTTCCTTGAGGATTTCGTCGATGAAGAAGCCATTCGCGCCATTCGCCTGGAATTGCATTACCACCTGCATCGGTATTACTTCACGCCGGCGGACGAAGGGCTGACCCTCGACGACAACACCCTCCTGATTCAGGGGATCAGGGATGTCTTCGGCATGTCGAGCGTGCGTTGGCTACGCCAGCGCATGAGTATTCGTTGCCGACTGCTGCATGCCGGCCACAACGCGTTCGACCCTGCCACGCTCAAAGCCGTGCGTCAGGCGCTGATGCGTGATATCGAGCACTAAAAAAAACGGCACCCGCAGGTGCCGTTCAACAACGCCGCACGGTTTCCTACTTACGCGCCGCCTCCCACGATTTCAGCAGTTCGGCATAACTCACGGTTTCACCTTTAGGTTTCTCGTTCGCCAATTTCGGTTTCGGAGCACCCGGCTGATCGAACCAGTACTGCGCATCGCGCTCGGGGTTCATTTTCGGTGCGCAGGTGGCTTGTGCCTTCGAGCGTTCGAGACGGGTCATGATCGCGTCCTGATCCTTGGCCAGGCCGTCGAGTGCCTGTTGCGGAGTTTTCTCGCCGCTCGCTGCTTCGGCGATATGGCTCCACCACAGTTGCGCCAGACGCGGGTAGTCCGGCACGTTGGTCCCGGTCGGGGTCCATTGCACGCGGGCCGGGCTGCGGTAGAACTCGACCAGACCACCGAGCTTCGGTGCCAGGTCGGTCATGGCTTGCGAGTTGATATCCGACTCGCGGATCGGGGTCAGGCCGACGATGGTTTTCTTCAGCGAAACGGTTTTCGAGGTCACGAACTGCGCGTAGAGCCAAGCTGCGAGTTTCTGTTTCTCAGGCGTGGACTTCATGAAAGTCCAGGAACCCACGTCCTGATACCCCAGCTTCATGCCCTCCTCCCAGTACGGTCCGCGTGGCGATGGCGCCATGCGCCATTTCGGCGTGCCGTCGGCGTTCATCACTGGCAGGCCCGGTTTGGTCATGTCGGCGGTGAATGCGGTGTACCAGAAAATCTGCTGGGCAATGTTGCCTTGGGAAGGCACCGGACCGGATTCGGAGAAAGTCATCCCGGCCGCTTCCGGTGGCGCATAGGCTTTGAGCCAGTCGACGTATTTTTGCGTCGCATAGACCGCCGCCGGGCCATTGGTGTCGCCGCCACGGGTCACGCTTGAACCGACCGGATGACAATCTTCGACGCGGATGCCCCACTCGTCCACCGGCAAACCGTTGGGTATGCCTTTGTCGCCAGCGCCGGCCATGGAGAACCAGGCATCGGTGAAGCGCCAGCCGAGGGAAGGGTCTTTTTTGCCGTAGTCCATGTGCCCGTAGATACGCTTGCCGTCGATTTCCTTGACGTCTTCGCTGAAGAATTTGGCGATGTCTTCATAGGCCGACCAGTTCACCGGCACGCCCAACTCGTAGCCGTACTTCTCCTTGAATTTGGCTTTTAGATCCGCACGTTCGAACCAGTCGGCGCGGAACCAGTAAAGGTTGGCGAATTGTTGGTCGGGCAGTTGATAGATCTTGCCGTCCGGTGCGGTGGTGAAGGAGATGCCGATGAAGTCCTTGATGTCCAGGGTCGGCGAAGTGAAGTTCTTGCCTTCGTTGGCCATCAGGTCGGTGATCGATTGGGTCTTGCCATAGCGAAAGTGCGTGCCGATCAGGTCCGAATCGTTGACCCAGCCGTCATAAATGTTCTTGTCCGACTGCATCTGGGTCTGCAGTTTCTCCACCACGTCGCCTTCCTGCAGCAAGTCGTGGGTCAACTTGATCCCGGTAATCTCGGTAAAGGCTTTGGCCAGCACTTTGGATTCATATTCGTGGGTCGCGATGGTTTCCGAGACCACCTTGATGTTCATCCCGCGAAATGGCTCGGCGGCCTTGATGAACCATTTCAACTCCGCGAGCTGCTGCTCTGGTGTCAGCGTGGACGGTTTGAATTCGCTGCCAATCCATTTCTTTGCGGCGTCTTCATAGGCATCGGCCCAGGCCGCAGCGCTCAGCCCGCTGAGTGTCAGCATGGCTGCCAATGAAACGCTATGTCGCAGCTTATTGTTTTTGTCGAACATAGAGACCTCCTGTTTAGGTTTCGGAGCAATTTTGCCGAGCGATTCGACTAGCCCCAACGCATCACAGCCAACAGCCACACCAGGGATAACGCGGACGCCACCCAGATGCTCCAGTCGGTGACGCCAATTACCAGCAAATGCAGGTAGGCGCTGCCGAGAAGACCGATAAACAACCGATCGCCACGGGTGGTGGCAATCGGCAACAAACCACGGCGAAGAATACTCGGCGAACGCAATTCCCAAGTCGTCATGCCCACCAGGATCAGGCCAATGACGATGAAAAACGCCGCTGTCGGAACCGTCCAACTCATCCATTCCATCATCAGCTCCTCAGACCCGGCCCAGGGCGAAGCCTTTGGCCACGTGGTTGCGAACAAACCAGATCACCAGCATGCCCGGCAGGATAGTCAACACCCCCGCCGCCGCCAGTACGCCCCAGTCGATGCCGGACGCCGAGACCGTGCGAGTCATCACCGCCGCAATCGGCTTGGCATTGACCGACGTCAGCGTTCGCGCCAGCAGCAGTTCGACCCAGGAAAACATGAAGCAGAAAAATGCCGTAACACCAATCCCGGAGCCAATCAGTGGCACGAAAATCTTCACGAAGAACTTGGGGAAACTGTAGCCATCGATGTAGGCGGTTTCGTCGATTTCCTTGGGCACGCCGGACATGAAGCCTTCAAGAATCCACACCGCCAACGGCACGTTAAACAGGCAATGTGCCAACGCCACGGCGATGTGCGTATCGAACAAACCAATCGAGGAATACAGCTGGAAGAACGGCAGCAAAAACACCGCCGGTGGTGCCATGCGATTGGTCAGGAGCCAGAAGAACAGGTGCTTGTCACCGAGGAACCGATAGCGCGAGAACGCATACGCCGCCGGCAATGCCACGCTCAGGGAGATCACCGTGTTCAGGCTCACGTAGTACAGCGAGTTGAGGTAACCGTTGTACCAACTCGGATCGGTGAAGATCACCTTGTAGTTGGCGAAGGTGAAGTCCTGCGGAAACAGCGTCAGGCCGCCGAGGATTTCGGTGTTGCTCTTGAAGGACATGTTCAGCAGCCAGTAAATTGGCACCAGCAGGAACAGGATGTAGATCAGCAGCGGGATCAGTTTTCTCTTGCTCATGGCGGACCTCAGCGGTTGGCGTCAGAGTGAGTCATGGCGGTGTAGAACAGCCAGGACACCAACAGGATGATCAGGAAGTACACCAGCGAGAAAGCCGCCGCCGGACCGAGGTCGAATTGCCCTACAGCCATCTGCGTCAAAGTCTGACTCAAGAAGGTCGTGGCATTCCCCGGACCGCCACCGGTGAGCACGAACGGCTCGGTGTAAATCATGAAACTGTCCATGAACCGCAGCATCACCGCGATCAGCAACACACTTTTCAGCTTGGGCAACTGGATGTGTCGGAAAACCGACCAGGCCGACGCCCGATCAATCCGCGCCGCCTGGTAGTACACGTCCGGAATCGCCCGCAGCCCCGAGAAACACAACAGCGCCACCAACGACGTCCAGTGCCAGACGTCCATCACCAGCACCGTGACCCAGGCGTCCATGGTGTTGGCCGCATAGTTGTAATTCAGCCCCATGGCCTTGAGGCTCGCGCCGAGCAGGCCAATGTCCGCCCGACCGAAGATCTGCCAGATCGTCCCCACCACGTTCCACGGAATCAGCAACGGTATCGCCAGGATGATCAGCACCAGCGACGACCAGCGCCCCTTGGTCGGCATGGTCAGGGCGATGCCGATGCCCAGCGGAATTTCGATCAGCAACACGCAGCCGGAATAGATGAATTGCCGCAGCAGCGAGTCATGCAGCCGTGGATCAAGCAATACCTGTCGGTACCAGTCGGCACCAACGAAGTAGCGGCTGGATTGATCGAAGATGTCCTGCACCGAGTAGTTGACCACGGTCATCATCGGGATTACCGCACTGAACGCCACCAGCAAAAATACCGGCAACACCAGCCACCAGGCCTTGTTGTTCTGCACCTTGTTCATGGCTACGTCTCCAAGAGGTAATCGTCGGCATAGACCATCAGCCATTGCGCCGGAAAGCTGATGCAGGCGGTTCCCTCAGGCACTGGCTTGTCTTCGGCCAGGCGCACTTTCAGCGGTGCGCCGTCGAGGTTCAGGGTCATGATCTTGTAGGTGCCAAGGTCTTCGACGTGTACGACCTGTGCCTGCATCGCGTCGTCAAAGGGCTCATCCCAGACATGGATGAACTCTGGACGGATGCCGACCTTCAGGGTTTTCCACTCCGATTCGGCGATTCGTGTCTGTTGCGCGTCAGACAAAGGCAAATGAGTCGACGCGAAACCGACACCTCCCGGCTGCGGCTGCACCGCGATCAGGTTCATCCCCGGGCTGCCGATGAAATAGCCGACAAAGGTGTGACTGGGTCGCTCGAACAGTTCTCGCGGCGTACCGAACTGCACGATCTGCCCGCCATACATCACTGCAATCTTGTCGGCAAAGGTCGAGGCCTCCAGCTGATCGTGGGTGACGTAGACCATGGTGATGTTGAACTGCTCGTGAATCTGCTTGAGCTTGCGCCGCAGTTTCCACTTCAGGTGCGGGTCGATCACCGTCAGCGGCTCGTCGAACAGGATGGCTGATACGTCATCGCGCACCAGCCCTCGGCCCATGGAGACCTTCTGCTTTTCATCGGCGGTGAGGTTGCGGGCCTTCTTGCTCAGTAGCGCCTGGAGGTCGAGGACCTCGGCAATTTCCTGCACTTTGGTATGAATTTTCGCTTCGGCCATGCCCTGATTGCGCAGTGGAAACGCCAGGTTGTCGAACACCGTCATGGTGTCGTAGACCACCGGAAACTGGAAAACCTGAGCGATGTTGCGCTTCTCCGGGGTCAGATCGTTGACCACTTTGTTGTCGAACAGCACTTGCCCCTGGGACGGGCTGAGCAGCCCGGAAATGATGTTGAGCAAGGTCGACTTGCCGCAGCCCGAAGGCCCGAGCAAGGCGTAGGCACCGCCCTGCTCCCAGACATGGTCCATCTCGCGGATCGCGTAATCCTCGGGCCCGCTCGGCGTGCGGGTGTAACTGTGGGCGAGGTGCTGCAAACGGATTTCGGCCATCAGGCAACCCTCGCGATGCGGCGACCGGGCGCCTGGACCAGCCGCCCCTGCGTATCGAACACAAACAGTTTATGGGTCGGGATGTAGATGCGAATCGGCGCATCGACGTCGTATTCGTGGACGCCGGGCAAGTGCAGCACCACCAGGAAATGCTCGTTGCGCACGTGCAGGAAGGTTTCCGAACCGCTGATTTCAGCCACCTCGACGGTCACCGCCAGTTCCAGGTCATCGTCGTTGCTTGGCACCAGCGAAATATGGCTGGGCCGTACGCCGAAACGAAACTCGCCCTCGCCCACTGGCCGCAGATCGACGTTAAGCGGGAAGTGCACGAAATTGGCAAAACTCACTTCGTTGCCGGCAATGCGTCCCGGCATCAGGTTGATCGGCGGCTCGGAAAACAGCTCGGCGGCCAGCACGGTTTGCGGTTGGTGATAGACCTCGGCGGATTTGCCGCTCTGGATCACCCGGCCTTCGTGAAGAATGGTCGTAGTGCCACCCAGGGCCAGGGCTTCGTTGGGCTCGGTGGTGGCGTAGATGGCGATGGTGTGGTGAGCCTTGAACAGCTCGCGCATTTCCTGACGCAGTTCTTCGCGCAGCTTGTAGTCGAGGTTGACCAGCGGCTCGTCGAACAGGATCAGTTCTGCATCCTTGACCAGCGCCCGGGCCATGGCGGTGCGCTGTTGCTGGCCACCGGAAAGTTCGAGGGGATGGCGCTGAAGGAATTTTTCGATGCGCAGCATCTTCGCGGTTTCCAGCACTTTGCTCTGGATCAGCTCATTGGAAACGCCACCCTGGCGCAGCGGCGAGGCGATGTTCTCGAAGACGGTCATGGTCGGGTAGTTGATGAATTGCTGATAGACCATCGACACATTGCGCAGACGCACCGGGCGCTGGGTGACGTCGACGCCGTTCATCAGGATGCGACCGCTGTCGGGCTTGTCCAGGCCGGCCATCAGGCGCATGAGACTGGTTTTGCCGGACAGCGTGCGCCCGAGCAAAACGTTGAAAGATCCGGGTTCGAAATTGAGGCAAGCATCGTCGATCCAGGTCTGGCCCTCGACGGTGCGGCTGACGTGCTCCAGGGTTAATGACATGGCTCGGCCTTTTTATTATTTGGAGTCAAGCGACCGGAGCAACAGAGCGACTTTCGTGCCAAAAATTGCAAGCCTTTGAAACGACTTGAAAAATGCCACGCCAACAGTAAAACCACTTTCGTTGCTGAACAGAAATGAACAACCGCGACTGAACAATTGAACAATCCGCCGGTTGACAATGAACAATAGTGAACAACACTCTACGGAAGCTTTAGCGTCCGAAATCACCACGATCCTGTGTAATTGGATGAACTCGCGTTGCTCATAACAAAAATAATAATGCTCAGAGAACGACTGCCATGGCCGCACCCGCCTCGCCGCTCTCCCACGATGCCATCATCCAGGACTCCTGGTCCCGTTGCCGCGCATTCGGTCTTAACCATCAGAGCGCCCCGGCGTTCGATCAACTACCGGCCGAGGGCATCGCGCAGTTGCTGGAAAACCAGCATTCCCTGGTGCAGACCACCCACCAGGAAGTCCTGCCGTATTACGAAAATATCCTGAGCAACTCCAATTGCCTGATCATGCTCGCCGACAATCAGGGTCAGGTGTTGACGTCCTGGGGCACCCAGCGTTTCATCGAACCGAACCTGACCCGCGGTTTCAGTGCCGGCGCCAGCTGGATGGAGCGCTGCAGCGGCACCAACGCCATTGGCACCGCGCTGGCCTGCGAGCAGGCAGTGCATATCGAGCACGATGAACACTTTCTCAAAGCCAACCGTTTCATGACGGGTTCTGCCGCGCCGATTTTCGATGCCGAACGCAAGGTGATCGCCGTACTGGATGTGTCCAGCGACAGTTACCTGCCGCCGTCCCACACCCTCGGCATGGTCAAGATGATGAGCCAGACCGTGGAGAACCGGCTGATCCTCAACCTGTTCCATGGCCAGCATTTCCAGCTGACCTTCAACACCGGGCTGAATAACCTCGACAGCCAATGGGCCGGGTTGTTGATCTTCGATGAAACCGGTCAGGTGCTGTCGGCCAACCGCCGCGCCGACAATCTGCTGGGCATCAGCCTGTCGCGGGTCAGCATCGAAAGTCTGTTCAAAGTCTCGCTGCTGGAACTGCTGAACCAGCCCGACGGCCTGCCCTTCGCCCTGCAAGCTTCGGGGCGCAACCGCTTCCAGTGCCTGTTGAAGCGACCGAAACAGGCACCGATTCAGGCGCGGTTGTTTTCTGAACCCAAGAGCGCCGGACCTGCCATCGCAGCTCCGGCGGCGATCAGCCTGAACACTCTGCATTTTGGCGACAGTCGCGTGGAAAAAGCCGTGCGTCAGGCCGAGCGCTTACTGGAAAAGGACATTCCGCTGCTGATCCACGGCGAAACCGGGGTCGGCAAGGAAGTCTTCGTCAAAGCCCTGCATCAAGCCAGTTCCCGGAGCAAACAGCTGTTCATCGCCGTCAACTGTGCGGCGATCCCCGCCGAACTGGTAGAGTCTGAGCTGTTTGGCTACGAGAAAGGCGCGTTTACCGGCGCCAATCAGAAAGGCAGCATCGGGCTGATTCGCAAGGCAGATAAAGGCACGTTATTCCTCGATGAAATCGGCGACATGCCACTGCCGACCCAAGCTCGACTGTTGCGGGTGTTGCAGGAGCGTTGCGTACAACCGGTGGGCAGCAGTGAGTTGTTCCCGGTGGATATCCGGATTATTTCGGCGACCAACCGCTCGTTGCGCGAACAGGTTCAGTTGGGGCGTTTCCGCGAAGATTTGTATTACCGAATTGGTGGTTTGACCCTGGAACTGCCGCCGTTAAGAGAGCGCAGTGATAAAAAAGCCTTGTTCAAACGTCTGTGGGAACAGCACCGCGAACCGAGCCAATGGGCCGGCTTGAGCAGAGAGGTATTGGAGTTGTTCGGACGCCACCCGTGGCCGGGGAATTTGCGCCAGGTCAGCAGCGTGATGCAGGTGGCGCTGGCCATGGCCGAGGAACAACCGGTACGGCCGGAGCATTTGCCGGATGATTTTTTTGTGGATCTGGAGATGGAGCCGGTTGAGACGCCGGAGCCGCTGGCGGTGGATTTGAATGATGCCGAGGACTTGAATCGGCAGTTGCAGGCGGCTGGGGGAAATATTTCGCACTTGGCCCGACGGCTGGGGGTTAGCCGCAATACTCTTTACAAGCGATTGCGCCAGGTCGAATGACGAGCGAACCGCACTGACGGCGGCGGGCTTGAGACCTTCGCGAGCAGGCTCGCTCCCACAGGGGGATAGTGATCGTTCCCACGCTCTGCGTGGGAATGCAGCCCGGGACGCTCCGCGTCCCATCCAGAGCCGAACGCGGAGCGTCCGTTGAGGCATTCCCACGCGCAGCGTGGGAACGATCATCAGTCAGCCAGACGCCAGGTCGTGCCGCCCTTCCCGTCTTCCAGCACTACGCCCATGGCGGTGAGCTGGTCGCGGATGCGGTCGGATTCTGCCCAGTTCTTGTTGGCACGAGCCGCCAGACGCGCAGCAATCAGCGCATCGACTTCAGCCGCATCAACCCGCCCTTCAGCGCCGGCCTGCAAGAAGTCATCGGCTTCGAGCTGCAACACACCCAGCACGCTGGCCAGTTCCTTCAAACGAGCTGCCAAACCGGCCGCCGCGTTGAGATCGCTCTCACGCAGACGGTTGATCTCGCGCACCATCTCGAACAGCACTGCACAGGCTTCCGGCGTGCCAAAGTCATCGTTCATCACCTGAGTGAAGCGCTCGACAAAGGCTTCGCCACCGGCCGGCGCAACGTTCGGAAGGCCTTTCAACGCATGGTAGAAACGCTCGAGTGCGCCTTTGGCGTCCTTGAGGTTGTCTTCCGAGTAGTTGATCGCGCTGCGGTAGTGGCTCGACACCAGCAGGTAACGCACGACTTCCGGGTGATACTTTTCCAGCACGTCGCGGATGGTGAAGAAGTTGTTCAAGGACTTGGACATCTTCTCGCCATTGATGCGAATCATGCCGCAATGCATCCACGCGTTGGCGTAGGTCTTGCCGGTGGCCGCTTCGCTCTGGGCGATTTCGTTTTCATGGTGCGGGAACTCAAGGTCGCTGCCGCCGCCATGAATGTCGAAGGTCTCGCCGAGGCAGCAGGTCGACATCACCGAGCACTCGATGTGCCAGCCCGGACGACCGTCGCCCCACGGCGATGGCCAGCTCGGCTCGCCCGGCTTGGTGGCTTTCCACAACACGAAGTCCAGCGGGTCCTGTTTTGACTCGTCGACTTCGATCCGTGCGCCGATGCGCAGGTCTTCGATTTTCTTGCGTGACAGCTTGCCGTAGCCCATGAACTTGGCGACGCGGTAATACACGTCGCCATTGCCCGGGGCGTAGGCGTAACCCTTGTCGATCAGGGTCTGGATCATGCTCAGCATGCCAGGGATATGATCGGTGGCCCGCGGCTCCATGTCCGGCTTGAGGATGTTGAGGCGCGCCTCGTCCTCGTGCATTGCGGTGATCATGCGCTCGGTCAGCACGTCGAACGGCTCGCCGTTCTCCTTGGCCCGATTGATGATCTTGTCTTCAATGTCGGTGATGTTGCGCACATAAGTCAGGTTATAGCCGCTGAACCGCAACCAGCGGGTCACCAGGTCAAACGCAACCATGCTGCGGCCGTGGCCAATGTGGCAGTAGTCGTACACGGTCATCCCGCAGACGTACATGCGCACATTGTTGCCATCCAGCGGCTTGAAGACTTCTTTGCTCTTGGTGAGCGTGTTGTAGATCGTAAGCACTTTATGTTCCTTGAATCACTGGCCCCACGAATCACGCAAGGTCACGGTACGGTTGAATACCGGAGCACCTGGTTTCGAGTCCTTGATATCCGCGCAGAAGTAACCTTCGCGCTCGAACTGGAAACGGTCTTCCGGCTGTGCATTGCCCAGCGAAGGCTCGGCACGACAACCGGTGAGAACTTGCAGCGAGTCAGGGTTGATGTTGTCCAGGAAACTGGCGCTGTCTTCGGCCTTCTCAGGGTTGGCCGAACGGAACAGACGATCGTATAGGCGCACTTCGCACTCGACACTGGCAGCCGCCGGCACCCAGTGCACCACGCCTTTGACCTTGCGGCCTTCAGGGTTCTTGCCCAGGGTTTCCGGGTCGTAGGAGCAACGCAGTTCGACGATGTTGCCATCGGCGTCCTTGATCGCTTCGTCGGCACGGATCACGTAGCTGCCGCGCAGACGCACTTCGCCGTTTGGCTCCAGGCGCTTGTAGCCTTTTGGCGGCTCTTCCATGAAGTCTTCACGGTCGATGTAGATCTCACGGGCGAACGGCAGGACGCGCACGCCCATGTCTTCTTTCGGGTGGCACGCCAATTCGAGGTTCTCGACCTGGTCTTGCGGGTAGTTGGTGATCACGACTTTCAGCGGACGCAGCACGCACATGGCACGCGGGGCGCTGTGATCGAGGTCGTCGCGGATGCTGAATTCGAGCATGCCGAAGTCGACCACGCCGTCGGAACGGTTGGTGCCGACCATTTCGCAGAAGTTGCGGATCGATTTCGGCGTGTAGCCACGGCGGCGGAAGCCGGACAGCGTGGACATGCGCGGATCGTCCCAGCCGAACACGTGCTTTTCATCGACCAGTTGCTTGAGCTTGCGCTTGCTGGTGATGGTGTAGTTCAGGTTCAGGCGGCTGAATTCGTACTGACGCGGGTGCGCCGGTACTGGCAGAGCGTCCAGGAACCAGTCGTACAGCGGACGGTGGCTTTCGAACTCCAGGGTGCAGATCGAGTGGGTGATGCCTTCGATGGCGTCCGACTGACCGTGGGTGAAGTCGTAATTCGGGTAGATGCACCACTTGTCACCGGTCTGGTGGTGATGCGCGTGACGGATGCGATACATGATCGGGTCGCGCAGGTTCATGTTCGGCGAGGCCATGTCGATCTTGGCCCGCAATACGCGTGCGCCGTCCTGGAATTCGCCGGCCTTCATGCGGGCGAACCAGTCGAGGTTTTCTTCGACCGAGCGGTCGCGGAACGGGCTGTTCTTACCCGGTTCGGTCAGGGTGCCGCGGTATTCCTTGGCTTGCTCCGGGCTCAGGTCGTCGACGTAGGCCTTGCCGGCCTTGATCAGCTCAACGGCCCAGTCGTGCAACTGGTCGAAATACTGCGAGGCGTAGCGCACTTCGCCGGACCATTCGAAGCCCAGCCATTTGATGTCGCTTTCGATCGCGTCGATGTATTCCTGGTCTTCCTTGGCCGGGTTGGTGTCGTCGAAACGCAGGTGCGTGACGCCACCGAATTCCTGGGCCAGGCCGAAGTTCACGCAAATCGACTTGGCGTGACCGATGTGCAGGTAGCCGTTGGGCTCAGGCGGGAAACGGGTGACGATCTGCGTGTGCTTACCCGAGTCCAGGTCCGCCTGGATGATCGGGCGCAGGAAATTGACCGGCACGGCAGGGCCGGTCTTGGAATTCGAGGTAGGGTCGACAGTGGGCTTGCTCATAGGATCCTTGAACGTACAAGTGCGCGGCCAGTTGGCCAAATCAAAGCGGCGGTTAAAACAAAGGGGCTTATCATAGCCGATGCCGTCAAGTCGCTGACAGCGCAGGGCAAAAAACGGCTGCATTTAATCGGGTGCAAATGAAAAACAGCCTCGAAATTCGCGCTTGGCACGCTAAACTGCGCATCTTGGCCAAAATTGGCCGGACCGGTTGAGGGCTTCAACGCCCCGAAACCCACGAATTCCTAGAAAACGCTTCTTTTATAAAGAGTCCCCGATCATGACCCAAGTCAAACTGACCACCAACCATGGCGACATCGTCCTGGAACTGAACGCTGAAAAGGCACCGCTGACCGTTGCCAACTTCATCGAGTACGTCAAAGCCGGTCACTACGAAAACACTGTTTTCCACCGCGTCATCGGTAACTTCATGATCCAGGGCGGCGGTTTCGAGCCAGGCATGAAAGAAAAGAAAGACAAGCGCGGCAGCATCCAGAACGAAGCCGACAACGGCCTGCCGAACGACAAGTACACCGTGGCCATGGCGCGCACCATGGAGCCGCATTCGGCTTCCGCCCAGTTCTTCATCAACGTGGCTGACAACAGCTTCCTGAACCACAGCGCCAAAACCACTCAGGGCTGGGGCTACGCCGTATTCGCCAAAGTTGTTGAAGGCACCGACGTTGTCGACAAGATCAAAGGTGTTTCCACCACCATGAAATCCGGCCACCAGGACGTACCGGCAGAAGACGTGATCATCGAGAAAGCCGAGATCATCGAAGCGTGATACTGCTGATTTCAGACTTGCATCTGGAAGAGGAGCGCCCGGACGTAACCCGGGCGTTTCTGGATTTACTCGCCGGACGCGCCCGCTCGGCGAGTGCGTTGTACATTCTGGGCGACTTTTTCGAGGCGTGGATTGGCGACGATGCCATGACGCCGTTCCAGCGTTCCATCTGCCAGGCCCTGCGCGACCTCAGCGACAGCGGCACGGCGATTTTTCTGATGCACGGCAATCGCGACTTCATGCTCGGCCAGGCCTTTTGCAAACAGGCCGGCTGCACGTTATTGAAGGATCCGAGTGTCGTGCAGCTTTACGGCGAGCCCGTGCTATTGATGCACGGCGACAGCCTCTGCACCCGCGACGAAGCGTATATGAAGCTGCGTCGCTATCTGCGCAACCCGATCACCCGGTTCATCCTGCGGCACCTTCCTTTGGGCACCCGGCAGAAACTGGCGCGCAAGCTGCGCAACGAAAGCCGCGCGCAAACGCGGATGAAGGCCAATGACATCGTGGATGTCACCCCGGACGAAGTGCCGCGGGTCATGCAGGCCCATGGCGTGAAGACCTTGATCCACGGGCATACCCACCGCCCCGCCATCCACAAGTTGCAGATTGGCGAGCAGGCGGCCAAGCGCATTGTGTTGGGGGATTGGGATCGTCAGGGGTGGGCGTTGCAGGTGGATGAGAATGGGTTTGCCCTTGCACCGTTCGACTTCGCACCGCCCCCGCAGTTGGCGGCACCTTCTGCCTGATCGACCTGATTGATCGTTCCCACGCTCCGCGTGGGAATGCCTCAACGGACGCTCTGCGTTCGGCCTTGGAAGGGACGCGGAGCGTCCCGGGCTGCATTCCCACGCGGAACGTGGGAACGATCTCCTGAGCTCAATGGCCTGAGGCAGCAGGCCCGGCCTTCGCCGTAAACGGCGGTTTCGCCAGCCACACCAGCAAGATCAACCCAATGAACCCCCACCCCAGCAACGTGAAGTAATCCACGGTGGAGAGCATGTACGCCTGGCTCGTCAGCACATGATCCAGTTGCGCATACGCAGGGCTACCCGCCCCGCCCAGACTGTTCAACGCATCCCGCGTTGCCGGTTCATAGGTAGTGATGCTTTCACTCAAGTAAGCATGGTGCTGATCCGCCCGGCGAATCCAGATCCAGGTGGTCAACGACGCCGCAAAACTACCACCCAGAGTCCGCAGGAACGTCGCAAGGCCTGCGCCGTCGGCGATCTGGCTCGGTGGCAGGTCCGACATCAAAATACTCAAGGTCGGCATGAAGAACAGCGCCACGCCAATACCCATGAACAACTGGACCAGCGCGATGTGCTGGAAGTCCACCTCGTTGGTAAACCCGGCGCGCATGAAGCAACTCAAACCGATGCACAGGAACGCGCCGCCCGCCAGCAAGCGCAGGTCGAATTTGTGCGCGTATTTGCCGACAAACGGCGACATCAACACCGGCAGAATCCCGATCGGCGCTACGGCCAACCCGGCCCAGGTGGCGGTGTAACCCATCTGGGTTTGCAGCCATTGCGGCAGGATCAGGTTGATCCCGAAGAACCCGGCATAACCGCCCACCAGCACGATGGTGCCGATACGGAAGTTGCGGTACGCAAACAGTCGCAGGTTGACCACTGGGTGTTTGTCGGTCATTTCCCAGATCACGAACACCGCCAGCGCTATCACTGAAATGGCCGCGCCGATAATGATGAAGTTCGACTCGAACCAATCCAGGTCGTTGCCCTTGTCGAGGATCACCTGCAACGCGCCAACGCCAATGACCAGTGTGATCAAACCGACGTAATCCATCGGCTGGTAGCTGGTTTCCACCGGGCGCGCCTTGAGCTGCGAGCGCACCACCATCATCGCGAAAATCCCGATCGGCACGTTGATGAAGAAAATCCACGGCCAGCTGTAACTGTCGGTAATCCAGCCGCCAAGGATCGGCCCCGCAATCGGCGCCACCACCGTCACCATCGCCAGCAACGCCAGGGCCATGCCACGCTTGGCGGGCGGATAAACCGCGATCAGCAGGGTCTGACTCATTGGGTACAGAGGACCGGCCACCAGGCCTTGCAACACACGGAAGCCAATCAGCTCGGGCATCGAAGTGGAGATACCACAGAGAAACGAGGCAATCACGAACAGGATGGTTGCCCAGAGAAACAGCTTCACCTCACCAAAACGCCGACTGAGCCAACCGGTCAACGGCAGCGCAATCGCGTTGCTGACGGCGAATGAGGTAATTACCCAAGTGCCCTGCTCCGAACTCACGCCCAGGTTTCCGGAAATCGTCGGCAACGCCACGTTGGCGATAGTGGTGTCGAGTACCTGCATGAAGGTCGCCAGCGACAGGCCGATGGTGCTGAGCACCAGGCTGGGCGGCGTGAAAGAGGCTTTATTGCTCATCGCGAATCCTTTGAAACTTGGCTGGCGCGGCGCCTTTTAACGGGCGCCGCTGAGGGATTGGCGAATCAGCGTTGAACGGTTTTGCTGACCGTAGCGCTGTTGTCGTGGATCAACTGAGCGATCATCGCGTCGGCCTCGGCCAACTGACGGTCATAGACGTTGGTGCTGAACGAGGCCTTTTGCGGCGGCTGTTGTGCCAGCACCGGACCACTCTGGTCACGCAGGTTCACATCGACCTGAGTCGACAGGCCGACCCGCAACGGATGCTTGGCCAGTTCTTCGGCGTTGATGTGAATCCGCACCGGCACCCGCTGGACGATCTTGATCCAGTTACCGGTGGCGTTCTGCGCTGGCAACAAGGCAAACGCGCTGCCGGTACCAGCGCCGAGGCTGTCGATGGTGCCGCTGAACTTCACGTCGCTGCCGTAGAGGTCGGCTTCGATGTCCACGGGTTGGCCGATGCGCATGTCACGCAGCTGGGTTTCCTTGAAGTTGGCGTCGATCCACAGCTGATCCAGCGGAATGACCGCCATCAATGCGGTGCCCGGCTGGACGCGTTGGCCCAGTTGTACCGAGCGCTTGGCCACGTAACCGGTCACCGGCGCGATCAAGGTGCTGCGGGAGTTATTCAAATAAGCCTGACGCAATTGCGCGGCGGCAGACATCACATCCGGGTGGGACGACACCACGGTGTCATCCACCAGAGCGCTGGTCGTTTTCAGCTGTTGCCTGGCGTTGGCCAGGGCGTTTTGCGCCGAGGTCAGGTCGTCGCGAGCATGGGACAGCTCTTCCTGGGAAATCGCCCCGCCCGCCGCGAGATTTTTCCGACGGTTGAAGTTGTCCTGGGCCTTTTGCACTTCAGCCTGCTGGGCGTTGACCTGGGCTTTCATGCCGTCGACATTGCTGTACAACCCGCGTACCTGACGCACGGTGCGCGCCAGATTGGCCTGAGCGCTTTGCAGACTGATTTCGGCATCGTTCGGGTCGAAATTGATCAAGACCTGGCCTTCGTGGACCAGGTCGCCATCATCGGCACCGATGCTGACCACGGTGCCGGTGACCAGCGGGGTGATTTCCACCACGTTGCCGTTCACATAGGCGTCGTCGGTGCTTTCGTTCCAGCGTCCGTAGAATTCGTGATACCCCCAAACGCCGACGCCGGCGAGGATCACCACGATCGCCAATACCACCAGCATGACTTTGCGTTTGCGCGGGTTGCTGGTGTCTGGCGTGTTGTCAGGAGCTTGAGTGTTTTCGGCAGTGGCCATGACAGTTACCTTGAATTAGTTGTGCTGCGTGGCTGGGGTTGCGGTGCCTGCGGTCAGGGTTTCGCCCTGAAAACCGCCGCCCAGCGCCTGCATCAGTTGGATCGACAGGTCGATCTGCTCGGCATTCAGGTTGGCCAGCTGACGCTGGGCCTGGAGCAATTGCTGCTCGATGCTGAGCACGTCCAGGTAGTTACCGATGCCGGAACCGTAGCGCTGAACCACGGTGTTGTAAGAATCCTGGGCAATGTCGGTGGCGTGTTGCTGGGCCCCGATCTGCCGGCCGATATCGCGCAACTGGTTGATGGTGTCGCTGACATCGCCCAAGGCTCTCACCAGGCTTTTGTTGTACTGCGCCACGGCGAGGTCGTAATCGGCGTCGCGCGAATCGAGGTCGGCACGCAGGCGGCCACCGTCGAAAATCGGCACAGAGATCGTCGGCGCGATATTGAAGAAACGACTGACCGAACCGAACATCGCATCGCCCAGCAACGACTCGGCACCGGCCGCGGCGCTCAAGTTGAGGTTGGGGTAGAAGCGGGTTTTGCCGGCGTCGATGTTCTTGCTCGCCGCCTCGACACGCCAGCGCGCAGCCACCAGGTCTGGACGGCGACCGAGCAATTCGGCTGGCAGTACGGATGGCAACGCTACAGCGCTGGCCTGAAGAATTTTCGGTCGGGCGATGTCGTTACCACGATCCGGACCTTTGCCGAGCAGCACGGCCATGGCGATTTTCGCGCTTTGCAGGCGTTTTTCGGCGTCGATCAGGCTGGCTTCGGAACTGGCTTCCAGGCTTTCGGTTTGCTGGAACTGGTACTGGCTGTCGATCCCGGAACTGAGGCGACGCTGGCTCAGATCAAGCATTTGTTTGGTGCGCTTGAGGTCTTCATTGGCCAGGTCATAAACGATGTGCGCCTGACCCAGATCGCTGTAAGCGCGAGCCACATCAGCGGACAAGGTCAGTTGCGCGGCCTGCTGATCGATCTCGGCAGCGCGGGCCTGGCCCAACGCGGCTTCCCAGGCGTCACGCTGACCGCCCCAGAGGTCGAAGTTGTAATTGAAACTGGCGCTGATGTTTCGCACGGTGGCGTAAGCATCACCTTGCCCAAGTGGGTCCTGATCCCGGGCCAGACGCGAACGGCTGACGCCGGCGCTGGCATCGAGGGTCGGCATCCGCTCGGCATTCGCGGCATAAGCGGCGGCGCTCGCCTGGTGGGCGCGGGCATCTGCGATCTGCATGTCAGGGCTGTCTTGCAAGGCTTCGCGGATCAAGCCGTCGAGCTGCGGGTCGCCGAGACTTTTCCACCAATCGCTTTTCGGCCAGGCCGCTGGCGACAGGGTCACGCCGCTGAGGGATTGCCCGGCCTTGAGGTTTTTCGCATCGAGGCTGACACCTTCGGTGTTCAAACCGCTGTAACTGGCGCAACCGGCCAGGGTCATGGCCGCCAGCACCAGGCTCAGGCCGGTACGCAGGGTTTTGCTGCTCATTTGTCACCTACCCGCAGCAGGGTGATCGAGTCACCGGCTGCCACCAGAATTTTCTTCAGGATCTGTTCCAGGGTTTTCAATTCCTCTGGGGTGATCGCGCCAGCCAGTTCATTCATGGCGTCGGCGCCGATTTCCGGCAGGCGGTCAGTCAACTGCTGGCCTTGCTCGGTCAGCACCAGCTGAACCTGCCGGCGATCCGCTTCGGAGCGTTGGCGGGCGAGGAAACCTTTCTGTTCCAGACGATCGAGCATTCGGGTCATCGATCCGCTATCCAGCGACAAGTGACGGCACAGCTCGGCCGGGGTATCGACGCCGAACTGGGCCATGATGATCAGCACTTTGAACTGCGCGGCGGTGATGCCGTGGGGTTCCATGTGCGTGTCGATGATCCGGTCCTTGAGCAGCGCAGCGCGCCCGAGCAGGAGGCCGAGATGGCAAGTGTGGAATTCGTCTGGGGTGAAATGCTTCATCTGTCCACCAATTAGCTGCCTAGGCAGAGAATGTATGTCGAGATGTTACTGCCTAGGCAGCGAATGTCAACGCAATAGTTAGGCTGCTTGGTATTTAGCTGATAAATGGCGCCGGATTATGCGGAGGGCACTCTGACGCCATCGCGGGCAAGCCCGCTCCCACAGGGATCACACTGGACCTTGTGGGAGCGGGCTTGCCCGCGATTGGGGCGACTCGATTTATGGGGGAACGGGACTAGAAATCCCGTTTGTAGAAGATGTCCAGCGAACTGGCTACGCCGCCGGCGGCTTCGAGGTAGACCTTCTTGCTCAGCTTGTAGCGCAAAGCAATGGTGTTGGCCGGCTCGAACACCCCGACGCCATAGCGCAGGCTGAGTTTTTCCGAGAGATTGCCGCTGGCCACTACGCTGGTTGCGTTGCCACTGCCTTGGGTATCGAGCTGGAAATCCTGAATCCCCAGGTCCTTGGCCAGACCACTGGTCACCCCCGAACTGCCCATCAAACCCAACCCAAGCGCCGCTTGGGCGAGCATGTTGTTGTCTTCACCGCTACTGGCCAGTGGACGACCCAGCACCAGATAGGACAACGCTTGTTCCTGGCTCATGGCCGGCTCGGAGAAGATCTGCGTGGTCGGCTGTTCGGCACTGCCGCTGAGGCGAATACCGGCAATGACGTCGTCGGTCTGGCGAATCGCTTCGATGTCCAGATACGGCTGGTCGATAGGGCCGGCAAACAGCAAACGCGCGCGGCGCACGGTCAGCCGCTGACCGTAGGCACGGTAACGCCCGTCGTTGAGCCAAAGCTCGCCACGGGTGTCCATGTTGTCGCCGATGTGCACTTGGCCCTGCAGATTGGCGGTGAGGCCAAACCCGGCAAAGCTGAGTTTGTCCTGCCCCACGACCACATCGATGTCCATTGCCATGGCCATCGGCGGTTTGCCCGCTTCGGTTTGCTGGCCGACGATCACCGTGTCATCGGAGACCTTGACCGTCGACGGCGGCAACTCGCGCACGGTGATCTCGCCCTTGGGCACCAGCACTTTGCCGGCGATCGCCAGTTTGTTGTCCTTCATCGAGATCTTCAGGTCCGGCGCCACTTCCAGCTTGGCGTAAGGCTCGACGGTGACCGGCAACTGCGAGCCCTTGAGCGTCAGATCCACCACCAGCGCCTGACCCCAGGCGATGTTGCCGTTCAAACTGCCCTGCCCGGTCTTGCCGCTTTTCCAGCCGCCGTTCAATTGAGCGGTTTCGCCGGCGATGACGGCTTGAAGCTGTAAGGCTTCCAAATCCATCGGCAGTTCAGGCCCGGAAATCTCGCCGTCGCTGAGCAGCAGATTACCGTTGACCTGCGGCGCCAACAGCCCGCCCGAGAGCGTGCCACTGCCATTCAATCGCCCGGTCAGTTTCTCGACCATGGGCACGAACGGCCGTGCCACCGACAGGTCCAGACCCTTCAAGCGGAACGAGCCGGTCAGTGGTTTATTCGCCGGCAACGGATTGATCTGTGCCTGGACCATCAACTCGCCAAGCTTGCCACCGACGAAGTTGAGGTCGGTATCGATGCGTTTGGGCGTGAGTTTGCTGGTGAGCGTCAGGGTCTGGTATGGGAAGTCCAGCCACTGGTCTTTTTCACGCATGCGCAGGGTGCCGCCGCTGGCATCGATGCTGATCTGGCCGTTCGGGCCGCTGGCTGGCAGGTCCAGTTGCAGATCGGCATTGAGCCGGCCTTTCCAGGCGAAATCCTTCGGCAACCATTGCGCCAGGCTGTCGATCGGGAATTGTTTGAGGTGATAACGCAGCTTCGGCTCTGGCATCAAGCGCTGGTCTTCGCCGCACAAGCTGGCCGGGCCAGACGTCCAGCAGTGAGCGCCGAAGTTGATCTTGCCGTCCGCCAGCCGTTCAAGTTTCGCCGGACCTTGCAGCTTCCAGTTCTGCCCACCGGCCTGGATATCGCCACTGGCCAAGCGTCCGCGCCAGTTGCCTTTGTCCAGGTTGCCGTCGAGACCGAGCGCGAGTTTCAGCTTCGGCCCTTGCAGATCGAGGGTCAGTTTCTGGTTTTTGATATCGCCCTGGCCGCTGGCGGTCAGCGTCCCGAGTGACGTATCACCGACCTGAATGCCACTGCCCTTAAGGTCGACCTTCGCCCGTTGCGCGCTGTCGAGTGTGGCGTCCAGGTTCAGGCTTTGCAGGCGATTGTCTTCGAACGCCAGTTGTGTGCCTTGCAAACCGAGCTTGCCTTGGGGCGCCTTGAGCGTCCCGGCGACATCAACCCGGCCATTGAGCTGACCGCGCAGTTGTGGCCAGAGCTGGGCCAGGCGCGGCAGCTTGATGTCGATCTGCCCGGCGAGTTTCTGTTGCAGGCTGCCCTTGCCGTTGATGCTGTTATCGCCCAGGCGAATTTGCAGCGCACTGAGATTCCATTGCTCGCCGCCGCCATCGGCTTTGGCCTGGATGATTGCCGGTTGGCCGCGCAGTTTGCCTTTCAAGTCGAGATCAGCGCTTAGGCTGAGTTTTTCATTCTTCATCTCGCCCTTGCTGCGTAGCGGTCCGGCCAGGGTACCCGGCAACTCCGCGACCCAGTACGCCGGGTTGATCGCTGACAGGTCCAGTGCAGTGTCCCAGGCAATGCCGTCGGCGAATTGCAAGTTCAGGTGCCCTTGGGCCTTACCCTGCCCGGCTTCGAGCTGGATTTGCTGCAGGTAGATTTTCGTCAGGTCACCGGCGAACGGGCTGGTCAGGCTGAATGCCCCGGCCGGGCCATCGAGTGCCGCTTTGAAGTTGCCAATGTATTTGCCGTCGGTGTAGGAGACTTCACCGTTGAAGCTGCGCAACGCCACTTCGGGTTCGTCGATCAGCGGATAGAGGCGATGCCACGGGAAATCCAGCCAGTCGATTTTTGCTTCAACACTCAGGCCTTTGCTCCAGTCCAACTGCCCTGTGAGCTTGAGGCTTTGCTTGTCGTTGGCCGTCAGGTCCAACCCGGCGATCTGCGCGCCGTTGGCGTCGACCTTGCCTTGCAGCAGTAGCGCGACCGGGCCCTGTTCTGCGGGCAACGTCGCTTTGCCGAGCAATTGGTAACCGTTTTTCAAGTTGCCATCGCCGGTCAGCTCAAGTTGATTAAGTTGCAAAGTGTCCGGCAGATCAGCGCTTGGCTTGAAGCCGTCGGCGGTGATGCGCACTTTGGCTGGCAGGTTCTCTACCAGCGGTTGCAGCTCGCCGGTCAGTTGCCCGTTCAGGTAGCCGCTGCTGTCGGCTTTCAGATTCAGGGTTTTCAACAAGTCGCCGTCAACCTTCAGGGCCAACGCCCACGGTTCGGGGGCCGGCAGCGTCAGTTTGCCTTCGGCCTTGAGCGGCCAGTTGCCGGTGGGTTGCAGCAGGCCGGAAAGATTCAGGCTGAGCTCATCACGCTGCAACTTCACCGAGTCGATCTGCAACCCTTGCGCCGTCCAGTGCGCGGCCAGTTGTAGGCCCTTGAGTTCTTCACTGCCGTTGAACAGCAAGCTGCCAACCTGAACATCGCCCAGCTCGATCGCCAACGGCAATTGCAGATCAGGAAGACTGATCGGCCCGCTGCTTTCTTCGTCCGTGCCCGGCGGGAATTGCAGACTGACCTGGTCGGCTTTCAGCTGCTCGATACACAGGGTCATGCGCGTCAGGCACAACGGCGACCAGGCGAAAATTACCTTATCCAGCTCAACCCGGCTGCTGTCCTGCTGCCACAGCACATGGTCGGCGCTCCACTGTCCGCCCAAACGCCCCTGGAAATTCTCGAGCGTCAAACCCGGCACAAACCCGAGCGCCCAGCGACTGCCCGTCGCAGTGCCCAACACCGTAGCCAGCGTCAGGACGACCAGCATCAGCAGCGCCAGAATCGCCAAGAGCGTTATTTTCAAACCACGATTCACAGCTCAGGCCCCATGGAAAAGTGCAACCGAATGCCGCCGTCGTCGTCCATCGCATGGGCCAGGTCGAGGCGAATCGGCCCAACCGGCGACACCCAGCGTACACCGATACCGACTCCGGTCTTGAGGTTCGGCAGTTCGAGTGTATTAAAGGAGTTGCCTTGGTCAATAAAGGTCGCAACCCGCCATTTTTCGGCGACGGAGTACTGATACTCGACGCTGCCGGCGACCATGTAACGGCCACCGATGCGATCGCCTTCGGAGTTTTCCGGGGACAAACTTTGATAGTCGTAACCGCGCACGCTCTGATCGCCACCGGCGAAGAAGCGTAACGACGGCGGAATCGATTTGTAGCCATTGGTAGCGCTGCCGCCGACCTGCACCCGCCCCAGCAGGCGGTGTTTGTCGAACACTGTGGTCAAGCCTTTCACCAGTGCGGTGCCATAGACCAGGTTGTTATCCGAACCCAGCCCTTCCTTGGCCACTTTGGTTTCGAATTCCAGGCGATAGCCGTTATGCGGGTCGATGCGGTTGTCGCTTTTCAGGTAGGAATAGCTCACGCCAGGCATCAGCAAGGTACTGAGCCCGGAGTCGTCACCGAGCCGGTATTCCTCGCGCTGCCATTTGAGCGACACCACCCGCTGCCAACCGCTGGGCAACTTGCTGTGCCACTCGGGACCGACGGTCAGCAGTTTGCTGAGGGAGTCCTTGTCGGCGATTTCTTCGTTCTGATAACCACCGGCGAAACGCAGTTTGTCGGTCAGCGGCGGGTCCAGGGGAATGTCGTAGAACACACCGACGTTTTGCCGGGGTGCCGAGATTTCGGTCTCCCAGCCATAGCTGTGCCCCTGAGGGTTGACCCAGTGCCGGGTCCAGTTGGCCTTGACCCGAGGGCCGACGTCGGTGGAATAGCCCAGCCCCAGGCCCATGGTCCGTGGTTTGCGGGTTTCGAGTTTGACGTCGACCGGGATCACTTCGTTTTTGGACGCCGTCGGCGCCGCATCCACCCGCACACTTTCGAAGTAGCCGCTCGATTGCATGGCCTGATTGAGTTCGGCGATCAGTTCGGAGTCGTACGGTGCACCTTGCTTGAACGGCACCATGCGTTGCAGCAAATCTTCGTCGAACGGGGTGTCACCCTCGAAACTGACCTTGCCCAATGAATAGCGTGGGCCGCTGTTATAGATAAGCTCGATGTCGGCGACGCCGGCTCGCGGGTCCACCGACAATTTCTGGCTGGTAAAACGCCCACTGAAAAAGCCGTAGCGCGAGGCCTGATTCTGGATCAGTCGCTTGGCGTCTTCGTAATGGCCATGGTTGAGCACTGCGCCGGTTTTCAGCGCAGCGCTTTTGGGCACACGAAAGGATTTGAGCGACGCGGCCGGCCCGTCGATGCGCACGGTGACGTTGCGCAAATGGATCGGTTCACCGGGATCGATGTTGAGTATCAGGCGCGGCGTCTTGCCGCCCTTCACGTCAGTCTCGATCTGCGGCTGGTAGTAACCCAAGGCCTGGGCGGCCTTGCGCGCCTGTTCTTCGGCGCCACGACTGAAGCGCAGCAAGGCTTCTTCGTCACGATCGCCGAGGCTGCCGATATAGCCCTCTATATTGGCCTTCAGTTCATCGTTGGACGGTTTGATCCGCACATCCAATTCACTTTGCGCCAGTGCCGCGCAGCTGGTAATCAGCATCAGCACGCCACTGGTAATTCTTCCTGGAAACTTCATAGGCGCGGATGCTATCACGAGCGTGGGAGCGTGATAGAGCCTGGCGTGCCGCGAAAGTTCTACCTTTATGCCGTTGCTGTTTGTAACACCTGGGGATTGGCGTGGAAAAACACGTGTTCGCGGATGGGTCCTACCGCTACTTCACCGATTTCCTCATAGCCCTGACGCTTATAGAACTCCAGATAACGAGGATTGCCGGTATCGAGGATCACACCCTGAGAGTGTTCATCCACCGCACACCAGTTATGCACCGCTTGCAGCAGTTGCTCGCCGAAGTGTTTGCCCTGGAATTGCGGATGAACCCCCAGCAACGGCAGAACGTGCACCGAGTCGGACGGCACACAAGCCATCACGGCGGCGTGGTAATCCAGATAACGCCGGGTGCAGCGAAACCCGGTACTGAGCACCATGCGCAGGCGCCAGGCCCAGCTTTCAGTGATGCCCAGTCGACGTTGCGGCGGTGCGATCAGGGCGATGCCGATCAAGCGGTCATTGACCAGCAGGCCGATGGCCGGCAAGTCCTGAAAAAAGTGTTGTTTGACCAGTTCACGCACAGTGGCCCGGACCCGCTGTTCATAACCCGGGCGTTCGGCTTCGAAGAGGTATCCGAAGGTCGGCTCGTGGCGGTAAGCCTGGTACAACAGGGAACGTGCTTCGCGGGAATAGCCGCTGTCGAGCATGTGAATATCGGCGATGGCGGTCGAGGTTTCAGGCATAACGGTATTTCTCCCCGGGGGCACAGCTCAAATGACTGCGCTCTTATTGGTACGAGCCTTTGGGTGGTAATACAGTTCCCCCACAGGTATAGACCAAAGCTGGATCTTCATCGACTGGACTGGCCCCCATCCTACATGTCAGCTAGCATCGCCCTTTTGCCAGGACTGCCGACCATGAAGATCGTCTCCTTCAACATCAACGGGCTGCGCGCTCGCCCCCATCAGCTGGCAGCGCTGATCGAAAAGCATCAGCCAGACGTGATCGGCCTTCAGGAAACCAAGGTCCACGACGACCAATTCCCGCTGGCCGAGGTTCAGGCGCTGGGTTATCACGTGTATTTCCACGGGCAAAAGGGTCACTACGGCGTCGCCCTGCTCTCGCGCCGGGAACCTCTTGCGCTGCATAAAGGCTTTGCCACCGATGAAGACGACGCCCAGCGGCGCTTCATCTGGGGCACGTTTGCCGACGCCAATGGCGTGCCGGTGACCATCATGAACGGTTATTTCCCACAGGGTGAAAGCCGCGACCATCCCACCAAGTTTCCGGCCAAGGAGCGTTTTTACAGCGACTTGCAGCAGTTGCTGGAAAGCCAGTTCAACAATGAACAGCCGGTTGTGGTGATGGGCGATGTGAATATTTCCCCGGAAGATTGCGACATCGGTATCGGTCCGGACAACATGAAACGCTGGCTGAAAACCGGCAAGTGCAGCTTCCTGCCGGAAGAACGCGAGTGGATGGCCCGCTTGAAGAACTGGGGCCTGGTGGACAGCTTCCGCCACTTGAACCCGCAGGTGGCCGACCGTTTCAGCTGGTTCGACTACCGTAGCCGTGGTTTTGAAGACGAACCCAAGCGTGGTCTGCGGATTGACTTGATCATGGCGTCCCACGGGTTGTTGCCGCGGGTGAAGGATGCGGGCGTGGATTACGATCTGCGCGCAATGGAAAAACCGTCCGATCATGCACCGATCTGGCTTGAATTGAGCTGATCCGGTTCCGCTGATCGTTCCCGCGCTCCGCGTGGGAACGATCACTGTCATCTTTCGGAAATCTTACTGACTTATTCTCCCGGCACTTTCTTTGTCTATATAAGGTGCCGGCATGACGCTGCGCGTTTTATTCCTGTGTGTGCTGAACGCCTTTTTGCCATTGACGGCATCGGCCGGCGATTTGCCGACACCCGAGCACGGCCCGGTCATGCGCATCCAAGGCTCCAACACCATTGGCGCGGCATTGGGCCCCGCGCTGGTCGAGGGGTTGATGCGCGAACAAGGCCTGCTCAAGGTACACAGTGAGTCCCCCGACAAAGCCAACGAACTGCGCGTCGTCGGCGAAACGGCTCAGGGCCGACGGGTCGTGGTGGAAGTCGCGGCCCATGGCTCCAGCACAGGCTTCACGGCCCTGAAATCCGCCACCGCCGATCTCGCCGCCTCATCGCGTCCGATCAAGGACAGCGAGCTGCTGGACCTCGAACCGCTGGGCGATCTGAAAAGCACCGGCGCCGAGCAAGTCATTGCCATCGATGGGCTGGCGATCATCCTTCATCCGCAAAATCCGTTGAACACACTCAATACCGAACAATTGGCGCGAATCTTCAGCGGCGAAGCAAAAACCTGGGAAGCACTCGGCGGCACCGGTGGGCCGATTCATCTCTATGCGCGGGATGACCAGTCCGGCACCTACGACACGTTCAAGGAACTGGTCCTCAGCGCTCGTGGGAAAACGCTGAGCAGCGCCGCGAAACGCTTCGAATCCAGCGAGCAATTGTCCGACGCGGTTAGCCTGGACCCGCAAGGCATCGGTTTTATCGGCCTGCCTTACGTGCGTCAGGCTAAAGCCGTGGCGATTGCCGATGGCCAATCCCAAGCCATGTTGCCGCTCTACAACCTGATCGCCACGGAAGACTATCCGTTGTCTCGACGGTTGTTCTTTTACCTGCCGCCCCATGGGACAAATCCCTGGGCGGACGCGTTGGTGGCATTCACCCAAAGCAGCCAGGGCCAGGCGATTGTTGCGGCCAACGGTTTTATCGCCCAGACCGTGCAAGCCATGACCGTCACACCGAATGCGCTGATGCCCGAGGGTTATCAGGCGCTCAGCCGTCACGCCCAGCGGCTTTCGGTGAACTTTCGCTTTGAAGAAGGCAGCGCCAGCCTGGACAACAAGGCCCGGCAGGATCTGTCGCGGGTGCTCGACTATATAAAGCAGCGCGACAAAACCAATCGGCAGGTGACGCTGGTAGGGTTTGGCGATGCCAAGAGCGACCCGGCACGTGCCGATTTGCTGTCGAAGCTACGGGCCATGGCGGTGCGGCGGGAGTTGGTGAAAAGCGGCGTGGTGTTTCGCGAGATTCGCGGCTTTGGTGCCGAGATGCCGGTGGCGGCCAACAGCGCCGATGAGGGGCGGATCAAGAATCGGCGGGTTGAGGTTTGGGTTTACTGACCAAGCCGATCGTTCCCACGCAGAGCGAGGGAACGATCTGTGCACGGTGCCGGTTACTGCCCGCTACGCATCATTTCCTTAGGCACGTATTTGCCGATCTCGAACTTGCCGATCGCGGCGCGGTGCACTTCGTCCGGGCCGTCGGCCAGGCGCAGGGTGCGTTGCATGGCATACATGTAGGCCAGCGGGAAATCGTTGGAAACCCCTGCCCCGCCATGGATCTGGATCGCCCGGTCGATCACCTTCAAGGCGACGTTCGGTGCGACGACCTTGATCTGCGCGATTTCGCTCTTCGCCACTTTGTTGCCGACCGTGTCCATCATGTACGCGGCTTTCAGCGTCAGCAGGCGCGCCATGTCGATTTCCATCCGCGAGTCGGCGATCTTGTCGATGTTGCCACCCAGACGCGCCAACGGCTTACCGAACGCAGTACGACTCACCGCGCGTTTGCACATCAATTCCAGCGCACGTTCAGCCATGCCGATCGAACGCATGCAGTGGTGAATCCGGCCCGGGCCAAGGCGGCCTTGAGCGATTTCGAAGCCGCGGCCTTCGCCCAACAGGACGTTTTCGTACGGCACCCGGACGTTTTCGAACAGCACTTCGGCGTGACCATGAGGCGCGTCGTCATAGCCGAACACCGGCAGCGGACGAACGATCTTCACGCCCGGTGCATCCACCGGCACCAGAATCATCGAGTGCTGCGCATGGCGCGGCGCGTCGGGATCGCTCAAGCCCATGAAGATCAGGATCTTGCAGCGTGGGTCGCAGGCGCCTGAAGTCCACCATTTTTTGCCGTTGATCACCCATTCGTCACCGTCACGCACAGCGCGGGCGGCCATGTTGGTGGCGTCGGAGGAAGCGACGTCAGGTTCGGTCATGGCGAACGCCGAGCGGATTTCGCCGCGCAGCAACGGTTCGAGCCAGCGTTGCTTCTGTTCTTCGTTGGCATAACGCACCAGCACTTCCATGTTGCCGGTGTCTGGCGCGGAGCAGTTGAACGGCTCGGGGCCCAGCAGCGAACGGCCCATGATTTCTGCCAACGGCGCGTATTCGAGGTTGGTCAGGCCGGCGCCGAGTTCGGACTCAGGCAGAAACAAATTCCACAAGCCTTCAGCCTTGGCCTTGAGTTTGAGCTCCTCCATGATTGCGGTCGGCTGCCAGCGATCGCCCTCGGCGACTTGGCGTTCGAACACCGCTTCGGCGGGATAAACGTAGGTGTCCATGAACGCGGTCACGCGCTCACGCAGTTCTTGCACCTTGGGCGAATAAGCGAAATCCATGGGCAGCTCTACCTTTTAACGGAGGGTTTAGAGGAGTTGTTCAGGTCATGCAATCGATGCTAGAACAGCTACGAAAATTTACCTAGCCTATTCTCGGCGTGTATTAACATTCATCACCGATATATGATCGGGTGATTGAAAACCAACAATAAGAGTGCAGCGCAATGAATCTGAGCAAGGTCGACCTCAACCTTTTCATCGTCTTCGACGCGATCTACACCGAAGCCAACCTGACCCGCGCCGGGCAGATTGTCGGCATTACTCAGCCAGCGGTCTCGAACGCTCTGGCCCGCTTGCGCGAGACGTTCAACGACCCGTTGTTCGTGCGCACCGCCCAAGGCATGGTGCCGACGCCGATGGCCCAGAACATCATCGGCCCGGTACGCAACGCCCTCTCCTTGCTGCGGGTGTCGGTGCAGGAAAGCCGCATCTTCAACCCATTGCAGGCGGTCAAGACCTACCGCATCAGCATGACCGACCTCACTGAAGCGGTGATTCTGCCGCCGCTGTTCCAGCGCCTGCGTCGCCTGGCACCGACGGTGATCATCGAAAGTTTCCTGTCCAAGCGCCGCGAGACCACCAAGGAACTGGCGGCCGGCCGCCTCGACTTCGCCGTCGATGCGCCGCTCAACACCGACCCGCAAGTGCGTCACGTCAAATTGATGGAAGACCGTTACGTGTGCGCCATGCGCAAGGGCCATCCGTTGGCGGGTAAAGAAAAATTCACCCTCGATGATTATCTGTCGCTGACGCACATTCACATTTCCAGTCGCCGTAGCGGCTTGGGCCATGTCGATCTGGCCTTGGGCAAAATGGGCATCCAGCGCAAGATTGCCCTGCGCTCCCAGCATTACCTGATGGCTTCACAAGTGTTGCAACAGACCGACATGGTCATGACCGTGCCGGAGCGCTTCGCCCGTCGCCATGATTTGTACTCGGTGAATCTGCCGGTCAACGACGTGCCTCCGGTGGAAACCCACCTTTACTGGCACGAAAGCACCGACCAGGACCCGGCCAATCGCTGGATGCGTGAGCAGATGATCGAGTTGTGCCAGCAAGTGACGGCGCATGAGAAGAAGCTCGATAAGGTGTAGGACTTGTTACCGCGTTATCGTTCATCGCGGGCAAGCCCGCTCCCACATTGGATCGCTGTCGTACACAAATACTGTGTTCACAGAAGATCAAATGTAGGAAAGGGCTTGCTCGCGAAGAGGCCCGCAAGTACACACACATACCCCGTCCCTTGACGTAAACGTCAACCTGACATTAGCTTAGCGCCATGACCTTATTCGAGCGCGCCCATGAGCAGCCAGACCTATAGCATTTCCGACCTCGCCCGCGAGCTCGACATCACCACCCGGGCGATTCGCTTTTATGAAGAGCAAGGCCTGCTCAGTCCCGAGCGGCGTGGTCAGGAACGCATCTACTCGCCCCGCGACAAGGTCAGCCTGAAGCTGATCCTGCGGGGCAAGCGCATTGGTTTCTCCCTGGCCGAATGCCGCGAGTTGATCGAACTCTACGACCCGACCGGCGGCAATCAGAAACAGCTACAGACCATGCTGACCAAAATCGCTGAGCGCCGTGAACAGCTGGAGCAGCAGATGCTCGACATCGAACAGATGAAGCTGGAACTGGATACCGCGCAGGAGCGTTGCACTCAGGCGCTGGAACAGACGATCAAGAGCCAGCAGGCCGTTTAACGATGATCGTTCCCACGCTCTGCGTGGGAATGCAGCCCCTGACGCTCCGCGTCACACATCAAGAGCGTCCATTGAGGCATTCCCACGCAGCGCATGGGAACGATCCCTAACTGACAGGTGAATTTCTTATGTCCCTACCCACCCACGTACGTCTTGTCGAAGTCGGCCCCCGCGACGGTTTGCAGAACGAAGCCCAACCCATCAGCGTTGCGGACAAAGTGCAGCTGGTCGACGCGCTGACCGCCGCCGGCCTTGGCTATATAGAAGTCGGCAGTTTCGTCTCGCCCAAATGGGTGCCGCAGATGGCCGGTTCCGCTGACGTCTTCGCGCAGATCCAGCGCAAGCCGGGTGTGACCTATGGCGCACTCGCACCCAACCTGCGCGGGTTTGAAGACGCCATTGCTGCCGGGGTCAAGGAAGTCGCCGTATTCGCCGCGGCTTCCGAAGCGTTTTCCCAACGCAACATCAATTGCTCGATCAGCGAAAGCCTGGAGCGTTTCGTGCCGATCATGGACGCCGCCAAACAACACGGCATCAGCGTGCGCGGGTACGTTTCGTGTGTGCTGGGCTGCCCATACGAAGGTAACGTCGCACCGGATCAAGTCGCCCGAGTCGCTCGCGAGCTCTACGCGATGGGCTGCTACGAGGTCTCCCTGGGAGACACCATCGGCACCGGTACCGCCGGCGCAACCCGCAAGATGTTCGAAGTGGTCTCCGCCGATGTGCCACGGGAGAAACTGGCCGGGCATTTTCATGACACCTATGGCCAGGCCATGGCCAACATCTATGCCAGCCTGCTCGAAGGCATCGCGGTGTTCGACAGCTCCATCGCCGGCCTCGGCGGCTGCCCATACGCCAAGGGCGCCAGCGGTAACGTCGCCACCGAAGACGTTGTTTACCTGCTCAACGGCCTGGGCATCGAGACCGGAATCGACTTGGATGCGCTGATTTTGGCTGGCCAGCAAATTTGCACTGTGCTGGGCCGACCTACCGGTTCTCGCGTGGCAAAGGCTCGCAGCGCACAGTAAGCGCGCGGATGTGTCCGGGTGTTACCGCCCCTTCAAGGGGGTGGGCGAAAGCGAGTAACAAGGAAACAAATTGTCGGCGTTTGGCCGAACGAAAAATTCTACAAAATCATAAGTTATTGATTTTAAAAGACTTTTAAAAGTTGGCACGGCTTCTGCTATCTCTATTGCATAACAAGAACAAAAAAAGCGGCAAACCTAATAAGAATAAGACGTAACGACTCTGACATAACAAAAACAACACGACAGAGACGCAGCTAACAGATTTTTTTGGAGAGGATGTGCTTTTCAGGGTGCTTTTCGGAGTAACCCGCAACCGGGCAGAGAACAATAAAACTACCATCAGGTAGCTCCCGAACTGGTTGGATCGCTTAGCGAAAAAGTAGATCAGCGCTCAAAAAAATACGTTTGCTCTTGATCCCGGATGGGGATCGACAAAAACAGCGGTAAAGGGTCACGGCTTCCAAAAACAACAACAGGCCGCCCCTCAATAATAAAAAAAGAGCACGTGACGACAAAATTAAAGGGGAGCTTCGGCTCCCCTTTGTGCTTTCTGGCGTTTGTAATTTCCACCGCCACCCAGTGGGAGCAAACTCGCTCCCACTGGGGATTGTCGTCAGCTATTGTTGGTCTTCAACTCCTCGATACTGATCTCGCGCATCCGGAACTTCTGGATCTTGCCGGTCACCGTCATCGGAAACTCCTCGACGAACTTGAAGTAACGCGGTGTCTTGAAGTGCGCGATGCGCTCCTTGCACCAGGTTTGCAGCTCCTGCTCGGTGGCGCTGTGACCCGGATGGAATTTGACCCACGCGACAATCTCTTCGCCATAGCGCGAACACGGAATCCCGATCACTTGCACATCGGCCACGGCCGGGTGGGTGAAGAAGAACTCTTCCAGTTCCCGCGGGTAAATATTCTCACCGCCACGGATGATCATGTCCTTGTTGCGCCCGGCAATGCACACATAGCCCTCGTCGTTCATGCTCGCCAGGTCACCGGTGTGCATCCAGCCTGCCTGATCGATGGCCTCCGCCGTACCTTGCGGATTGTTCCAGTAGCCGAGCATCACGCTGTAACCGCGGGTGCAGAGCTCACCGATGGTGCCGCGCGGCACGAGGTTGCCCGCTTCGTCGATGATCTTGCTTTCCAGTTGTGGCTGGGTGCGGCCGACGGTGGTGACGCGCAATTCCAGCTCGTCTGACGGACCGGTCTGCAACGACACGGGGCTTGTTTCCGTCATGCCGTAGGCAATTTGCACTTCGCTCATGTGCATTTCATTGATGACGCGGCGCATGACCTCGATCGGGCACGTCGCCCCGGCCATGATCCCGGTGCGCAGGCTCGACAGATCGAAATCGGCACGCTGGGGTTGATCGAGCATGGCGATGAACATGGTCGGTACGCCGTAGAGCGCTGTGGCCTTTTCCTCGGCAACGGTGGTCAAGGTCAGCAACGGATCAAATGCATCGTTGGGGTAAATCATGGTGCTGCCGTGGGTGATGCAGCCGAGGTTGCCCATGACCATGCCGAAGCAGTGATACAGCGGCACCGGGATCACCAGCCGATCGTTCGCGGTCAGGCCCAGGCTTTCGCCGACCATATAACCGTTATTTAGAATGTTGTAGTGACTGAGGGTCGCGCCCTTCGGGAAACCGGTCGTGCCGGAGGTGTACTGGATGTTCACCGCCTGGTCGAAATGCAGACTGTCCTGGCGTTCGCTCAGCTGGTTGGCCGACACACTGCCCGCCAGATCGGCCAGTTGCGACCACGGCAGGAAACCCGAGGGCGGCCGGGCATCCAGACTGATGACACCGCGCAGTTCCGGTAGGCGCTCGCTCTGCAATTTCCCGATGGATTGCTCCGCCAGTTCCGGCACCAGGCCCTGCAGCATCGCGTGGTAATCGGAGGTTTTGAAGGCGCCAGCGCAGACCAGCCATTGGCATCCGGATTGTTTCAACACGTATTCAAGCTCGGAGCTGCGATACGCCGGGTTGATGTTGACCAGGATCACGCCGATTTTCGCACTGGCGAATTGGCTGATGCACCACTGGGCGCAGTTCGGTGCCCAGATGCCGAGGCGGTCCCCGGTCTGCAAGCCCAGCGCCAACAAGGCTCTGGCGTGCAAGTCCACGGCGTCGGCCAGTTGCTGCCACGTATAGCGCAACTGTTGATGACGCACGACCAGCGCCTCCCCGGTCGGGTACTGCGCGACGGTGTTAGCGAACGCCTGGCCGATGGTCATCGCCAGCAAGGCTTTGTCCTGGGAACCACGGGTATAGCTGCGCTGCGGACCTGCACTGGGTTGATCCATGACGACCCCTATTGTCTTTATTAGTGGGTTGTTGGAACGAGGCCTTATGACTAGCCCCGATCATTCAGAACTGGCTCTACTCTCGCTCAAGTTGACGTTAACGTAAAGGGCGATTGACAGCCATTCGTCACAGGCTTACGTTAACGTAAAGGTGAGAACCGAATCACTGCTCTCCCCTACCCTACAAAAAAGCCAAAAGGTGACCCATGAGCTATCCATCCCTGAACTTTGCCCTCGGTGAAACCATCGACATGCTGCGCGATCAGGTTCAGTCCTTCGTCGCCAAAGAGATCGCCCCGCGCGCCGCTCAGATCGACATCGACAACCTGTTCCCCGCCGACCTGTGGCGCAAATTCGGCGACATGGGCCTGCTGGGCGTTACCGTCCCGGAAGAGTACGGCGGCGCGGGCCTGGGTTACCTGGCGCACGTGGTGATCATGGAAGAAATCAGCCGTGGTTCGGCGTCTGTCGCCCTGTCCTACGGCGCGCACTCCAACCTCTGCGTCAACCAGATCAACCGCAACGGCAATCACGAACAGAAAAGCAAATACCTGCCAAAACTGATCAGCGGCGAGCATATCGGCGCTCTGGCGATGAGCGAGCCGAATGCCGGTTCCGATGTGGTGTCGATGAAACTGCGCGCCGATAAACGCGGCGATCACTACGTCCTCAACGGCAGCAAGACCTGGATCACCAACGGCCCCGACGCCAACACCTACGTGATCTATGCCAAGACCGACCTGGAGAAAGGCCCCCACGGCATCACCGCGTTTATCGTCGAACGTGATTCCAAAGGTTTCAGCCGCAGCAACAAATTCGACAAGCTCGGCATGCGCGGTTCCAACACCTGTGAGCTGTTCTTCGACGACGTCGAAGTGCCGGAAGAAAACATCCTCGGCGTACTCAACGGCGGCGTGAAGGTGCTGATGAGCGGCCTCGATTACGAGCGCGTCGTTCTTTCAGGTGGCCCGACCGGGATCATGCAGGCCTGCATGGACCTGATCGTGCCGTACATCCACGACCGCAAGCAGTTCGGCCAAAGCATCGGCGAGTTCCAGCTGATCCAGGGCAAGGTCGCCGACATGTACACCCAGCTCAACGCCAGCCGCGCCTACCTCTATGCAGTAGCGCAAGCGTGCGAACGCGGCGAAACCGCCCGCAAGGACGCCGCCGGAGTCATCCTCTACAGCGCCGAATGCGCGACCCGAATGGCCCTCGACGCGATCCAGATTCTCGGTGGCAACGGCTACATCAACGAATTCCCGGCCGGTCGTCTGCTGCGTGACGCCAAGCTGTACGAAATCGGTGCCGGCACCAGTGAGATCCGTCGCATGCTGATCGGTCGCGAACTGTTCAACGAAACCCGCTAAACGGAGCTGTCCATGGCTATCCTGCATACCCAGCTCAACCCCCGTTCGGCGGAGTTCGCGGCCAACAGCGCGGCGATGCTCAAACAGGTCGACGCCCTGCACACCCTGCTCGCGCAAGTGCAGCAAGGTGGCGGCCCGAAGGCGCAAGAACGCCACACCTCGCGCGGCAAATTGCTGCCTCGTGAACGGATCAATCGCCTGCTCGATCCGGGTTCGCCGTTTCTCGAAATCAGCCAATTGGCGGCCTACGAGGTGTATGGCGAAGACGTTCCGGCCGCAGGCGTGATTGCCGGAATCGGCCGTGTGGAAGGCGTCGAATGCATGATCGTCGCCAACGACGCCACCGTCAAAGGTGGCTCGTATTACCCGCTGACCGTGAAAAAACACCTGCGCGCCCAGACCATCGCCCAGCAGAACCGCTTGCCGTGCATCTATCTGGTGGACTCCGGTGGCGCCAACCTGCCACGTCAGGATGAAGTGTTTCCGGACCGTGAACACTTCGGACGGATCTTCTTCAACCAGGCCAACATGAGCGCCATGGGCATCCCACAAATCGCGGTGGTCATGGGCTCGTGCACCGCCGGTGGTGCTTATGTGCCAGCCATGGCCGACGAGGCAATCATGGTCCGCCAACAGGCGACGATTTTCCTCGCTGGCCCGCCGCTGGTGAAAGCCGCGACAGGTGAAGTCGTCAGCGCCGAAGACCTCGGCGGGGCCGATGTGCACTGCAAGATTTCCGGGGTGGCCGACCACTACGCCGAGAGCGATGAACACGCCTTGGCCATAGCACGACGCAGCATCGCCAACCTCAACTGGCGCAAGCTCGGCGAAGTGCAGCAGCGTGCGCCGATCGCCCCGCTTTATAGCAGCGACGAGTTGTACGGCGTGGTCTCGGCAGACGCCAAGCAGCCGTTCGACGTGCGCGAAGTGATTTCGCGATTGGTCGACGGTTCAGTGTTCGACGAGTTCAAGGCGCTGTTCGGGACGACCCTGGTGTGCGGTTTTGCCCACCTGCACGGTTACCCGATCGCGGTCCTTGCCAACAACGGCATTCTGTTCGCCGAAGCCGCGCAGAAAGGCGCGCACTTTATCGAGTTGGCGTGCCAGCGCGGTATTCCGTTGCTGTTCCTGCAAAACATCACCGGCTTCATGGTCGGCCAGAAGTACGAGGCCGGCGGCATCGCCAAGCACGGCGCGAAACTGGTGACCGCCGTGGCGTGCGCCAGGGTGCCGAAATTCACCGTGATCATCGGCGGCAGCTTCGGCGCCGGTAACTATGGCATGTGCGGTCGGGCTTACGATCCTCGATTCCTGTGGATGTGGCCGAACGCACGGATTGGCGTGATGGGCGCCGAACAGGCGGCCGGCGTACTGGTGCAGGTCAAGCGTGAGCAAGCCGAGCGCAGCGGGCACGGTTTCAGTGCCGAGCAGGAAGCCGAGATCAAGCAACCGATCCTCGATCAGTACGAAGAACAGGGTCATCCCTACTACTCCAGCGCACGGCTGTGGGACGACGGCGTCATCGACCCGGCGCAGACCCGCGATGTGTTGGCCCTGGCCTTGTCCGCGTCGCTGAACGCGCCAATCGAACCGAGCCGCTTCGGCGTGTTCCGGATGTGATCGGGAGAATATGATGAGCGACTTCAACACCCTCGAACTGCTGAGCGATCCAAGGGGCTTTGCGACTCTTTGGCTCAGCCGTGAAGAAAAGAACAACGCCTTCAACGCCGAAATGATCCGCGAACTGATCCTTGCCCTGGACAAGGTCTCGAGCGATGCCAGCCTGCGTTTTCTATTGGTGCGTGGCCGCGGCAAACATTTCAGCGCCGGCGCCGACCTGGCCTGGATGCAGCAATCGGCCGAACTCGATTACCACACCAACCTCGACGACGCCCGGGAACTGGCGGAGTTGATGTACAACCTGGCCAAGCTGAAAATCCCGACCCTGGCCGTGGTGCAAGGCGCAGCCTATGGCGGCGCGTTGGGCCTGATCAGTTGCTGCGACATGGCCATCGGCGCCAATGACGCGCAGTTCTGCCTGTCGGAAGTGCGCATCGGCCTGGCGCCGGCGGTGATCAGTCCGTTCGTGGTGCAAGCCATCGGCGAACGCGCGACACGTCGCTATGCCCTGACCGCCGAGCGTTTCGGCGGGCAACGGGCGCGGGAAATCGGCTTGTTGTCGGAGAGTTATCCGGTCGCTGAGCTGGAACTGAAAGTCGAGCAATGGATCGACAATCTGCTGCTCAACAGCCCGGCGGCTATGCGTGTCAGCAAGGACTTGCTGCGCGAAGTCGGCCACGGCGCGCTGACCCCGGCACTGCGCCGCTACACCGAAAACGCCATTGCCCGCATCCGCGTCAGCCCCGAAGGCCAGGAAGGCCTGCGCGCTTTCCTGCAAAAACGTCCGCCGAGCTGGCAAGCCGAAACCACCACCAAGGAGTCGCGTTGATGAGCGCACCTGTTCTCACCACCCTGCTGGTGGCCAACCGCGGCGAAATCGCTTGTCGGGTGATGCGTACCGCCAAGGCCCTGGGCTTGACCACCGTGGCCGTGCACAGCGCCACCGACCGTGACGCGCGACATAGCCGCGAAGCAGACATCCGTGTTGATCTCGGTGGCAGCAAAGCAGCCGACAGCTACCTGCAAATCGACAAACTGATCGCCGCCGCCAAGGCCAGCGGTGCTCAAGCAATCCACCCCGGTTATGGCTTCCTTTCCGAAAACGCCGGGTTCGCCCGTGCCATCGAAGCAGCCGGCTTGCTCTTCCTTGGCCCGCCTGCCTCGGCCATCGACGCGATGGGCAGCAAATCCGCGGCCAAAGCGTTGATGGAAACCGCCGGTGTGCCACTGGTGCCCGGCTATCACGGCGAAGCTCAGGACCTCGACACTTTCCGCGATGCCTGCGAACGCATCGGTTATCCGGTGCTGCTCAAGGCCACAGCGGGCGGCGGCGGCAAGGGCATGAAAGTGGTCGAGGACGTCAGCCAACTGGCAGAAGCCCTGGCATCGGCGCAACGTGAAGCGCAATCGTCGTTCGGTGATTCGCGGATGCTGGTCGAGAAGTACCTGCTCAAACCGCGACACGTGGAAATCCAGGTCTTCGCTGACCAACATGGCAATTGCTTGTACCTCAACGAACGTGACTGCTCGATTCAACGCAGGCATCAAAAAGTCGTCGAAGAAGCGCCCGCGCCAGGTCTGAGCCCGGAACTGCGTCGCGCGATGGGCGAGGCTGCTGTGCGTTCGGCGCAAGCCATCGGCTATGTCGGTGCGGGCACCGTAGAGTTTCTGCTGGATTCGCGCGGTGAGTTCTTCTTCATGGAGATGAACACGCGTCTGCAAGTGGAACACCCGGTCACCGAAGCCATCACCGGTCTCGACCTGGTGGCCTGGCAGATTCGTGTGGCACGTGGCGAAATACTGCCGATGACCCAAGCCGAGGTTCCACTGATCGGCCATGCGATCGAAGTGCGACTGTATGCCGAAGATCCGGGTCATGACTTCCTGCCGGCCACCGGGCGACTGGCGCTGTATCGCGAATCCGCCGAAGGTCCGGGGCGTCGTGTCGACAGCGGTGTCGAAGAAGGCGACGAGATTTCGCCATTTTACGACCCGATGCTCGGCAAGCTGATTGCCTGGGGCGAGGATCGTGAACAGGCGCGTCTGCGCTTGCTGAGCATGCTCGACGAATTCGCGATTGGCGGGCTCAAGACCAACATCAACTTCCTGCGCCGGATCATCGGCCATCCGGCGTTTGCCGCCGCTGAACTGGATACCGGGTTTATCCCGCGTTACCAGGAGCAACTGCTGCCAGAACCTTCGGACCTCAGTGATGAATTTTGGCAAGCCGCCGCCCAGGCATTTGCCCAGAGCCAGCCGAGTTCCCCTCGTGCCGATGATCTGAGTTCGCCTTGGGCGAACAGCAATGGTTTCCGAGCCGGACTGCCGACCGAAATCACCCTGCATTTGTGTTGCGAGGGACAGGATCGGGCGCTGACTTTAGGCGACACCTGCACGGCTCAACTCAAAGGCGAGCAGTTGCTGACCGAGCACAACGGCCTGCGCCGCCAGCATCGGGCAATACGCCGTGGCGATGTGCTGTATCTGCAATGGGAAGGTGAATTGCGCCGCATTGAGTCCTACGACCCGATCAGTGCTGTCGAAGCCAGTCACAGCCATCAGGGCGGGCTGACCGCCCCCATGAATGGCAGTATCGTGCGGGTGTTGGTGGAGGTAGGGCAAACGGTCGAAGCCGGAGCGCAACTGGTGGTGCTGGAAGCGATGAAGATGGAGCACAGCATTCGTGCGCCACACGCCGGGGTGATCAAGACGCTGTATTGCCAGGAAGGCGAGATGGTCAGCGAAGGCAGTGCATTGGTCGAGTTGGAAGAGGCGTGAAATGAAGATCGGTCCTACGCATTGCGAGGACCGATCTGATTAGAACTTGGCCGTTGCCTGAACCACCACGCCGAGGATTCTGCATTCCTCGGTGTAAAGGGCTTTCGGATACGTCGGATTGAGCGGGACCAGGTAACGCTGCCCGCCCTCTTCGATCAGCTTGCGAAAGGTCGCCTCGGCGCTGCCAGGCCACTGGGCAATCACCAGCTTTCCGGGTTCCGGCACAATGGCCGGGTCAACCAGGATCATCATGCCCTCGGCGATACTGATGCCGCTGGGTGCGGTCATCGCATCGCCCACCACCACCAGCCAGAATGCGGCGCCTTGGGCGTGGTAATCGGTCAGTTCAAAACGCTCCTTGTTGTACACCGTCAGTTCACCATCGCGCACCTCAGCCGGTTCCCGCCAGTCACTGACCGGGTAGCGGAAGTACGGGTTGTACTTGTGCGCCAGAGGCATCTCGTCATCTTCCGAGACGACAGGCTCACGGATCACCAGCGCCACCTCAAGAAACTCCATTCCAAGCGCCTTCAACACACGGTTCATGTTGTCGATGCCGGGTTCGCGACGTTTATTCAGCCAGTGGCCAACGCCGCCCTGGGACATCCCGAGACGTTCGGCGAGTATCTCTTGAGTGACTTTGAGTTCACTCATCTTGGCCTTGACCAATTCAATCCATTTATCCATGTGCGGCACGATACGTGGGCGCCTCCGGCCATCAAAACACAAAATGTAGTATTTAAATTCTCGTCACAAATACAGTTCGTACTACGATTGATTCACGGATCTGAATCTATCACGGAGCTTGCCCTCGCCATGAATATCCCCAGCAACGACCTGCCAGACATGCAAATCGACACTTCCCTCACGTCTCCCAAAGGCTCTGCCGCGGCGCAGCGAGCGCTGGACTATTACTTGAAACCAGCTGTTTCAGAAGAGGTGGTCGAGGAACGTTTCTTTGACGTGAATCGCAACATCAGCAGCGAAGAGGCGTTGGTCCATGCTTCGGATCTATTGCGGTGTGCCGCCGCCACTGCGTACGAGTCGGCCAACAACCTGCAAGGCGCAAACCGGGATCTGGCGTTTTCAGCGGTGCACATGATCGACATGGCCAAGGCGATGGTCGACCGTTCCCTTGAAGGGGTTCAGCTCGCCTGAGACGAAGGTACTTTCGAGGAGGGCGGGAAAGAATTTTCCAATCGCGCAGATAAAAACATTTGACTTGTAAACGAGAATGATTATTATTGCATTCGGCTGGTCGCGAGATCAGTCGATGGACCAGAAGACCTTAGGTCGGTCTCCTGGACTATCTCCTCATCAGGCTAATCACGGTTTTTGACCCGGCTTTTTGCCGGGTCTTTTTTTGCCAGTTATTCTGGCTTTGGCTTCAGGCTAATGAAGTCTTCAGGTGTTGCAAATTCGGTTGGCGCGGATGATATCAAAAGAATATCCGTTGGCAAGAGATGCCCGGCATCATTGGTCCAAACTAATGAAAAATAGCACTTGAGAATCAATCGCACAGTCTCTAAGCTGCGTCCGCGTCAAGGACGACGCCCCCCTTTTCACCCCGCAATTTCCCCCGGTTTTCCCCTTCCCAGCGTGTAAAGTAGCAGCCATAAAAATCATATTCAGGAATCGACTATGACCGTGGCCAAATCCTCTTTCGACATCAGCGCAAACTTTGACAGTGGCAACATTGAAGTGCTGGATATCAGCAATCCGTTGCAAGCCCTGCTGGCCATCAAGCCAGACACCCGCAGCCAGCATTTTCAGTGGTTCCACTTCAAGGCCAGCGGTCTGCATGTTGGTCAGGAGCACTGGTTTCGTCTGAACAATGCCAGCAGGTCCTCGTACAACAAAGCCTGGGACGGTTATCAGGCGGCAGCGTCCTACGACCACGTCAACTGGTTCCGGGTGCCGACCATATTCGAAGGCGACTGTCTGCGTTTCAGCCTTGAAGCCACCGCCACTCACGCCTGGTTTGCCTATTTCGAACCCTACAGCCGTGGCCGTCACGACTGGCTGATCGAGCAGGCGCTGACCAAGGCCGGCACCGAACTGCTGGCGACCGGCAAGAGCGTTGAAGGGCGGGACATCCAGCTGTTGCGCAAAGGCACGGGGGCCGAAGGTCGACGCAAGGTCTGGATCATTGCCCAGCAACACCCGGGCGAACACATGGCCGAGTGGTTCATGGAAGGTGTGATCGAACGCCTTGAAAAGCACGACGATCCGGTGTTGAACAAACTGCTGGCCAGCGCTGATCTGTACCTGGTGCCGAACATGAACCCGGACGGCGCTTTCCACGGGCATCTGCGCACCAACGCCATGGGCCAGGACCTGAACCGCGCATGGCAGAGCGCCAGCCAGGAGATCAGTCCGGAAGTGCTGTTCGTTCAGCAGCAAATGGAAAAGTACGGTGTTGACCTGTTCCTCGACATCCATGGCGATGAAGAAATCCCTTACGTGTTCACCGCCGGTTGTGAAGGCAACCCGGGCTACACACCGCGAATCGAAAAACTCGAAGCGCACTTCCGCAGCCATCTGAAGCACCTGACCAAGGACTTCCAGACCACTCACGGCTACACCCGCGACTTGCCCGGCAAGGCCAACATGACCCTGGCCTGCAACAGCGTCGGCGAGAAATTCGACTGCCTGTCGTTGACCCTGGAAATGCCCTTCAAGGACAACAATGATGCGCCGAACCCGCTGACCGGCTGGTCCGGCAAACGCTCGAAGCAATTGGGGAAGGATGTGCTGACGACTGTGGCCGACATGGTCGACACCCTGCGTTGATCACGCTCGATGGCTGCATGCCCGGCATGCAGCCATGCCTCACTCGGCAGCAATCCGCATGCAATCCTCAGGTCCCAGCAAGCGCCCATCCTCGGCACGTAGTTCCAGCGTTTGCACCGGTCGGCCGTTCTCTCGGTCAACAACCCGCGAGTGCGCCTCCCCTGCCCCATAGAAAAACGCCTCACCCCATTGGCGCAGTCCGATGATCAACGGGAACAGGCCTTTGCCTTTCTCGGTCAGCACGTATTCCTGATAAGCGCTGCCATCCGAGGCCGGTACCAAGTCGAAAATCCCGTGGGCCACCAGCGTACGCAGGCGTGCCGAGAGAATGTTCTTCGCCATGCCCAAATTGCGTTGGAACTCGCCGAAACGGCGAATGCCATCAAACGCATCGCGCACGATCAGCAACGACCACCAATCACCAATGGCATCCAGGGAACGGGCAACCGGGCATTCGGCGTCTTCCATGCTTGTACGTTTGGCCACGAATGTGCCCTCGAAAACAAATGTGGTTGCAATATAAAACCAGACTCCTTACCGTACAACTGGTTTTATTTAGAAACCACATTAGGAGCCCGGCATGAAGCCCAATCATCCAATTCTCAGCACCGGCGTCGTGCTGCTGTTTGCTGTCGCCTGTGGACTGGCCGTCGGCAACGTGTATTACGCACAGCCCTTACTCGATGCCATGGCCGAAGCATTCGCCATGAATCCGGCAACCATCGGCATTGTCGTCACGCTCACTCAGGTCGGTTATGGCGTCGGGTTATTGCTGCTGGTGCCGCTCGGCGATCTGCTGAACCGTCGACGTTTGATCGTCACGCAAACCCTGCTGTCAGCGCTGGCCTTGTTGATGATCGCGTTGGCCTCGAACAGCACTTGGCTGTTAATCGGGATGACGTTGACCGGGCTGCTGGCGGTCGTGACTCAGGTGCTGGTGGCCTACGCCGCGACATTGGCCATCCCGGCGCAACGAGGTCGTGTGGTCGGTGTGGTCACCAGCGGCATCGTCGTCGGCATTCTGCTCGCCCGGACAGTGGCCGGCGGCATGGCTGACCTCGCCGGTTGGCGCTCGATTTATCTGTTGTCAGCTGGTTTGACGCTGGTGATGGCGCTGCTGCTATTTCGTGTGTTACCCAAACATGAAGCTGCGCAACCCGCCAGTTCCTACGGCGCCTTACTGGGCTCGGTATTCACGCTGTTCAAGGAAGAGCCGGTGCTGCGCCAGCGGGCGGTGCTCGCGCTGCTGACCTTCGCCAGCGCCATGGTGTTGTGGACGCCCCTGGTGCTGCCGCTGAGCGCCCCGCCGCTGTCGTTGTCCCACACACAAATCGGATTATTCGGACTGGCAGGTGCCGCCGGCGCATTGGCCGCCGCTCGCGCCGGGCATCTGGCTGATCGTGGCCTGGGGCAATGGTCCAGTGGTTTGTCGCTCTTGTTGATGCTGGTTTCCTGGCTGCCGATCGCCCTCACCCAGTCCTCATTGTGGGCATTGCTGCTTGGCGTGATTACTTTGGATCTGGGTTTGCAGGCCGTGCACGTCACCAGCCAGAGCATGATCTACAGCGTGCGCCCCGAAGCCCAAAGCCGACTCACCGCCGGCTACATGCTGTTCTATTCGATTGGCAGCGCCTTGGGGTCGATCGGTTCGACGGCGATGTACGCGTGGGCCGGGTGGCTCGGCGTATGCCTGCTGGGTGCAGGCATCAACGCCGTGGCATTTATTTATTGGTGGAGAACGCTGGCCACCAAGGCCCAACCGTTGGAAGCCGTTTCACACTGACCTAGCAGCTGGCGGAGCCTGCGTTCGACTGCGCAGCAGTCGTCGATCCATTGACCGCGGTGTATCTGAATGACCGCGGTGTTGGAATTTGCGACTGCTTTGCAGCCTCGCAGACTCGACAGCTGCTACACGCGAACGCACTGCTGGCAACAGGGGATCAACCTCGATCCTTACCAAACAGCATGCTCTGCAACACCCCATCGCGACGCACCCAGCCGTGAAACAACGCCGCAGCTAAATGCAGCAGTACGGTCAGGAAAAGCAGATACGCCAAATACCCGTGAGCCTTGCGCAGGAACGCAAACATCTGCGCATTGGCCGACAAAATCGACGGCAACTGCAACGAGCTGCTGAGCATCACCGGGTCGCCCGCCGCCGAAATCATCGCCCAGCCCAGCAGCGGCAAAATCAGCATCAGCGCGTACAGCAGGACATGCGACGCCTTGGCCGCCAGCGCTTGCCAACCCGGCAGGTCCGCCGGCAGGGGTGGTTGCCGGGTAGAAAACCGCACACCCAGGCGCACGATCACCAGCAGCAGAATGGCAACGCCCAAGGGTTTGTGCAGATGGATCAGCCACTCATGGCGCTCGGACACCGAGGCGGCCATGCCCGCGCCGATAAACAGCATCGCAATGATCATCAGCGCCATCAGCCAGTGCAGCAGCCGCGCCAGAGGTGCGAAATGACTCGGTTGAGTGCTCATTGTTGAGCCTCCTGTTTAGCGGCAGGCAACTGGCTGACTTCGCTGGTGCGACGCAAGTAGGATTTGGCGTAACCGGCTGAACGAGCGGCGAGCAGCGGATCGTCGGAACCTTCTATACCAGCGGGCAATACCAGCGGGTCGTAGTTGATGTCACGGCATTCGCCATTGAGTTGTGGCTGAGTGCTTTCGAGCACCAGGGTGCCGGCATTCAGCACCTTGCGGCCGTCGGGCCAGGCCTTGCTGGCGTCGTTGACCTGATCACCGGGGTTGGCCAGAGTGATGTTCAACTGCCAACGCAACGGCCCCGCAGAAATTCGCTGAACCAAGTCCTTCTCCAGGAAATCGCCGCCCTCAGGCGCCGTCGCACCTGCCGCGTCCTGCGCCACCGGCACCATGCTCCAGCGCACCGCCTGCCGTTGACCGGCCGCGTTCACCAGGTAAAACGCATTGACGCTGTTGTAGGTCTCCGTCACGTAACTGGCCGACGGTTTGGCTGTTTTGACCCAGGCCAGAAAAGGCGCGGCTTCCGGATGGGAACCGAAGAATGCAGGAACGGCCGCAGGGTTCGGTTTGCCGGTGGCCGGATCCGGTGACTGGGCTTGTTGCAATTGATAGAACGCTTCAGGCGTGCCCACCGGGAACACCGGCATGCTATTCATCCCGGTGCGCCATTGCTGACCGTTGGCCTGGGTGAAACGCAGCGCCAGGCTGCGAATCGGTACGCTGCTGTCGGGCGCGTAAGGATTGCCCGCAGGCAGTGCGAAACGTCCGACTACCGGGGTCCGCGCCTCGTTGAATACCTGAGCGGTGGAATAGCTCCGAGCCTCGCCGCTGCTCTCGAAATGCCCGATCACGCAGACACCTTTGGAGTGATTACGACGGAAACCCGGGTGCACGCCGTTGTTGGTCTCCAGCACATTGATCAGCTTTTTCGGCGTCAGACGCTGTGGGTCGAGTGTGCCATTGACGTAGGCAAAAGCCCCGGCGAGGGCTGCGACCACTGCGGCAATGCCGGCCAGGCGCAAGGTCAGGCCCGCGGTATTCAGCGGTGGCCGGGTTGGCGGTGATGAGCGATCTACCATGAATGACTCCAGGGCCATCGGCCACAAGTGAGAAGAATCAAGCAGACGTACCTCACGAGGGTTTATTCCATCGTGCGGTGTTTATTTTTCCGGGCGTGGAATAACCTCGAATACCGGGCGTCTTCCTAGTCCACAGCGTAGTGACTAGTCGGAACTTCATGAACGATATCGACGAACAACTGAGAGAAATCATTCCCAGATTGCGACGTTTCGCCGTTTCGCTGACGCGCAATCCCAGCAGCGCTGACGATCTGGTGCAGGCCAGCCTTGAGCGTGCGCTGTCGAGTTGGGGTGACAAACGCCCCGAGGGTGACTTGCGCGCCTGGCTGTTTTCGATTTTGTATCGGCAGTTCCTCGATGCTCATCGGCGTTCCCGGCGTTATGCGCGGATGCTCGAGTTCTTTACCGGGCGTGACGACACACAGCCGTCGGTGGAGCGCACCGTGATTGCCCAATCGACCCTCAAAGCCTTCGATCAGCTCACCACCGAACAACGTGCACTGCTGCTCTGGGTGTCGGTGGAAGGCTTGAGTTACAAAGAGGTCGCAGAAATTCTCGACGTGCCCACCGGCACCGTGATGTCTCGCCTGTCCCGCGCCCGCCAGGCCTTGCGCCAACTGAGCGATGGCGAAATCACCGGCCCTTCTCTGCGGAGACTCAAATGATCAGCATGCCCCCAAGCGAGCGTGACCTGCACGCCTACGTCGACCATCAACTCAGCGATGCCGACCGACGTCTGGTGGAGACTTTTCTGGCAAGTAACGCTGAAGTTTCTGCACAAGTGCGCGCCTGGCAACAGGACGCCCAGCAACTGCGCGCGGCGCTGAGCGGTGCCCTGCAGCAGTCAGCCAACCCCGACCTCGACCCGGCGCTGATTCGCCAACGCCTCAAACGACAATCTCGCCGCCACCTGGCCAGCGCCGCCGTGTTGCTGATCGCCGTCAGCGTCGGCGGATTCAGCGGTTGGCAGGCGCGGGAGATGACGCTCGTCAGTGCCCCACTGCCGATGACCGATGCCTTGCAGGCCTATCGCCTGATTGCCCAGCAAGGCATCCTGCCGGCCGATTACAAGGTCAGCGATGACGGTGGCATGCAGGGTTGGCTCGACCGTTATTTCACCCAAGCCAATCGCCTGCCTGATCTTTCGGGTGCAGGTTTCAAACCGGTCAGCGGGCGCTTGCTCAGTACCGAACAGGGGCCGGCGGCGATGGTGGTCTACGAGGATCAGAACGGGCATAAGGTCAGCTTCTACGTCCGTCCTCCAGGGCCGAAAAACTTCCTGTTGCCCAGGGGCAGTCGCAGCGATGGCGAGTTGCAGGCTGAGTACTGGTCGGGGGGCGGCTACAACTACGCGATGGTCAGCCCGAGCGATACGCCGGCGGCGCAGATGCTCAAGCAAACCGTGCAGTTCTGATCACACCGCCAATCCCCTGTGGGAGCGAGCCTGCTCGCGAAAGCGGTGGGTCAGCCGACATCAATGTTGGATGTACCGGCGTCTTCGCGAGCAGGCTCGCTCCCACAGGGGGCTCGGCGAACATTTGTGGATTGTGCTCAGCCTTGCCCGAAGACTTGCGAAGGCCTGCGCAGCAGCGGATCAAACGGATTGATCCGCGGCCCGATCAACGCGGCTTCGCGCTTGAGCATTTCCACCACCGTCGGCAGGCGATCCGGCCCCAGCCGATCACTCACGGTCGCCACACTCAACGCCGCCACGGCCCGCCCTTCACGGTCCAGAATCGGCACGGCCACCCCGGCCATTCCCTGCAGCACACCGGTGTTGCGTCCGGCGAAACCAAGCTTGCGCACATTCTCGACTTCCGAACGCAGGAACACCTCGTCATACAGGTGGAAATCCTTCAATCGCGGCAGGTTGTAGTGAATCACCGTATCGCGCTCCTCTTCGGGCAGAAACGCCAGAATCGCCAGGCTGCCCTGCCCCACCCCAAGCGCCACCCGCCCACCGATGTCACCGGTAAAGGTGCGGATCGGAAACGGGCCTTCACTGCGGTCCAGGCAAATCGCATCAAAGCCACTGCGCGCCAGCAAAAACAACGAATCCCCCAACGACGCCGACAACCGCAGCAATGACGGCCGCACTAGTTCGCGCAGGTTTCCGGTGTTCCCGGCGCGAGCCGCCAAGGCAAAAAACTCCAGGCTCAGGCGATAGCGTTTGCTGCGCGCGTCCTGCTCGACCATGCCCTCGTCCATCAAGCTGCGCAGCAACCGGTGCGTTGTCGGTTGCGACAATCCGATGCGCTGGGCCAGTTGCGTCACGCGCTCCCCGCCCTCGACGGTGTCCCCCAGACTGCGCAACACCGCAAACAGCCTTGAGACGGCACCCACACCGACCTCATTTTTATTTTTATTCCGCTCAATGGAATCAGACATGTTGTTTCTCGAAAATTAATTTACTCACCGAATGAAACTTAAAATAGTCATCGCTTCAGTGAAATAGGCCATTGAGCCCATCCTATTCTTCGTCCTACTCTGCGTCCATACAGGGGCGATTCGAACAACAGCGGCAGCCGACTCAAGTCGAGCGCCAACGCACCCCGCAACATCTTTCGTATCTGCCCATACAAAAAAGCGCGACCTCAGGCCGCGCATAACAATCTCAGGTGGAGCGCAGTTATGGCTTTTGTGCAACTTGAAGGACTTGGCAAACGTTACGGCGAGATCGACGCGGTCGTTGCCACCAACCTCTCGGTCGAAAAAGGTGAATTCGTCTCCTTGCTCGGCCCCTCCGGCTGCGGCAAAACCACCACCCTGCAAATGATCGCCGGCTTCGTCGAAGTCAGCAGCGGACGCATTGTGCTGGACGGCCGCGACATCACCCACGCCAAACCCGCCAGCCGTGGTCTGGGCGTGGTGTTCCAGAGTTACGCGCTGTTCCCGCACATGACCGTCAAAGACAACGTCGCTTTCGGCCTGCGCATGCGCAAAGTGGCCAGCGGCGAGTTGCAGCAACGGGTGGACCGGGTGCTGAAACTGGTGCGGCTGAACCAGCATGCCGAGCGGTATCCACGGGAATTGTCCGGCGGTCAGCGCCAGCGTGTCGCGCTGGCCAGGGCGCTGGTGATCGAGCCGCCAGTGCTGCTGCTCGACGAACCGCTGTCCAACCTCGACGCCAACCTGCGCGAAGAGATGCAGTTCGAAATCCGCCGCATCCAGCGCGAAGTCGGAATCACCACGCTGATGGTTACCCACGACCAGTCCGAAGCGCTGTCCATCAGCGACCGCGTGGTGGTGATGCAGGCCGGGCGCATCACTCAGATCGACGCCCCTTACACCCTCTACGAACACCCGCGCACCGAGTTCATTTCCGGGTTCGTCGGCAAGGCCAATCTGTTGCCCGGCGAGCATGACAACGCCGGTGTTGTCCAGGTAAGCAGCGGCGGTGAACTGACCCTCAGTCTGCGCCCGGAAAAAATCGATCTGCGGGAGAAAGGTCAGGGCCGCCTGCAAGGCAAAATCGTCAGCCGCTTCTTTCTCGGCAGCCAGTGGCTGTATGGCATATCGACGACCCTGGGCGAACTCAGCGTGGTGCGCCGCAACGATGGCTCGGCGCCGATGACTGAAGGCACCGCTGTTGGCCTGGACTGGGACGCGGCGCTGTTGCGGGTGCTGAGTGTCGACGAGGTGTCGGCATGAGTACGCTCGTCTCCATCCGTCAGGGCCGCCAGGGTTATTGGCTGTCGGCACCGGCCCTGGCCTTGTACCTCGGCTTGCTGGTCATCCCGCTGGGCCTGACGCTGGTGCTGTCGTTCAACGTCTTCGACTACAGCTCGGGGATCAACGGCGACGCCTACACCCTCGATCACTACAGCAGCCTGCTGGGCGACCCGTACTTCTACGAAATCTTTCTGCGCACGATGTGGATCAGCGCGCTAACCACCCTCCTTTGTGTGGTGATCGGCGTGCCCGAGGCCTACATCCTCAGCCGCATGGGCGCGCCGTGGCGTTCGATTTTCCTGATTCTGATCCTCACACCGTTGCTGATTTCGGTGGTGGTGCGCGCCTTCGGCTGGAGCCTGTTGCTGGGTGCCGAGGGCCTGGTCAACCAGACCCTGCAAGCGTTCGGCGGCTCGCCGATAAAGTTGCTCTACACGCCGTTCGCGGTGGTGATTGCGCTGGTGCACGTGATGCTGCCGTTCATGATTATTCCGGTCTGGACTTCGTTGCAAAAACTCGACCCCGCCGCTGAACAAGCCGCGCTTTCACTGGGTGCGAGCCATCTCACGGTGATGCGCAAAGTGGTGCTACCGCAAATCATGCCCGGCGTGCTCTCCGGCACCTTGATCGTGTTCGGCCTAGCGGCCAGCTCCTTCGCGATCCCCGGCCTGCTCGGCGGACGTCGGATAAAAATGGTCGCCACGCTGATCTACGACCAGTACCTGTCGGAGCTCAACTGGCCGATGGGCGCGGCCATCGCCGTGGCCCTGCTGTTGCTCAACCTGCTGATCATGCTGTCGTGGAACCGGATGATCGAAGGCCGCTACAAGAAGTCATTGGGATAACTCGACATGTCCAAGAACGGTCCTTTCGCCCTGCTGCTCCATACCCTGGTGGTGCTGTTCATGCTGGCGCCGCTGGTGGTGGTCTGCCTCGTGGCCTTCACCCCGGAAAACACCCTGAGCTTGCCGACCACGGAGTTTTCCCTGCGCTGGTTCCGCGCGGTGTTCGAGCGCGCCGATTTTGTCGATGCGTTTTACAACAGCCTGATCCTGGCGTTCTGCGCCGCCAGTCTGGCGACGCTGATTGCGGTGCCGGCGGCGCTGGCGATCACCCGCTTCGAGTTCCCCGGACGCGACTTTCTCAACGGTCTGTTCCTGTCGCCGATCATCATTCCGCACTTGGTGCTGGGTGTTGCGTTGCTGCGCTTGTTTGCGCTGATGGGGGTCAATGGCAGCTTCACCTGGCTGATCTTCGCTCACGTGCTGGTGATCACGCCGTATGTGCTGCGGCTGGTGTTGGCATCGGCCATCGGCCTTGATCGCAGTGCCGAACATGCAGCGCAATCGCTCGGTGCCGGGCGCTTCACGCTGTTCCGGGAAATCACGTTGCCAATGATTCTGCCGGGGGTTGCCGGTGGATGGCTGCTGGCGTTCATCAACAGTTTTGACGAGGTCACGTTGTCGATCTTCGTCACCTCGCCGGCCACGCAAACCTTGCCGGTGCGCATGTACGTGTACGCCACCGAATCCATCGATCCGATGATGGCGGCGGTATCGGCACTGGTGATTGGGCTGACCGCGCTGACGATGATTTTGCTCGACCGGGTTTACGGCCTGGATCGGGTTCTGGTGGGCAAACAATGAGGGCGCCATGGCTCTGCTGAAACGACTGGCCGAAGGCGACCGCACGGCCCTGGACTTTACCCTCGACGGCAAACCGGCCACCGGTCTGCTCGGCGACACCTTGCTGACGGCGGTGCTGACCTGCAGCGAACACTTGCGCGGCAGCGACTTCAGCGCCGAACCCCGCGCCGGTTTTTGCATGATGGGTGCGTGTCAGGACTGCTGGGTTCGACTGGGCGATGGCCGACGCGTGCGCGCCTGCTCGACGTTGCTCGAAGACGGGCAGCAGATCAGCCGCGAACCGGGACGCTCCCTATGAACACCTTTCATACCAGCAGAAAGCGTATGAATTCGGTGGTCATCATCGGTGCCGGTCCGGCCGGTATTCGTGCCGCGCAAACCCTGGTCGCCCATGGCGTTCGCCCGGTCCTGCTGGACGAAGCAGCTCGCGGTGGCGGGCAGATTTATCGTCGCCAACCGGCGAACTTCAAGCGCTCGCCGGTCAAGCTGTATGGCTTCGAAGCCGGCAAGGCCAACGCGCTGCATCGCACGATCGACGCGCTGCGCGAGCAACTCGATTACCGTCCCGAGACATTGGTATGGAACGCCGAGGACGGTGCGCTCGACACCTTGCATGAAGGTCGCGCCGCGCGGCTGGCGTTCTCCCGCGTGATCGTCGCCACGGGCGCCACCGACCGGATTCTGCCGGTGCCAGGCTGGACCCTTCCGGGGGTTTACAGCCTCGGCGCAGCGCAGATTGCCCTCAAGTTTCAAGGCTGCGCCATCGGTGACCGCGTGGTGTTCGCCGGCAGCGGGCCGTTGCTGTATCTGGTGGCTTACCAATACGCCAAGGCCGGTGCGAAAGTGGTCGCGGTGCTCGACAGCTCGCCCTTCAGCGCTCAGGCCCGCGCCCTGCCCGGCCTGCTCTCGCAACCGGCCACCCTGGCCAAAGGCATCTATTACCGCAGTTGGCTGACCGCCCACGGCATCCCGGTGCATCAGGGTGCAATCCTGAAGCGCATCAATGGCGAACAACGTGTGCAGTCGCTGAACTGGTCCAACTCAAAGGGTGAGCAGCAACTCGATTGCGACGCCGTCGCCTTCGCCCACGGCCTGCGCAGTGAAACCCAACTCGCCGACCTGCTCGGCTGTGAATTCGCCTGGAACACACTCAACCGCGCCTGGCTGCCGCAACGTGACAGCGCCGGTCGTAGCAGTGTCGCCGAGGTTTATCTGGCCGGCGACGGCGCCGGCATCATGGGCGCCGACGCGGCCGAAATGGCCGGCGAACGCGCGGCTCTGGCGTTGCTCGAAGACATCGGTTACCTGATCCCGCCGCAACGTGGTGCGCAACTGGAGCAGGCGCTGGGACGAATCGATACCTTCCGCCAAGGTCTGGAACGGGCTTTCGTCTTTCCCGAGCACTGGGCCGCCGATGCCCCGAATGACTTGATGATCTGCCGCTGCGAAGAAGTGCGTGCCGGCGACATCCGCCAAGTCGTGCGCGAGGGCCATTGGGAGATCAACCGGGTCAAGGCGCATTGCCGGGTTGGCATGGGTCGCTGTCAGGGACGGATGTGTGGCGCTGCCGCCGCAGAGATCATTGCCTGCGAAAGTCAGCGCTGCGTGTCCGAAATCGGCAGGCTCAGGGCTCAGGCCCCCATCAAACCGCTGCCGTTTGGTCTGGAGGTCGAGTCATGATCGAAGTCGATGCCGTCATCATTGGCGGGGGAATTGTCGGTGCCTCCGCCGCGCTGTTTCTGAGCAAGGCCGGGCGTCGCGTGGCACTGCTGGAGCGGGACTTCTGTGGCTCGCATTCCAGCGGCGTGAACTACGGCGGCGTGCGGCGCCAGGGGCGACCACTCTCGCAACTGCCGCTGTCGCAACGGGCCCACGACATCTGGGGACAACTGCCGCAGCTGATCGGCATCGACGGCGAGTATCAGCGCAGCGGCCACTTGAAACTGGCCCGCAGCCTCAACGATCTGCACGCCTTGCAAGACTATGCCGCCAGCAGTCGGGGTTTTGGCCTCGATTTGCAGGTGCTTGAGCGCAGTGAATTACGCGAACGTTTTCCGTGGGTCGGCGAGGTGGCCGTCGGCGCCTCGTTTTGCCCCGATGACGGCCATGCCAATCCGCGACTGGTGTCCCCGGCGTTTGCTCAGGCAGCACGCCGCCATGGCGCACAGGTGCATGAACAATGCCCGGTGACGGCGGTGGAACACGACGGTCAGTGCTTTCGCGTCAGCACTCAAACCGGCCTCGATCTACGGGCGCCCTGGCTGCTGAACTGCGCCGGGGCCTGGGCCGGGAGCCTGGCCGAACAGTTCGGTGAAGCCGTGCCCATGCATGCCGGTCATCCGGCAATGCTGGTCACCGAACCGTTGCCATTGGTGATGAATGCCAGCACTGGCGTCGAGGGCGGCGGCATCTACGCACGCCAGGTCGCTCGCGGTAATTGCGTATTGGGCGGTGGCCAGGGTTTTGCGCTCGACGGCGCCCGCGCCCGGCCGGGCCAGCACGCGGTAATCGAGATCCTGCGTCAGGCCGTCGAGCTTTATCCGTTTCTTGAAGGCGCCCAGGCGATTCGCACCTGGAGCGGCACCGAAGGTTACCTGCCCGATCGCCAACCGGTGATCGGCCACAGTGGCACTCAACCCGGTCTGTTGCACGCGTTCGGCTTTGCCGGCGCGGGCTTTCAGATCGGCCCGGCGGTGGGCCAGGCGCTCGCCGAAATAATCTGCAGCGGCGCCTCAAAAACGTCGCTGGATGCGTTTTCCATCACCCGGTTCCACTCCATCTCCGTTGCTTGATAGAGGAAGGTCGCGCTTATGAATAACGTCAAACGCACTGCACTGCTCGGTATCTCCTGCTTGGGCGCCTTGCTCGCCGCCACCCAGGCCCACGCCGAACCGACGCTTTACCTGGGCATGAACGGCGGGACCATGGAGCGGCTCTACGCCGACAAGGTGCTGCCGGTTTTCGAGAAGGCCAACAACGTCAAAGTGGTGATCGTGCCGGGCACCTCCGCCGATATCCTGGCCAAGGTCCAGGCCAGCAAAGGCAACCCGCAGATGCACGTGATGTTCCTCGACGACGGCATCATGTACCGCGCCATCGCCATGGGGCTGTGCGACAAACTTGAAGACAGCGCACCGCTGGCGCAGATTCCGGCCAAGGGGCGCATCAAGGATCAAGCCGTGGCCGTCAGCCTCGGGGTGACCGGGCTGGCGTACAACACGCGGCTGTTCAAGGAGAAAGGCTGGAGCGCACCGACCTCGTGGATGGACCTGGCCGACCCGCGTTTCAAAGACAAAGTGGTGTTCCAGTCGATGGCTTCATCGACCTTCGGCCTCCACGGTTTCCTGATGTTCAACCGGATTGAGGGCGGAAGCGAAACCGATGTCGAGCCGGGGTTCAAGGCGTGGCCGAACACCATCGGGCGCAACGTGCTGGAATACATTCCGAGTTCGGCGAAGATTTCCGAGATGCTTCAGACCGACGAAGCCGCGCTGTTCCCGCTCACGCCGACTCAGGTCACCGCCCTGAAACTCAAGGGCATGCCGGTTGAATACGCGCAACCGAAGGAAGGCGCCGTGGTGCTCAACGTCGCCGAATGCACCATCGCCAACAACACTCAACCGGAACTGGCACAGAAACTCGCAGCCTTCTTGCTGACGCCGGAAGCGCAGGCTGCCGCGCTTGAAGACGGCGACCAGATCCCGTCCAACCCCAACACCCCGACCACCGACAAGACCCGCGGCCAGGTCGAGGCGATGAAGCAGTACCTGACCACTGCCATTGCCATTGATTGGGATCAGGTCAACGAACAGCGCCCGGCGTGGAATGCACGGTGGAATCGCAGTATCGAGCGCTAACCAGCGGATACAACACCATCGAGGCAACACTGCAAACCCTGTGGGAGCGGGCTTGCCCGCTCCCACAGGTTTCGCGCTTGACTGATTGGCCTCAGGGCAGGCGCCCTCGCCACAAGCGCTTTCGTCGACACAACTGGAATGAAAATTCCCCGTTTGGTTACACTACATCGCCGCCGCTCGGGGGAGCCGGCGTGCAAATTACGGGGTGACCTCACAGTGGCCGTTCGACCGTCCAACCGTTCGCGACTCACACCACGCTGGCCCACGCTACGCCGCTTGTTCGGCAAGGCATCGGCTGTGCCCGCCAGTCACAGCGCGACAGGTCGGGTCATCCACGACTATTTCCGCCACAAGGCCCATTGCCAGGGTTACACCCTCAGCCATAGCCAACAACGCGTCATCGACTGCATGGCGCAGCACGCCACGGCGCTGTTGGGCGCATCGGCGAAATCGCTTCCCGGTCTTTACTTGCACGGCGCCGTGGGTCGCGGCAAGAGCTGGCTGCTCGACGGTTTTTTCCAGGCCATTCCCATCGAGGAAAAACAGCGCCTGCACTTTCATGAGTTTTTTGCCCAACTGCACCAAGGGATGTTCAGGCATCGCGATCAGCCCGATGCGTTGGCGACCACTCTCGATGAACAGCTGCGCGATTGTCGGGTGCTGTGTTTCGATGAGTTTCATGTCCACGACATCGGCGATGCGATGCTCATCACACGGCTGTTCAAAGCGCTGTTTCGCCGTGACATCCTGCTGTTGGTCACCTCCAATTACCCACCGGAAGGCTTGCTGCCCAACCCGCTGTACCACGCGCGCTTCAAACCGGTGATCGACTTGATCAACGCACGCATGCGGGTCATGGAGGTCGGCGGCCCCCACGACTACCGTAGTCAGGTGCGAACCCACGCTCAGCAGTTGTTTACCCAAGGCCAGTACGTCTGGCCAGCCACGGCGGCGCAGCGTCGGGCGCTGAAACTGCCCGAAAACAACGCGTTCGCCATTGCGCTGCCCGTCGGGACACGGCACCTTCACGCGCGGCATTGCGACGAACGAACCATCGGTTTTGCCTTTGGCGATCTGTGCGAACACCCGACGGCGGTCATGGATTACCTGGAGCTGTGCCGGCGTTTCGATCACTGGATCATCGACGAACTGCCCAACATTGCCGAGTGTTCGACTGCCGCCCAGCAGCGCTTCATCAATCTGATCGACGTCTTGTACGACCAGGACAAACATTTGATTCTGCTCGGACAGCGGTCATTGCGCGAAAGCCTGGGTGGCGATGCCATTGATCTGGCGCGTACGCGTAGTCGGTTGGGGCAGTTGGTGGAAGTGAAGGGAGCGGTCTGATCAATATTTTTCGGTGTGGCGGCTGGCCTCTTCGTCGGATCGCCGCCCGGAGCAAGCCCGCTCCCACAGTTGACCGAGTTATCTGCACGGACGCGGTCTAATGTGGGAGCGGGCTTGCTCGCGAAGTCGGCCTGACAGACGCCACTCCTTTCCCGCTATCATGTCGCCCATTCCAGGCCCCCGCGCCCTCATCCCGATCAATAGTGAATCTGTTCATGGATACTCTTGCACAACTGCGCGCCGGCCAACTGTCGGGCATCACCCGTCTGGACCTCGCCTGCGGCCTGACGGAGTTTCCGCGAGAAATCTTCGACCTGGCGGACTCCCTCGAGGTGCTCAACCTCAGTGGCAACGCCTTGAGCAGTTTGCCGGACGATCTGCACCGGTTAACCCGTTTGCGGGTGCTGTTCTGCTCGGACAATCTGTTCACCGAACTGCCGGACTGCCTGGGCCAATGCGCCGCGCTGACAATGATCGGCTTCAAGGCCAATCGCATCGAACGAGTGCCAGGCGCCGCCCTGCCACCGTTGTTGCGCTGGCTGATCCTGACCGACAACTGCCTCAGTGAGCTGCCGACCGAGTTGGGTGAGCGCCCGCACCTGCAAAAACTCATGCTCTCCGGCAACCGCTTGCGGTGTTTGCCCGAGAGCCTGCGTGATTGCCATCGGCTCGAACTGATCCGCATCGCCGCCAACCAGTTGACCGAACTGCCCGAGTGGCTGCTGTCCCTGCCGAGCCTGACCTGGCTGGCCTACGCCGGCAACCCGCTTGAAACCGAGGCCGATGCGGCGGCCCTTGAAGCGACCCCGAGCATTCCCTGGTCAGAACTGCATCTGCAGCAGCAGCTGGGCGAAGGCGCCTCAGGCGTGATTCACCAGGCAGTCTGGAAACGAGCGGACCACCCGGCCACACAGGTTGCGGTCAAACTCTACAAAGGCGAAATGACCAGCGATGGCTCACCGCTGCACGAAATGAACGCCTGCATCACCGCAGGCATTCACCCCAACCTGATCCGGGTTGAAGGGCGGATTGTCGATCATCCGCAAGCGCAGGCCGGGCTGGTGATGCAACTGATCGATCCGAGCTACCGCAACCTCGCCGGGCTGCCGAGCCTGGCGTCCTGCAGCCGGGACGTCTACGCCAACGACACCCGGTTCAGCGCTGGCGTGGGCTTGCGGATCGCCAGCGGCATCGCATCGGTAGCCGAGCATTTGCACCAACACGGCATCACCCACGGCGATCTCTATGGCCACAATATTCTGTGGAATGAGCAAGGTGATTGCCTGCTGGGGGACTTCGGCGCGGCGTCTTTCCACGCCACCTCCAACAGCCTTGAAAGCCGTGCATTGCAACGGATCGAAGTGCGAGCGTTCGGGGTTTTGTTGGGAGAATTGCTGGAGCGGATCGACTCGGGATTGAGCGATGAAGGTCGCGTGCAACTGGAGGCGTTGCAGCAGCGTTGCTGTCAGCCGGATGTTTTGGGGCGTCCGGGGTTCAGCGAAATAATTGGGGAGTTGAATGGCCGGTGACCGCTGCACGGTCATTCGTCGGATCGCCGCCCGGAGCAGGCTCGCTCGCACAGGGGATTTGTGAAAGACACAGATCAAATGTGGGAGCGAGCCTGCTCGCGAGGCGGTGTCACTGAAGAAACCGATTAACCCGCCAAACCAACAAACATGTCCTGCACGTCATCATGGTTATCGAGGCCTTCGAGGAAGGCTTCGACTTCAGCCATCTGCTCGTCGCTCAGACCGCTGACCGGGTTCTTCGGCTGGTAGCCCAATTTGGCCGACAACACGGTAAAACCTTGCTCAGGCAAGGCTTTCTGCACGGCATCCAGGTCCGCAGGCTCGGTCAGGAACAGCGTCGTGCCCTCTTCTTCACCGGGCTCGAAATCCTGGGCACCGGCTTCAATTGCAGCCATTTCCGGATCGGCATCAGGGCTGTCCGGGGACGCCTCGATCATGCCCACATGGTTGAAGTCCCAGGCCACCGAACCCGAAGCACCCAACTGGCCCTTGCGGAACGCAACACGGATTTCCGCAACGGTGCGGTTGATGTTGTCGGTCACGCATTCAACGATCAGCGGCACTTGATGCGGTGCGAACCCTTCATACGTCACGCGATGGTATTGCACGGTTTCGCCCAACAGGCCCGCGCCTTTTTTGATCGCGCGATCCAGAGTTTCCTTGGGCATCGAAGCTTTCTTGGCCTGCTCGACCACCAGTCGCAAGTGTGCGTTAGTGGCGGTATCGGCGCCGTTACGCGCAGCAATGGTGATTTCTTTCACCAGTTTGCCGAAGATCTTGCCCTTGGCGTTGGATGCCGCTTCTTTGTGTTTAACCTTCCACTGTGCGCCCATTACTCACTCTCTTATCTGTGGCGCCGAGACATCTATTGGCCGACGCTTTGCGCAAGTTTATACGGCCTAAAGTTGGCAATCGACCAAAAATTCCACCTTGGTCAGCGGCATGACGTATCGACATCTTCGCCGCTGTTTGTAGGGTGATTCTGAAATGTCGATTTGCGGTGACTAAAACGGGTCGTGGTTTCGTACCCTCTGTGCCCGTATTCCAAGGCAGAAGCGCGTTCGATGCACAACGACAAGGAAAGTCCCTTCACCCTGACACTCCTCGACGGCGATTTGAGTTTGCAGGTGTTGCAGTTCAGCGGTCGTGAAGCCCTTAACCAGCCCTATCGATTTGACATCGAAGTGATCGCTCTGGCACCGGCCATGAGCCTGGACCGTTTGCTGCAACAGCCCGCTTATCTCGGTTTAGGCGCTGGCCAGGGGATTCACGGCGTGCTCCACAGCGCCAGTCGCGAACACCGTGGCCCGCTGCGGATCGGCTATAAACTGCGGCTGGGGCCCTACCTTCAAGCGCTGGACCGGCAACGCGTGCGTCGCATCTTCCATCACCTCAGCGTCCCGATGATCCTGCGTCAGTTACTCGAAGAACATGAACTGCCCGAGGGCAGCTATCGCTTCGAACTAGCGAACGGGCACTATCCCCAGCGGCCTTTTTGCATTCAATACGAGGAGAGCGATCTGGCCTTGCTGCAACGCCTGTGCGAAGAGGAAGGCATCCACTATCACTTCGAACACAAGCGAGACGGGCATGTGCTGGTGCTGGCCGACGACAGCATGAGCTTTGCGCAGGAACCGCTGCTGATACCGTTCGAAGGTGACGCTTGCGGCGAAAGTGTCCTGCCGGTGATCAGTGAGTTATTCCAGCGCCATGACTCGCCGCCCTCATCCCCGCGACTGGACGCCAATAACCGCGGCTCGAAAAACCCCGACGACGGAGCGGCCAACCATTCCTTTGCCAGATCGTCCCCGATGCTGGCCCGCCCCGCCCCCGAGCAAACCCGTCGCGATCAGCTCAGCCGCCGACACCTGGAGCGTCTGCGTAGCCAACATCTGCAGACCCACGGCCAAAGCAACCAGAGTGCAATGCACAGCGCGCGGATCGTGCAAGTAGCGAACCATCCGATGTCGGGTTTCAACGATCAATGGCTGATCACCGAGACCCGACATCAGGGACGACAGCCGTCGATCCTGGCAGTAGACCAACCCGATGTTGTCCGCCATTACCGCAATCAGTTCACCGCCATTCCCTGGTCAACAGTGTTCAGGCCCGCGCTCAAACAGCTCAGGCCGAGCATCCCGGGTCATCAACCCGCCCGGGTGCTGGGAACTGCCGGGCAACCGGCTGAGCTGGATGATCGCGGTCGAATACAGGTCAGGCTGTGGCCAACTACAGAGTCGGACGCAGATGAATCCGCCGGTATCTGGCTACCGCTCGCCTTTGCAGCGCCGGACGGTCGGGTCGATCCGTCCAGGCTGCCAAGGGCTGGCAGCGACGTGCTTATCAACTTCCTCGACAGCGACCCGGATCGCCCGATGCTCTGCGCCGGCATGAGTGATCAGCAGCGTTCCAAGTCTTCGCCCGAGCCACGCAGTGATACTCGCCTGTTACTCGACTGGCTGGTTAACCGCTCTGATCTGGCGCCCTGATTGTCATCCCTTGTCAGCCTTGCCCGCCGCTGCAGCGAACTTGGCCAGACGCACGTCCAGATGCCGTGGCCGGCGCCCGTGATCCTCGGCGCGTTCCTTGCGGCGGATGGCGTTGCGCACCATGAGTGAGCCGAGGAAGCGAATCGGTTCCGGCGGAAAAAACCCCAGCGGGCCATTCACCAACGGCGAGCGGGTCCAGGCGTTGTCCAGCCCCTGGACCATCGACGCGAGAATCTGCCCGCCCATATGGCACGGGCCGACTCCGCTGCCGGAGTACCCAAAACCGTAGAACACATTGCCGCTGGCGCTCATTTGCCCGAAGAACGGCAAACCGGTGACCGAGCGATCCGAAGGGCCGTTCCACGTCGCGTCGACCTTGACCTTGGCAAACGCCGGAAAGAACTCCGCCAGGCTGTGCTGCAACAGTCCGGCATAGGGCGATGGCTGATCGAATACCGGCAGCATGCGCCCGCCATAGGCGAAGGTATTGCCGCCCTTGCCGAGCATGATCCGGCCGTCCGGGGTGTTGTGGTAGTAGTGCACGAAAATTCGCGAATCGAGCACCGTGACGCCGCTGGTCAAACCGATTTCGTTGAGCAGGTCGGGCCGCGGTTCGGTGATCAGCATGTCGCTGGAAACAATCGCCACGCTGCGTTCGAACTGAGGGAATGCGCGAGCCATCCAGGCATTCATCGCCAGCACCACCCGATCCGCGCGGACGGTGCCGTTAGGGGTTTGAATCCCTGCCGGCCGGCCCTCCTCCAACCCGGTCATCGCGGTGTTTTCATGAATCCGCACCCCGAGCTGCAAGGCAACCCGGCGCAAGCCGCGCACCAATTTGCCCGGCTGCACGCTCGCGGCGGCCGGTGAGAACCAGCCTTCCAGGTGTTTACTGGAGCCGGCCATGCGTTGCACATCCGCCACCGGCCGTTGGGTAAAGGAGTTGATACCGTTGCGTTCCAGCGCCGCGATCACCGCGTCGGTCGAACCACATTGGGCGCGATTGGTGGCTGTGTAGAGCGTGCCGTCGAGGCGGTAATCGGCGTCCACCGCGTACTGCTCGCAGAAGGCACCGATGGCATGAATGCTGCGCTCAGACTCTTTGACCAGCCGCACCGCTTCTTCGACGCCAAACAACCTTTGCAGCGTGAAATACTTGGCCGACCACGACAGCGCGCAACCGCCGTTACGTCCACTGGCACCGGCGCCGCAAATGTCCGCTTCAATCAGCAACACATCCAGTTCCGGGTTCTGCTCCTTGAGCATGATCGCGGTCCACAGCCCGGTGTAGCCGCCACCGACGATGCAGACGTCGGCGCGGGTGTCATTTGCCAACGGTTCGCAAGGCGCGCAGGACTCGGCCGACAGCGCCTGTTCCAGCCAAAAAGGTCTCATCGGGCAATCCTCAGGTACGCAGGGGTTTTACGCTCATCGGCTGGTTAGGCACGAACGCACAATCAGGACGCAGGCCAGCCGGGCGGCTGTTCCAGTGGGGGATCAGCACCAGGGCTGAAAACATCGCGCAGCCGGCGAAGACGATGAACACGGTCACCGAGTCGAAGTAGCCCGGCAGCAAGCCGCCGAGAATCGCCCCGACCGAACCGCAACCGTTGACGAAACCCGCCGCTGTAGCGCCGGCCTTGGCGGTGCCGAAATCGATCGCTGCCGCGCCGCTGATCATCGAGTCCGGCCCGTAGAGGGTCAGGCCCATGACAAACAGCAGCGCGACCACCAGCAGCACGCTGCCGGTATTGAGGGCGGCCATGAACAGCGCGAGGGTCACCGTAAGCGCCAGCAGACTGAGGACACAGGCCGGCATGCGCCGGGCGCCAAAGACTTTGTCCGAAGCCAGGCCGAGCAGAATCGGCCCGAGCAACCCGGCCAGTTCGAACGCCGTTGGAATGATCGCCGCACCGACCTTGCCCACCGAAGGCATTTGTTCGAAGACGATCACCGGGCCCCATAGCAGAATCGCGTAACGCGCCGGTTTCAGCAGAAAGTACGCCAGGCCCAGTACCAGCACCGTGCGGTTACGCAGAATTTCGCGCAACGGCTCCAGAACGCTGATCTTGCTTTGCGCATCAGCCTCTTCGGCGGTCAATTCGGGTTCGGGCTCCACGGCTGGCAGGCCGACGTCCTCGGGTTTATTGCGCTGAAAGATGAAAAACAACACCGCCACCAGTCCGACCACTGCCGCACTGGAGATGAACGCCGCGTGCCAGGTACCGATCAGCGTGTAAGCCCACCAGCCAGCAAACGGCGACGCCACCAGACCACCAAAGGCGTAGCACGAACTCCATAATCCCAGCACCCGCCCGCGTTGTTCGGCGGGAAAGAAACTGCCGATGTTCTTGCACAACCCCGACCAGCCGGTGGACTGCGCCAACCCCTGAATCAACATGCAGGTGGCGAAGATCGGCAACGTCGCGAAGCTGCCCATCACCAACGCCGCCGCAGCGGAAATCAGCAAACCGCCGAGTACCACGACCCTTGGGCCGAAGCGGTCGGCAAGGATGCCCCAGGTGAATTGCCCGATGGCGTATGCGGCCAGGTAGATGGCGTCGAGGTTGGCCATGGCCATTTTGTCGAGCATGAAGGTGGGGTCTTCGGCGATCCCCAGTTTTGCCACGGAAAAGGCTTTGCGGGTGAAGTAAAAAGCGGCGTAAGCGAGCCAGGTAATGGCGAAGATCTGCACGCGCCAACGCTTGATGGTGCCGATGTGCTTATTCATTGTGGTTCTGACCTCAGGGTGTGAGTGTGCCGGCAGAAATTGAGAAATAACGCCTGTCTTTTTATTGTTAAAGCACTTCGATATCGCTGCTTCCCTGAGGCGATACCGGTCAGATGAGTCCTGTATTTGCACGCACAGGCTCATGGCCACCGAGGCTGTTCGACTGACCAGTTACCGGGGCTTGCGCCGATAAAAACAATTACTGATTAATAAGTGAAATCGATTTATCGTATTTCAAATATAAGCTCAGCTTGTTACTGGAGATTTTGATGTCGGTTTCTCACGCCCAGCTCAAAGCCTTCCACGCCGTGGCCGTCCACGGAAGCTTCACCAGAGCCGCTGAGCGGCTATTTCTCACGCAACCGGCGATTTCCGACCAAGTGCGCAAACTTGAGGAGCGTTTCGGTGTGCTGCTGTTCCACCGTAACAAACGCTCGGTGCGCCTGACCGATTTGGGCGAGCGCTTGTTAAGCATTACGCAGCGGCTGTTCGTCATTGAAGCCGAGGCCCAGGAGCTGCTTCAGGAGTCTCAGGCGTTGCAGACCGGCAGCCTGATTCTGGCGGTGGATGCGCCGGTGCATGTGCTGCCACAGATCGCCCGGTTCTGTGAGCGCTACCCCGGCATCAGTGTGAAAATCGAAACCGGTAATACCGACGAGTCGCTGTTTCGCCTGTTCAACTATCAGGCCGATCTGGCGTTGCTGGGTCGCGAAGTCAGCGACGAGCGATTGATCTCCTTGCCGTTGCGCAACGACCCGATGGTGGCGTTCGTTTCGCGCAATCACCCGTGGGCCGACCGTGAGTCCATCTGCCTGGCCGACCTCGACGACACGCCGCTGGTGCTGCGGGAAATCGGCTCGGTGACGCGCCAGACGCTGGAAGAAGAAATGGCTCAGGCAGGGTTTCGCATCCGCCCGGCGATTCAGGTCGAAGGCCGGGAAGCGGCGCGTGAAGCGGTGGTGGTGGGGATTGGTGTGGGTGTGGTGTCGGCCGCCGAGTTCGGTGCGGATTCGCGCGTTTGTGCGTTGCCGATTACCGACTGCAAGCGGCGATTGACCGAAACATTGGTGTGCTTGCGCGAGCAGAGTTCGCGGCGGGTGGTGGCGACGTTCCTGGAGATGGTTCGCGAGAGTCTGGCGTAAGCAGGACAGGCCCCATCGCGGGCAAGCCCGCGATGGCCGCGCCGCGGTCTACCTGGCAGGCGCCAAATCAAAAAACGCCTGTATCAAGCGCAAATCCCGCCGCCGTACCATGCAGCCAATCATGTGCCGGTTGACCAATCCCTCACCAATAATCGGCACCGCAATCACCCTCGGGTCATGGCTGACTTCCACTGAAGACACCACGCCCACCCCCAACTCTGCGGCGACGGCTTCGGTGACCGCCTCACGACTGTCCAGCTCCAGCAACACCCGTGGATTGACCAACGCCGCCGCGCAGGCCTCGTCGAAGGTACGTCGGGTGATCGAACTCGGCTCACGCAACACCATGATCACCTGATCCAGTTCCTTGAGCTGAACCCCCTTCGACTTCTGCGCCCACGGATGACCATCGGGCACCAGCGCGCAAATCCGCGATTCGCTCAGCGCCTGCAAATGCAGCCCTTTACGTGGCTCGACCTCGGTCAGCACCGCCACGTCGGCGTGCTCGGACAACAACGCCGCCAGCGTTTCCTGGGCATTACCCAAGCGCAAATTCACAGTAATCCCCGGATACCGCGCCCGCAGACTGGCCAGCATCGGCATCACCATGTGCGGCCCGTCCGCCGCCACTTCCAGGCGCCCGGTCAACAACTGTCGGTTGGCCTCCAGCATCACCTGCGCTTCCTCGGCCAAGCCGAACATCGCGCGGGTGATCGCCGCCAGTTTGGTGCCCTCTTCCGTCAGCTCCACCCGTCGCGCAGTACGGCGTAACAAGGTGATCTGGTAATGCTCCTCCAGCGCCTTGATGTGCCCGGTGACCGCCGGTTGGCTGATGAACAGCCGCGCGGCGGCCCGGGTGAAGCTGCCCTCGCGGGCCACGGCATCGAAGGCGCGGAGCTGGAACAGGTTCATGAATAACCCTCACTGATGGCTGGCATAACAACAAACAATTTGATTGATAGAACGGCAAATTGCAATTTATGTCCCGTAGCTTCATCCCATCGATTGCGAGGACACGAGAATGAGTACTGCCGAACCCATCCTGCTCACCCCCGGCCCGTTGACGACGTCGGCCCGCACCCGTCAGGCCATGATGGTCGACTGGGGTTCATGGGATGACCGCTTCAACCAACTGACCGCCAGCCTCTGCGAGCAACTGCTGACGATCATCAATGGTGGCGACACTCACCACTGCGTACCTCTGCAAGGCAGCGGCACCTTCGCGGTCGAAGCGGCTATCGGCACACTGGTGCCCCGGGACGGCAAAGTCCTGGTGCTGATCAACGGCGCTTACGGCAAACGCCTGGCGAAAATCTGTGAAGTGCTCGGCCGCCCATTCAGCACCTTTGAAACCGCCGAAGACGAACCGACCACCGCTGCCGATGTTGACCGTCTGCTGCGCGCCGACGCCAGCATCACTCACATCGCGTTGATTCACTGCGAAACCAGCACCGGCATCCTCAACCCGCTGCCGGAAATTGCCCACGTCATTGCACAACACGGCAAACGCCTGATCATCGACGCCATGAGCTCCTTTGGCGCCCTGCCGATCGACGCACAGCAGGTACCGTTCGACGCATTGATCGCCGCTTCGGGCAAATGCCTGGAAGGTGTGCCGGGAATGGGTTTCGTCTTCGCCCGCAAAGAAGCGCTGGCCAATGCCGCCGGCAACTCGCATTCGCTGGCGATGGATTTGTTCGACCAGCACACCTACATGGCCAAGACCGGCCAATGGCGCTTCACGCCGCCGACCCACGTGGTCGCCGCGTTGCACGAAGCGCTGCTGCAATACAACGAAGAAGGTGGTTTGCCCGCGCGGCATCAGCGCTATGCCAACAACTGCCAGGTGCTGCTCGATGACATGGCCAAACTGGGACTGCGCAGCTTCCTGCCCGCCGCAATCCAGGCGCCGATCATCGTCACTTTCCATGCGCCGAAAGATCCGCGTTACCAATTCAAGGAATTCTACGAACGCGTCAAGGCCAAGGGTTTCATCCTCTACCCCGGCAAATTGACCCAGGTCGAAACCTTCCGCGTCGGCTGCATCGGCCACGTCAACCAGGCCGAGATGCACGCGGCCGTGGCGGCGGTCGCCGAGGTGTTGCAGGAAATGGAAGTGTTAGAGATCTAAAACACACCGCAATCCCCTGTGGGAGCGGGCTTGCCCGCGAAAGCGGCCTGACATTCACCATTGATGTCGAGACAGGGCCTCATCGCGAGCAAGCTCGCTCCCACAGAAAAGCCGAACTCCGAATAGCTCGTTCTTACAGGAAATTATTCGCCATGAACTACAGCAACCCAACCAAACTGCAAGCCGCCATCCTCGACTGGGCCGGCACCGTAGTCGATTTCGGCTCCTTCGCCCCCACGCAGATTTTTGTCGAAGCCTTCGCCGAGTTCGACGTTCAGGTGTCCATCGAAGAAGCACGCGGGCCGATGGGCATGGGCAAGTGGGATCACATCCGCACCCTGTGCGATCAACCGCAAGTCGCCGAACGTTACCGCAAAGCATTCGGCCGCACGCCGACCGACGATGACGTCACCGCCATCTACAAACGCTTCATGCCGTTGCAGATCGAGAAAATCGCCGAGCACTCGGCACTGATTCCGGGCGCCCTGGACACCATCGCCACCCTGCGTCAGCAAGGGATCAAGATCGGCTCCTGCTCCGGCTACCCGAAACAGGTCATGGACAAAGTGGTCGAGCTGGCGGCCACCAACGGTTACGTCGCCGATCATGTGGTCGCCACCGACGAAGTGCCCAACGGCCGCCCATGGCCGGCACAGGCCCTGGCCAATGTGATTGCCCTGGGCATCGACGATGTCGCGGCCTGCGTGAAAATCGACGACACGGTACCGGGCATTCTCGAAGGCCGCCGCGCCGGCATGTGGACCGTGGCGCTGATCTGCTCGGGTAACGCGCTGGGTCTGGACTACGAAGGTTATCGCGCCCTCAGCAGCGACACACTGGCCAGCGAACGCAAGCGCATTCACGCAATGTTCGAAGGCTCGCGCCCGCACTACATGATCGACACCATCACCGATTTGCCGGAAGTGATCGCTGATATCAACAAGCGTCTGGCCAATGGTGAAATGCCGCAGGGGTTCTAAGACATAGCAATGCCGCGACGTCTTATAGCGCCGCGGCATTGTTGGCAACAAAAAAAGTTTTGAACAACGTTCGCAACTTCCTTTGACTCACCCTTCACTTCAAATCAACAGATACTTTTCTTAGTTGATCTGATTACCGTCGGCATCAATAATGACGCCGTCGGGATATCGGGTATTGCCGTCCGCAAGACGCTCCGTTCCATCTTTCCAGACAATACGACCATCCAGATATTCAACAGTACCGTCCGGCCATTCGATACGGCCATCAGGGTAACCCACCCTGCCGTCAGCATATTGCACAATGCCGTCAGGGCGTTTCACCGACTGCTCATCTGCACTGATTTCACTGCCATCCGGCAGCTGGCTTGCGCCGTCTGCATTGCGGATTCGACCGGGCGTATTCAGCAAGTTGTACCAACCCAATGGATCAAGGGTGACGTTAAAGGAAGGCCAAGGCATTGGGGGCCTCGGGTTCGGCCTGGGCGTTGGCTTCGGGGCAGGCTTTGGAGACACTCCTGGTTTTTGTACAGGCTTGGGAGCTGGCTTGGGGGCTGGCTTTGGCACCGGCTTGGGCGTTGGTTTTGGCAGCGGTTTCGGAGCTGGTTTGGGTAGCGGTTTCGGCGCGGGTTTAGGCGTCGGCTTGGGTTTTGGTTTAGACCCAGGCGGTTTGACAGCCATGAGTTTCTTTGCCGGGCCGAGTTGTTGCGATTGGGTAAAGATGAATCCTTTCATGAACTTCTCCAGTCAAATAATTAAAAGCATTAACTTAAACCAACGCCATTCTTGTTTTACCTAAACATAGCGAGGGCTTACCAGCAGAGTATATAGCGAGGCCAAAATTGCAAAACCACAAGCAATTCAAGACATGAACAACTTCAACTCTCTCCCGACACTTATCAACGTTCAGTCAACACCCTGCAAAAACAATTACTCATAAAACCCTCAGGAGGCTGAAAAACTCTAAACGGATTCAGGCGAATTCGGCAAAACAGGATTACAGTTACAACACGACGTCGCACAAGAACGACAGCTCGGACCTGAATCATGAGGAACAGCGTATGCCCTGGAAGAATTCCGACTCACGCTACAGCACTGTCTCGATCGCGCTGCATTGGTTGATGCTGGTCCTGCTGGCGCTGGTGTACGCATGTATCGAATTTCGCGGGATCTTTCCAAAAGGCAGTGGCGGCCGGACGCTGATCACCGAATCGCACTTTATGCTGGGTTTGACGGTGTTCGTGTTGGTATGGCTACGGCTGTTCGCTCGCAGCCTGGGCCCGGCACCGCAAATCTTCCCGGCCTCGCCTCACTGGCAAACCGTGCTGGCCAAATTGATGCATTGGGCGCTGTACATTTTCATGATCGCCATGCCGATTCTGGGCTGGCTTGTCACCAGCGCCAAGGGCCATCAAGTGATGTTCTACGGTTTCGATCTGCCGTTGCTGGTTGCGGAAGACAAGTCGCTGGCCAAGCAGATTCAAGGCTGGCATGAACTCGGCGGCACAATCGGTTACTGGCTTGTGGGTCTGCACGCTGTGGCAGGGATTTATCACCATTACGTGGTCGGCGATAACACCTTGCTGCGGATGATGCCCAAACGCGGCTGACCTTCGGTGTCCTGGTAATTGCGATCCGTAGCATCACCCTGTTCATTGGAAACCCCGGCGGCCCTGCAAGCCGCCGGTGTGGATGAAGATCAGGCGCGTTCCCGGGGCAAATCTTGCGCTTTCGACTTGCTGCTTGAGCGCCAACAGCGCTTTGCCGGTATACAGCGGCTCCAGGGGAATGCCGATGTCTTGCTCGGTCTGTTCGATGAACTCGAGCAACAGCGGGTCAACCTTGGCAAAGCCTCCACGGCTGGCGTCGAACAGTTCATAAGCCGGATCGGCCAATCCCGCCTCCTGAACAATCCTCTCGACTTGCTGTGCCACGCCATGATCGTCCGGCACCGCCAATGCCCCATACACCGGATGTTCACCCCCCTCGGCCATTACCAGGCCGGCCAGGGTCGTACCCGTTCCGCAGGCCAGCCACCAGCCTTCGTAGTCATTCCAACCCAGCGTGCTCAGTTGCTCAACAATCTGATCCTTGAGCTGCATGCAGCCGCGTGCTCCACGCAGTCCGCCTCCGCCTTCAGGCACCGGTTGCAACGTCGGGTATCGGGTTTGCCACGGCTGCCAGAAACCCGCCTCGTGCCGCGCGCGATAACCGCCATAACCCAACCAATGCAGCTGCATGCCGAATGCCTGCAAGTCCTTCACCGTCGGGGTGTCTTGCAGATGACCGCGCAACAGGCCGACGGTGGTGAAACCGAACCGTTTGCCCGCGGCAGCCAGTGCATGCAGATGATTGGAGTGAGCCCCACCCAGGCTGATGATGCCTTCGGCACCGGCGAGATCAGCGGCCTTGAGGTGTTCGATGAGTTTGAACCACTTGTTGCCGCTGATCAGCGGGTCGATCTGATCCAGACGCAGGATCGCGACTTCGATGCCGGCGCTAATGAGCCAGTCAAGAAGAAGAGGTTCAAGGGGGGCTTGGGGTAGCCAGTCGCTGGGAGGGAGAAGCATCGATGCCGGCTCTGGGTAAAGAGCCAGCATCTTAGCAGCCTTGAGGACGCTATCGCGGGCAAGCCCGCTCCCACCGTGGTTTTGCGTCGTTCACAAAATGCATGAACAACATAGAACCTGTGGGAGCGGGCTTGCCCGCGAAAGCCATTGGCACGCTCGACCTTCGAATTACAGTTCGGCAGCCAAACGCGATCCCTGATTGATCGCCCGCTTCGCATCCAATTCAGCCGCCACGTCCGCACCGCCAATCAAATGCACGTTCTGCCCCGCCGCCGTCAGACCGACCTGCAATTCACGCAGCGGATCCTGCCCGGCGCAGATCACGATGTTGTCCACCGGCAGCACCTGCGGCTCGCCGGTTTCGCCGATGCGGATGTGCAGACCTTCGTCGTCAATCTTCAGGTACTCGACGCTGTTGAGCATCTGTACCTGCTTGTTTTTCAGACCGGTGCGGTGAATCCAGCCAGTGGTCTTGCCCAGGCCGTCGCCGACCTTGGACTTCTTGCGTTGCAGCAGGAACACCTCGCGGGCCGGTGCATGCGGCTCAGCCTTGATGCCGGCAACACCGCCACGCGCTTGCAGATGCGTATCGATGCCCCACTCCTTCCAGAACGCTGCGCGGTCCAGGCTGGTGGCAACCCCTTGGTGAACCAAAAACTCCGACACATCGAAACCGATACCTCCGGCGCCGATCACCGCGACACGCTTGCCCACCGGTTTGCGCTCGAGGATCACGTCCAGGTAACTCAGTACCTTGGCGTTCTCGATGCCTGGAATCACCGGGGTTCTTGGGGCAATGCCAGTGGCGAGAATGATCTCGTCATAGCCGCCTTCTACCAGTTGCGCCACGTCGACGCGGGTGTTCAGGCGAACCTCGACGTTGGTCGTTTGCAGTTTGCGGTTGAAGTAACGCAGGGTTTCGAAGAACTCTTCCTTGCCCGGTACGCGCTTGGCGATGTTGAACTGTCCACCGATTTCACTGGCCGAATCAAACAGTGTCACCTGATGCCCACGCTCGGCGGCCACGGTGGCCGCAGACAAACCGGCAGGACCGGCACCGACCACGGCGATTTTCTTGATCTGCTGCACCGGCAGGTAGTTGAGTTCGGTTTCATGGCAAGCGCGCGGGTTCACCAGGCAAGTGGTCAACTTGCCGCCGAAGGTGTGATCAAGACACGCCTGGTTGCAACCGATGCAGGTGTTGATTTCATCGGCGCGGCCAGCGGCGGCCTTGTTGACGAAATCCGCGTCAGCCAGAAACGGCCGTGCCATGGAAACCATGTCGGCATCGCCTTCGGCCAGAATCTGTTCGGCGACTTCAGGCGTGTTGATGCGGTTGGTGGTGATCAGCGGAATACTCACCGAACCCCGCAGCTTGGCCGTGACTTTGCTGAACGCACCGCGCGGCACTTTGGTGGCGATGGTCGGAATCCGCGCTTCGTGCCAGCCGATGCCGGTGTTGATAATGGTCGCGCCAGCCTGTTCGATGGCCTTGGCCAACTGGACGATTTCTTCCCAGGTGCTGCCGCCTTCCACCAGATCGAGCATCGACAACCGGAAAATAATGATGAAGTTCGGGCCTACTGCTTCACGTACCCGGCGCACGATTTCCACTGGCAGGCGCATACGGTTTTCATAGCTGCCGCCCCAACGATCGGTACGGTGGTTGGTGTGGGCCGCGAGGAACTGGTTAATGAAATAACCTTCGGACCCCATGATCTCAACGCCGTCGTACTCGGCCTGTTGCGCCAGGGTCGAACAGGTGACGAAGTCGCTGATCTGCTTCTCGATGCCTTCCTCGTCCAGCTCTTTAGGCTTGAACGGGTTGATCGGCGCCTGAATGGCGCTTGGCGCGACCTGTTTCGGGCTGTAGGCATAACGCCCGGCGTGAAGGATCTGCATGCAAATCTTGCCGCCCGCCTCGTGCACCGCGCGTGTCACGATCTGGTGCTTGAGCGCTTCTTCTTCCGTGGTCAGCTTGGCCGCACCGGAATACACCCCGCCTTCATCGTTCGGACCAATGCCGCCGGTGACCATCAGGCCAACGCCGCCCCGGGCACGTTCGGCGAAGTACGCCGCCATGCGCTCGAAACCGCCGGGTTTTTCCTCAAGACCGGTGTGCATCGAGCCCATCAGGGTGCGGTTGCGCAGCGTGGTAAAACCCAGGTCCAGCGGGGCCAACAGGTGCGGGTAATGAGCGGCGGCCATCGGTAACTCCACATCGAGCGATCACGGAAAAAGTGCGGGAGCTCTACGGCCCCCGTCATTCATGTTCGACAGACTAAGAGTCGCGCCGCTGTCGCTCAATGACCGTAACTGACAACTTATTGATCCAAATGCGCAGCAGCCCTTGGCAAGCGCCGGTATGGGCCCTACCCTAGTCGGCGAACCCTGCACACGGCCGTTGACAGTTTCCCCATGCGCAAACTTTTGTACCTGACATTCTCCATGGCGTTGATCGCCGCCCTCACGACCTACGCAATGTGGGCCGCGGATCGTCCGGTGGGTCATTACCTGTCGGACCTGCGAATCAATCTCGCGGTCGACCAAGGCATGCCCGCCGATCGCGGCAACCTGCTGGGCATCCAGCCCGAGCTGTTTCCCACCGATTATCAAAGTTCCGAGCGCTTGCACCGCAAGCTTGCAGCCTATTTGCAGAAGGCTCGGGACCAAGGCCTGCTGAATGAAAAAACCATCGTCGTACTGCCCGAACATGTCGGCACCTGGCTGATGGTCAGCGGCGAGAAAGACGAGCTGTACCAGGCGACCACACTCAAGGAAGCCATGAACTGGCTGGCGGTGAGCAACCCCTTGGAGTTCCTGCGCGCACTGATCAGCGCCAAGGGCGCCAGCCGTATGGACGATGCACACCTGCGCATGAAGGCCAAATACATGGCCAAGGATTACCAGGCATTGTTCGGTGGCCTGGCGAAAGAATTCCATGTGACCCTGGTGGCCGGTTCCATCGTGCTACCCGCCCCCAATGTCATCGACGGCATTCTGAATGTCGGCAACGGTGCGTTGTACAACAGCACCGTGGTGTTCGGTCGCGACGGCCTGCCGATCGGCCAGCCCCAGCGCCAGATGCATCCGATCTTCGATGAACATGACGTCATCAAGGCCAATGGCAAACATACGCTCAACGTCGTCGACACCCCGGCCGGACGCTTGGGTGTGCTGATCGGCAGCGACAGCTGGTACCCGGACAACTACCGCAAGCTCGACGACCAGGGTGCGCAGTTCGTCGCCGTCCCGGCGTTTGTGATCGGGCGCGATACCTGGGATAAACCGTGGCGCGGTTACAAGGGTCTGACGACGCCAGGTTCCGTCAGCCTGAAGGCTGGCGAGCTGAGCGAAGGTCAGGCGTGGCATCGCCTGACACTCACCGCTCAACCTCCCAGCAGCCAGGCTATTGCCGGCATGAGCGTGTTCCTGCGCGGTCAGTTCTGGGATCAGGGCAGCGCCGGTCAAAGTTTTCTCAGCAGCCACGGGCAGCATTTCGCCGACGGCAATGCCCGTGGTGCGCGTTTGCTGAACCTTTGGTTATAACCGATGAAACCGTTGCCGATGCGCCTCGGCGATCTGTCAGTAGGCTTTGTTCATAGCCTGGCGGACGCCGTGCGCAGCTTTGGTGCGGACCCGCAGCCACTGCTCGAACAGTACGGCCTGGATGCAGCGCGTCTGAGCGAAGCCGGCGCCCGGCTCTCGATCCCGCGCTACATGCGCCTGGGCCACGCCGCCATTCAACTGACCGATAACCCGGCACTGGGCTTGCGCATGGGCCAGCTCAGTCGTCTGAGCCAGGCCGGTCTGGCCGGAGTCACCGCCGCTCAGGCGCCGACCGTGCGGGAAGCAGCTCGTTGCCTGATTCGCTTCGAAGCCTTGTATGGCTCCAACTATCGCGGCCAGTCGAGCTTTCACGAAGATGCCCAAGGCGCCTGGCTGCGTTTCTATTCCATCAGCCCTTACAACGCCTACAACCGCTTCGTGGTGGATTCGATCATCGCCGGATGGCTGCAGCAATTGTCCAGCGTAAGCCCTGCCCCACTGAACGCCGAACGCATCGAGATCGAATTCCAGGCGCCGGATTACCGCGAGGCTTATGCCGTGCTGGGCGATTGTCCGATCCAGTTCGGCGCCGAACAGAATCAACTGCGCCTGAATCTGGCCAGCCTCGCTCAGCGCAATCCGGTGCACTGCCCCAGCACTTGGCGGCACCTGTTGCAATTGTGTGAGCGGGAACTGGAACAACTGACACGCACCCGCAGCCTGCGTGAACGTATCACTCAGTTACTAGGGCCGTTACTCAATGGTGGCCGGGAACCCGACCTGGAAGAAGTGGCGGCACGCCTGAAGCTGCCGACCTGGACCTTGCGTCGCAAACTCACCGAGGAAGGCACGCAATTTCGCGCGATTCTCAACGACACTCGCCGCGACCTGGCCATGACCTACATCCGCGACACTGAACTGGCGTTCGGAGAAATCGCCTACCTGCTGGGCTTTGCCTCAGCCGAAGCGTTTCAACGGGCCTTCAAACGCTGGAACGGCCAGACCCCCGGCGAGTTTCGCCGCAGTCATCGCCGTTCCGCTTGACGCTTACAGCTCGGTAGCGTCTTCGGCGGGTTCCAACGGGTCCAGTTCAAACGCCTGATATTCGAGCAGCTCTTCTTGATAATCGTCCATCGTGAAATCCCCCACAGCTCGTTGAAAAAAACGTCTGAATAAATGACCAGCTCCCTGAGCATAAAGTGCCCGTGTGAAGGAAAAATGAAACGTCGCCTTCATCAAATAAACGTAGCAGATCAATAGGGATTTACCGCGCTGCTTTTTAAGCGGATGTAAACGCAGACGACATAGTTGCAATTACAACAATCATGACGAATCACGTAGGGTGACGATCTGTTCATATCGACGGATCGAACCGTGCCCGTATCACATGCCAACCGGACAGCTGAAGCCGCCCTCGCCTGCATCGGCACGTTGAGCGAACCGCTTAACACCCGAAGCTCGCCGCTGTACCGGGTGATGGAGATGGCCAATCGACTGGAAATGGATCGGCGCACCACACGGCGTGCTTCGGTCATCCGCAACAATGCCAACGGTCCGGAGTCCTCCAAAATCAGCGCATGGACCCTTCGATTTTCCTGGGGCTCGTGCGAAAAACCGTTGTACCTGCTGAGTTCGGCAACCTCGGCGAAGCTCTGTGCCGTCAGCGCAGAATCAGCCCAGCGCGGCATCTTGTGCACTGACATCGAGACATTGCCGTCGCCTTGGCCCAAAGGTGCGCAACCGTCGTTACCCTTGTGGCCGGCCCGAACCCGCGAATGGCTTGACTCTCTGGAGTCGGTGATGAGCGCCGAAGGACGGCCGCACGCCCACTACCTGATCGATCAACTGCTGGATTTCGACGTCGCCCAAACTGGCGCTTTCCATGGACGGGTGACCGAATTACGCCGTGAAGGGCATGAGGTCGAACGCTGAAATCTGTTGCACTCGCAGAACGAGCCGCGAACCAGCTATGTGGAGACTTGCCTCGCGGCGCACGCCGGGCCGGTGGTGGTGGTGGTGGCCACCGATTACGTGAAGTTGTTTGCTGACCAGATTCGGCCATTTGCACAAGGAAGACGTTTCGTTGCACTGGGGAACTGACGGTTTCGGTCAGTCCGACACGCGTGAGGCATTGCGCCAGTTTTTCGAGGTGGACCGTTACTTCATTGTGCTCGCGACGTTGAAAGCGCTGGCCGATGACGGCGTCATCCCACGAGAGCGGGTCGTAGAGACCATCAGCCGATACGGGATTGATCTCGACAAGACCAACCCCGTGGCGGTGTGAATTACTGACTGCTCGGCATGGCCTGAATAGGCTCTGTCGGCGCAGGCAGCGTGCTCTCAGGTGGTGGCGTCGTGCGTTCTTCGGCAAATGCCGCCGGTGCTGGTTCGCTTGGGATAATTGGCGCCGTTTCAGCCGGCGGTGCAACCGGTTCGGAAGCAGCAGGTACCGCTTCTGCGGGTGCGAGTGCCGGTTCGGCCGCCGGAGCAGGCCGCGTATCAGGTGCTGCCTCCGGCGCCAACGGAGCCGGTGCAGCCTTGGTTTCAGGCACGCCCAGGTCGGTTTTCGGCTTATCCTTGATGTGCGCGGCCTTTTTCGCTTCCGGCGGCAGGAACAACTCGACCAGGGCGAAGAAGCGCTCGTAGAACTTTGGCGACGATACGGTTTCGCTGGCAACCTTGACCATCGAATCGTCAGACGAGCCGATCGGCATCGACACCGAACCCAACACGCCCACACCGACGCTGGCGGAGTTGTTGGTTTTCTTCAGCGCATAACGGTCTTGCAGGGCATTGGCGAACATGGTCGCGTTGTTCCCCTCACTGCCATCATCGGCACAGACCACACTGAAGCTGATCTCCATGTGGGTCTCGCCAGTCTGCTGGAAACTTTTGTGTCCGCTGACCAGTTTCGGGTCGGCACTGGTGATGATGTAGCCCTGACTGAGCAATGCCCGACGGGCGGCTTCGCACGTCTGTGCATCAGTCACCGGGTAGCTGCGCGAAAACGTTCCAGAGTCATCGAAGTTCTCATGCTCATAGATGGGGGCTTTCTTCGACGAGCAGCCGGCAGCGGCAGCCAGTACCAGCGCCAGCCCGACGACATGCATGGGAATTGATTTAAACATTGAACATCCTGAGGAAAACGGTCCGGGGCGTATTGTGCAACAGATCGATGCTTAGCGTCGCACCGATTAGTGTCTTAAAACAGTTACAGAGTTACCGACTATCGATTGCCGGAAAGTCGCTGACATAAATAATCAATGAACGCCCGTACTGCCGGCCCTTCCACACTCTGATCGAGTAGGAGGCGGCTTCACAGCAGCCGTCCTCTCGCACCACCGTACATACGGATCCGTATACGGTGGTTCAAGTTCTGCGATTAAGCCAAGTTATCGTATCCAGTATTGAGACCAGTCCAAGCCGATCCCGCTGCTTCTTCGGAAGCGCGTGATTCAAATGTGCAGCTCCTGAGCTCCCCCACCCCCGCTACGCCGCCTAATCCGCTTCCTGTTCGTCAGGCCAGCATTCTGCCTCGGGCTAACACTTCCCCTTGCCGGGTGTGTAGAGGACTTTCACCTCCAAGTCACCAACGTGGCTACCACAGCCAAGCTGGTTGCGCTTACGCGCAACGCGCCATGCCTGGCGCACAAACGAAAAACCCCAGCCTTTCGGCCGGGGTCTTTGTGTAGCGGGCAGCTCAGTCAGTCATCAGAAGCGCTTGATCTCGGCCTGGCTTTCCAGCTGTTTGCGGTAAGCCGCAAAGTCTTGCTGGCCAATGCGCGAAGCGAGGAAGCGACGGTATTGAGCCTTCTCTTCTTCGGTCGGCGCCACAGCTTCGTTCACGGCATTCAGACGCACGATCACCAGGCTACCATCGGCCAGGGTCACGTTGTTGAAGGTCGGCTTGTCTTTGGCTGCGGGCTTGGGCATACGGAACAGCGCTTGCAGCACGGTTGGGTCAATCCCTTCCTGAGCGCGAGTGGCTGCTGCGGTGACTTTCCAGGCCTGGCCGTCGATTGCCTTGTCCAGTGGCGTCTTGCCATCGCGCAGGCTGGCAATCAGCTCTTCAGCCTTGGTCTTGGCGGCAGCACTGGCGTGCTCCCTGGCCAATTGCACGCGAATGCTGGCAGCCACGCTTTCCAGCGGCAGTTGGGCAGGCTTGAGGTGCTCTTTGGCGCGTAACACGATCACGGTTTCGGGATCGAGTTCGATGGCGATGCTGTTGGCACCCTCATCCAGCACTTCAGGACTGAATGCAGCGGCAATCACGGCACGGTTGGCCGCAACACCCTCGCCACCTTCACGACCGAACGGCGCGGAGGTGTGAACAGTCAGCTTCAGGTCCTGCGCTGGCTGGGCCAGATCGGAGGCTTCGAACGACGAGTCTTCCAATTGCTTGGTCGCCTCGACGAAACGTTGCTCGACTTGCTGGGTTTTCAGCTCACGGGTCAGCTTGTCTTTCAGGCTGGCAAACGTCGGCACTTCAGGTGCTTCCACACCCAACAGCTTGATCAAGTGGAAACCGAAGTCAGTGCGAACCGGCACCGAAACCTGATCCTTGGCCAATGCATACAGCGCTGTTTCGAACGCTGGATCGTAGACACCCGGGCCTGCGTAACCGAGATCACCGCCATTGTTGGCAGAACCTGGATCCTGGGAGAATTCCTTGGCCAGGGCCTCGAATTTCTCGCCTTTGGCCAGACGCGCCTGGATCTCTTCGATCTTGGCTTTGGCTTGCGCCTCGGTCACCTTATCGTTCACTTCGATCAGAATGTGCGCGGCCCGACGTTGTTCGGACAGGTTCGCAGTTTCTTTCTGATACGCCGCTTGCAGGTCTTCGTCCTTGACGCTGACCTGATCAAAGAAGGAAGCCTTCTTCAACTCAAGGTAATCGATGACCACCTGATCGGGCGTCATGAATTCCTTGGCGTGTTCGTCGTAGTAGGCTTTGACCTCATCGTCGGTCAGCTTCACAGCCGCCGGGTCAGCCTTGACGTTCAGGGAAGCGAAATCGCGGGTCTGTTTTTCCAGACGGGCGAATGCCAGCACCTGTGCATCGGTGACGAAACCGCTACCCGCCAGGCCCGCACGCAGCTGGCCGATCAGCATTTCCTGAGCCAGCATCTGGCGGAACTGCATGCGGCTGTAGCCGAGTTGGCGAATCACCTGGTCGAAACGCTCGGCGCTGAACTTGCCATCGACCTGGAATTCAGGCGTTTGCAGGATCACTTGGTCCAAAGCGGCTTCAGAAAAGGCGAATTTCGAATCTTCAGCGCCTTGCAGCAGCAGCTTGCGATCGATCAAGCCTTTGAGGGCAGATTCGCGCAGCATTTTTTCGTCGAGCAAGGAAGCATCGAAATCCTTGCCCAGCTGTTGCATGAGCTGACGGCGTTGCATATCGACCGCCTGGCTCAGCTCGTTCTGGCTGATTTCTTCACCATTGACCTTGGCCGCATCCTGGCTGTTGGTCGTCGCCTGAAAAATGGCCTCGATACCGGTGAAAGCCATCAGTACAACGATGATCCCGATAATGGTCTTGGCAATCCAGCCTTGTGAATTGTCCCTGATATTCTGCAGCATGCGTCCCCCAGAAACGGTTGAACTTCAAAATTAGGCAACCGTGGAGCGTGGGTAGAATCCGGATAGAAGAAAGGCGCATCCGAGGATGCGCCTTCTCGTAACTGGCGGAGCGGACCGATGACTCGAACTTGCGAGCCTCGGCGTCTCGGATCGGCGACTCGCCGACTGGACTACCGCTCCGCTGCCAGGTCAGGCATGACCCCGACCCGGATAGGCAAAAACCTGAATCGAACTTAGTTGACAGCTTCTTTCAGTGCTTTACCGGCTTTGAAACCTGGTTTTTTAGCGGCTGCGATTTCCAGCGTCTTACCGGTCTGTGGGTTACGACCAATGCGAGCTGGACGATCAGTTACGGAGAAAGTACCGAAACCAACCAGAACAACAGAGTCGCCAGCCTTGAGAGCGCCAGTGACGGATTCGATTACAGCGTCCAGCGCACGGCCAGCAGCAGCTTTCGGGATATCAGCGGATGCAGCGATAGCATCAATCAGTTCCGACTTGTTCACTCTAAGTCCCCTTATATCTATTTGAGTATGATTCTAAGTTTTTTGGTGAAAGCAAAAACGAGTGCTGAATGGCCTACAGACACTTAAGAGCCGCTTTATAACAAGGGCTCTAAAAAGCTGTCAACAAGCCCCCCAGGCAAATACGTACTAATGCGTGCTAATTCTTTCCTTAGAGTCAGACTCGCGTTTTTCATCCTTTGCAACTATCTCTGGAACCACATCAGGCAAGGGCTCCGGCGCGTATTGCAGCGCAATTTGCAGGACCTCGTCAATCCATTTAACCGGTTTAATCTGCAGATCTTGCTTGATATTGTCAGGAATTTCCTTCAGATCGCGCACATTCTCTTCAGGAATGATCACGGTCTTGATCCCGCCACGGTGGGCAGCAAGCAGTTTTTCTTTCAAACCGCCGATCGCCAGTACCTGGCCACGCAACGTGATTTCGCCTGTCATGGCAACATCCGCACGTACCGGGATCCCGGTCAATGCCGACACCAGAGCCGTGCACATACCTACACCGGCGCTAGGGCCATCCTTCGGGGTCGCCCCTTCCGGCATGTGGATATGCGTGTCGCGCTTCTCGTGGAAGTCCAAAGGGATCCCCAGGCTCTTCGCGCGACTGCGAACGACGGTCAAGGCCGCGGTGATCGATTCGACCATCACGTCACCCAGCGAACCCGTCTTGATCAATTGGCCTTTACCCGGCACGACAGCGGCTTCGATGGTCAACAATTCGCCGCCCACCTGAGTCCACGCCAGCCCGGTGACCTGACCGATCTGATCCTGCGATTCAGCCAGACCGTAGCGGAATTTGCGCACGCCCAGGAAGTGTTCAAGCATGTCGGCCGTGACCTTCACCGAGAAGCGCTTTTCCATTGCATGCTCTTTCACCGCCTTGCGGCAAACCTTGGCAATCTGGCGCTCCAGCCCACGCACACCGGCTTCACGGGTGTAATAGCGGATGATATCGCGGATCGCTTCGGCGTCGAATTCCAGCTCGCCTTTCTTCAAACCGTTGGCAGTAATCTGCTTTGGCGAAAGGTATTTGACAGCGATGTTGATCTTCTCGTCTTCGGTGTAACCCGGCAGACGAATCACTTCCATCCGGTCCAGCAGCGCCGGTGGAATGTTCATGGAGTTCGAGGTGCAAAGGAACATCACATCGGACAGGTCGTAGTCGACTTCCAGATAGTGATCGTTGAAGTTGTGGTTTTGCTCAGGGTCGAGCACTTCCAGCAACGCCGACGCCGGATCGCCACGCATGTCGCTGCCCATTTTGTCGATTTCATCGAGCAAGAACAGCGGGTTGCGAACGCCCACTTTTGTCATCTTTTGAATCAATCTTCCTGGCATCGAACCGATATAAGTACGCCGATGACCACGAATTTCCGCTTCATCGCGCACACCGCCGAGGGCCATGCGCACGAACTTGCGGTTGGTGGCGTGTGCAATCGACTCCGCCAGCGAGGTTTTACCCACCCCGGGAGGACCGACCAGGCACAACACCGGACCACGAATTTTCTTCACACGTTTTTGCACGGCGAGGTATTCGAGGATCCGTTCCTTGACTTCTTCCAGACCGTAATGGTCGGCGTCGAGAATGTCTTCAGCACGTGCCAGATCCAGGCGCACTTTGCTTTGAGCCTTCCACGGCACCTGGACCAGCCAGTCGATATACGAACGCACCACCGTCGCTTCAGCGGACATTGGCGACATTTGCTTAAGCTTGTTCAGCTCGCCCTGGGCTTTTGCCAAGGCATCTTTTGGCAGACCCGCTGCATCGATGCGCTTTTTCAGGTCTTCGATTTCATTGTGGCCTTCGTCGCTGTCACCGAGCTCTTTCTGAATGGCCTTCATCTGCTCATTCAGGTAGTACTCGCGCTGGCTGCGCTCCATTTGTTTTTTAACGCGACCGCGAATGCGTTTTTCGACTTGCAGCAGGTCGATCTCGGCGTCCAGCAACGCCAGGACGTGCTCGACCCGGGCTGACAAATCGATGATTTCGAGGATTTCCTGCTTCTGCTCGATTTTCAGGGCCATGTGCGCGGCCATGGTGTCGACCAGGCGACCTGGCTCGTCGATGCTGTTGAGCGACGACAGGACTTCAGCGGGGACTTTTTTGCCCAGCTGCACATATTGTTCGAACTGAGCCAGCAGGCTGCGGACAAACACTTCCGACTCGCGCTCAGGCGCGTCGACTTCGTCAATCAATGAGACTTCGGCGCGGCAGTGACCGTCCACTTCGCTGAAGCGCTCCACGGCGCCCCGCTGCTCACCCTCGACCAAAACCTTGACCGTGCCGTCAGGCAGCTTGAGCAGCTGCAGAACGGTAGCAATTGTACCTACGCGATAAAGTGCATCTTCACCGGGATCGTCGTCAGCAGGGTTTCTCTGAGCCAGCAGAAGGATCTGCTTGTCGCCCGTCATCGCAGCCTCGAGGGCTTCGATGGATTTCTCGCGCCCCACGAACAGCGGGATAACCATGTGCGGATAAACCACAACATCACGCAATGGCAGGAGAGGCAATTCAATGGTTGTCTTCATGATTTCGCCTCTACGGCGGCCATAAGGCCGTAAACAGATGGAAGTAAGCTTGAAACCAAGATGGGGGCTGCCTTCAAAAAAAACAAGCGCAAAGACAGTGTTAAAACGCGCAAAAAGCAAAGGGGCCCGAAGGCCCCTTCTTTGTTCCAGCAGCGTGACGCTTAAGCGTCTGGCGCTGCCTTGGCAGCCGGCTCACTGTTTTCGTAGATATACAGTGGCTTGGACTTGCCTTCTATAACGCTTTCATCGATCACTACTTTACTCACCTCGGACTGCGAGGGGATTTCATACATAGTGTCGAGCAATACACCTTCGAGAATCGAACGCAGTCCACGGGCACCGGTTTTGCGTTCCAGGGCACGTTTGGCGACCGATTTCAGCGCGTCGGCCCGGAATTCCAGGTCCACACCTTCCATCTCGAACAACTTGGCGTACTGCTTGGTCAGAGCATTCTTCGGCTCGGTAAGGATCTGCATCAAAGCAGCTTCATCAAGCTCGTCCAGCGTGGCAAGTACCGGCAGACGACCGACGAATTCCGGGATCAGACCGAACTTGACCAGATCGTCAGGCTCAACTTCACGCAGGGATTCACCGACTTTCTTGCCTTCTTCCTTGCTGCGTACTTCTGCGTTGAAGCCGATGCCGCCCTTGGTGGAACGGTTTTGAATAACCTTTTCCAGACCAGAGAACGCACCACCGCAGATGAACAGGATGTTACGGGTGTCAACCTGAAGGAATTCCTGCTGCGGATGCTTGCGACCACCTTGCGGCGGAACGGAAGCGACCGTGCCTTCGATCAACTTGAGCAGGGCCTGCTGCACGCCTTCACCGGAAACGTCCCGGGTGATCGACGGGTTATCAGATTTGCGCGAGATCTTGTCGATCTCATCGATGTAGACAATGCCCATCTGGGCTTTTTCTACGTCGTAATCGCACTTCTGCAGCAGCTTCTGAATGATGTTCTCGACATCTTCGCCCACGTAACCCGCCTCGGTGAGGGTGGTTGCATCGGCGATGGTGAATGGAACGTTCAGCAAGCGAGCCAGGGTTTCGGCAAGCAGGGTTTTACCCGAGCCTGTCGGGCCGATCAGCAAGATGTTGCTCTTGCCGAGTTCGACGTCGTCACTCTTTTTGTCACGCTGGTTCAGACGCTTGTAGTGGTTGTACACCGCTACGGCCAGAACCTTTTTCGCACGCTCCTGACCAATCACGTACTGATCAAGGATGCCGCTGATTTCTTTAGGCGAAGGCAATTTATGCGCGCTGCTTTCGGCCTGGGCTTCCTGCACCTCCTCACGGATGATGTCATTGCACAGGTCGACGCACTCGTCGCAGATAAAGACCGAGGGGCCGGCAATCAATTTGCGCACTTCATGCTGGCTTTTGCCACAGAAGGAGCAATAGAGCAGCTTGCCGTTGTCCTCGCCGTTGCGGGTGTCAGTCATTCGTTCGATCCAAATCCGATAGGCTTGCAACACAAGATGAAGGCTATTGCGGGCTTTTTCAAGCCCGCTGGTGATCGGACCCGCCGACCCACCTTATTTTGAGCTGCTTATTTAAGCGGGGCGCTGGGTGATCACTTCATCGATCAAGCCGTACGCGCGCGCGGCTTCTGCACTCATGAAATTGTCGCGATTGGTATCGCGCTCGATTTCTTCAAGAGTGTGCCCGCTGTGCTTGGCCATCAGCGTGTTGAGACGCTCGCGAATGAAGAGGATTTCCTTGGCATGGATTTCGATATCCGATGCCTGGCCCTGGAAACCGCCCAGTGGCTGGTGAATCATCACACGCGAGTTCGGCAGGCAGAAACGCTTGCCAGCAGCACCGGCCGTCAGCAAAAACGCACCCATGCTGCACGCCTGGCCGATACAGGTAGTCGACACGTTAGGCTTGATGAACTGCATGGTGTCATAGATCGACATGCCCGCTGTCACCGAACCGCCCGGGGAGTTGATATAGAGATGGATGTCCTTGTCCGGGTTTTCCGCTTCAAGGAACAGCAGCTGCGCACAAATCAGGTTGGCCATGTAGTCCTCTACCGGACCAACCAGAAAGATCACACGCTCCTTGAGAAGACGCGAGTAAATATCGTAGGCGCGCTCGCCACGAGCGGACTGCTCGACAACCATCGGGACCAGGCCGCCTGCGGCCTGGATATCAGAGTTCTGCTGAATATACGAATTACGGAACATGCTCTGCAGTCACTCCCAAATAGTTATGTCTTGAATACGCATAAGCCAGCACGAAGGCTGGCTTATGGTGTGTACTTCTTACCGCAAGAAATGATCAGTCGGCTTGTGGAGCTTCTACCGGCTTGACCGCTTCTTCGTAAGAGACCGATTTGTCGGTCACGCTAGCTTTCTGCAGAACAGTATCCACAACTTGTTCTTCCAGCACAACCGAACGGACTTCGTTCAGTTGCTGGTCGTTCTTGTAGTACCAGGACACAACCTGCTCAGGCTCTTGGTAGGCCGAAGCCATTTCCTGAATCATTTCACGAACGCGAGCTTCGTCAGGCTTGAGGTCGAATTGCTTGACCACCTCAGCCACGATCAGACCCAGCACCACGCGGCGCTTGGCTTGTTCTTCGAACAGCTCGGCCGGCAGTTGGTCAGGCTTGATGTTGCCGCCGAACTGCTGAACAGCCTGCACGCGCAGACGGTCAACTTCGTTGGACAGCAGCGCCTTAGGCACTTCGATCGGGTTGGTGGCCAGCAGACCGTCCATTACCTGATTCTTGACCTTGGATTTGATCGCCTGACGCAGCTCACGCTCCATGTTCTTGCGAACTTCGGTGCGGAAGCCTTCCAGACCGGTTTCCTTGATGCCGAATTGAGCGAAGAACTCTTCGGTCAGCTCTGGCAATTTTGGCTCGGACACAGTATTCACAGTAACGGTGAACTCAGCGGTTTTGCCGGCCAGGTCGAGGTTCTGATAGTCCTCAGGGAAGGTCAGGTTCAGAACACGTTCTTCGCCGGCTTTAGCGCCAACCAGACCGTCTTCGAAGCCAGGGATCATGCGACCGGAACCCAGAACCAGCTGAGTACCTTTGGCGGAACCGCCAGCGAACACTTCGCCGTCGACCTTGCCAACGAAATCGATGTTCAGCTGGTCTTCGTTTTGAGCAGCGCGATCGGCCACTTCGAAACGGGTGTTCTGCTTGCGCAGCACTTCCAGCATTTTGTCCAGATCGGCATCAGCCACGTCAGCGCTCAGGCGCTCAACCGCGATACCTTCGAAACCGGCAACGGTGAACTCAGGGAACACTTCGAAAATCGCGACGTATTCCAGGTCTTTGCCAGCTTCCAGCGATTTCGGCTCGATCGAAGGAGCGCCAGCCGGGTTCAGCTTCTGCTCAACAACCGCTTCGTAGAAAGAGGACTGGATCACGTCGCCGACTGCTTCTTGACGTGCATCAGCACCAAAACGGCGCTTGATTTCACTCATTGGCACTTTGCCTGGACGGAAGCCAGCAATCTTGGCCTTTTGGGCAGTCTGCTGCAGACGCTTGTTGACCTGAGTCTCGATGCGCTCAGCCGGCACGGTGATGCTCATGCGGCGCTCAAGAGCAGAAGTATTTTCAACAGAAACTTGCATGGATATTCCTCGTTGCACAGACGTTAGCCGGCCGTTTCCGACCCCAGAATCAAGGGCATGCATTCTAGTGGGTCAAACTCAAGAAGTCACCCTACTGAAAACGGGTAAAAAAGCAGCAGGCAATTTATAGGCGGGGACAAACGGTTGTGCCTCGCCCTGTTAGCAAATACAGCCAATCAAGCCAGGGCTCTGCGCCAATCCTTCTATATATAGAGGAAGCGGCAATCTACCCCTGACAGCCGACCCCGCAAGGGGACCGACGGGCGAATCGGTATCATCACGAAATATTTCTGACGACTCGATCCGCCCTCTCGACCCAGAATCTGCGGCCGCTTCGAACATTTCAGACTTATAAAACAAAAACGGCGCAGCCCTTTTCAGGTGCTGCGCCGTTGTCTGCTATTAAATAGCTACTTGTATGGTGCGGACGGAGAGACTCGAACTCTCACACCTTGCGGCGCTGGAACCTAAATCCAGTGTGTCTACCAATTCCACCACATCCGCTTCAAGCTTTTAAAGCAAAGGCGCCAGACTGTTAATCTGGCGCCTTTCTAAATATGGGGTGGACGAAGGGGATCGAACCCTCGACAACGGGAGTCACAATCCCGTGCTCTACCAACTGAGCTACGCCCACCATATTGCCATGTTGCGTTACTTGTGCCAAAGCTGCCTAATGGCGCACCCGGCAGGACTCGAACCTGCGACCATCCGCTTAGAAGGCGGATGCTCTATCCAGCTGAGCTACGGGCGCCTTGTTAATCTGTATTCTTGGACGATTACAAACTAAGTGCTTTCAGTCTCACCGAATTAAACATCAACTCTGCTCGACCTTCTTAACCAGTGCTAGGCTGTGCCCGACAAGTGCGACGAATGTTATAGGTGACCCTGAAGGTCGTCAACTCTTTTTTAAAAAAAATTCATTTAATTAAAGGGGTTAGGGGAATTTGCAGACCAAGCGCCTTTGCCCTCACCTCATGACATGCGAGAATGCGTTCTCTTTTTTTCCCCTCTCGATGGTTAATCACGCGCAATGACTGCACAACTAATCGACGGCAAATCGATCGCCGCCAGCCTGCGCCAGCAGATCGCCAAACGCGTTACCGAGCGTCGCCAGCAAGGCCTGCGCACGCCCGGCCTCGCGGTGATCCTGGTCGGCAGCGATCCTGCCTCTCAGGTTTATGTCTCGCACAAGCGTAAAGACTGTGAAGAGGTCGGCTTCATTTCCCAAGCCTACGACCTGCCTTCCGAAACCACTCAAGAAGCGCTGACCGATCTGATTGATCGCCTGAACGACGACCCGGCGATTGATGGCGTTCTGCTTCAGCTTCCTTTACCTGAACACCTGGACGCCTCCAAATTGCTGGAACGCATTCGTCCGGACAAGGACGTCGACGGCTTCCACCCATATAACGTCGGCCGCCTCGCCCAGCGTATTCCGCTGCTGCGTCCGTGCACCCCTAAAGGCATCATGACGTTGCTGGAAAGCACCGGTGTCGATCTCTACGGGATGGACGCAGTGATTGTCGGGGCCTCCAACATTGTTGGCCGCCCGATGGCGATGGAATTGTTGCTGGCCGGTTGCACCGTGACCGTCACTCATCGCTTCACCAAGGATCTGGCGGGCCACGTCGGTCGCGCCGATCTGGTGGTGGTCGCCGCCGGCAAGCCGGGTCTGGTCAAGGGCGAGTGGATCAAGGAAGGCGCGATCGTGATCGACGTCGGCATCAACCGCCAGGAAGACGGCAAACTGGTCGGTGACGTGATCTACGAAACCGCCCTACCCCGTGCCGGCTGGATCACGCCGGTTCCGGGTGGCGTTGGCCCGATGACACGTGCCTGCCTGCTGGAAAACACGTTGTACGCAGCTGAAACCCTGCACGACTGATTCCACACCACGCCGAACAAACAAAAAACCCCGCTTCTGACGGGGTTTCTTGTTTTCAGCCATGGAACAAGTAATACCCCTAAGGGTTGCCGGACAGAGCAACGGCGAAAACCTTGAATCGTCCTAGACTGAATATCGAACCATCCCCGTAAACCGTAGACGCGAATCGGGACGTATGCGCAACGCTGAATAGGCATCACTTATGAATCCCCGCGGCCTGACTCGACATCGCTTTTTCGTTTTCTCTGGAAAACTCGCTGGCCTGCTTTACAGCCTCTTCTGTTACCTGTGTTTTCTGCTCACCGCGCTTTACCTGACGGGTTTTCTCTCAGGCATTGGAGTGCCCAAAGACATTAACTCCGGCTCCAGCCTCGATTGGCCGTTGGCTACCCTTATCAACACCTCGCTGATTACGCTGTTTGCCTTACAGCACAGCGGCATGGCGCGACAGCGCTTCAAGCGCTGGTGGACCCGGTTCGTCCCGCCTCCCATCGAACGCGCGACGTACGTATTGTCGACGTGCCTGCCGCTCGCGCTGTTGTTCTGGCTGTGGCAACCCATGGAAACGTCGATCTGGCGCGTAACGTCTGCATGGGGCCACGGATTAATCATGGCTTTATTCTGGCTGGGCCTGGGCCTGGTCGTGCTAGCAACGTTCCTGTTCAGCCATATCGAACTGTTCGGTATAAAGCAGGCACTCAACGCCTTTTACCCCGCCAGACCCGAGAACCCCGCCTTTAAAACCCCTTTACTCTACAAGCGGGTTCGACACCCGATGTACTTGGGGTTTGTGATGGTGTTCTGGGCGACACCCGACATGACATTCGGACATCTGCTGTTTGCGCTGCTCAACACTCTCTACATCCTGATTGGGGTGCATTTTGAAGAGAAAGATCTGGTGGATCTGTTTGGGGAGCAGTACCGACGCTATCAGCAGAACGTCGCAATGCTGGTGCCCCTGACCAAACGCAAACCCGCCCCCAGGCGCAACGATCAAAAGTAAATCAATCCGCCGCCTGCTCATCAAGGGCAGGCATCAAAAACATTAAATTTTTTTCATATAAAGCTCTCGCCACACGGGCGCCTAGCGCTTTCGTGGCTCATACTCCTAGAATGCGTCGTTTTTAAGAAACAGCCCGTAACAAAACGGCATATCCACCCTTATGAGTTCGCCAGCGTGAAAATCCGTCTTTCCATCCTGAGCCTAGTTTTTGCATTTACAGGGACTTTCATCACGCCAATGACTAACGCCGCCGAAACCACCTCGGCGCCCCGCGACACCTCGCAACTGAAGATCGCTTCCGGCAGCGCATTGCTGATGGATATGCAGACCAATAAAATCATCTATGCCAGCAACCCCGATGTGGTTGTGCCGATCGCTTCCGTCAGCAAACTGATGACGGGCCTGATAGTGGTTGAAGCCAGGCAGAACATGGACGAATACCTTTCCATCAACATCAGCGATACCCCGGAAATGAAAGGCGTGTTCTCCCGGGTCAAACTCAAAAGCGAACTGCCACGCCGGGAAATGCTGCTGATCGCGTTGATGTCCTCGGAAAACCGTGCTGCCGCGAGCCTGGCTCACCACTATCCGGGTGGCTATGTTGCGTTCATTGCAGCGATGAATGCCAAAGCCAAGGCGCTGGGCATGACCAGCACCCACTTCGTAGAACCGACCGGCCTCTCCCCTCGCAACGTGTCCACCGCCCGCGACCTGAGCAAGCTGTTGGTTGCCGCGCACAAATACCCGCTGCTGACCGAGTTGAGTACAACCAAAGAAAAAACCGTCTCGTTCCGCAAACCCAACTACAGCCTCGGTTTCCGTAACACCGACCATCTGGTCAGAAAGCCGAACTGGGACATCAAACTGACGAAAACCGGATTCACCAATGAGGCCGGTCATTGCCTGGTGCTGGTCACCAGCATGGGTAATCGCCAGGTTGCGCTGGTGATTCTTGATGCTTTCGGCAAGTACACACACTTCGCCGATGCCAGCCGTATTCGCAGTTGGGTCGAAACCGGCAAGGGCGCCGACGTACCGTCTGTAGCCTTGCAGTACAAATCCGAAAAAAATCTCAAGCACCGTCAAAGCGGTGTTGTTGAAGCATCAAAGTAGACGCGCAGCGCCAGCAAACAAAAGCCCCGATTAATCGAGGCTTTTTTTATCCAGAACTAATCCTGAACTAATCGTTAGGCAGCGGCATCTGGTCGTCATCCGGGATGCCATCTCCAGCGCTTGGATCTTTGCGGCCCTGAGGATGCTCGGTTGTCACTACAGCCGGTCTGGCCAATGGATCTCTTAGCGGATCGTTCGGGTCCATCACGGGGTCGATGTCCTTTTCAGGGGTCGTTGGAACGCTATCCGGACGCTTGTCGTTGAAACTCGAATCGGTAGACATACGCACCTCACTCAGGCTCAGGGTTTCAGATCGGCGAGTGGATCATAAGGCTTCGCCGGAGCCTTGCTGTTGTCGCCCGGCTTCACATCCCTGGGCGCCTTGGCAGGGCCGACGGGGTCGACCTGAGGATCGGCGAGGTCCGGAGAATCGGGATCGAATCCCAAGTCATCGCCGGACGAATGTTCAGACGAGTGCGGGCCGACGGGGGTATTGGAATGTGCCATGGGCGCCTCCGTGTCATGGCCCGGAAAAATCCAGGCCCTATACGTAAGAGACGGGCAACGGGTGGTGGTGCCCGCCAGATGACGAACGGACTCACTGCCCGCTCAGCGCTTTTTTCGCCTTGGCGGCGGCCTGCTCCTGACCGGCCTGAGCAAGATCATTCGCAGCCTTTAGCCAGCGCTGTTGATCGACCTGAGCCGGAATCTGGGTCGGCCGCTGGATCAGCACCGCCCAGCCACCGGCGTCCTTGAACGCCGATTCAAAAGAACTAAAGCTCATCAACGACCGGCGATTCATCCCGGCGCGCAGCAGCACGGTCTGCTTCTGACGGTTATACCCGGCGAGAATGGCGTAACGGGGTTCAGCCCAAAATGCCGAGCCTTCCGTGAAGCGCACCATCACCGAATAACCGGCCGCGACTTGGGTCAATAGCGCAGGCAGATTGCTGTCGAGGGGATAGACGACCATGCCGTACTCGCGAGCGAGGTTCTGCATGTTCTGCTGCAATTGGGCCTCGGCGCCCGGCAAATGCAGGGGCTTGTCCAGCAACCCCGGTGTAATCACAACGCCTTGCTGGGACAGCATGCTGGCCAGCACTTGCGGTCCGCTTTGATTGGCCACGCCCCGGTAGAACCTGCCGCTGAGTTCGACACGCTCCGGCAAACGCTTGATCTCAGGCGCCACGCTGCCCGCGCAGCCAGCCAGACTTGCAAGGCAGCCAACAATCAGCGCCGCCGATAGAATTCGAGACAATACCCGCACCATCATTACTCTCTTGTTCAGACGCCAGGCATCCGCGCTCCCGGCTTGGCCGTCGATCATAGGACGCCGCGCGACAGCGGTATAGCCTTAACCGGCAGTTGATAGCATTCGATAGAGCAAACTGGTTGGTGACAGCCGACCTTTGGTCAATAGCCTGAAACACTGCAGCGACTAGACTGTCATTTGCAAAGAGTGTGTGCCCGCAGCAGGGCAAAGAGGAGGCACTGATGAGCCTGACAATGACTATCGTGATGTTGATTTCTGGCTGGCTGGCCGTCGCCGCTGCCATGTTATGGGGAGTCCTGCGAATTACCCGTCGGCACCATCACCACCCTGCTCAATCGGCGCCGGTGGCGGAAACGGATAAAACTACTGCGCACCACGCCAGCGCGCACTGACTGGCTCTTTTTTACAGCCAAACAAAAACGGCCGCCTGCCCTCTTCCGAGCGCAGGCGGCCGTTTCGTTTATCGCCCGTTAAGCTTCAGTCGCTACACGTTTGTGCTTTGCGCGCCGCGACATCATGTTCAACCCCTCGATCGTCGCCGAGAATGCCATAGCCGCGTAGACGTAGCCTTTCGGTACGTGGGCGCCGAAGCCTTCGGCGATTAGCGTCATGCCGATCATGATCAGGAAGCCCAGCGCCAGCATGACCACCGTCGGATTGTCGTTGATGAATTTGGCCAGAGGATCAGCCGCCAGCAGCATCACCAGCACCGACACCACCACCGCGATGATCATGATCGGCAAATGCTCGGTCATGCCGACAGCGGTAATGATGCTGTCGATGGAAAACACCATGTCCAGCATCAGGATCTGACCGATGGCAGCGGCGAAGCCCAGGGTCACGGTCGAAGTAGCCGACTTCGGATCATCGGGCGCAGGGTCCATGCTGTGATGGATCTCGGTGGTCGCCTTCCACAACAGGAACAGGCCACCGGCGATCAGGATCATGTCCTTCCAGGAGAACGCGTGGCCGAGAAGATCGATCACAGGTTCAGTCAACTGGACGATGAACGCGATGGTGCTCAACAGGCCCAATCGCAGAATCAGCGCCATGCCGATACCGATGCGCCGCGCCTTCTGCCGATGTTGTTCCGGCAGTTTGTTGGTCAGGATCGAAATGAAAATCAGGTTATCGATGCCAAGCACGATTTCCATGACGATCAACGTGGCCAGGGCGACCCACGCGGTGGGGCTGGCGGCTAGTTCTACAAGGTATTCCATGGGTCAGTCCTGACTCGCTGTAAGACGGTTTAGATTTCCTGGGACGAAGATTCGGTTTTATCCGTCTCTTTTTCCGTTGATTCTTTCTTGCTGATCAAACCGCCCGTGGCATCGCTGATCGCTTGCTCGGCGGCTTTATGGGTGTCGTCGATTGCCTGCTTGGCGGTTTCGGCGGCCTTGCCCATCAATTGCTGAGCGCTCTTTTCGGCCTGGTCGCAACCGGCCAATACCAGTAAAGACGTAATTAAGAGCGCCGTGGTTTTGAGCTTCATGATGCTTTCCTCGATAGAACAGACAGGGCCGAAAAGGTGGCCCGTCGATAGCGGGGCATTCTAGGGAGGCAAACACTTCAGGAAAATTCGTATTTTTAGCGGTTATACTTCGGTTTTTACGAACTGTAGGTCGCCATGCTCAACTATCGACAGCTGCATTACTTCTGGGTAGTCGCCAAAACCGGCAGCATCGTGCGTGCGTGTGAGCAGCTGAACCTGACCCCACAGACCATCAGCGGGCAGATTTCCCTGCTCGAACAAACCTATGGCATCGAGTTGTTTCGCCGGGTCGGCCGGCAACTGGAACTCACCGAGGCCGGGCGTCAGACCCTGCAGTACGCCGAGCAGATGTTTCAACTGGGCGGTGAACTGGAGTTGATGCTGCGAGCGCAGCCTAATGAGCAGCAGATTCTGTTTCGAGTGGGTGTGGCCGACGTGGTGCCAAAATCCATCGTCTATCGGCTGATTGCACCGACCATGGAGTTGAGCGAGCCGCTGCGCATCACCTGTCGCGAAGACAAACTCGAACGTCTGCTCGCCGATCTGGCGATCCAGCGCCTGGACTTGGTGATCTCCGACAGCCCGATGCCATCGCACCTGGACATCAAGGGTTATAGCCAGAAGCTGGGCGAATGCGGGATCAGCTTCTTTGCCACCACGGCGCTGGCGGCGCGTTACGGTCAGGATTTCCCACGCAGCCTGCACGGCGCACCGCTATTGATTCCCGGGCCGGAAACCGTGGTGCGCAGTCGCTTGCAACGCTGGTTTGCCGAGCAGCAGATCCAGCCGCGCATTGTCGGCGAGTTCGACGACAGCGCGTTGATGCAGGCTTTTGGTCAGTCCGGCAGCGGGATTTTCATCGGCCCGAGCGTGATTGCCGACGAGGTGAAACGCCAATATGGCGTGGAGTTGATCGGCCAGACTGACGCGGTGACCGAGTCGTTCTATGCCATTTCGGTGGAACGCAAGGTCAAGCACCCCGGCATTGTGGCCATTACCGAAGGTGCCCGACGCGAGCTGTTTACCGCGATGTGAAGCGTCAGGCGCAGACTTCGCGGGGCTTGAAGGTCATCAGCGCCATCGCCAGAAGGATCGAGACCAGGATAAACCCGGCCGCCGCGAAACCGAGGCCGCCCAGGCCAACGCTGTCGATCACCCTACCGCCCACCATCGCGCCCAAGCCGATGCCCAGATTGGCCCCGGCGATGTTCAGCGACGCGGCAAAGGCTGGCGCTTCGGGTGCCGCCTTCATCAAACGCACATGACTGACCAGGAACAACGCTGCCTGAGTCACACCCCAAATGCCCATCGCCGCCGCCAGGCCGAGGGGCGAATGAATGTTGGGCACCAACGCCACCATACCGGCGATCATGAACGCGCAGAACATCATCGAAGCGATCAGCGGATGGCGGTCCACCGCGCGGCCGCCCAACGAGTTGCCGATCAGCCCGACCGCGCCGAAGCCCATCAGGCACCAGCCAACCACCGTACCGTTGAAACCGGCGAGGCGCTCGAGGATATCCGCCAGATAGGTGTAGGCAGTGAACATGCCGCTGAACACCAGGACCGACAGCAGTACATGGCCGATCATCAGCGGGCTGCGCAAAATCTTGAACTGCGAACGAAAGCTCACCTGATGCTGGTGCAGATTGGTTTTCGGCAGGTAGATAAACAGCAGCAACGCCTTGGCAAACGCGATCACCGCCAGAATGCCGAAGGCACTGCGCCAGCCAAACGCATCGGAAATCAATGTGCCCACCGGAATGCCGAATACCGTGGCGCAGACAATCCCGAAACCGATCTTGGCGATGGCCCGCCCGGCGTAATCCGGGCCGACGATGTCCACCGCCGTTTCACTGGCCAGCGCCCAGAACACCGGGAGCCCCAACGCGGGGATCAACCGGGCGATGGACATCACCCAGATGTTCGGCGCAAATGCCGCTAGCGTGTTGGCCAGGCCGAACATGATCAGCACCGAGATGAACAGCTTGCGGCGTTCAAACCTGGCGAAGTATGCCGTCAGGAACGGCCCGAACGCGGCAACGGTGAAGGCGAACAAGGTCACCAGCAAACCCGCTTGCGGGATGCTGACTTCAAGATCTCGGGCGATCGCCGGCAACAGGCCGACGATGACGAATTCCGTAGTCAGCACCGTGAAACCGGCGGCGGACAACAGAAGGATGGGCAACAGCATGCAGAACTCCAGAAAACGACGACACCAGCGATAGCCGGAAGGCCCACTGGCAGAACATGAAAATGAGGATGCGCAATCTTAACAGAGTGTTACCGATCAGGGTTGCACGAACCTGCCGATCTCGTTGCCTGCGCGGGCGGCAGATCGTCACAGGTCTGAAGGATGAAGACCACGCTGTGATAAAGTCCGCTCCCTGCGATACGTATACTCAATTCATCGGCCAGTGATTGGCATTGAGGTCGCCATACCCCGCACCTAATAAAATCAGAGATGCCGTTTTATGACCGCTTCATCCCCTTCGCTATTGCAACGTTTGAAACGCTTGAGCCTGGTCACGCAAATCATCATCGGCCTGATCGCCGGGATTGCCCTGGCCCTGTTCGCGCCCGAAGCTGCAAAGTCCACCGTGTTCATCGGCAAAGTCTTCGTATCGGCGCTTAAGGCCGTTGCGCCGATTCTGGTGTTCGTACTGGTCATGGCCTCGATCGCCAACCATAAGCACGGCCAGGAAACCCACATCCGGCCGATTCTGTTTCTGTATTTGCTGGGGACATTCGCGGCCGCTGTGGTCGCGGTCGTTGCCAGCACACTGTTCCCGTCCAGCCTGGTACTGGCCTCTCACGACGTCGCGGTGACGGCGCCGGGCGGTATCAGTGAAGTGCTGCAAAGTCTGCTGCTGAGCGTGGTCGACAATCCGGTCAGTGCGCTGATGAACGCCAACTTCATCGGCATTCTGGCGTGGGCCATCGGCATGGGCGTTGCGATTCGCCACGCCGGTGACACCACTCGCGAAGTACTGGGCGACCTGTCCAACGGTGTGACCTTGATCGTACGTCTGGTGATCCGTTTTGCGCCGCTGGGGATCTTCGGCCTGGTGGCGTCGACCCTGGCCACGTCCGGTTTCGGTGCCTTGATCGGCTACGTGCATCTGCTGGCCGTACTGCTGGGCTGCATGCTGTTCGTGGCGCTGGTGATGAACCCGGTGATCGTGTTCTGGAAGCTGCGTCGCAACCCTTATCCGCTGGTGTTCATGTGCTTGCGCGAAAGCGGCATCACCGCGTTTTTTACCCGCAGCTCGGCCGCAAACATTCCGGTCAATCTGGAATTGAGCAAGCGTTTGGGCCTGCATGAAGACACCTACTCAGTTTCGATTCCGCTCGGCGCCACCATCAACATGGCCGGTGCAGCGATCACCATTACTGTGTTGACCCTGGCGGCCGTCAATACCTTGGGTATCGCTGTGGATATTCCTACGGCCATTTTGCTCAGTATTGTTGCGGCGATTTGTGCGTGTGGCGCTTCGGGCGTGGCTGGCGGCTCGTTGCTGTTGATTCCACTGGCGTGCAGTCTGTTTGGCATCCCAAGTGAAATCGCCATGCAGGTGGTGGCGGTCGGTTTCATTATTGGCGTGTTGCAGGATTCGGCCGAGACTGCGTTGAATTCTTCGACCGATGTGCTGTTCACGGCGGCGGCGTGCTTGGGTGAAGACGAGAAAGCACAACGCCGGGCTTAAATCCGGCGCATTAAAAAAGGGCACGCCAACTTGGTTGGGTGCCCATTTTTTATGGGTGGCGGATCAGATGACGCGGTTTTGTTGCTTGGCGAAAATCGCTGCCATTTCCGGCTCATCCAGATGATCCAGCATTCTCTCCACCAACAAATGCACCCCGTCAGCCATGCGGCTGAGCGCCAGGGCTACGGAGCGGAGGGAACCGTCCACATCGTCGGCGAGGTTGGCGGCGATGGCACTGATGGACAGCAAATCTTCCGAGGCATTGGCGAGCAGGGTTTCAGGGTTGATACCCGGGCAGACACTGAAGAGCTGGCCGTTGCGTCTGGGTGGTTTGGGGTGGGCTGGCGGGAAGTGATGGTCGAGGGCGCGCTCGGCGGCTTCGTTGAGTTTGTTTGAATCAGGGCTTTCGTATGGGGAGATTGGGTCGGTGTCCGGCGGGTTTGGTGTGACCTTGAACATGATCTTCAATTCCTTGAATGATGCTGACAACACTTCGCCGACTAAACGAAGGGGTGGCAGCTGTACGCAGGTTAGTCGGACCGGGGAATTGAAGAAGCCGGCGCACCCGAAGGTGCCCTACGCACAGCCACCATCAAATGCAGGTAGAAAATACCTGTCTGACAGACAGCTTGTGCATCTTCAATTACCAGCGAGCGACTAAACCCGATCACTGATGGGCAGTGACAGGAACCAAGTTACCGACCGCCCCCAAGGCGCACAAGCCGGCGGATTCTGGCGTAGCCGTAGGCAACGACGCAAGGTGTTGTAGCTTTCACGAAGTAACCTTGGGGCGTTTTAAACAAGCGCTGTCGAGTGGTGTTTAACAATCGAAAATGTTGGCGGGAAACGATATTCGACAACCATTCGGCTTAACGGACGCGTCCTACGCTAAATATCGATTCGTCTGACTGCGCCAATTTGTAGATCCACGCAAAGTCCCGTGTCTTTAAAAGACACAGGGACATGTGGATGCACAGTGCTGCCAACCCAGTCATTTTCAGACGCGACGCTGATTTTTCCTGCGACATTCAGGTGCTCAATCAGCCCCAGCGCATCACCCCAACGCTCCATACACAATCGCTGCAATCCCCCGGCGAGCGCATCGTACTGGCCGCTGACCTGGCCCGCCAATGGGCAAATGAAAGAGGTCGTCCATGAACAAGCCACACCCAGCCGACCTCGCGGCGGCCGCCGCATCCAAATCCCCCATCGGCTCCCTGGGTGCCTGCCCCTTGCGGCAAACCCACGTGCAGTTGTTGCCCTTGCGCTATGGGCTGGTGGAAAAACCCCTCGACCCGAGTGCCGAACTGAAGCTGCCGTATGCACTGACGACCCGCCCGCTGGGCATCCGTTTGCTGCGTGATGGCTGGTTGTACGTCATCGACAGCGCCACAGGCCACCTGCACGAATACCAGGTGCTCAACGGACTGGTCAGCGCCTTGCTGCACAAGGGCGCCAAGGTCGATGGCGATCAGCGCACGCCCATCGAAGAGCGTCCGGCGCTGGTGTTTTCAAGACGCAGCACCTTGCATGTGACCTTCGCCGAAGTGCAGTGGACGGCGGCCAAATGCACGCAAGTGCTCGACAGCTCCGACGAACGTGAACACTTCATGCAGGCCGTCGACCTCGGCCCGGTGCATTGCCAAACTGGCGGCGAACACCTACTGACGGTCGCGCAAGGCAAGCAGTGGCTGGCGGAGATCGCGACGGTTCCGGCCCGGCAGGCGCAAGCCGCGCAAGAGCACGCCGACCTGGAAGCCGAGTCGCCGCCGGACGCCGTTCTGTTGCCGACGGTGCACGTCAGCGACGCCCCCGAGCACGAACGTGAACCTTATTTATGGGAAAAGCCGTCGCGCTTTCGCGAGGCGCACATCGGCGAGTTACTCGGGCGGGTCCGCCCGGCTTATCAGGACGACACGCTGTTCCTCGTGGTGCACGACGACCTCGGCGTACTGCGCGATCTGGCCGACTATCAGGACACCGTGGTCGGCTGGGTTGACGACTGGAGCAACGCCGATAACAACGAACGCGATTACTTGCTGGCCAGTTACATCGAATCCCTGAGCCAGCTCAGTCCGGCGGATATCGGCAACTTGGCCGACGCCAGCGACGATCCGCGAGTCCAGGCGCTTTTTGGCGATCTGGAACAGTTGCCGGAACCGGATCGCGAGCAGACTCGCAAAGCCTTGCTGGATTACCTGAACAAGGGCGGCAAGGTCGAGCCGCCGGACGCTCCCGTGCCCCCGGCGCTGGAGCAAGCGCGCAAAGAAGCGCATGCCGAAGCGTTCAAATTCGCCAGGTACCAGGGCGCCACTCCCGACTTCACCGCCCACAGCCGCGCCAGTGACGAGGCCGACCGGCGTTACTACGCGCGCCACCATTTCAAGCTCGCCCCCGACGACTTCGTCGACCGTCACCTCGATACCTTGATCAAGCTCGGCCGAGAGCAAAACAAACGCATCGTCGATGTGCTCGAAGGCTCCAGTTTCAGTGGTAAACGTGGGGTGAACGACTTCATCGACCGGCCGGCCATGGACGCTGCGCTGTTTCAGCACCGCGACGACCTTGGCCGCTGGAACCGATTGCTCGAGCGCATCACCGCCGACCGCACCATGCTGGTGGGTGCCGGTCGCTTCCATCGCTCGGCCTGGTATTACGACGCGCAGAATCAACAGCAACTCCACCAGGCCCTCACCGCCGAATACGCCTGCCTCAAGGACATCTGCCGCAGCGACCACGCCAGCGAAGTTCTGCTCGGTTATCTGGAAAAACACCCCGAACTGACCCGGCCACTGTTCTACACCTTGCCCCTGCGTCTTCAGCCGGAACGAGCCGCGCAATACACCACGTTGTTCAACGCTGGCATGGGGATGTTCAATAACCTGCCGCACTGGTTGGGCGAGTTACAGAAAATCGAACAACCGCACCTGCCGGCGCTCGACGACCTGCCCGAACACACCCGCGCCGTTGCCGACGCGGCCCAGCACAGCCTCAGCCCAGCGCTGAATCTGGGCTTGAGCCGGGCATTGGAAGGGTTCGATCTGGCGGGAGAGAAAATCCCTGACCTTGACGAACTGTTCCGGCGCCTGCCCAAAGCCTTGTCGGCGCGGATACTCGATGCGGCGAAAACCACCGGGGTGACCTTTACCGTCGCCAGCCCGGCTGAACACGCGGCGTTGCAAACCAACCTCAAGGAACTGCTCAGTGAGCGCGACTACCTGAAAACCCTGACCCGTGAGCGAAACCGGTTCACCCACAACAAAAACCGGGCGGGGCACAAGACCCCACGGGCAGTGGAGTTGCAGACCGAAATCGTGCGCGTGCGTGCAGAGTTGACGCTGCTCGAAGGCCGGTTGGCCGGGGCGCTGAGCCCGATTGCGGAACTGCCGGATCAGTCGACGCGCCTGTACGGCGCGACACCGGCTCGGGCGGGGGTGACGGTGGTGTTTCCGCCGGCGCAGCAGTTGGAGGTGCGGAGTTTGCTGAAGGATATTCGGCTGGGGGTGGGTTCGGTGCCGAATGCGAAGTTGATTCGGAGCGAGGGGATGGGGTTGTTGGTGTTTTTGGTGCAGGGGGTGAATTTGGTTTCGGTGTATCGGGTGATGCAGAGCCAAACCGGTAACAAGCGAACATGGGCTCCCTTTGCCAATGCATTGGCGGTTACTGGTGCAGCCGGGTTTACTGCGGCGCAAAGTCTTTCCGATACCGCGTTGAAGGCACGTAGCGCTGCACTCGTCTCGGCACTTCAACACCACGCGTTGCAGAATGTGCATGTGCAGATGGGCAAGATGCATGTTGGGTTGGGTGGCTTTACCTACCTTCTAGGTTTTACCTCTTCAATGGTCAGCCTCGTCAACCACCACCAGAGCTGGCAACAGGCGACGCGTAGCGGGAATGCTGAGGCGCAGAACAGTGCAGCGCTCGCGACAGCGGGCGCTGCCGGCATGACGACCGTCAATGCCTATGGTTTGAATCACACCGGTCGTGCCGCGATTAACGTGTTGGTCGCAAAAAACAGCGCCGCAAGAACCGCCGCTTGGGCTGCCGCGGGCACCCGCCTCTCCACCGTGTTTTTCCGCTTCAACCTGGCCGGTGCCCTGTTCACCGTGCTGGAACTGGGGGGCACCTGGCTGTACAACCGCTACAACCTCAGCGCCCATGACCAATGGCTGAAAACCACGCCCTGGAGCCTGGATGCGGATAAACGCGGCGACCATACCCTGGATGACTATCAAGGTTATCTGGCCTATTTGCTTCACGCCCCGTATGCGCAACTGGGGCCGAACGCACATGACTCCTGGCTGAAAAATCTGTTGTTAAAGGCCAAGCCCAAGGACATCCATCTGGTGCTGCCAGGGCTCCAGCTCAATGATTTTCAGCCGCCCCTGAGCGGTCAACCGACTCATCGCCTGGGGATCGGCGCCCACCGACTTTCCGTTCCTCTGCACAGCCGTGGAGTACCGCGCGAGCGCAAGGACGTCGTCAGTGAGGAAGTCGCAAACAGCCTGCGCATCGTACAAACAGGCCCCGACCGGCTGGTGCTGTGCCTGCAATATCCCGTGGATCCCGACGCCGAATTCACCCCGGCGTCCGAAACGCTGGAGCTGGCGGTCTGTATCCAGACCTTGAACGCCAAGGGCGGGTGGTTTTCTCGCGTTCGGGTCATTCACCTTAACCCCCGTGCTGCGGGACGTTTCCCTGCGCTGCCCCGTCAAGCCGTTACCGAGCATCCGCCCATGTTGCTGGTTGAAACCCATTTGCTGGAGCCGGCCGACCATGCCCATCAAGATTGATAGCCCGATGCCCGCGCCGCAACTTGAGCAATTCCGCAAAGCGGGCGATATCGAACCGTTTCCCAGTGGAAGGATCACCTATCTCGCGCCGTTGCCACTGCCGACAGCGCTGCCGCCGCATGGCCCACATATCGGGGAGCTAAATGAGGTGTACATGGATTTTGGCTTGGGTTCACCGCAGGTGTTTTCATGGCAGGTCATATTAGGATTGCCGTTCAGTGGTGCCTTCATGATCGCTTTTCTCTTTCCGCTAATTGGCGGCTTCCTTGGAGTCGTACTCGGATATAGCTGGGAAGATACTAGAGATTCCATCGAAGGAATCTTCCATGCGTCCTACGGACTAGCCCTGATAACCGGCTTCTCTGCGTTGGCCATCCTCCTCTGCACCTGGCATCACTATCACAACAAACGCGCCGCCATCATCCCCACCCGCTTCAACCGCCAACGTCGCGAAGTCTGCTTCATGCCCGAAGACGCCACCGAGCCCGTCTTCGTCCCCTGGGAATCCCTTTCCGCCTGGGTCATCGAGGCCCAGGGCGCCACCCAGTACGGCATCCACCGCCAATACGGCATGGGCATCGGTTTCCAGCACGGCGAGACCCTCACCAGCGTCGAATTCCCCTGCTTCGGCCTTTCCCTGGCCATCAGCCACTGGGAAGCCATCCGCGGTTACATGGAATACGAAATCCACGACCTCAAATCCATTCAGGACCCACAAGACCTGCAAGGCCCCGACGACCCGCCCCACGAAGGCCTGCACACTTTCCACAACGCCCGCGCCCGTATGCACCAGCAAATCCATGACGGCCAACGTGGTCGAGTGTCCGGCTTCTTCTGGTACCTGTACCACGTCATGACCCTGTGGACGATTCCCAACCACCTGACCGAATGGGAAATCCGCCGCCTCCAGCAACTGGCCCCGCAGGCCATGCCCGAAGTGATGCGCCAATGGTCCGCGCCGCTGCCAAAGGAACAATGGGCCAAACCGAGTGAAGAACTGCTGCGCCTGAGCGATCAGGTCCGACAGCTGCATAAACGCCAACCTCGCCGACCAATCACCGAGATCTTTGCTGAAGTGCAGCGCTTGAATCCGACCGACAAACGCCGCGCATGAGTTGTTTTTCCAATGTCCGCGCCCACATCGCGTCCCAGAGCCAACTTGTCGATCTGCAACAGTTGCCGGAACCGGATCGGCAACAGACCCGCAAAGCCTTGCTCGGCTACCTGAACAAGGACGGCAAGGTCGAGCCGGTGGACGCTTCCGTGCCCCCGGCACTGGAGCAAGCGCGTAAGGAAGCGCATGCCGAAGCGTTCAAATTCGCCAAGTACCAGAGCGCCACACCCGACTTCACTGCCCACAGCCGCGCCAGTGACGAGGCAGACCGGCGTTACTACACGCACCAAAAAGCCCGCCAAGGCTTACACCTTGGCGGGCTTTTTTGTACCCGGGCTGTTTAGAACGCGCCCATGTAATCGCGCTTGCCCACTTCCACACCGTTGTGACGCAGCAGTGCGTAGGTGGTGGTGACGTGGAAGAAGAATTGCGGCAGACCGTAGCTCAGCAGATAAGCCTGACCGGTGAAGCGCTTCTCTTTCGGCGTGCCTGGACGCGTGACGATCTCGATGCCTTCCTTGCCGTCGATCTGTTCAGGTTTGATTTCGCCGATGTAAGCCAGGACCTTGGCGATCAGCGCTTGCAGTTCGGCGAAGGTGGTTTCGGTGTCTTCGTACTTCGGCACTTCGATCTCGGCCAGACGCGAAGAAACGCCCTTGGCGAAATCAACGGCGATCTGCACCTGACGCACCAGCGGGAACATGTCCGGGTACAGACGGGCTTGCAGGAATGCATTCGGATCGATGTTCTTGGCGGTGGCGTGTGCTTCAGCCTTGTTCAGAACATCGCTCAGGGCGTTGAGCATTTGTTTGAAAACCGGAACGGAAGCGGCGTACAGGGAAATGGTCATGGCAGTCTCGTGTTGTGACAGGAGGGAACGTCGGCCGATTATAGCCATCCGCGTCCCTCCTGCGACCGGTCTTTTATCCAGCGGTCAGTGGGAGGACATCCCGGCAGCGTGCATCAACAACGCCGTGATATTCCCGGATACGCAAGAAGTCTGGCGGGGTACTGCTGCTCTTCAGCTAAAGTACAGGCAAATCATCGGGCCACCGCCCATGAGCCTAACTGTTTGTAAGGGTCCAGAACCTATGAGTACCGAGCAACAGACGACTTTCGACGAACCGCGACTCAACAGCACGGAAATCCGCATTCTGGGTTCGTTGATCGAGAAACAGGCCACCAGCCCGGAAACCTATCCGCTGACCCTCAATGCGCTGGTGATCGCCTGCAACCAGAAAACCAGCCGCGAACCGGTGACGAACCTCACCCAGGGTCAGGTTGGCCAGAGCCTACGCGCCCTTGAAGGTCGCGGCTTCACCAAACTGGTGATGGGCAGTCGTGCCGATCGCTGGGAGCACAAGGTCGATAAGGCACTTGAACTGGTGCCGGCTCAGGTCATTCTGGCGGGCCTGTTGTTTCTGCGCGGCCCGCAAACGGTCAATGAACTGCTGACCCGCAGCGGACGCATGCATGACTTCGAAGATGCCGAACAAGTAGTTCATCAACTGGAGCGCTTGATCGCGCGAGGCCTGGCGCTGTTGATACCGCGTCAGGCCGGCCAGCGCGAGGACCGCTACATGCACGCCTTGGGCGATCCGGCGGACATCGAAGTGATCCTCGCGGCACGGCATAACCCGGTCGAACGCGGCACGGGTGGCGGTGTTTCAGTTGAGCGGATCGAGGAACTTGAAGCGCGAATTACCGCGCTGGAAGAACGCCTGGCACGCCTCGAATAAACACCTCGGTCTATGCGCAATTATTCGCCGTCCCAATAATTCCACCCCCATCGGCTTGCCTGGCGACGGCGACGGAGCCCGACGCATTGCCCTCGGCATCGACCTTGAAGTTGTCCATCACAACGTACTTGCCGGAATCGGGGTACTCACCAATATCCGGCGATTGCTGGGTGCTGACCGCCAGGTAGCGCAGCTCGCCGCTCAGCTAAGTGGAAGCCGTTTCACGAGGCGTATTTGGCAAGAGGCGTCTCGAAAACTCAGGCATTGGTGGCCCTTGCTCGTAAGCTGTGCCGGGTAGCATTTGCTCTGATGAAAAATCAGAGCAAATACCAGTCAGCCTGAAAAATGAGGGTTGCCGGCCAACATAGAATCTCCCACAGTGGTTCTGCGTCGTTCACAAAACTTTTATCCGACGCCGATCCACTGTGGGAGCGGGCTTGCCCGCGAAGGGGCCAGCACTGTCAGAAAAAATCAGCTACGGGCAAATTCCACAGCTTTATGAAACTGCTCATCAGTCGGCCGCACGCCGGTGTACAGCACGAACTGCTCCAGCGCCTGGATTGCGATTACTTCCAATCCGGTGATCACTCGCTTACCTTCAGCACGACCGCGCACGATCAGTGGTGTTTCCGAGGGAATCGCCACCACATCAAAGACAGTCTCGGCAGATGCAATAACTTGCGCATCGAACGCCAGTTGATCGGCCTCCGGTCCGCCAGTCATGCCAATCGGTGTAACGTTGATCAGCATTTGCGGCCGCCGGCCGCCAAGTTCCGCTTGCCATTGATAGCCCAGGGATTCGGCCAATGCACGACCGGTGCGCTCGTTACGGGCGACGATCAGGCCATTTTTGTAGCCTCCATCGCGCAACGCGCTGGCCACGGCTTTGGCCATGCCGCCGCTGCCGCGCAGGGCAAAGGTCGAATCCTTGGGCACCTGGTGGGTTTCAAGCAACTGGGCGATAGCAATGTAATCAGTGTTGTAAGCCTTGAGGTGGCCGTTGGTGTTGACGATGGTGTTGATCGATTGGATCGCCGCCGCAGACGCATCCAGCTCATCAACCAGTGCAATGCAGGCTTCCTTGAATGGCATCGACACACCACAACCTCGAATCCCCAATGCGCGGATGCCACCGACGGCCCCCGGCAGATCCTGGCTGCTGAAGGCCTTGTAATAGAAATTCAGGCCCAGTTGTTCGTACAGATGATTGTGAAATCGCAAGCCAAAGTTCCCGGGGCGTCCCGAGAGAGACATGCACAACTGGGTGTCTTTGTTGGGGTTCATCTGCATGTGGATCTCCTTCAATAGCACGTTCAGATGGACGGGATTAGCCAGGCCATCGTGTTCTGCTCGATCATATTGACGTGCGTGCGCGAGGCCTCGCACGACCGTAAGGAAGCCGGTACAGACCTTACACAAAATTTACCCAACGGCTGTGTTGATTTTCCAAAAAACGCTGTCTTAGAAGTATCCCCGCGACAATCCTTGGGTCTATTGCAGGCGCAAGCGCCGGGTCGAAGAACCGAGGAATTATCATGATCCGTAAAATCCCCACAGTTGCCTTGCTGATCGGTGCCCTCGCTATCGCTGGGCAAGCAGAGGCTGGCGGCGGTCACGGTTGGCAAGGGCCTGCGGTGTTTGGTGCGATCGTAGGCTCGGCCATCGTCGGCTCGGCAATTATCAACAGCAACCGGCCGGTCTAGGTACAGCAACCGGTTTACGCTCAGCCACAGCCGGTTTACGTGCAGCCACCTCCGGTTTATTACCAGCCGGCTCCGGTCTACGTGCAGCAACCGGTCTACTACGGCCCACCACCGGTTTATTACGGTCCGCCACGTGGTTACTACGGTCCACCCCGCGGTTATTACGGCCCTCCTCATGGTTATGGCCGCTGGTAACCGAATCATCAGGCCCCGCCTCAACAGCGGGGCCTTTTTTGTGACCGTTCGTCGGCAGAGGTCTGGATAAATCTCGCCAAGGTCGCTGTGGGGACAGTTTTTATGGTTCAAGTTGGCAAGATTGACTCGCCACCCTTCCCCCGTTTTGGGGAAAACGGTCATATTTATGTCATGTCGGGTCCGCAATCTTGGATCTGTCCGTAAACAACAGGTTGATAACAACAAGGACGACCTTATGCCCACGCAAAACCCGCACCATATTGTCGGCTTGTGCACTTCGAGCAAGGTGTACAACGCACTGACCGAACTCAAGCACCTGGAAGGCCATCGCAGCGCCAAGTTTCTTTCGCTGCTGGCGGAAAACCTGGTGCGTAAAGGCCTGCTCAACGAGCAGGAAGTGGTTCATATGCTTGATCTGGTGGTCGACTGAACCGAAGACTCATTGGCGTCAATGACGACTATCGAAAGCGTTGATTGTCCGTCCAGGCGTCAGGTCCGTAAGGTAGCTCCATAGATTGATGGAGGTACGTATGTCCCAGGTTCAGATCATGTCCGTTATTGGCAGCGCCGTTCCCGCACCGCTCAGAGAGCTAGGATTGCTCGCCTGTTGGTATCTGATGCAGGACGGCGAACCGATCAGCGGCCCGCTCACCTCCCTGCCGGCCGCCCAAGCGTTGTCACAGCGCATCAGCACAGGTCAACTCAGCGCCTAAGGCAGCTGAACCCGCGGTTTGGTTTCGATGAAGATTGCCCAGCTCGACATGAACAGCGCGGCGATCAACGGCCCGATGACAAAACCATTGAGACCGAAGATCGCCAGACCGCCAAGGGTCGAGATGAGGATCAAATAGTCCGGCATCTTCGTATCCTTACCCACCAGAATCGGTCGCAGCACGTTGTCCACCAGGCCAATCACGAACACCCCGAACAGCGCCAGCACCACACCCTGCCAGATCGCGCCGGTGAACAGGAAAAACGCTGCCACCGGCGCCCAGACGATTCCCGCCCCCACCGCTGGCAACAGCGACAGAAACGCCATCAGCACCGCCCAGAGCAAAGCGCTCGGAATGTCCAGAAACCAGAAAATCAAACCGCCCAACGCGCCCTGCGTGATCGCCACCAGCAGGTTGCCCTTCACTGTCGCCCGAACCACGCGATTGAACTTGAGTTGCAAGCGGCGTTTCTGGTTTTCCTGCAACGGTACCGCCGAGCGGACTTTACGGGCCAGTTCGGCACCGTCTCGCAGAAAAAAGAACAGCAGGTAGAGCATGATGAAAAATCCCACTACAAAATCAAACGTGCCCTGACCGAAACTGAAGACTTGCGTGGCGATAAACTCATTGCCCGTCACCGCGTTCTTGATGATTTTCTCCCGCAGTCCATCCAGCTCGCCGAGCCCGGCCCGATCAAGCAAATGCTGGAAGTACTGCGGCAAGCTGTGTTTGAAATGCGTCACATAGCCGGCGATGTCCAGTTCGCCGCTTTCGATGCTTTTGTAAACCGCGGCGCCTTCTTGAACCAGCAAGATACTGAGGATGATCACCGGCAGAATCGCGATGACCAGACAGATGCCCAATGTGAGCAGCGACGTCAGGTTGCGCGGCCAGCCTAACTTCAGTTGCAATCGCCGCTGCAGAGGCGCGAAGAGGATGCCGAGGATAACCGCCCAGAACACCGCGCCGTAGAAGGGCAGCAAAATCCAGATAAACGCGGCGGTCACCAAGCCCAGCAAGATCACCAGTGATTTGTCTTGCAGTGTCTGTTCGTTCATGTCCGATCCATGTCAGTGCGCAGGGGCGACTGCTCTTGTTCTGAAGAGCCGTCCAGATGCTTAGTCCGCCACGGTTCGCGCGAGTGCCATCCGTTTATTCATCAAGCATAGATCCAGATCAATGAACCCAACGCACAAGCCGTTTACCCTCGCCGGCTTTTGCGAGCGACACTGCCATGACCCTGCTCCCCCCGGAACTGCTCGCCCCCGCCGGCACCCTGAAAAACATGCGTTATGCCTTCGCCTATGGCGCCGACGCGGTGTATGCCGGTCAGCCGCGCTACAGCCTGCGGGTGCGCAACAACGAATTCGATCACGCTAATCTGGCCCTCGGCATTCGCGAAGCCCAAGACCAGGGCAAGCGCTTTTACGTGGTGGTGAACATCACCCCGCACAACGCCAAGCTCAAGACCTTCCTCAAGGATCTGCAGCCCGTCATCGCCATGGCGCCAGACGCGCTGATCATGTCCGACCCCGGCCTGATCATGCTGGTGCGCCGGCATTATCCGCAGATGCCGATTCACCTGTCGGTGCAGGCCAACACGGTGAACTGGGCGAGTGTCGAGTTCTGGCAGCAACAAGGCTTGAGCCGGATCATCCTTTCCCGGGAACTGTCTCTGGAAGAAATCGCCGAAATCCGCCAGCACGTTCCTGTCATGGAGCTGGAAGTATTTGTGCACGGCGCGCTGTGCATGGCCTATTCCGGGCGCTGTCTGCTGTCGGGTTACATGAACAAGCGCGATGCCAATCAGGGCAGCTGCACCAATGCCTGTCGCTGGAAGTACTCGGCGCAAGAAGCCACGGAAAATCAGCTCGGCGAAATCGTCCAGACATTCCGCCCCGAACCCACCTTGGGCATTGGCGCACCGACCGATCAGGTATTCCTGTTACAGGAAGCCAATCGTCCGGACGAACTGATGCCGGCCTTCGAGGACGAGCACGGCACCTACATCATGAACGCCAAGGATCTGCGCGCCGTACAACACGTCGAACGCCTGACGCAAATGGGCGTGCACTCATTAAAAATCGAAGGTCGAACCAAATCGCACTTCTATTGCGCGCGAACCACGCAGGTGTATCGCCGGGCAATTGATGATGCCGTGGCGGGTCGCGCGTTCGACCGCAGCCTAATGACGGATCTGGAGTCCCTGGCGCAGCGCGGCTACACCGAGGGTTTTCTGCGTCGGCACGTACATGACGAATACCAGAACTACCAGCACGGTAGCTCGGTGTCGGAGCGCCAGCAGTTCGTTGGCGAATTGACCGGCGAACGGCGAGATCGGCTGGCCGAAGTTAAAGTGAAAAACCGTTTTGGCTTGGGTGACCACATGGAACTGATGACGCCCAAGGGCAACTTCCACTTCGATCTGCATCAGTTGCAGAACGCTAAGGGCGAGCCGATCGAAGTGGCACCAGGGGATGGTCACACGGTGTATTTGCCGATTCCCGATGCGGTGGAGTTGAGTTTCGGGTTGTTGATGCGGGATGTGAGCGGGGCCTGATCAGCAAAATTGCACACGCACCTGTGGGAGCAGGTTTGCCCGCGATGAGGCCTTCACATTCAACATTCAACCCGCCCCACGACCCACCGGCCCCGACCGAACCCTTCCAGTTCAACGATCAGACTTTGCGGCAGTGTGATGTGTGTGTGATGGTTGTTCCGGGCGGCATAACGACGCTCGCCCGGCAAACGCACGCCCTGTTGCGCCAGCATCGAATTGAATAAGGTTTCAATATGCTCGGCATAGCCGGGGCCGAAAAATTGCGGGTCAATGATCAGCATCAGGTGCGCGACATGCGGCGCTTCACCTTCGGCATCGAAAAAGGGACTGGCCTGATAGCCGAAATGACAACCGGTCAGTCCGGCGGTCAGCAGCTCAACCATCAGCGCCAGGGCGGCGCCCTTGGCCCGGCGGTTCTACTACTGGACATGTCGGTCATCACCACCGTGCTGGTGGTGGGTTATCTGTTCGGCACTCGCGTACTCAAACTGGACCGGGAAACAACACTCCTGACCTGCGCAGGCAGTGCCATTTGCGGCGCCGCAGCGGTACTGGCAGCGGAGGCCACGATTCGCTCCCGCCCGGCGGCCACCTCGATGGCGGTGGCGACGGTGGTGTTATTCGGCAGTCTCTCGATGCTGGTTTATCCTCTGCTCTATCCGCTGACCGGCCTGAATGAAAGCACCTTCGGCATCTACATTGGCGCGACGGTGCACGAGGTGGCTCAAGTGGTGGCCGCAGGGGATGCCGTCGGTCCACATGCGCTGGCCAATGCGGTCATCGTCAAGCTGGTCCGGGTGATGTTGCTGATTCCCTTCCTGCTGATCCTCAGCCAATGGTGGAACATTCGCCGGTCTGACGAGCAAAAAACCAAAGGCGGGATCGTGATCCCCTGGTTCGCTTTCGGTTTTGTGGCGGATTACTCTCAGTGCACTTGTTGCCGACGGCGCTGACGCAACAGATCATCACGTGAACTCCTCGCGCAACATCGCCACAAATGCTTCTCGCGCCGGGTGAACCCCGGCGTTTTCGTGCCAGTAAAACAGGTTTTCGATGGCTGTCAGCTCGGGGAATTCATACCCGGTGCAACCGGCACCTTTGGCGTATTGATCGAAGATGCCCTTGGGCACCAGCGCGACGCCGGCCCCGGCGCTGACACAGCCGACAATCGCGCCGTAACTGGCCAGGCTGACAATCGGCAGCGCCTGCCCTTGCCGTAGCAACCAATGCTCCAACGCCGCCCGATAGGGGCAGCCCTGCGGCCACATGAACACGGTTTTGTCCTGCAAATCGGCAATGTCGCGCACCGGCCCCAGAGACGTCGAGGCAATCAGCAACAGCTCTTCGCGGTACATCGGCGTGCGTTTGAGTTGAGCGCGCTCGACATCGACCGCGACGATTGCGCCGTCGAGCCGGTGATTGACGGTGTCATCGAGCAATTGCCCCCAGGTGCCGGTGGTCAGCTCCAGCGCGACCGCCGGGAAACGCTTGTGGAATTTGGCCAGCAAACGCGGCAAACGCCCGGTGGCAGAGGACTCGATGGCGCCAATGCGCAACGGCCCGGACGGTTCAGCCGAAGGGTCCACGGCACGTTTGGCCTCAACAGTCAGGGCAAGAATCTTCGAGGCGTACGCCAGAAAGGTCTGCCCCGACGGACTGATTCGCAGCCCCCTGCCCTCACGCAGGAACAGCGCGACACCCAGTTCCGCCTCCAGGGCCTTGATCCGTGCCGTGATGTTCGACGGCACGCAATGCAACAATTCGGCCGCCCGGGCGATGCTGCCGACGTCGGCGACGGTTTTGAACATGCGAATCTGAGCCAATTCCATACATCACCTAAAGTGAACATTTGACGCACTATAAGTCAGTTGTGGCGAATGATCCGATTTCCGATACTCGGTGCACATGCTCACAGGTGCCCGACCATGCAACCGCTCACAGCCGTTTCCCATTCCCCCGTCAAAATCATCCTGGCCATGGCATTTGTCGTGGCCTGCTGGGGTTACTCACCGACCGGCATTCACATCGGTTTGCAGGCCTACGACCCTGGCCATCTGGCGCTGCTGCGGTTTCTGGTAGCGTCGGCGTTCATGGCCGTGGTCGCGGTGTTCAGAGGTATCAGCCTGCCGACAATTCGCGACCTGCCGTTGATGTTCGGCCTCGGTTTCTTTGCAGTGAGCCTGCACCACGTGGCGCTTAATTTCGGCCAGCAAGGTGTCAGCGCCGGCGCGTCCAGTGTGTTGGCACAATCGACGCCCTTGTTCAGCACGCTGCTGGCGCGCTTCGTGTTCAAGGACCGGGTGAGCGTATGGCGCTGGGGCTGCGTGTTTCTGGGGCTGATCGGCGTGGTGATTGTGGTGGCCGGCGATCACGGACTGGGAAGCATCGACGCCCACGGCTTGCTGATCCTGCTGGCGGCGGTGTCGTGGAGTTTCTACTTCGCGTTACAGAAGCATCACGCCCGGCGTTACGACGGGTTGACGCTGGTGTGTTACACGGTCTGGGCCGGGACGCTTGCGCTGCTGGTTTATCTTCCGGGATTGGTGAGCCAGGTCGTCACCGCTCCGGTTGATGTGCAGCTTGCCGTGTTCGGACTGGGTGTTTTCCCGAGTGCTCTGGCCTATCTGGCGTGGGCGTATGTGTTGGCTCATGTGGATCTGAGCCGTGCGGCGATGACGCTGTATCTGGTGCCGCCGACGGCCATGGGGATAGCGTCTTTTGCGCTGGGCGAGCGGCCGACGTTGATGGTGATTGTCGGAGCGATAGTGGTGTTGGCCAGTGTGTTGGCGTTGAATCTGGAGCGGCGGGTGGTGGTTGAGGTTGCCAGGGTCTGATGACTGATCTGTGGTGAGGCGTCTGACGTCTTCGCGGGCAAGCCCGCTCCCACACTGATCGCGTGAACACTGGAGATCCAATGTGGGCTTGCCCGCGAAGAACGAAAACGCGGTAAACCTGCCGTCCACAAAAAAACCGGCGCACTGGCAGGGTTCTGTTTATCGCCTGTCATCGGATAGCGGTGTGGGTTCATCCGCCGGAGGCACATCCTCTTCCGCTCCCGGGTCCATCCAGTCTTCTGGTCGATCCGAGTCTGCGCTGGCCGGGTCCAGCGAGGGATCCCTGCCGGGCGGTGTATCGTGATCCGTCGGCAACTCGTCCGTGCCGGGGATCGGTCTGGTGGGGTCGATATTGGACGTTCCACCCTGGAACATTGAGTCGTTAGCCATGACGCACCTCACTGATGAGGTCCAGTATTTCTGGGCCGTACAGGTTGGAAGCGGATGCGTGAAGAGCGTGCTATCGAGTAGATAATCGGTTGTCAGCGATCCGTCGAAAACCTGTCGCGACTGTTGCTCAGGTGCAACCACATCGCCGCTCGCGCTGCCTCCGCATCCTGGCGTTTGATGGCGTTGAGTATTGCCTCGTGTTCGAGGTTGGCCAAGTGCCCGAGCTTGCTCAGATCCACCGCGCCGCGCTCGGCGGCATTGACGCGGGTTCGCGGGATCATGGCGTTGCCCAGGTGCTGCATGATTTCGGTGAAGCACACATTGCCGGTGGCTTCGGCGATCAACAGATGAAAGCGTTTGTCGGCTTCAACGCAGCTGTCGTTGTTGGCGAGCAGGCTTTGATAATCATCGAGTGCCTGCCGCATCTGCGCCAATTGCTGATCGGTGCGACGAACTGCAGCCAGCGCCGCAGCCTGGGTTTCCAGGCCCATGCGCAACTCCAGAATACTGCGCACCCCCAGCGCGGTATCGACGTTCAGCCGCAGGCCCTGCTCTGGCGCTCGTTCAATAACAAAGGTGCCGATGCCATGGCGGGTTTCAACCAACCCGGACGCCTGCAACTTCGAGATCGCCTCGCGCACCACCGTGCGACTGACCCCGTGCTCCTGAACAATCGAGTTCTCCGACGGCAGCTTGTCCCCCGGCAGCATCTGGCCGAGCAAGATGCTCTGGGTCAGTTTGGCGACCAGGTCATGGGCCAGATTGTGGGTGCGCTTGCGGGCAGGCGCGTCGAGGTCTTCTTGCATGGCGATCATCCGGGAGCAGAGCTAGCGGAATCCTAGCACTGCGCTTGACGGGAATCTCAAGAAAACACCGACCAACTTGTATGACAACACTCAACAATGTGAGCAAAACAGCCATCACCAAGGCCCCACACAATCGCAAAAAGAATAAAAAATCGCTTAAACAGCGCCATTTTATTGGGTGACGATGCTTGCAGGACGGAAAAATGTAGTTGTATGATGTCTATCAACATCGCAACATCCCGTCACACCCCGCATAAAAATAATCAGTGGGAGATAACGCAGTGAATACATCCATATCCGGGATGAACGACGGCGCCGATTCGGTCCTGAAGTCAGCCATCTCGAAAGTGAAACGCCATGTACTGCCGCTGTTCGTGATCATGTTCATCGTCAACTACATCGACCGCGTGAACATCGGCTTCGTCCGCGCCCACATGGAGCACGACCTGGGCATTGGCGCTGCCGCCTACGGCCTCGGTGCCGGGCTGTTTTTCATCGGTTACGCGCTGTTCGAAGTACCCTCCAACATCCTCCTGCAAAAAGTCGGCGCGCGAATCTGGTTGACCCGCATCATGCTGACCTGGGGCCTTGTCGCTGCTTGCATGGCCTTCATTCAGAATGAAACCCACTTCTATATCCTGCGTTTTCTGCTGGGCGTGGCTGAAGCCGGATTCTTTCCCGGGGTGATTTATTACTTCACTCGTTGGTTGCCCGGCGTGGAGCGCGGCAAGGCAATTGCCATCTTCCTCAGCGGCTCGGCGATTGCTTCGCTGATCTCCGGTCCGTTGTCCGGGTTGCTGCTGCAAATCAGCGGATTCGGCATGCACGGCTGGCAATGGATGTACTTCATTGAAGGCATGTTTTCGGTCGGGCTGTGCGTGTTCGTCTGGTTCTGGCTGGACTCCAAACCCCACGACGCCAAATGGCTGAGCCGCGAAGAGCAGGATGCGCTGGTCAAGGCCATCGACGACGAACAACTGGCCCGCGAGGCTGCGACGCCGATCAAACCTTCCCTGGGCAAACTGCTCAAGGATCGCCAGATCATCCTGTTCTGCGTGATCTATTTCTTCATCCAATTGACGATCTATGCCGCGACTTTCTGGCTGCCGAGCATCATCAAGAAGATGGGCGATTTGAGCGACATTCAGGTCGGGCTGTTCAACTCCATCCCGTGGTTGCTGTCGATCGTCGGCATGTACGCTTTCGCTTCGCTGTCGGCCAAATGGAAGCACCAGCAAGCCTGGGTTGCCGCTGCCCTGCTGATCGCGGCGGCCGGGATGTTCATGTCCACCACCGGCGGGCCGATCTTCGCCTTCGTCGCCATCTGCTTCGCAGCCCTGGGTTTCAAATCGGCGTCGTCGCTGTTCTGGCCGATCCCTCAAGCGTATCTGGATGCACGGATCGCAGCCGGGGTGATCGCCTTGATCAACTCGGTGGGCAACCTCGGCGGTTTCGTTGCGCCGACCACGTTCGGCCTGCTGGAAGAACACACCGGTTCGATTCAGGGCGGGCTGTACGGCCTGGCGGCGACCTCGATCATCGCCGCGATCATTGTCTTCTCCGCACGCAATAAACCGAAAACCGAACCTGCCGTTGCACAGGGCAAACCAGCGCCCAATCACGCCTGAAATACTGGTTTATAAGGACAATAAAATGAACTCACAAGAAACCGCAAAAGCCCCGATCATCACCAGCATGCAGGTTGTTCCGGTGGCCGGCCACGATGGCATGTTGCTGAATCTGAGCGGCGCTCACGGGCCGTTTTTCACCCGCAACATCGTGATCCTCAAGGACAACGCCGGCCACACCGGAGTCGGCGAAGTCCCGGGTGGCGAGCGTATTCGCCAGACCCTCGAAGACGCGCGCAGCCTGGTGGTCGGCAGCCCGATTGGCACCTACCAGAAGATCCTCAATCAAGTGCGCCAGACTTTCGCCGACCGTGATGCCGGCGGTCGTGGTTTGCAGACGTTCGACCTGCGCATCACCATTCACGCGGTCACCGGCCTCGAAGCTGCGCTGCTCGATCTGCTCGGTCAGCATCTGGACGTGCCGGTCGCCGCCCTGCTCGGTGAAGGCCAGCAGCGCGATGAAGTGAAGATGCTCGGTTATCTGTTTTATGTCGGTGATCGTAACGAAACCGATCTGGCTTACCGCAGCGAACCGGACGCCGACAACGACTGGTTCCGCGTGCGTCACGAAAAAGCCATGAGCGCCGACGCCGTGGTGCGCCTGGCCGAAGCCGCCCACGCCCGTTACGGCTTCAAGGACTTCAAACTCAAGGGCGGCGTGCTCAGTGGCGATGAAGAAATCGAAGCCGTCACCGCCCTCGCCGAACGCTTCCCCGATGCGCGCATCACCCTCGATCCTAATGGTGCCTGGTCGCTGAAAGAAGCGATTCGCCTGTGCCGGGATCAGCATCACGTACTCGCTTACGCCGAAGACCCGTGCGGCGCGGAAAACGGTTATTCAGGACGTGAAGTCATGGCGGAATTTCGTCGTGCCACGGGCCTTAAAACCGCGACCAACATGATCGCCACCGACTGGCGGGAAATGGGCCACGCGATCCAGTTGCAATCAGTCGATATTCCGCTGGCCGACCCGCACTTCTGGACGATGCAGGGCTCGGTCCGCGTGGCGCAGATGTGCCATGAATGGGGCCTGACCTGGGGTTCGCATTCCAACAACCACTTCGATATTTCCCTGGCGATGTTCACTCACGTCGCGGCGGCCGCACCCGGTGAAATCACCGCCATCGACACGCACTGGATCTGGCAGGACGGTCAGCGCCTGACCAAAGCGCCGCTGCAAATCGTCGGTGGTTGCGTGCAGGTGCCGAAGAAACCGGGGCTGGGGGTCGAACTGGACATGGATCAGTTCGCCAAGGCCCATGAGCTGTACAAGGGCATGGGACTGGGCGCGCGGGATGACAGCGTGGCGATGCAGTTTTTGATCCCGGGGTGGAAGTTCGATAACAAGCGGCCGTGTCTGGTGCGCTAGCAATCTGAAAAATGCCGCAGTACCTGTGGGAGCGAGCTTGCTCGCGATAGCGGTTTGACAGACAGAGGAGATGTCGAATGTCATGGCCTCATCGCGAGCAAGCTCGCCCCACAGGAATGGCATTCGCTAACTCATCTGTGCCGTTTGCAGTAACCAGTCCCTGAACGTCGCCATCGCCGACGTTTCGGGGCGCGACTGCAAGCGGGTCAGCCAGTAGCTGCCGGTGGTGATGCCGATAGCGAACGGCTGCTCGATTGCCCCCGCCGCCAATTGCCGGGCGAACATCAATGGCGGAGCCAATGCCACGCCCGCCCCTTGCAACGCCGCCTCCATCATCGCCAGCGACGAGTCGAAGACGATGCTGCGCGGTGGCGCTGCGCGGGTCGAGAGTCCGGCTGCCTGAAACCAGTCCGGCCACTCGTCTGTGCGATAAGAACGCAGTAACGTCTGCGTTAACAGATCCGCGGGTGACTTCAGTTGCCGGGCAATGTCGGGAACACATAGCACCGACAGCGGTGCCTCGATCAGCTTCAACGCCTCAATGCCATGCCACGCCCCCGCGCCAAACCGAATGGCGTAATCCAGTCCTTCAGCCGCCACATCCACCCGATTGTTGTTGGTCGAAAGGCGCAAATCTATGAATGGATGTTTCGCCTGGAAGTCGGTCAACCGCGGCAACAGCCAACCGACCGCAAACGTCCCCACCGCCCCCACCGTCAGCACCTCCCGAAAATGCCCGCCCTCGAAACGCTCCAGGGTTTGGGCGATGCGGTCGAAGGATTCGCGCAGCACCGGCAATAGGGTTTCTCCCTCGCTGGTCAGCATCAGCCCACGGGGCAAACGTTTGAACAGCGTTACGTTAAGCTGAGCCTCAAGACTTTTGACTTGATGACTCACCGCCGCCTGCGTGACGCACAACTCCACCGCCGCCCGGGTGAAACTCAAATGACGGGCAGAGGCCTCGAAGGCGCGCAGTGCATTGAGCGGTAACTGAGGCCGGATCATGCCAACTCCCAAATTTTTCTAATGGCTCGTCCGAAATATGCTCGGTTGTCGAACCTCGGCAGACTGCATAGATTTGGCACGCCCATCAGCGGCCCGAATTGAAAAAACCGCTCGGAGTGTAGCGGTTAACACCATTGAAACTCATGGAAAGTGACTCAATCATGCCTAACAAACTCTTGTCCTACAGCGCTCTCATGCTTTTCCTCAGCGCCGGTCATTGCGTTGCTGACGACCGCATCGAAACCATCGTGAAGGCTGCCATCGAACCGGTGATGCAGCAACAATCGATCCCCGGTGTGGCGATCGCAATCACCGTCAACGGCCAACCGCATTACTTTAACTACGGCGTGGCTTCGAAGGAAAACGGCAAAGCCGTCACCGAAGACACCCTGTTCGAGATCGGCTCGGTGAGCAAAACCTTCACCGCCACCCTCGCCGCCTACGCTCAGGCGACCGGCAAACTGTCCCTGTCCGACAAGGCCAGCAGCGTTCTGCCGGAACTGCGCGGCAGTGCGTTCGACAATATCAGCGTGCTGCAACTCGGCACCTACACTGCCGGCGGCCTGCCGCTGCAATTTCCCAGCGATGCCGATGCGCCGGACAAGATGCTCGGCTATTTCAAACAGTGGCGACCGACCTACGTCGCCGGCACCCATCGGCAGTACTCGAATCCCAGCATTGGGCTATTCGGTTATCTGGCAGCCCACAGCATGGGTGCACCCTTTGATGACGTGATGGAAAAGACCCTGCTGCCCAAACTAGGACTGAAGCACACGTACCTCAAGGTTGCGCAGGCTCAAATGGCGCTTTACGCCCAGGGGTATGACAAGGAGGACAAACCCGTGCGGGTTGGGCCGGGGGCGCTGGATTCCGAGGCATATGGGGTAAAAACCAGTGCGGCGGACATGCTTCGGTATGTTGAAGCGAACATGAAACCGAACGGGCTGGAAAAGCCTTTGCAGCAAGCTATCGCGACGACGCATACCGGTTACTACACGGTCGGTGACATGACTCAGGGTTTGGGTTGGGAGATGTATCGCTACCCGATCACGCTGGAAAAATTGCTGGCTGGCAACTCGACGCAGATGGCGATGGAGGCTCACAAAGTCCAGTGGCTAAACCCGCCGCAACCGCAACCGGACAATGTGCTGGTCAACAAAACCGGCTCGACGGGTGGTTTCGGTGCTTATGTGGCCTACGTGCCTTCGAAAGACATTGGCATCGTGATCCTGGCCAACAAAAATTACCCGAACCCGGAGCGGGTCAAGATTGCTCATACGATATTGAACGCGTTGGCCCAATAGTTCAGACAGCTCGATCCCTTGTAGCAGCTTCCGAGCCTGCGAGGCTGCTACCGGGATTCAATCATTCGGCATTTCAGGAGGTTTGGCGGGTTTGCCGGGTTTTGTGCCTTTGGCGCCCTTGGTCGGTGCGGTTTCTGCGACCGGTGGTGGCGTTGGTACCGTTGCTTCTTTCTCTGAAGCCGGCAGTTGGTCGACGGCGTCGAAAATCGTCTTCAGCTCGACCGCACCCGATTCTTCAAGCTTTTTTTCCCCGTCCTTACCCACCAGAATGACCTTGGACTTGGCTCCGGCGCCCAACTTGAGCGAGCGGATCAATGCCGCAGTGTCTTGTGGCCCCAGGTCTTTGCCTTCGCGCTGGCCCATCAAGTTGAGCACGGTGTACAGCACCATGTTTCGTTCGGTGAAACCCTTGCGGTTGGCCGGCTCATCCAGCGACTTTTTAAGATTGACCCACGTCGGGTCCACCGTGCTTGGAGCGATGACAATCAACGGCCGGGCCCTGCCCTTGTCCATATCCAGAGGTGAGTCGCCATCGGCGGCGAACAAGGGGCCGGCGATAGCCAGCAGGGTAGCCAGGGTCAATGACCTGATGAGCATGCGCATCTCCTTTTGATATCCACGCTCTAATGATTGCGCATCGCGGCGATCGTTCCGGGTGACGCACCGCAATTGTGTTCCGCCTTGCCCCAAGCTTAGGTCAGGGCGGTCATTGCGCAACAGGCTGAGCTAATCTCATAACTCATGACGCCCCACCTGAACCGCCGTGAGGACCACTCCATGAGCGCTCAGCTAAACCACACCATTGTCTGGTGCCGCGACAAGCAGATGATGCCGAGCGCGAAAAACTCGGGCGCTGGTGCGAGGTAAATGGAGTTTAGGTTTGTTGCGTGTGGTGCAAGGGAATTTCGGAAACTGAGGTGTTGGGGTTAGGCAGCGGATGTGGTGGTCTCTGCTGCCTTTGTTTTTAGTGTGCCTTAATTAGCTTTTCGGCGATCCATTGCGCGATTTGCGTAACGACGGCGTTTCCGGCAGCGAAAGCCTCTGCAAGGTTGGACGCATCCAGTCCGAGGCAAAGCCCATCATTTTCAGACGCTCGCTGCCGCTCAGCCATCTGATGCCATCCGTTCGGTTGAGCGATGAAAGTGGTACAGCCCATAGCGATTTGTGAGCCTGCTTTGTTTGCCAATAGAGTATTGGCAGCCCATGCATCCGCGGGGCGTGGCCACGCGATCTTGCCAGACGCTGGAGGTATTGCTTCCACTGGCGCGGCGTCAGCCAGCAGCTCCATGGGGGGCATTCGTCTGTAACCTGCGACCAGGAATACGCGACGACGTTGCTGGGGGACTCCGAAATATTGAGCATTAAGCACTCGCCAGAATCCCACATACCCGCATTGCGCAAGGGCCCGGATGACTGTTTCAAAGTCTTGGCTATCGTTGATAGCGAGCAGGTTAACGACATTCTCAAGCACCACCCAGCGAGGTTGTGTCTCTTTGAGGATTCGTATGACTTCCCAGAACAGGCCGCTGCGTTGACCACGCAGGCCTCGGGTTTCTTTGTTGCTGGGTCTGGCGCCGGCAAGGCTGATGTCTTGGCAGGGAAAGCCGCCGGTGATGACGTCGACGGGACGGAGGTTGTGTGCGCCGCAGTGGCGGACATCTTCGAACTGGACGGCGTGTGGAAATCGATCGGTAAGGACAGCCCGGTTAGTGGGGTTGAGTTCCACTTGCCAGGCGGTGCGGTAGCCTGCGTTTTCGAATCCGACATCAAAACCTCCTATGCCTGCGAACAGACTTCCAATGGTGGGCTGGGGCATTTCTGCACTTCTATGGGCAGATGCTCAGGGCATTCGGACAGGAGGCTCGGGGCCTTCAAGTAATTGAGTGTTCGGCAGCGCGGACACTTGATTTGTAGTTCGGTGAAACCGCTGACAGCGGCGAGTTTTCGGTGGCACTCGCCACAGCGTATTTCCTGCATGATCAGACCCCTTGTAATGTGCCTCCTTTAAGAAGCCTTTCGATTGCTTACCATTGGATGGTCACTTGTCCATCTGCGCCATCAGGTGCCGGGCCACCGTTTCGCCCACCTCCACCGTGTCCCGGACTCCGCGGACGGTGGTCGCCGACTCCTGCGGATCCAGATACTCCACCGCCGCCAGCGCCACCAATAAAAGCATCGTTGGAGGCAGTGCCAACTGGAAGGTAGCCTCCACCGATGGTGCTGGTTTCATCACCATCAACGCCATATCCCCCTTCCGGTCCCTTTCCGTCTATGCGACCTCCATAGCCACCTGTGGCCCACGGTGTTGCACCAAATGCCGAGATGCCGCCGTCGGTACCATTCGTGCCATTAACCTTGCCTCCTATGCCACCTGCACCGACCTTTACAGCGACTGACGTTACTCCAGTCAGGTCGACAAGCTTTTTGGAAATACCCCCACCTGATCCTCCAGAAGGACCGGGTAGAACAGCAATTCGGGCTCCGCCACCGCCGGCCCCGATAATAGTCACCCAAGCTTTAGTGACACCTGGTGGTACTTCCCAAGTGAACTCTCCAGCCGACGAATAGACTTTAATACCTCGAAACGGGAATGTTGCCGCGAGCGCTTTCGGCGTCACGATCGTGTGGTCGTTTGTACCCGCCTTAACCAATAGTTGAGTTGCAATTCTTGCGATCCCTGGCGCACTCGTTGTTGCCTGGACGACCTTGGCGCCGATGGCTTGGAACACTCTGAGCGCACTCATCGGTTTGTTGGTATTAGCTCCTTTTTCTGCTTCACGTTGACTGGCAAAGGGAATGCCACTGCCATCTAAAAGCGCATCTATTTTTTTCTTAAGCCAGCTTGTTCGATTCGCGAGGTGTTTGGCTTGTTGATTGGAGACGCCGTCGGGGCCACCTAACACGGGGTCAGAAGTTTCGAGTTGGTAGACGCCAGGCGCCCAGTCGGGGGATTCGGGTAGATCGGCCATTAGCTGCTCCCATGGTTGTATTGGCCGTCGTAGCGCGCGACTGCGTTGTAGCGAATGGCAACTGACTGATAGTCGAGTGATACCAGGCGGCAGCGTGCCGGGGCGACGGAAAGTAGAAGGCGGCGCAGTAGCACCGCCTGATCGTTGGTGATGACACGTTTTAGAACGATCCGGTACAGCGGCCAGGTGGAAGGCTCGGTGCTCGGTTGAGCGTGTAGCCCTTCCATGAGGGTGACCTCGCCAAAGCCGAGTAATCGAATGACCTCGCGGATGGCCCACGGCGTGCCCTTGAAACGATGCAGTTCGGCGGCGTTTTTGATTAAGTTGCGCTTGGCTTCTTCGGACTCGGCCAGCTCCCAGGCCGCTTCGTCGAGGAGCGAGAATTGATCGGCCAACGCCAATAGTAGCGAGGGTTTCACCAGGTCAATCAGGTAAACCAGCATCACGTTGAGATCGAGGTCGGCTAATGCCTGGTCGAGTAGCTCACAGAGCAGTGAAAAACGTTCATCACCGGCCAGTGCGGGTGGCAGTGACTGATCAGCCATAAGCCACCCCGGCATCGATCAGTTGAATGGATGAGCAGTTCGCCCATTCATTGCTTTGCAACTCGCGCAGGCCTGACGGCACATTCAGATTGGCGCGGTACACACCAGTGACTTGAAGCAAAGCGGTCAGTTGTTCCGGTACCAGATCGCGCCCGAGCCCGGCCCGAGACTCGACTGCATAGGCGTGTGCGGCGGCTTGCGCGGCTGCCATGGCGGCGCTGCGGTCTGCGTTGGCGTAGAACGTGATGTTTGCCTTGATCTGATAGCCGACTTCAGTTGGGGAAAATGCATTGACCGTGTCGCACAGCGGACGGAGTTTTTCGCCGCTGACCTGATCTTTTATGCGTTGCAGTAGATCGTCCGTTGGCAAGCCGGTGGTCGTCAGCGGGTACAGCGCGACGTGGCCGTCGGGCTGACCTTCATCTGGGCCATGTACGGCGACGTCGATGATGGACTGGTGCACCGCCAGCGTGTGGTAGCGATAGGCGGCGCGGCTGCCGGCGTTGCTGAAGGCTTCGGGGGCCAGGATGATGCGCTCGCGGTAGCGGTCATCGTCTTCATCCTCGGCACCTTGGGTGGTGAGTGTGATGTTGCTGGCGGTCAGGCCAGCTGCTGGCGAGTTGCCGAGGGCGCTGATCTGGCCGACGGTCCAGCCGTTGCCTTGTTGGCCGGCGGTCGTGCAGGTGGCAGTGACGGTCATGTGGGTTTGACCGACGGCCATCACCACGTCCTGATCGGTGATGAAGGTGAGCTTGGCATCCTGGGTGCTGACCCGAGTGCCGATCGGGATAAGCAGTGGCTGGGTTACCGCCGCGGGCATGGTGAAACGCACGGTACAGCGGGCGGCTTGGGCCAGCAGCCTGGGGGTGGCGACCAGTTCGCCGAGGTAATCGAGAATCGGGCCGCGGGCGAAACGCACCAGCAGTTGTTCGCCGGCGTTCTGGATGCTCATCTGCAATCGGGATACCGCGTAGGCAATTTGGTCGATGTACAGTCGTTCGATCTGGGCCGGGTACAGGGTTTTGCCCGACTTCTGTTCGTAGCGGGCGATCAGTTGGGCCTCTAGCGCGACGGGGTCTATTTTGATGAATTCGGGTTTAGGCAGTTCGCGCATAGGGCACCTCGGTCAACTGGGACACTTCGCCGGCTACACGCCAATGCACCTGCACGATGATCTGCGCTGCGTTGATCTGGACTTTCACCTGGGCCACTGAGACGCGGGGTTCCCAGTGGCGAATGGCGTCGACTGCCTCGCGCACCAGATGCGGCGTGACGCGGTTGGTGGGCCAGTCGAGGTACAGGTGCAGGTCGCTGCCAAACTCCGGGCGATGGGGATCGCTGCCCTTGGGCGTGCTCAGGATGATGCGAATGGATTGGTCAATATCGCGCAGGCCCTCGACCACCTCTCCGGAGGTACCGAGAGCGGGCTGCCAGTGGGCGGCGGTGATGCTGGTGTGAGGTATGGGCGTTGTCATGGGCCCATGATGATGCTGCTCACGACCAGAAGCTTTTAATCAGGTTTAAAGATGCGAGTGGACCCACCGCATGGCAGACTCAATGTATGGACGAGATGGATTAGGACAATGAAGGCTAGCGAAAGAATAAAAGCTCAAAAGGTGGTCGATAAAATCCAAGCCGGTAATTTTGATGAGAATGACATCGACAATCTCTTCATGCGCCTGCGTGCCTATTCTGCGGGGCACTTGGTCTTTCGCGAAGCAGCAGATTTTGTGGCTCACAATGACGCGAGAGACCGAGGCTTGTTGAACGAGTCTCTGGAGAACATTTACCTAAGTTTCAAATACTTTTTGGAATACGCGATGCCAGATGCGCAGGCGTTGAATGTTTCCAACCCGATTCCTATTTACATCAAAAAACTCATGAAATATCAGGTGGACAAATGTAAACCTGAGTACCTTAGAGAGAAATTCAACGTAACCCCTGAAAAACTCAGATCGCGTATCGATACTTTCTTCAAAGACGATAAGAAAAGCCAAACCACTCAGCTGCAACTCTTTAAGCTTGGTAAAGATGGCTTTGCTCCCTTCCAATATCTAGTCAGCTTTATCGTAAGCTATCCCGCTTTCACCGGGGATCAGTTGTTAGATGACTTGCTTGCCGTTTTGAGGTTGAACGCGTTGAGCTTCGACGAGCAGGCGATAGTTGCGCAAAAACCAATTATCCTCCTCTGCGTAATGCTACTTATGCATGAGGCGCGATTTGTGCTCGCTCACGGTGCGACTGCTGAGTGTCGGGTGGCGGTAGAAGAAGCTGTAATAAACAAAGATACGCCGCACGAACAGGCTGGGCCGGAAGCTGGACTGATTCAGGTCAAAGGAACCGTTACCTTGCTTCGTCCGAACGGGAGCCCTCTGCAAGTTTCGTATCCAATATTTCAGTCCGGCTTGTCCGCCGTAGATTATTGCGACGCCTCACTTTTCGATGTCGGCTTCAACCCAGAAACGCCAGAATTGAATACTTTACGCCTTGATCTTGCTGGAGACTTATTCCTTTCAGTTGATGGGAAGCTAGGTAGAGCATGAGACATTGCCATTTCAGCGATGCGCGGAACAGAAATTCAATGATCGTGATGGTTCGAATTACCGCCGACGTCCATGACAGTACCTTTTATGTCAACGTTGCCATCCACGCTCAGGTCTCCACTCAACTGCAGGTTTCCATTCAAAATGACCTGCGCGATGTCCAACGTCGCGGAAGGTGCTTTCACCACCACCGCATCACCCGACTCAACCGTGATGTTGCGCCCGCACTTCACTAGCAAAGCCCCCACGCAGTCCAGCATCATCACCCCGGCCGCACGGTCGTAGGTTGAGACCGTCCCATCACTGAACCGCACATAGTCCGTGTCCTCATCCACAACCGGTGGTGGTTCGGCGGTTGAGTAGATGCCGCCCAGGTACACAACACCCACACCATCAGCATCGAGCAGCACCGCGACTTGTTCGCCCAGTTCGGGCATGAGTGGGCGGCGCTGTGTGCCTTGGGTATTGCGTTGAGGGACGTTGAGCCAGTAGCTCTCGACGCCGTCGCGGTCGTCGAGGCGGACTCGGAGGCGGCAGGTTTTGTGGTCGAGGGCTGTGACTTCGCCGTATTCGAGTTGGGTGGGCATGGATGCTCATTTTAGTCTGGTGAATGGGTGGTGAATTTGCTGGCCATTCGCGGGCAAGCCCGCTCCCACATGGGGTGTGGTGTGTTGGGTTAATGGGCGGATACGCGTCTGACTGATTGGCTTACGGTGTAGCCGCTGCGGGTCATGCGGTGTTGTGAGGTTGTGATGAGGTAGCGGCCACCGAGTTTTCCTGCTGCGACTAGGGTGACGACGTTGCCGCTGACCAGGTTGGGCCGGCCCATGGCTGACCAGCTGCCGGTGGTGCGTTCGCGGTTGGCTCGGGCCAGTTGGGCTTGGGCTTTTGCTTTGGATTCTTCGGTCGAGGCGCTGCGTTTTCGGTTTTTTTGGGTGTCGCCGCTGGTGGTGGTTTTGCTCATGCTGCTGGGGACCGCGACGGTTTGGTTGTTTTCGATCTTGTAGGCCACCAGTGTTTTTGTGGCGGGGTCTTTGTGTTTGACCTCGACGGCCTGGGGCACGTTTTTGATTTGGTCGCGCAGGTTCACATTGCTTAGGTCCTGGAGTACCAGCGTTGCCACTGGCGCCGCTTTGGCTAATGTGCTGATGGCATGGAAAACCATGCGATGGCCGGTGATTTTGAAGGCGTAGTCGTACTCGGCTGCCAGGTTGCGCAGGAAGGTCAGGTCGGCATCTTGCTGGGTCAGGCGGTCGAGTGGGATGGGTTGTATGGTGCCGATCAGTTCCAGGCCCTGGCGTGCGGCGATCTGTTGGGCGATGGCCTGTAGCGTGGTGTTTTCATAGGCGTGGTGTGAGGGTGTGCGCAGCGCCGCTTTGATGCCGGTGGCGAGGCCATGGATGGTGATGGTCGAGGGTGGGCCGTTGAGTTCGACTTCGTCGATTTCGAAACGGCCAAGGGCGCGCAGTGGCTGGCCTTCCCAGCCCATGGATAAGGTGAGGCTGTCGCCATGGCCTGGGTACCACTGATCACGCCATTTGCCTTCGGTGTCTTCCAGTTCGACGGCCAGGCTGTCGGCTTGGCCGGTGAGGTAGTCGTCGTAGGACACAGAGAGCAAATGCTGGCTGACGTTACGGGTGATGTTGTGCTGTTGATAGGTCAGTACGAAGCGCGCTTGCGGTACCTGAGCGGGGATTATCGCATCCATGGTGGCAGGTCCTGGGCGGAGGTCACGGGTTCGAGGATGGGGATGGCCAGGGTCAGGCCCGACGGCAAGATGGCGGTGATCGGCACATGAGGGTTGGCTTGAACGATCGGTAAATAGCGATGAGCATCGCCGTAGTAACGCCAAGCCAATTGATCCCACCGTTCACCTTCGGTGGTGACATGGGTGATAAACATCAGGCCTTCCTCGTCAAGACTTGGCCTGCCAAGCCCGCCAGCCGGGTACGGGCGCTGTGCAGTGTGGTGAGCGCCTGGTCGAGCGACTCGTGAGATGCCGTGAAGCGGTCGATGATGTTGCCCAGGTCGACCGGATCAAGGGCTGTTCGAGCGCCCATCACACTGCCCAATACGCGTTCACCCACTTGCGACAGGTCGGCGCCGTCTTCGAGTAACCCGGCGGCTGCCTTCAGCCCTTGCAGCGGTGCTATGGCCCGGGCCGTGACACCTAACAATTGCGGAACTTGGCCGAGGACCATCGAGGCGTTGCCGCTCTTGATTGTCTGGTACACATTCCGGCCCGCCTTGAGGATGTTGCCGGCTGTTTTTGCGTGACCGATCACCGCTTGGACGGTACTGGGCGTGGGCATCAGCCGCGAGATCAGACCGGGCTTACCGGCGGCGGCTGCCGATGTCCCGTTCACGGCTGAATCAAGCAGGCCCGGCCGGGCGACTTTGCGCGTAAACGGCCCGGTGTATTCCTTAAGGCTCAGATGGACCGTGGCCGCCTTGATCTGGCCCACGGCCGTTGCGCGACGTATTGCATTGGACATCTGGGTGATGACGTAGGCACCCAGGTACTCACCACTGCCCATCACAAACGCCAGCGGTTGATGCTGACTTTTGGCCTGGCGCAGCGCACGCAAGCGCTCTTCTGGATTGCCCAGCACGGGGTGCAGTTCGATGGTCAGGGTGCATTCATCGAGCCCTTCACCGATCCATTCCAGCAAGGGCTTGCCCTGGATACGTGCGTGCTCTGCCCAGTCGGCCGAGCCGCTTTGTTCCATGCCACTGATGCCGCCGGCCACGGTGAATTCGATATCGCCCAGGATGGCAAACATCAGACGCCCCCCTGATGGGATGGGCCATAGCTGCGGCGACGCTGGTCGTGGATGTAGCGCTCCATCATGCGCATCCATTCGGTGTAGCTGGCCTGCAACCCTTGATTGATTGGGCCCATGTCCGCGCCAGCAGGTACGTTGATTTGAGGTGAGAAATGGAAATTCACTGGGCCCGCCGCACTAGGGCCTGCACTTGGGGATATACGCGAAGCGCTGCCCATCATGCTTGCCTTGGAAACCTGCGCCGGGTTTGGCGGGGCAACGTCGACGTTTGATTGCGCGGCCATATCGAGTACGGCCCTGTGTACCAGACCTGCCTGAGCACGGATGCCAAGGGCGGCGCCTTCGCTGATGTTGGCGCCGTAGCCGATGAACACACGGCTGGGTGACTGTATGCCGAGTGTTTCGGTAAACCAGCCTTTAACGGATGACCCGATGCCCACGACGCTGTCTTTGAGGGCCCCGGCCATGTTGCTGATGCCATTTACCAGACCCGTGATCAGCATGCCGCCAAACTCGGTGAACTTGCCCGGTAGCTCTATGCCGAAGTAGCTCATCACGCCGGCAAAGGCTCGGTAGACCAGGCCCAGCGGCGAGAAGTTAGCCAACAACCCGACGATGCCGGACAGACCACCGCTGAAGCCGACTTTTACCTCGTCCCATAGGCCGGCGAAGAAGGTCTTGATCGGTGTCCAGTGGCGGTAAATCAGGTAGGCGCCCATCGCGATACCGGTGATTAACAGGCCGATGGGGTTCATCATCAAGGCCCTGCCGAGCCAGAGGATGGCCTGCCCGGCGAGCTTCAACCCGAACAGCAAGGTACCGCCCAGAATCTTGCCCAGGAACAGGCCACCGCGGGCGATCATCATCAACGGCGCGCCCAAGGCGGTGGTCAGGCCGCGCAAGAACAACCCGCCGTACCTGGCCACCGAGCGCAAACCACCACTGACACGGCTTAAGCCGGTAATCAGTGGCGTGAACTTGCCCATCTGGCACATCCCCTGCAGCAGCGTCCATTTGGCGGAGAGCGTGGTGATGGTGCGGGTCATGGCGACAAAGGGTGACATCACCAGGTTGGCCCCATAAGCAACGCCGATGAAGGCCATTTTGCCCAGTAACAGACCGCCCACCAGGCCCACTACACCCCTGATGAGTTCAGGGTTTTGCTGTGCCCATGCCGAGAACGACCGCATGAGCGGGACCACTGCACGGCTGACATCGACAATCGCGGGGAGCAGCGCGTTGCCTACCGAGATACCGATGTCTGTCAGGTTGTTGCGCAGCTCTTTGAGTTGCTCCTTGGAACTACCCATGCGTTTAGCCCAGTCCTGATCCAGCACGCCTTTATCCGCGGCGCCTTGGCTGCCTTGCTTGATGTTGCTCAGGTCTTTTTGGTTGGCCAATGCGGGGCGGACAAATGACAAGACTTGTTGGTCGGCAAACAACGCGCCGAGTTTGTAGGCTTCATCCAACCGAGCCAGTGCGATGTGTCGTTCTTGCTCGTCCTTTATGTCCAGCGCCTTGCCGTACTCGGCGGCTGCGGCCGGTGCTTTTGTGCCCAGGTGTGCGGTGAGGATTTTGATCATCGACTGCGCAGGCGAAAACCCTTCGCTGACCAGATTTTTCATGCTGCCTTTGAGATCGATGCCAGCCTTTTCAAATGCCTTGAGCGTCTCGGGCGCGGTGATCTTTGAGAGGAAGTTTTTGTAGTTGTTGGCGGCCTCGTCATTGCTACCGGCACCACGGCGGGCGATCTGTAACGAAGCGCCAATTTCCGCCACGGCGCGCTCCCCGGTAATGCCCAAGGCGGCAAACTGGGGTGTTAACTGCGGCAGCCATTTGGCCATGTCGGCGAGTTCGAACTGGCCACTTTTGCCCGCGAACGCGAGCATGTTCATGGACCGCTCGAGGCCTGCGGCACCAATGCCCAGGTTGTCGTTGAGCGCGATGGCCACTGAGCCCAGGTCATTCATGCTGGCGCGGGTGGCGGTGGCTGTTTTGGCCATGACGGGTGCGTAGGCGGCCAGCTCTTTTGCGCTGGCAATACCGCCCGCGATCAGTATGGCGGTGCCATTGGCAACGTCGGTTTGCGTCTGGTTCCACCGTAGCGCTGCCTTGCGCATCACATGGCTGAGGTGGGCTTCTTGCGCCACGTCGAAGCCGCCGGTGATGGCGATGTCGCGGGTCTGGTCCTGGAAGTCGACGGCTGTTTTCATCGATTGAAAAATCGGCGCGCCCAACGCCGCCCCAGTGCCGGCCACCTCCATGGCCTGGCCACGCAGTTCACCACGTCTGGTTTTCAAGGTTTCACCGCGGGCGATGCTGGCGGTGAGGCGATCCTGTTTAACCTTGAGCTGATCAAGGGTGCTGCCCACCGCCGCGTATTGCCGGCGCAGGCGCTCGACCCCCGTGCCGCCACGGGCCAACGACGCCGACAGTTCGTTGCCCATCTGCTGCTGCTTGGTCGTGAGGCCATGGAGGGCGCGACCCAATTGCTGCACGGTCGATTTAGCCGACCCGAATGCCGCGTTCAAGCTGCCCGAGACAACTGCTCCAATTTTTAACCCGACGAGGACTTCGTTAGCCATAGTTGCTACGCTTTGGGCATGTTTGAAAAAGCCGCTTTACGCACCGCCAAGATTCTCTATGCACTGGCCATCGGCGCCGGTGTGATCTGGCTTGCCTGGCTGTGCCTGGTTCACTTGCCGGTGTGGGCGGCGGTGCTGGTGTTTTGCTTGACGCTGCCACTGCTGGCCCTGGCAGCCGCCCCTATTGCTGCGGGCGGCGCGTTGCTGGCGGGGCTTGTGGTTGGCTTGGTGACGGTGGTCAGCTACTCGATTGTTCGTCGAGTTCGATCCGGCGGTTAATCTCGCGCTGACACACCGCTACCCAGCGCCAGTAATCCACCATGTCTAGCCGTTCGATTTCAGACGGTTGCAGGTGCAGGACCAGCAGCAGTGCTTCGTCCCAGGACTGCAGCAATGGCTCTACCGGCTGCCATTTCCCGCAACACCTCGGTGGCTAACGACGAGTCGGCAATGTCGAACTCACCGAGGTCTTCCAAGGTGATGCCCAGCATCTTGGCCACGAGCATGTCTTCCATGGCGCCTTCATCTTTGGTCGCCGCCTGCACGGCGCTGATGTCTTTGCGTTTGAGGCGCGTGATGGGCAGTGTCGAGATGAGCTCGCCGCTGGCGCTTTTGAAGGGGAATTTGAGGGTGAAGCTGAGTGCGTCGGCCATTGTGGTGGCTCCAGGTTGAGAGCCCTGATGATGGCGCTGGGCGCAGACGCTGGCTTTTAATCGGGTTTAAGGAGAGGATTTCGCGGCTCGATCGAGGATCGTTATCGAGCGGTAATCACTCCAAAGAAAGGACAAGGTGTTGTTGATGGAAGACGAAGTCACAATCGAGCATGAAGGTACGCAGTACGCCGCCCCATACCTGGTGTCGGGCGATACGTTGACGGTGTTTTTACCGAATGGGGAGCAGCGGTCAACAGAGCTGCGTGGCCTGAGCGCTGAGAGCGCCGCGCGCCATCATCTGCGGTTCTATGTCGGTGGCATTACCAAAAAACAATAAGGAAGCTTGTCGCGGTCGCGACCTTTGAATGCTGCTAAACAGCGAGGGCGCTAGCGCCCTCGCTATCCGCCTGGCTACTACCCAGGCTTGTGGTTGTCCAGTACGCGATTGACTGCTAGCTCACCTAACATGATAACCCGTTGCAGCACCAGCATCGTTTGGCGTCGTGGGCCGTCCGTTAAGCCGGTGAGATCGTTGACCATGGCGCTGGCGGATGCCAACGATTCGCAGGCCTCGACGAGCAACGTTTCGTCATCCACCGCTGCGTCGATGGTGAAGATGGTGCTGGGTCTGTGGGGCGGTATCTGCGTTTTCGATGCCCCGGGGTTGAGGTAGAAGCTGAGTGCGCGGTCGGCCGCCTCTTTCATTTTTTTGGGGTCAAGATCAATAAAGGCGTCGTAGGGTACTGGACCGGTAATTGGGGGGTTGGGCGTAACTTTGAACATAGATGAAAACTCCTTGTTGCAGATTTTAAGGAGCCACCACCCTTGCTACCAAACGAGGGTGGCGGCCATACGCGGGTTGGTAGACCGGCTGCAACAGGAAACCCGGCGCTCACAAAGGAGCCCCACGCATGGCCACCATAAAAGCAGAGTCCCAAAAAAGAGACGGCATAAGGTGTTGCCATACGGCTGTTACAAGGCGGGCTACCAAACCCGGTCACTGTTTTTCAGTGACCGGGAAACGATATAGCCTGCCCCACAGCCGCACAAGCCAGCGGATTCTGGCGCACGCGTAGGTAACGACGCAAGGCGTTGTAGCCGATAGGACGTAACAGCGGGTGTCTTTAAACGCGCGCCCAGATACATGTTTATGCGCATCAAAAGTCGAGAATTCCTTCGTTCGTTTTTTATGAGGTTGCCGCAAACACGGCGCTTAGTAGGACGTTGTGGTGCGCTTGCAACAGCCCTCAACGATGTCATGGCGAAGTGACTGTGATAGTCGACGAATTGAGCTCACAGTAGCGTAGCGTTTTTCGAATCGAGAATTTGGAGTGGGAGGTCGGACTTCCACCCGGAAGATGGGCTGCCGCGCTGGGCGTCATTCATTGGGTTTGAATGACGCGGCCCCCTATCGCAATGAAAGGGAGGCAGCTGTGCGAGGTCACCGACAAAGAGGCTGAATCGATGTAAACGGTAGAACCCTCACACAGCCACCATAACGTTGGCGGGCTGCTAAAAAAATGGCGCCTGTACGCCGGTGAGTGGACCGGGGAACTTCGCAAAGCCGGTAGCCCCTAGGGGCCCGGCGTACAGCGCCATCAAACATCAGGCCTGGAGCGGCCTGTCTCTTCAAAAGAGGCACCTACGTGCTACGGGCTGCTCCGCCCGGTCACTTCGAGTGGCGACGGGGGATAATGTACCGGCGGCAATCTGGCGTGTCGGCAGGCCGATTCGGGTGTGTTTGTAGGTAATGGCGTTAGGGGTTGTAGCCTTCACGAAGTCACACTAAATGTCGTTTAACATGCGTGATTGTTCCCATTACTGCGCAACGCTACTTTTGTCTCTAAGGCACGAGGTTGGTGGATGTTCACAGCGTGTGTATGTCGATAGATAGTCCACATTGGCTACTGGAGCTTGTGGGTGTACTTCCTGGAAATCCAACCGTCCACGCCGTCCTCCCCGACGACTGAAACATGCAGCCAATCGCGGTTGCTGTCGTCCAGGACGTGCAATGTCGCCCTATCAGGAAGCTTCACCTGCACCAACGGTGATTTGATACTCGGCGCGGTACGAAGATGGACGCCTTCGCCTTTCACTGATCGAAACTCGCCTAAGAACTCTAAGGGGAGCTGCGCATCACACATGGCTTTTCTGACGGATTTTCCTACTTGGTTCATCGTCATGGTCGGCAGCAACTTGGGCTGCAGGAAGCAAAGTTCTTCTCGAACTCCATTCTGCATAGCTAGATAGTTACAGATCCCCAACAACAGACTAACGATGAGCCATAGGTGCAGAGACTGCGCGCCAGATAGCGTGGCTATCGCATTGCCGTGTTGCCGCTGACCGAAAACTGACCCAGTAGAGGCTGTTCTGCCGACTGAAAACTGACCCAGGTGTTCAACTGCTTCTGCTCACTTTTCGAGCAGGAGAACACAGGGTGATCAGCATGGAAATGTTG
>NZ_VOBI01000007.1 GCF_008369325.1 Pseudomonas sp. ANT_H12B | reverse complement strand
AAAAGGAAGGAAAGTATTAATATCGCGCATAAGAACGCCGGTTTGTTAGATGTGTTTGCTCGCACGAACATCATCAATCAAATCGGCGTTCTTGTTTCTGTGTTTCCCGGGATTCCGTGAAGAACCAAAAAAAACCCCGATCAGGTGACGTCGGGGTTTACCATTTCCCAATCACGGTGCTTTCCGGTGTAGAAACCGTAGCCCTTGAGACTGCCATCAGCCTGTTGCTCTACCTGTAGACGAACACGTTCTGGCCTGTTTCAAACTGCGCAATTGATCTTCGGTGTAGAGGGCGTTGTCGCCCAGGCTTGACGTCCAGAACAGCGCGACCACGCCGGCCAATGCTGCAGCTCCAGAGGCGCCAATTGCTGCGGCGGGAACGGCGAGCTCCGGCGCGCTGAGTGCAAGGCGGCCGATGCCAAGCGAGAGGGTGCTGCCACTGATGGTTTCGAGACTTAGCAGACCTGCATCGTCTACCTTGCGAGCGCTGAGCCAGGCGACTTCGCCGTAATCGCCTGACGGAGGGTTCTGAACCCGGGGGATGTCCTTATTGCCAGCCACTGATCTTCCTTGCGTTCGTACATCGACAGCCCCCAACAAAGGGGCTGTGCGACGTTAACGAACGAGGCTGATCGTGGCTGTAGGACGAGTCTTGAATGACTCTGGGAGCTGTCTCTGTTTAGCAGGATTGCAGCACGGCGCTCTTGCGACTCGCCGCCGCAGTCACCGCATAACCGATCAACGCCGCCAGAATCGAACCGGTCAAAATCCCCATGCGATCCATCCCGGCGTATTCGCTGGCGCCGGGCACGAAGGCCAGGGAGCCGACAAACAGACTCATGGTGAAGCCAATCCCGCAAAGGATTGCCACGCCCAACACCTGGCCCCAACTGGCGCCTTGGGGCAGGGCGGCGATGCCGGTTTTTACTGCCAGCCAGGTCAGGCCGAAGACGCCGAGAGTTTTGCCGAGCAGCAGGCCTACTGCGATGCCCATTGGTACGTGATGGGTGAAGCTTTCCACGGTCACGCCGCTCAAGGACAGGCCGGCGTTGGCAAAGGCGAACAGCGGCAGGATGCCGTAGGCCACCCATGGATGCAGGGCGTGTTCGAGCGTCAGCAGCGGCGAAGTCTCGGCGTTTTTGGTGCGTAGTGGAATGCAGAACGCCAGGGTTACACCGGCCAGTGTCGCGTGGACACCGCTCTTGAGCACGCAAACCCAAAGGATCAGGCCGATGATCATGTACGGCCCGAGCTTGACCACCCCGAGCCGGTTCATCGCGATCAGTGCCACGATGCACGTTGCGGCCAGAGACAGTGAAAGGGTCGAGAGCGTACCCGAGTAGAAGATCGCAATGACGATGATTGCGCCGAGGTCGTCAATAATCGCCAAAGTCATCAGGAAAAGCTTCAGCGATACCGGTACCCGCTTGCCCAACAGGGCGAGGACTCCGAGGGCGAAGGCGATGTCGGTGGCCATCGGGATGGCCCAGCCGCCCAGGGCTGCCGGGTCATCGCGGTTCAAAAACCAGTAGAGCAACGCCGGCACCACCATGCCGCCAATCGCTGCCGCGCCGGGCAGGACAATCTGCGAAGGCTTGGACAGTTGTCCGTCAAGGACTTCGCGCTTCACTTCCAGGCCGATCAGCAGGAAGAATAGGGCCATCAGGCCGTCGTTGATCCACAACAGCGCCGGTTTGGCGATTTGCAGCGCACCGATCTGCGCCACCACCGGAGTGTCCAGAAAACTGCTGTAAAGCCACGACAGCGGGGAATTGTTGATGATCAAAGCCAGGGCCGCAGCGGCGATCAGTAACAGACCGCTGGCAGCTTCCAACTGAAAGAAACGCGTGAAAGTGCTACGCAGAGGCAAGGTCGCTCTCCATCGATGAATTCAAAAGGTGGCACACCCTAACCCGTACCGTTAGTTGTTAAAACAAAAGATATATTCTTTTTTGTTATATGCCGTAACAGCGCTAATTAGCAACACGGACCTGAGCCTAGCAGTTGCCGGACGTATTGGGCCTCAGCTGTATCTGTGCGTTACGTAGGATTTTTCCTAAGCTTGTTGACTGAGCCTTGCAACAAGGCCGCCTCTTGCCCGATTCAACGAGAAAACCATCATGAGCGACAACCGACAGTGGGCCCGCGAAGCCATCCGGATCATCGAAGCCGACTTCCAGCGCAGCGCCGACACCCACCTGATCCCCTTGCCGCTGCCGGGTTTGCCGGGCATCGAGTTGTATTTCAAGGATGAGTCCAGTCACCCCACCGGCAGCTTGAAGCATCGGTTGGCCCGCTCGTTGTTTCTCTATGCACTGTGTAACGGCTGGCTCAAACCCGGAGCTCCGGTCATCGAAGCTTCCAGCGGTTCGACGGCGATTTCCGAGGCGTACTTCGCTCGTTTGCTGGGCTTGCCGTTCATTGCGGTGATGCCGGCAACGACGTCCAAAGAGAAGATTGCGCAGATCGCTTTCTACGGCGGCAAGAGTCATTTGGTTGACGATCCGACGCAGATCTACGCCGAATCCGAACGCTTGGCTCGTGAACATGACGGGCATTTCATCGACCAGTTCACCTACGCCGAACGCGCCACCGACTGGCGCGCGAACAACAACATCGCCGAATCGATCTTCCAGCAAATGCGCTTCGAACAGCACCCCGAGCCGAGCTGGCTGATTTCCAGCCCCGGCACCGGCGGCACCACCGCGACGCTGGGTCGCTACGTGCGTTATCGCCAGCATTGCACCCGCGTGCTGTGTGCCGATGCCGAGCGCTCGGTGTTCTTTGATTACTACCAGACGGGTGATGCCAGCCTGCGACTGGATCATGGTTCGCGGATTGAAGGGATTGGGCGGCCGCGGGTTGAGGCATCGTTCCTGCCCAAGGTGATTGATGCGATGGTCAAGGTGCCGGACGCGTTGTCTCTGGCGGCCATGCATTACCTGGCGCAGCGCTTGGGTCGACGTGTGGGCGGGTCGAGCGGGACCAACCTGATCGGCGCCTTGATGGCGGCCCGGCAGATGGTTGCGGCGGGGGAGTCGGGGTCGATCGTGGCGATTTTGTGCGACGGCGGCGAGCGTTATGAGACCAGCTATTACGATCAGGCCTGGCTCAAGACTCAGGGGTATGAGTTGAGTGGTTTGATCGATGCCGTGGCGGCGAGCGTCGAGCGCGGCGAGCCGTTACCGGCCACCGTACTGCGCGCCAATATCTGACACGACGATCGTTCCCACGCAGAGCGTAGGAACGATCATCATCTCGCGTCAGGCTTCCAGGCCGAGGATGTCTCGCGCTACGGCTTCAGCAATTCGAACCCCGTCCACACCCGCCGACAGAATCCCACCCGCATAGCCCGCACCTTCACCTGCGGGGAACAAGCCTTTCACGTTCAAGCTCTGCATCGACTCGTTACGGGTAATGCGCAACGGCGACGACGTGCGCGTCTCGATCCCGGTCAACACCGCGTCGTGCAGCGAATAGCCACGAATCTGTTTCTCGAACGCCGGCAAGGCTTCGCGAATGGCTTCGATGGCGAACGCCGGCAAGGCCAACGCCAAATCACCCAAGGCAACGCCCGGTTTGTAGGACGGCTCAACGCTGCCCAACTCGGTAGACGGTTTGCCCGCGATGAAGTCGCCAACCAGTTGCGCTGGCGCTTCGTAGTTGCTGCCGCCCAGCACGTAGGCGTGGGACTCCAGACGTTCCTGCAGCTCGATGCCGGCGAGCGGACCGCCCGGATAATCGACTTCCGGGGTGATCCCGACGACGATCCCGGAGTTGGCGTTGCGTTCGTTGCGCGAGTACTGGCTCATGCCGTTGGTGACCACGCGGCCCGGCTCGGACGTCGCCGCCACCACGGTGCCGCCCGGGCACATGCAGAAGCTGTAGACCGAACGGCCGTTGCTGGCGTGGTGCACCAGTTTGTAGTCGGCAGCGCCGAGTTTCGGGTGGCCGGCGTATTTGCCCAGGCGTGCGCGGTCGATCAGCGATTGTGGGTGCTCGATGCGGAAACCCACCGAGAACGGCTTGGCTTCCATGAACACGCCACGGCTGTGAAGCATTCGGAAGGTGTCCCGGGCGCTGTGACCGAGGGCCAGAATCACGTGTTTCGAATGGATCTGTTCGCCGCCATTGAGTTCAACGCCAACCAATTGGCCGTCTTCGATCAACACGTCGGTGACCCGCTGCTGAAAGCGCACTTCGCCACCCAACGCACGGATCTGCTCACGCATGTTTTCCACAACGCCGGTCAGTCGGAACGTACCGATATGCGGTTTGCTGACGTAGAGGATTTCTTCCGGCGCGCCGGCCTTGACGAACTCATGCAGGACTTTGCGCCCGATGAACTTCGGATCCTTGATCTGGCTGTAGAGCTTGCCGTCGGAGAACGTCCCCGCGCCGCCTTCACCAAACTGCACGTTGGACTCGGGGTTGAGCACGCTTTTACGCCACAGGCCCCAGGTGTCCTTGGTGCGCTGACGCACTTCGGTGCCGCGCTCGAGGATGATTGGCTTGAAGCCCATTTGCGCCAGCAGCAGCCCGGCGAAAATCCCGCACGGGCCGAAGCCGACGACGACTGGGCGTTGCTGCAGATCGGCCGGCGCCTGGCCGACCGCTTTGTAGCTGACATCCGGTGCCACGTTGACGTTACGGTCATCGGCGAACGTGTGCAGCACCGCCGCCTCATCGCGAACGTTAAGGTCGATGGTGTAGATGAAGCACAGTTCGGAGGATTTTTTACGCGCATCGTAGCTGCGCTTGAACAAGGTGAAATCGAGCAGGTCATCACTGGCGATGCCCAGACGCTGCACGATGGCAGGGCGCAGGTCCTCTTCGGGATGGTCGATCGGCAACTTGAGTTCGGTGATTCGTAACATGACAGGATCCGGTTCGCGGGGCGCACAACTGCGCCAAGGCGTTTGAAGCCGGCGATTATAAGCCTCAAAGAATGATTCCCGTGAGGCTAAAACGATCAGTCGTCGCGCGATCCGCCGAAATACCCGCAACCGCGCTGAACCTGGCCATCGATGCGCAGTTCGGCGCTCATGTGCTGAACGCTACCGGTGCTGCTGTCGACGCAACGTTGCGGCGCGACCCAGAGTTCGATGTGCTGGTTGTTGGCTTCGGTGCTGAGATTAAAGCGGCCATCGCCCAGTTGCTCTTCGACGTAGGGCAGGGCCAATGGTGGCTGACCGGCGCGGTCGATGACCATGCCTTTGCCGCTGACTTTGACGTTCCACTCAGGCCCATGGCCGGCGGCGCGCAGGATCAGCGCTTTGAAATTGGGATCGTTGCACGCAGTGCCCGAGCGTTCGACGCGGTACAACTGCGCAAGATCAAGGCGGCTATCGGCACCGCTGGCAACGATTCGGCCACGCACGTCGGCGAACAATTTGCCCTGCGCATCGGCCAGCGTCGCGGCCTCTTGCAGGACGCTGGTGCCGCCGGTGTCGTTGACCACATAACTGCGCTGTTCGTTGCACGGCTGGAACAGCAGCTTGCCGTCGGCCGCCGTCAACTGGCCTTGCATGCGGGTCTGGCCCACGTGGGAGGCACTTTCGCGAGGGCCATCGAGCAATTGGCAGGCAGCAAACAGCGGAAGCAGGGCGACAAGGACTAGGGAACGGGCAACACGCATCTTTGGGTCTCCAGACAAGTGCTGCCACGTTACGCAGCCTGACCGTTCATCACAAGGGCTTAGCCCACGTGAAAGGTCTGACCTGTTTGCAAGCCTTCGACACTTTTGGCGTAGGCCAATGCCACATCCGCTGCCGGAACCGGTTTGTAGCCACGGAAGTACGGCGCGTAGCTGCCCATGGCTTCGAGCAGAACGGTAGGGCTCACCGAGTTCACCCGCAGGCCGCGAGGCAGTTCGATGGCGGCGGCGCGGACGAAGCTGTCAAGTGCGCCATTCACCAGCGCTGCCGAGGCACCACTGCGAATCGGGTCGTGGCTGAGCACGCCGGTGGTGAAGGTGAACGAGGCGCCGTCATTGGCGAATTCGCGGCCGATCAGCAACAGGTTGACCTGGCCCATCAGCTTGTCTTTCAGGCCCAGGGCAAAGCTGTCTTCATTCATTTCGTCCAGCGGCGCGAAGGTGACGTTGCCGGCGGCGCAAACCAGCGCATCGAACTTGCCGGTTTGTTCGAACAGTTTGCGAATCGAGGCGCTGTCGCTGATATCCACATGAAAATCGCCACTGTTACGGCCAATGCGGATGATCTCGTGACGCTCGGACAGCTCCTTGTCGACCGCCGAACCGATGGTGCCGCCTGCGCCTATCAAAAGAATTTTCATCGTGCTGTTCCTCGAAATGCTTGAACGAGGTTGCAGTCTAGAGTGGTTTTTTCTATTGATAAGCGCGCTAATAGGCAACCTTTGGTTTTCAAATGGAAACAATCCATGAGCGAGATGGATGATCTGGCGGCGTTCGCGGTGTTGATCGAGGCCGGCAGTTTTACCTTGGCGGCGCAGCAACTGGGTTGCAGCAAGGGCCAGTTGTCCAAGCGCATCAGTCTGTTGGAAGCGCGATTTTCCGTGGTCCTGCTGCAACGCACCACCCGTCGTTTGAGCCTGACCGCTGCTGGCGCGGCGTTGCTGCCTCAGGCCCAGGCACTGGTGATTCAAGTGGAGAGGGCACGTCAGGCATTGGCGCGGTTGAAAGACGATATGGCCGGGCCGGTGCGTATGACGGTTCCGGTTTCCTTGGGCGAAACTTTCTTCGATGGCTTGCTGCTGGAGTTTTCCCACCAGTATCCACAGGTGCAGATCGAGCTGGACCTCAACAACAGCTTTCACGACTTGTCCCGCGACGGTTTTGACCTGGCGATTCGCTCCGAGGTGGCCAATGACCAACGACTGGTTGCGCGCCCGCTGTTGGCCTGGCACGAAATGACCTGTGCCAGCCCGGCCTATCTCGAACAGTACGGCGAGCCGCTGACGCCTCAAGCATTGGCGGTGCATCGCTGCCTGCTTAACAGCCACTACAGCGGTCGCGAAGAATGGCTTTATCACCAACAACACGAATTGTTGCGGGTGCGGGTCTCGGGGCCGTTCGCCAGCAACCATTACAACCTGCTGAAAAAAGCCGCATTGGCCGGCGCCGGTATTGCGCGTTTGCCGTCGTACTTGCTGCAAGCGGAATTGGCTGACGGGCGATTGCGATGGCTCCTGCGCGACTATCAGACTCGCAGCATGCCCATGTACCTGGTGCATCCGTATCAGGGCGGTTTGCCGAAACGTACCCAAGTGCTGGCCGACTACCTGATCGGCTGGTTCAAACGCAGCGGCGAGGCGCTGGATCGGCTGTAGCCGCTGCCAACGCCTTTTTCAGTTGCGCTGCTGTCCCGGTTGATGATCGCCTGCCACTCAACTTCCAGACTGGCAGGCGATGGGCATCAGGTTTACTCCGCCCCGGACTCGGCCACCGTATTGCCTGCCATACCTTGCGATACGGCGGGTGCCAGGTAGGACACCTGTCTGAATAGCTCGTCCCGAACGGCATCGCTGTTTCCGCCGGATCCAGCCAGCCCCCACGTGACGACACGACCGTCGCTGGCCAATGCGACGAAGGCTTCGGCATTGCTGTAGATGGCCACCACGTTGACCAGTTGGTTGGCTACCCGACTGCTGTCCCCGCCCCACACCGGATTGCCCCAGGTCACCACTGTGCCGTCCGCGCACAGGGCTGCAAACGCGCCATTGGTGGTGGCGAGTTGAACGATGTTGCGAAGCGCCGCAATCGATGCCGGAACCACACCGCCCTGAGCAGAATCGCCCCACGCCACAACCCGGTAGTCAGTCAATATCGCTGCAAACGCATAGCCCGCTCCAACGACATCAATGATGTTGTCGAGGGCGAGAATCGAGGCCGGCGCACTACCGCCCCAGTCCGGTCTTCCCCATGCCACCACATGGCCGCTGTCCAGATGGGCGACAAACGCATAGCCGGCGCTGATGATTCTGACGACATTACTGATGCTGACCGGTAGTTTTGCGCCTGCAGCTTCGGAGCCCCAGGCAACGACGGAGCCATCCGTACACAGCGCTGCAAAGGCATCATGGTTATTGACTACCTCAGCGATGTTGGTGAGCCTGGCAATGTCGGCGGGCACCAACCCCCCACGCAGCGCCTCACCCCATGCTCTCACCGATCCATCGGCAAGCTGCACGGCGAAGGCCGCGCCACTGGTAGAAACCTGGCGGATGTTTTTGAGCTGGCTGATGGCGGCGGGGACCAGGCCTCCGCAAGCGGGATTGCCCCAGGCGACCACCGAGCTATCGGCACGTAACGCAGCAATTGCCTGCCCGCCACTGCAAATCCGGCGAATGTCGCTGAGGACGGCAATCGCTTGGGGCACTTCGCCGCCCGTGATGGGATTTCCCCATGCCATTACGGAACCATTCGCGCGCAGTACGGCGAATGCCATGGAGGACCAAACCACTTCAATGACATCGCGAATCGGGATAATGGACGCGGGAAGGCTGCCGCCACTGGCCGACAGCCCCCAGGCCGTCAGCTTCCCATTGTCTTGCAGTGCCACAAACGCGGAATGAGCCAGGCTGAAGTTGTTGAGATCACACAGGCCATTCCCATAGAAGTTGGCTGGTTTGATTGCAACACTGCGCGCGCCATAGCGTACGTGCAGCAGACGTTCGGGCTGGGTGTCATCGAAGTGCGCAGTGGCCACCTCCTCGGTGGCACCCTCGTATCGCCAGCGCGCCCTGAGCGGTCGCCCGGTTCGCACGTCCAGTGCCGTTATGTAGCGCGAGCCACCTTTGTTCGCCCAATACTGCACCGACGCGACCCGTGCCCCCATGACGGACAACTCGCCGTCCACGGGATCAACCTCGGCCGTGATTTTCTTCGACCAGCGTCGCAGGTGTGTGGGGTTCCCCAACTGATCGGTGACGGTGTAGTTAATTGAAAGTGTCGAGGGTTTTTGAAGCGTGTTGTACATCTCCAACGTCAGGGTGATGACGTAAGGTTTGCCTTCTTCACCAGGCTGTACCGTGAAAAAAAACGGCACATTGTTGATCTCCAGTTTGATTCTGTCGTGGGGCCTTTTGAACGGATAGTCGAGTATCAGTTTGACCAAGCCATTAGTAAGCTCCTCGATACCGATCAGAGGCGGGTTGCCCAATTGCGATGCAAAAGCGATGTCCAGTGCCGGGTGGTCGCCGGTACCTGGCACCTCATTACCCCCCGGCAAGTTACGGTGGTATTGCACCCCCAGCTCTTTTGAATCAGTGAAGTTTCCACTGCCCCGCTGGTACCGAAGCTTTACGTCATTCAGTCCCTCGTTGAGCACTGACTGAGGAAGATTGAAATAGAACGGCTCGTTCCGATCAGCCGGTGCAACAAATTGGGTGGAAATCGGTTCGTCGTTCACCATCACGATAATGCTTTCGTAATCCGCATTCAGAGGCGGATCGCCTATGCCTTTTGTCGCGTTTTGTCGAGTGGGGTCTCGCGCAAGAGGGATGTCGAACGCAGCCTGCCGGAGACCGACGTAGTGGATTCCTGGTGACGGGGCAGGGTAGGGGGTGATCGGGTCTGTGGCGTTTGGAAATCGCGGAGGATCAATAGCCAAAACGCCTGGATTGGATTCATCGGTAGTCACGGGCGGCACCCTCGTCAATGAGCGGTTGGATGTCCCAGTCAATACTCAGTGAGCAATTCTGGCTACTGTCAGAATTAACAGGTTTAGGCGGGAATTCGACAAGCGGTTATCAGTCCGCGTAACGCTTGGCGACCAAGTGATCGATCGATAATTTGCCCGGCCCGATCGCCATCAAGTACAGCAGCACCGCCGCCCAGGTTCCGTGGGTGGGATACGCATTCGGATAAACGAAAAACTGAATCGCCAGGGTCATCCCCAGCAATGCCAATGCCGAAAAACGCGTGGCAAAGCCAATCAAAATCAGGGTCGGAAAAAAGTGCTCGGCGAACGCCGCCAGGTGCGCGGCGATCTCTGGCGACAGCAACGGCAGTTGATACTCGCTCTGGAACAACGCAATGGTCGAATCCGCCAGTCGCGGCACACCGAGCTCAAAGGTGCCTTCGAACAGGTCAATGGCCAGGCCTTCGACCTTGGTCTGCCCCGACTTCCAGAACACTGCTGCAATGGAGAAACGCGCAATGAAAGCGATCAGGCTGTGGGGGATTATTTGCAGCAGCACGATGGCACGATTGATGGGGTTCTGCGATCCAGTCCGGGTATTCATGGCGATACCTTGTTGTGACGTAAAAGGGTAATGGCGTTGTGGCTGATCAGCAGCGCCAGGGTTTGGCTGAGGTCGAACATGGGTGCGCACGCCAACGCTTGCGCCAGCGGCTGGCCGTTTCGCAAGTTCTGAATGAAAGCGCTGGCGCCGTGATCGATGGCAAAGACTTCAACCTCCAGACCGTTGCGCAACACCAGCGCGCTTTGCCCGTGGTTCAGATCAATGCCTGCCAGCGTTGCGTCTCGCTGATGGGCCGCCCAGATCGCGACCACGGCGAAGCTTGAATTCAACAGACTCAAGGATGGGTGAAGTTCGATGCTCAGCTGGCTCAGGGCTTGCGGGTCGGCCAGCGCTGCGCCGATCTGTTCATGGCTCAGGGCCTGCGCATCGGCGGCGTGACAGGCGGTTGTGCGCAACCGTTCCAATCGCGCGACATCTGCCAGATACGGCACGCTGGCTGCGGGCGCGAAGCCTTCGATGAACTCCGCCAGATCATTTGCGTAGTCGCTCATCAATGGGCTCTGAGGCGGATTGCTCTGCACGTAAACCGCTGCCATCGCACGGAAAAACTCATCGCCAACCAACTGCAAGATCACCGGGTAGCTGTCTGCCAATGCGTCAATCAAAGAGCTCTGCACATTGTTGCGATACACCGCGAAACGGCTGGCCGGATCCGCCCCGTTTGCACTGAACAAACCCTCGGGGCAAACCCGTTGCGGATCGAGCAGGGCAGCGGCGAAAGTCGCTTGTGTGCTCATGGCCGGGCCTCGGCGCATAGCAGCAACTCATCGGCCTGACGCGCCTCGGCGTGTAGCACGCTGAATGCCGGCAACTGGTTGTCGCGCTCGATCAGCGTCGCGATCGGGCCAATCCGCTCCAGCACGCGCAAGTACAGCGCCCACACAGCGTTGTCGATGGGCGCACCGTGATCGTCAATCAGCAGACGGTCACCGAGGCTGTCGGTGTCTTCTGCGGACCCTGCCAGATGTATCTCGTCTACAGCATGAAGGGGCAGGGCCTCGATGTAGGCCAACGGGTCGCGTCGGTGATTGATGCTCGACACGTAGACGTTGTTCACATCCAGCAATAACCCACAGCCGGTACGGCGAATGACTTCGGTGATGAAGTCTGCCTCGTCCAGCGTCGAGCGCTGGAATTCAAGATAGGTTGCGGGGTTCTCCAGCAGCATCGGGCGTTTGAGGGTGTTCTGCACTTGGTCGATGTGCTCGCAGACGCGGTTTAGCGTCGGCGTGTCATAGGCCAGGGGCAGCAGGTCATTGAGAAACACCGGGCCATGGCTGGACCAGGCCAGGTGTTCGGAAAAGGAGTGGGGCTGATAACGCTCGATCAGCTCGGCGAGCCGTTGCAGATGCCGCACATCCAGCGGACCTTCAGCACCGATCGATAGGCCGACGCCATGCAGCGACAACGGATACTGCTCGCGGATCAACCCCAGGTAATGATGAAACGGACCGCCGGCCACCATGTAGTTTTCGGCGTGGACTTCAAAGAAACCGATGTCCGGTTGTGTGCCGAGCACTTCATGAAAGTGCTCGGTCTTGAGCCCCAGCCCGGCGCGGGGCGGGAGCCCGAACGATAAATTGTTCATGGTCGACACTCAGGCGGGGGGGGGGGGCGATCAGGCTTTGGCTTTGAAGGCTTCCATCTGACCGAAACCGGTCGGCGAGGTCTTGCTTTCGGAGGTGGCGCAGGTGCCTTTAGGGACGAGTTTCCAGGCGTCGGCCTGGAAGTCGGTTTTCGATGTGCCGGCGCAGGTAGTGCCAGCACCCGCAGCGCAATCGTTTTTACCTTTGAGGGACACACCGAAGCATTTTTCCATGTCTGCGGAGGCGGCTTGGGCAGTGGAGACAGCGGCCATGCTCAGTGCAGAACCGAGGGCCAGAACCAGGGCGGTGGCGGACAGGGTGCGGGTGGTAGCAGTCATGATGTTTCTCCGAAAGTGAGCTTGGGTTCGCAAGCGTTTTTGCTTGCTTACGGCTCTAGAGGAACGTCATGGCGATGCGTTACAGCCCCAACAAAAAAACTTCAAAAAAATACCGAGACTGATCGTTCCTACGCTCCGCGTGGGAACGATCGGCTATCAATCGGCAGCCATAAAAAAAACGGCCCGAAGGCCGTTTTTTTTGTTCATCACAAAGACTCAACCACCCAGGTACGCTTCACGCACTTTCGGATCGGTCAGCAGCGCTTCACCGGTACCCTGCATCACTACCCGGCCGTTCTCCAGAACGTACGCACGGTCAGCAATCTTCAGCGCCTGGTTGGCGTTTTGCTCCACCAGGAACACCGTCACACCGTCCTTGCGCAGCTGTTCGATGATGTCGAAGATCTGCTGGATGATGATCGGTGCCAGGCCCAGCGACGGTTCGTCGAGCAGCAGCAGCTTGGGTTTGCTCATCAGTGCACGACCGATGGCGAGCATTTGCTGTTCGCCGCCGGACATCGTGCCACCGCGCTGGGCGAAGCGCTCTTTCAGGCGTGGGAAAAGTCCGAGAACCTTGTCCATCTGTTCCTGATAATCGCCCTTGTCGGTGAAGAACCCGCCCATGGCGAGGTTTTCTTCCACGGTCAGGCGGGCAAACACCCGACGACCTTCCGGGACCACGGCGATGCTCTTGCGCATGATCTGCGCCGAGGTCTGCCCCACGAGCTCTTCACCCATGTACTTGATGCTGCCGCTGTGGGCCTGCGGCGAACCGCAAAGGGTCATCAGCAAGGTCGATTTGCCTGCGCCGTTGGCACCGATCAGGGTGACGATTTCGCCCTGGCGGATTTCCACGTTGACGCTGTGCAGGGCCTGGATCTTGCCGTAGAAGGTGGAAACGTTTTCGAATTGCAGCATTTACGCTTCCCCCAGGTAGGCTTTGATCACTTCGGGATTGTCTCGGATCTGTTCCGGCGTGCCATCGGCCAAGGGCGTGCCCTGGTTGATCACGACGATGTGGTCGGAAATGCTCATGACCAGTTTCATGTCGTGTTCGATCAGCAGCACGGTGACGTTGTGCTCTTCACGCAACATGCTGATCAACGCCTTGAGGTCTTCGGTTTCCTTGGGGTTCAGGCCGGCTGCCGGTTCGTCGAGCATGAGGATCCGCGGGCGGGTCATCATGCAGCGGGCGATTTCCAGGCGACGTTGCTGACCGTAGGCCAGGGTGCCGGCCGGACGGTTGGCGAACGCCGTGAGGTTGACCTTGTCCAGCCAGAACTCGGCGAACTCCATGGCCTCGCGCTCGCTCTTGCGGAACGCCGGGGTCTTGAACAGACCGGCCAGGAAGTTGGTGTTCAGGTGACGGTGCTGGGCGATCAAGAGGTTCTCGACCGCGGTCATGTCCTTGAACAGCCGCACGTTCTGGAAGGTGCGCACCACGCCTTTGAGGGCGATCTTGTGGCCGGGCAGGCCCTGGATCGGCTCGCCGTCCAGCAGGATGCTGCCGCCACTCGGCTGATAGAAACCGGTCAGGCAGTTGAACACGGTGGTCTTGCCGGCGCCGTTGGGGCCGATCAGTGCCACGACCTGTTTTTCCTTCACGCTCAGGGCTACGCCGTTGACTGCCAGCAAGCCGCCGAAGCGCATGCTCAGGTTTTCTACTTTGAGGATCTCGCGGCTCATTTGCGCAACTCCATGTGAGGACGTTGCATGGGCAGCAGGCCTTGAGGACGCCAGATCATCATCAGCACCATCAAGGCGCCGAACATCAACATGCGGTACTCACTGAACTCACGCATCATTTCCGGCAACAGGATCATCACCACGGCAGCCAGGATCACGCCCAGTTGCGAGCCCATGCCACCCAATACCACGATGGCGAGAATGATCGCCGACTCGATAAAGGTGAAGGACTCCGGCGTCACCAGGCCCTGACGCGCAGCGAAGAAGCTGCCGGCGAAACCGGCGAAGCTGGCGCCCAGGGTGAAGGCCGACAGTTTGATGACTGTAGGATTGAGACCCAGTGCACGGCAGGCAATTTCGTCTTCACGCAGCGCTTCCCACGCGCGGCCCAGAGGCATACGCAGCAAACGGTTGATAACGAACAGCGCAGCCAGTGCCAGGAACAATGCAACCAGGTAAAGGAAAATCACCTTGTTGATCGAGTTGTACGCCAGGCCGAAGTACTCGTGGAAGGTTTGCATGCCTTCCGCGGCTTTACGTTCGAAGGTCAGGCCGAAGAATGTCGGTTTCTCGATGTTGCTGATGCCGTTCGGGCCACCGGTCACACTGGTCAGGTTACGCAGGAACAGACGAATGATTTCACCGAAGCCCAGGGTCACGATTGCCAGGTAGTCACCACGCAAACGCAGCACCGGGAAGCCGAGCAGGAAGCCGAAAGTGGCCGCCATCAGGCCGGCGATCGGCAGGCAGATCCAGAAGCTCAAGCCGTAGTAATGCGACAGCAGCGCATAACTGTAGGCGCCGACGGCGTAGAAACCGACATAACCAAGGTCAAGCAGACCGGCCAGGCCGACCACGATGTTCAGGCCGAGGCCGAGCATCACGTAGATCAGCACCAGGGTGGCGATATCCACCGCCCCGCGAGAGCCGAAGAACGGCCACACCAGTGCGCCGGCGATCAACGCGCTGATGATCCAGCGCTGGGTGGTCGGCAGGGTCAGGAAGTTGCTGGCCTTGGCCGGAATCAGCGGCATGCTTGGCGAAGACCGCCAGGCCGAGCTGATCTGCTGGTCGAACAGCACCCGCAGGAACATCAGCACCGAGCACACGGCGATGGTGATCAGGGTTGCATCACTGGTGCCATGGACTTCGAGGTTGATGCCGACGATGGTCAGTTTCAGACCGAGTACCGGGTAGGCCACGGCCCACACCAGCAAGGCGCTGAACAACGCCTGTTTAAGATTCCTAGTCATACTTTCTCAACCTCCGGACGGCCCAACAGGCCGGTTGGCCGGAACAACAACACCAGAACCAATAGACCGAACGCCACAACGTCCTTGTACTGGTCGCCGAAGATATCGGCACCAAAGGCTTCCGCCACCCCGAGCACGATCCCGCCGAGCATGGCGCCGGGGATGCTGCCGATACCGCCCAGTACCGCTGCGGTGAAGGCCTTGAGGCCAACCAGGAAACCGGCGTTCGGGTTGATCACGCCGTATTGCATGCTCAGCAGCACGGCGGCGATGGCCGCCAGTGCGGCACCGATGACGAAGGTCAGGGCGATGATGTTGTTGGTGTTGATACCCAGGAGGTTGGCCATCTTGATGTCTTCGGCACAGGCACGGCAGGCGCGACCCAGGCGAGAGCGGGAGATGAACAGCGTCAGGCCGAGCATGGCGACGAAGGTCACCACGAACACCACGATTTGCATGTAGGAAATCAGCACTTCTTGTGCGCCACCTGGCCCGAAGGAGATGTTACCGGGGATCAGGTTGGGGATGGATTTGTCCTTGGAGTCTTGCGCCAGCAGAACCGTGTTCTGCAGGAAGATCGACATGCCGATGGCGGAAATCAGCGGGATCAGACGGTTGCTGCCGCGCAATGGGCGGTAGGCGATCCGTTCGATGCTGTAGCCGTAGGCACTGGTCACGACGATGGTCGCGAGAAAAGCAGCGGTCATCAACAGCGGAACACTGTCGAGTCCCATCATGGTCAGGCCCGCAATGGCGATGAACGCCACATAGGAGCCAATCATGTACACCTCGCCGTGGGCGAAGTTGATCATTCCAATGATGCCGTAAACCATCGTATAGCCGATGGCGATCAGGGCATACGTGCTGCCAATGGTCAGACCATTAACCAGCTGTTGGAAGAAGTGATAGATGTCAGGCATTACAGCGCTCCTAAAAACCTGATACGCATTTCACTGGTGGAGTCATTTTCCCGCTCGAGCCCCGTGGATCTGCACCCACTTCGAATTCGAGATTTGCCAGCGAACCGCTGATGACGGTTTTGAGATTTTCAGGTGGGGAGACCGGCGGATCACGCCAGCGCGGCCCAATACGTTCGTAAAACAAAGCCCACGGCACGCCGTGGGCTTTATTGGCAGTCAGTCAGGCAACGCCTTACTGAGGCTTGGCTTCAGTTTTAGGTTTGCCGAAGTGCCACTCGTAAACCACAAATTTGAAGTCTTTCAGGTCGCCCTTGTCGTCGAAGCTCAGGTCGCCAGTCGGGGTTTTGAAGGTGCCCGCGTGAATGGCTTCAGCCACTTTGGCCGTGTCCTCGGACTTGGCGGTCTTGATGGCGTCAGCGATGACGGTCACAGCCGAGTAGGACGGGAACACGAACGGACCGCTCGGGTCTTCTTTCTTGGCTTTGAATGCGTCAGCCAGGGCGATGTTGGCCGGATCCTGGTCGAAGGATTTCGGCAGGGTTACCAGCAGACCTTCGGAAGCCTCTTTGGCGATCTGCGAAATGGAGTCGTTACCCACGCCTTCCGGACCCATGAACTTGGCTTTCAGGCCTTTTTCCTGGGCTTGACGCAGGATCAGACCCAGCTCCGGGTGGTAGCCGCCGTAGTAGACGAAGTCGACGTTGGCTTGCTTGAGCTTGGCTATGATCGACGAGAAGTCTTTGTCGCCGGCGTTGATGCCTTCGAACACGGCAACCTTGGTGCCTTTCTTCTCAAGAGTGGTTTTAACGGCGGTGGCGATGCCTTCACCGTATTGCTGTTTGTCGTGCAGAACAGCAACGATCTTCGGTTTTACGAAGTCGGCAATGTAGTTACCGGCGGCAGGGCCCTGGGCGCTGTCCAGACCGATGGTGCGGAACACCATTTTGTAACCACGGGAGGTGATGTCCGGGCTGGTGGCAGCCGGGGTAATCATGATCACGCCTTCGTCTTCGTAAATGTCCGAAGCCGGTTGAGTGGAGCTGGAGCACAGGTGACCGACCACGAACTTGACGCCGTCGTTGACGACTTTGTTCGCGACCGCTACCGCTTGTTTTGGATCACAGGCGTCATCGTATTCAACGGCTTCGAGTTTCTTGCCGTCTACGCCGCCTTTGGCGTTGATCTGTTCGATGGCCATTTTGGCGCCACTGAACTGCATGTCGCCGTATTGGGCTACAGGGCCGGTTTTAGGGCCGGCGATGCCGATCTTGATGGTGTCAGCTGCGAACGAATGGCTGGCAACCCCGGCCAGAACCATAGCGGCAAACAGTTTGGAAATCTGCTTAGTAGCCTTAGTCATAGTGCTCCACTCTTACTGTTGTAGTTTTTATAGTCCTGGCGCCGTAGCAGCAGAACCGGGTCAGATATCTTCGATATCCTCCGGAAAATGCCCCCGGCAACTGTACCGGTACAGTGTAGAGCGCCAATTGTTAGCCTGGGAAGCTGGCGCCAGGGGGCAAAACCAGGGGGTGTCGCTTTATTGAAAGAAAAAGACAGAATCGCGGCGGGGGTTATAGCTGAAATATCAGCAATCCTTGGCTTTGCTGCTCTTTTCGTTCGGTGTCTCAATTGCATCCGGGTTTTTCTGCCAGACCACCGACGTTATGATTACGTCAATTTCTTTTCCGGACAGGACCCATGACTCAAGAACCTAGCACCCTCTATGCCAAGCTGCTTGGTGAAACCGCATCTATTACCTGGAAGGAGCTGGAACCGTTCTTCGCCAAGGGTGCCCTGTTATGGGTCGACCCGGGTCTGGATTTGATCGCCGCGGCCGAGGCAGTGGCGACGGACGAAGGCGAGAAAGTGGCCGCCTGGCTGGCCGACGACAAAGTCGCCAAGCTGTCTGAAACGCGGGCGCTGGATCTTTTTGAACGCGATCCGGAGCTGTGGGCCGTAGTCGTTTCGCCGTGGATTATGATCCAGGAAAGGGCGACGAGCTGAAGGCTTGCACTCTATTGGTGCGCGCCGTTGTCGGGCAAAAGTGTGTAGCCGAGTAGCGTGATGGCATGTTGCCGTAGAGAAAGGCCACAGGCGGGCCAGCATCACGGTGACGTAAACGTAACGGGAACAGTTTATCGAGCAGCCGATTGGCTGCTTAATTGTTTCTGGATGTTGGAATTTATGGTGATTCTGATGCTGCCATCGTCGGAGCGCCGCCCGGAGCAAGCTCGCTCCCACAGGGGACCGCGTTCTTTCAGACGAATGCGATCAAATGTGGGGGCGGGCTTGCTCGCGACGAGCCATCACTGACTAAGCGGTCTTGCCGGTGTGGTTATTCAGCGAAATAACCTTGGTCTTGCCAATCCGGTGACGGTAGATCTCGCGCAGGTACTTGATCGCCTTCTTCACGCAATCGCGCGACAAACGAATGTCATTGATCGAGACAAACTTGTCCTTGTCGTTGATCAGCTCGCGGTACTTCTTCTCGTACATCGGTTTGATCGCGTACCAGTTGGTGTCGAGGATCTTCGCCGGGTTCTCGAACTCATTCAGCAGCTCGTCGATCCGGTCTTCGTCGAAGTCTTCGTTAATGATGAAGTCCAGGATCGAGTTATCCAGTGTCTCGTCAAAGCGGTACGGGTTTTTCGCGAAGCAACGCTTGATGAAGGCCACGATCAGCGTCAGGAAATCGTCCGACAGGCACGGGCTCTTGGCGATCAGGGTGGTCAACGACAAGTTGGCCGAGGCGCCAATCACCAACGCATAACGCTTGAGCGTCGTGTTGGGAAACAAGCTGTTGAGGTGGGTCTTCAACCGGTTCAGGTCCATGTAGGACAGCTTGTAGTCCTTGGGCAGCGAAACGATCGACACCACCGACGAACAGTTCTTGAAGAAGTGCAGGTCGTGCAACGCGGCCGCGTCATACCCCGAATTCTTGTACTGCTCCAGCGAGGCGCGATAACGCTTGGATTCGATCGGCAACAGGCTGATACCTTCGATCGCCTGTGTCACTTTGTTGAAGTGCGGCAAGTCGATGGAGCGGAAGAACAGATCATCGATGTTCAGCCGCTGCGGCTCTTTCTCGAACACCTTGAACTTGTCGCTGCTCGGCGGCGGCGTTTCCGGCACCACGGATTCGGCGTAGGCAATCGCCACCGGGCCGGCCAGACTCATGAACAGGTCGTTGGCATCCAGGCGAATGGTCTCGCCGATGTCGATGCCGGCGCGACGGAAATAGTTCTGGTCGTAGTCGGTAGTAACCGCCTGCGCCGTCAGAATGTTGAAGATCTGCTGTGAGATGTACTGGTTGGCGTGCTTTTCCATCGCGTTGACGTCGATGTTCTGAATATTGCCGTCATCGCTCTCTTCGGCATAACGCATGATGTCGTTGGAGATCAGCATCATCGCGTTCCATGGGCGGATTCGGCCCATGACGCTGGCTTCGCTGCTGTCTTCATTGGCAAAGTTGTAGGAAAAGTCCCACTCTTCCGACAGGTATTTGCACAGCAGCCGACCGGCGTTGATGTGCAGCGCCTCGGACATTTCGCTGCGGTGATCGGAGATGTTCGGCAACACACAAATGCCGCTGGTGAAGATCGGCTCGAAGACGAAGGAATGACCGCTCTTGCCGTCGTGCTCGTCTATCGGCTTGGTGTCGAATGTCTTGTTCATGTACGAGTGTTGCTGGGCCAGGCCGAATTCCGAGGCCATGCCCGAACCGGTACCGCCGCCAGCACTGAAGATCGAGAAATACAGGCGCGACTGGTTGGCCTTGATGCCGCAGCTGTCGATCAGGTACGAGTGAATCATCTTCCAGTCGGGGCTGGAGAAACGCTGGGTGTCCTTGTTCAAGATGATCTTGGCCAGGTATTGGCCGAGGATCGGCGCGTTACCGGCGCCTCCGGCGTGGACTTCCGACAAGTCCATGATTTTCATTTTGCTGTAGTCGCGCAAAAAGCCGCTTTTTTCGCCCTTGCGCGAGAAACGGATGCGACCGGCGATGTCTTTGTCCAGGTCGCCCAGCATCACCAGCGGCTCTACCAGAAACACCGGTTTGGTAGCTTTGTTCGTCCCCAGGCGCAGGTTGTTGCGAATCCACTGTGCCGGGCTATAGCCCTTTTCGGCGAAGCGTTTGTCCGGTGACAGACGGTCTTCGCTATTGAATTCGTTGAGGTAGAACTTGCGGGCGTTGTACACCAGTTCCGCGACGTCCAGCGCGATGTTCGAACCGCAGCGGCCCAGACCGATCAGGCACACCGAGGGGAATTCCTGATCGCTGTGATGTTCGCTGTCGCCTTCCAGATGCGGCGGGCGCGGGAACACCATGTCGCGCAGGCCGTCGAGGTTATCGAGGATACGGTCAGTGTTGGTTTCGGTGAAGTACAGGTATTGCTGAGTCGCCAGCGGGCGCGATGGAGCCAATGGCTTCGAGGGTGCGGGGCTGTTCGCCGCAGGGCTCAATGTCAGATCGGATATCGCAGTGGCCGGATTGTTTTTAGAAGTCATTGTGCGCCATGTACCTGGACTGGTTGGTTGGGCGACAGGCCGTCGTCAAACCATCACGGAATGGGAGCTCGCGGCTTTTTTCAGCGCGTATTTGGCCCAAGCGTCAGGGGGTTGGCCTGAAATATCACTCGGGGGAATCCTTTCCTTAGCCATGATGAATCGGCCAATATTTAATGATCTTTAATCAAAAGGAGGCTAAATGATGGCAACGTTACCTTCACTTGGGTTTGCCGGGATCGGCCTGATGGGTTTGCCTATGTGCCAGCGCCTGCTGGCGGCGGGTTATCCGCTGACCGTGTGGAACCGCAATCCGGCCAAGTGCGCGCCACTGGTCGAGGCCGGCGCACGACAGGTCGCCACGCCTGCCGAGTTGTGTCAGCACGCCGACGTGGTGATGTTGTGTCTGGCCGATACAGCCGTTGTACGTGAGGTGGTATTTGGTCTTGCGGGTATTGTCGAGGGAGCGAAAAACGGTCAGTTGCTGGTGGATTTTTCCAGCCTGGAACCTACCGCGACGCGGGAAATGGCGACAGAGCTGCTCAGCAAAACCGGTACGAGTTGGCTGGATACGCCGGTATCCGGCGGAGTGGTCGGTGCCGAGGCCGGCAGCCTGGCAATTATGGTCGGTGGCAATACGGCTGATCTGGAGCGGGTTCGACCGGTTTTACTAAGTCTCGGCCAGCGGGTGACCCATATGGGCGCGGTCGGGGCAGGGCAGGTGACCAAGGCTTGCAATCAAATGATCGTAGCCTGCAATGCGCTGGTGATCGCCGAAGTGGTGGCATTGGCCGAGCGTTCCGGTGTCGACGCCAGTCTGATCGCCGAGGCCCTGGCCGGCGGTTTCGCCGATTCCAAACCCTTGCAAATCCTCGCCCCGCAAATGGCTGACAGCCGCTTCGAGCCCGTGAAGTGGCGCGTCCGCACGCTGCTCAAGGATCTGGACACCGCAGTGAAGTTTTCCCGCGAACAGGGTTCAGCCACACCGATCAGCGGATTGGCCGCACAACTGATGCGTTTGCATGGGGGGCAGGGATTTTTGGGCGCGAGCCAGACTTAGAGGACTGACGCTGAGCGAGTCTTTGCGCTGGTTGATTTCGTTCAGCACCGGAAGCAGCTCAACCAGTGGCACCGGACGGCTGAGCAGGTGGCCCTGAACAAAGTCGCAGCCCAGGCGTTCGAGAAAGTCATATTGCTCGAAGGTTTCGACGCCTTCGGTGACAACCTGCAAATGCAGGCTGTGGGCCATGACGATAATGGCCTGGACGATTTCCATGTCCTGGGTGGCCTTGGGGATGTCCTGGATGAATGAGCGGTCGATCTTCAGTGTGTTTAGCGGCAAGCGCTTGAGGTAGGCCAGGGATGAATATCCAGTGCCGAAGTCGTCAATCGACAGCGAAACCCCGAGGGCTCGGATCTGCCGCAGCAATACCAGGGTCTTGGCGAGATTGCCCATCAGCGCGTTTTCGGTCACTTCCAGTTCCAGCCGCTGGGGTGCCACCCCGGCAACGCGCAGGGCGTGTTCGATTTCATCGACCAGCTCTTCGCGCGCCAGGTTCAGGGGCGAGCAGTTCACGGCAATTATGAGTTCTTCGCACCCCTGGCGGGACAGTTCAGCCAGGTCCTCGCAGGCCTTGCGCAACACCCAGTCGTCCAGTTCGGCGATCAGGCCGTTCGCCTCGGCAATGGCGATGAATCGATCCGGTGCGAGCAAGCCGTGAACCGGGTGTTGCCAGCGAATCAGTGCTTCGAGTTTGGTGACCTGGCCGGTTTTCAGGTCATAGATCGGTTGGTAATACAGCATCAACCCGTCGTCTTCGCGTAGTGCATGACGCAGTTCTTCTTCGAGTTGCAGCTCCAGCGTGGCGCGGGCTTTCATGTGTGGACTGAAAAAATGCAGCCCGTTTCGCCCGCTGCCCTTGGACTGGTATAGCGCCAGATCGGCGTTTTTCAGCAGCTCCTCACAGGTCTTGCCATCTTCCGGGAACAGGCTGATGCCGATGCTGGTGGTCATGACCATGCTTCGTCCGGCCAGCTCGATGGGGTCTTTCATTTTCAGCATGATGCGCTGTGCCATGTGCCGCGCTTCTTCAGGGTCATGCAGGCCGATGAGAATGCAAAACTCGTCCCCACCGAAGCGCGCCACCACATCGTCGTGGCTGCGTACCGAGCCCCTGATGTGGTCAGCCAAGACTTTGAGCAGTTCGTCGCCCGCGTCATGACCAAGGCTGTCGTTGATCCGCTTGAAGTGGTCGATGTCGAGGAAGAGCACCGCCAGCCTGCCGGCTTCGTTGGTCTTCTCGATCAGCTTTTCGGCGAAGAGCTGGTTAAACCCACGGCGGTTGAGCAAGTTGGTCAACGCGTCGTAGTGCGCCACCTGTTGCAGTGACAGGCGTGCCTGATCAAGTTGACTGACCAACGTGTTGACCCGCTGCAGGTCGCAATCCTTGATTTGTAGTTTTTTGTCGGCCAGTGCCGCGCTGATGCTGCTGCCAATGATCAGCAACGTCATGACCGCCACCGTCAGCCCCAGTTGCAGGTGGTTGTTGTCGCCGGGCAACGGCTGGAGGCTGTTGTCGGGCAGCACCAGGTTGAGTGCCGCCATGCCGGTGAAGTGCATGCTGACGATACCGGCCCCGAGCACCAGGCTGGCGGTGTATTTGAGCAATAGATGAAACGCTCCGCTGCCATCGCGCAAGTGACTGGAAATCAACAGTGCGGCCAGGCTGGCGCCTATCGCGATCACGATAGAAAGGGCGAACAGGGCAGGGTGGTAATAGGCCGTCGCAACCGAACGCATGGCGGCCATGCCCACGTAGTGCATGGTTGCGATGCCCAGGCCGATCCATACGGCAGCACGCAGGTATTGCCAGAAATTCAGATGAGGATGGCTGAGGGTTTGCAATGCCAGCCACGAAGCCGTCAGCGCGAAGATCAGTGAAACCAGGGTGGTAGGCAGGTGGTACTGGATTTCGATCGGCACCTGAAACGCCAGCATGCTGATGAAGTGCATGGCCCAGATACCGCCCGCCAGACACCCGGCACCCACCCAGCGCCAGAGTCGTTGGGACGCGGGTTTTTCTACGTGACCGATCCGTTCGGTCATGCCTAGCGTGGCGAAGCCAGCCGTACAGGCGACCACATAGGCCAGCCACACTAGAAAAGGGTTATGCGCACAATCGAGTATGACCTGACCGTTTTCTGGCAGTTGGGTAGTGAACTGTAAACCAAGCCACTCCATCGCTTGCCCCGTCTCTGAGTCATCCAGGCCAGCGTTATGAAAGCTGGCGAATGCTTTGGAGTATAGAGGTCATGTACAGAGTGCAAGGCGTGATGGCACATTGGCGCCGAATATTTTTCGGCATCATTTTGATAGCGATAAGCGCTAAACCCTAAGCGATCTGCTCATAAGGCATTTCGAACTCGGGTTGCAGGGCTGCCAGCCCGAATGCTGCTCGTGCCGCGTCGCAATCCACGTTCGCCTCACCATTGGCGCAAGAGGCGTCGAACTCCCGGCAAGTACTGGAGCGTTGGTCATAAATCGAGCGTGGGCGCGACAAGCTCGTGGGGCGCCGTTCCCCCGGCCGAGGTGCATTCACCCCAGAAAAAAGACACGCGAAAATGAGAACAGCAGGCACCGCAATTCAGACACGGACTGGCTTCGGACATGGGCGATAAAGGAGGGATGGGGACACGGTGGGGCAGGCAAGGCCGCTATTCTAGGCTTCGCATCGGGCTTGGGAAGGGGGCAAGAAGGTATTTTTCAATGCGACCAATGGCGGTGAATTACCTGCTTGCTGACACCACGAATTCCTTGTGGGAATGGGCATGCTCGCGAAGGCAGTGGACCAGTCAAGCATTCTATTGAAGGTGCCGGCCTCTTCGCGGGCGAGCCCGCTCCCACAGGTTGCGCGCCCTGCCCGAGAATTGCGCCATGTGCTGATATCACACTTACGAATAATTACAGACAGCTACGGCGAGCCTGACTAGATTGCAGGTTCCGGGGACAGTGAGACCCCAATAACAATAAAAGAGACGGACCCATGCAGAACTCGACCCAAGCGGCGAATGCCTGGCGCATTCTGTTCCTGTTGTTCCTGGCCAACCTGTTCAACTTTTTCGACCGCACCATCCCGGCCATCATCATCGAACCGATCCGCATGGAATGGCACCTCAGCGACTTTCAGCTGGGGATCATCGGTACTGCCTTCACGATTGTCTACGCGATTGCCGGCCTGCCTCTGGGGCGGATGGCCGACACCGGCTCGCGCAGTAAATTGATGGGTTGGGGCCTGGCGGCATGGAGCGGGCTGACGGCGGTCAACGGATTGGTGGGCAGTTTCTGGAGTTTCCTGATCGTGCGCATGGGCATCGGCATCGGTGAAGCCAGCTACGCCCCGGCCGCCAACTCGCTGATCGGCGACCTGTTCCCGGCCCACCGTCGTGCGCGGGCGATGGGCATTTTCATGCTCGGTCTGCCATTGGGGCTGCTGCTGGCGTTCTTCACCATTGGCTGGATGGTCAAGACCTTCGACAGCTGGCGAGCGCCGTTCTTCATCGCGGCGGTGCCGGGGCTGATCCTGGCGATCTTCATGTTCTTCATCAAGGAACCCAAACGCGGCGCCGCAGAAAGTGTGCAAGTCTCGCAGGAACGCGTAGACCGGCCGATCCGTCGGGTGCTGGCCGTGCCCACCTTCCTGTGGCTGGTGATGGCGGGCCTGTGTTTCAACTTCGCGACTTATGCCTGCAACTCGTTTCTGGTGCCGATGCTGCAGCGTTACTTCCTGATGCCGTTGCAGGAAGCGGCGGTAGCGACCGGGGTGATCGTCGGCGTGACCGGGTTGTTCGGCCTGACACTGGGCGGTTGGGTTGCCGACAAGATTCACCAGCGGGTGGCCAACGGTCGTCTGCTGTTTGCGGCGTTCAGTCTGATCATCTCAACCTTGTGCACCGCTTGGGCGCTGCATTCCGGGCGGATCGAGATAGGGGTATTTGTGGCGGTGTTCAGTGTGGGCTGGTTTTTTGCCTACAACTTCTACACCTGCGTTTACACAGCGATTCAGGACGTGGTCGAGCCGCGTTTGCGGGCGACGGCCATGGCGCTGTTCTTTGCCGGGTTGTATTTGCTGGGCGGTGGTCTGGGGCCGGTGGTGGTGGGCGCTTTGTCCGATCACTTTGCGCATACGGCGATGCTGTTGGCGGGAGCCGAGCAGATGACCGAGGCATTCAAGGCTGTCGGCCTGCATGACGCGATGTACCTGATACCGGTGGCGCTGTTTTTCACCATGGTGTTTCTGTTCCTGGCTTCGCGGTGTTTTGTTCGCGATGCCAAGCGGATGAAGGATGGGCTGGTGGCGGTGGTTGAACCTGGAATTTCGGCAGCGACTGCCTGATCGCCATCGCGGGCAAGCCCGCTCCCACAGTTGATTAATGGTGTTCATAAATAGTGTGGCCACATCAGATCCCCTGTAGGAGCGAGCCTGCTCGCGATGAGGCCATCAGCAACACCACAACAATCAAGCAGACAAAAAAAGGCCCGCATCACTGCGGGCCTTCTTTGTTTTAACGGGGCAGAGCAGGGGAATTAACCCGCCACCAACACCCGAATCGCTTCCAGTCGCAGCGCAGCCTTGTCGAGCATGGCCAAACCTTGCTCACGCTGTTTACGCAGGGCAACCAGTTCGCTGTCGCGCACCGTCGGGTTAACCGCTTGCAACGCAGTCAGGCGCGCCAGTTCTTCGTCGGTATCGGCCGCCAGACGACGCTGCGCTTCGGCAACGCGCTCGGCGTGACGCGGCGCGATCTTCTCTTCGCCGGCATTGATCCGTGGCGTCAGCTGGTCGCGCTGGGCCTGGATGAACTTGTTGGCGCTGGCACGCGGCACGCTTTCCAGTTGATCGTTCAGCGTTTCGAACGACACCCGGCCCGACAGGTCATTGCCATTGGCATCGAGCAGGCAGCGCAGAGCGGCCGGCGGCAGGTAGCGGCCCAGTTGCAGCGAGCGCGGGGCAACCACTTCGCTGACGTAGAGCAGTTCCAGCAACACGGTTCCGGGTTTGAGTGCTTTGTTCTTGATCAGCGCCACGGCGGTATTGCCCATCGAGCCGGACAGCACCAGGTCCATGCCGCCCTGAACCATCGGGTGCTCCCAGGTGATGAACTGCATGTCTTCGCGAGACAGCGCCTGGTTGCGGTCGTAAGTGATGGTCACGCCTTCGTCGTCGCCCAGCGGGAAACTGGCGTCGAGCATTTTTTCGCTCGGCTTGAGGATCAAGGCGTTTTCCGAGTGGTCTTCGCTGTCGATGCCGAACGCATCGAACAGGGTTTCCATGTAGATCGGCAGGGCAAACTGATCGTCTTGCTCAAGGATGTCCTCGACCAGTTGATCGCCTTCACCCGAACCGCCGGAATTGAGTTCCAGCAAGCGGTCACGGCCGGTGTGCAATTCGGCTTCCAGACGCTCACGCTCGCCGCGTGCTTCGTCGATCAACGCTTGCCACTCGCCATCGTCGGCGTTTTCCAGCAGCGGCAGCAGGCGCGGGCCGAACTGATGCTGCAAGGCGTTACCGGTCGGGCAGGTATTGAGGAAGGCATTGAGCGCTTCGTGGTACCACTGGAACAGGCGCTCTTGCGGGCTGGTTTCCAGATACGGCACGTGCAGTTCGATAATGTGCTTCTGGCCGATCCGGTCCAGACGACCGATACGCTGTTCCAGCAAGTCCGGGTGCGATGGCAGATCGAACAGTACGAGATGGTGCGAGAACTGGAAGTTGCGACCTTCACTGCCGATTTCCGAGCAGATCAGCACTTGCGCGCCAAATTCTTCGTCGGCGAAGTAGGCGGCGGCGCGGTCACGCTCGAGAATGTTCATGCCTTCGTGGAAGACCGTGGCAGGAATACCGGAACGCACGCGCAGGGCGTCTTCCAGGTCCATGGCGGTTTCGGCGTGGGCGCAGATCACCAGAACTTTGGTGCGCTTGAGCATCTTCAGGGTGTCGATCAGCCACTCGACACGCGGGTCGAATTTCCACCAGCGTTCTTCTTCGTTGGCGTCCGGCTGGGCCTGGAAGCTGACTTCCGGGTACAGCTCGGCGTGATCGCCCAGCGGCAGTTCGAGGTATTCGTCGGGGCACGGCAGCGGGTACGGGTGCAGCTTGCGCTCCGGGAAACCCGCCACGGCGGCGCGGGTGTTACGGAACAGCACGCGGCCGGTGCCGTGGCGGTCCAGCAGTTCGCGGACCAGACGGGCGGCAGCTTCGGTGTCGCCATCGTTGACCGCGGCCAGCAGTGCTTCACCTTCGTTGCCAAGGAAACCATGAATGGTCTTGTGCGCTTCCGGCGACAGACGCCCCTTGTCCAGCAGTTCCTGAACGGCTTCGGCCACCGGGCGATAGTTTTCGCTCTCGGCGCGGAAGGCGTGCAGGTCATGGAAACGGTTCGGATCGAGCAGGCGCAAACGCGCGAAGTGGCTGTCCTGGCCCAGTTGTTCCGGGGTCGCGGTCAGCAGCAGGACGCCGGGAATGACTTCGGCCAGTTGTTCGACCAGCGAGTATTCGGGGCTGGCCTTGTCTTCGTGCCACACCAGGTGGTGGGCTTCGTCGACGACCATCATGTCCCAACCGGCTGCAAACAGTGCGTCCTGAGCCTTCTCGTCTTCCACCAGCCACTCAAGCGCAACCAGTGCGAGCTGGGTGTCTTCAAACGGGTTGGCGGCATCGCTTTCGATGAAGCGTTCTTCGTCGAACAGCGCAACTTGCAAATTGAAGCGGCGGCGCATCTCGACCAGCCACTGGTGCTGCAGGTTCTCCGGAACCAGGATCAGCACGCGGTTGGCGCGGCCCGAGAGCAGTTGGCGATGGATGATCAGGCCGGCTTCGATGGTTTTACCCAGGCCCACTTCGTCCGCCAGCAGAACCCGTGGCGCAATACGGTCGGCGACTTCACGGGCGATGTGCAGCTGGTGCGCGATCGGTTGCGCACGCACGCCGCCCAGGCCCCAAAGGGAGGACTGCAATTGGCGGCTGGTGTGTTCCAGAGTGTGATAACGCAGGGAGAACCAGGCCAACGGGTCGATCTGCCCGGCGAACAGGCGGTCGCTGGCCAGCCGGAACTGAATGAAGTTCGACAGTTGGGTTTCCGGCAGGGTGACCACTTCGTTTTGCGCGTTGAGGCCGTGGTAGACCAGCAGACCGTCGACATCGTCGACTTCGCGCACGGTCAGTTTCCAGCCCTCGAAGTGAGTGATCGAGTCACCCGGAGAAAACCGCACACGTGTGAGGGGCGCATTCCGTAGCGCGTACTGGCGGGTGTCGCCAGTGGCCGGATAGAGCACGGTCAACAAGCGGCCGTCCTGTGCCAGAACGGTGCCCAAACCCAGCTCGGCTTCGCTGTCACTAATCCAGCGTTGCCCCGGTTGATACTGCTGCGCCATGCTGCCTGACTCCCACCTTGAAAAAGCGGGCTATCTTAACGGAATCAGGCCTGCAGACCAAAGGTTTACGTGTTCAGGTGCTACCCAAGGCCGCAATATTTTGATCTTTGGGAACGCTTCGGTTCTGTGTTGTCCGATAAACAAAGCAGCCTGCGCCAGCTCCTCTGGTGCCAACCGGGTCACAGTTTGCGACCGATGGCTCAAGTCGCGACCCACGCAGCCGACAGCCTGCTGACAGGAGACTAATAATTATGCTGCCACCGATGCTCCCCTTGAGTGCCGTGCCGATCACCTCACAGCACGACCCGGTCCGCCAGCGCCCGGATATTCCACCCGTGGTGCCAGTGCAGGAAAGCTCCAACGAGAGCACCATCGACCTGCAAAAGCGCGATCCTGAAGAAGCCGCCTTGCAGCTGCGCGAAGAGCAGCGCCGGCAACAGGAGCGGGACAAGCGTCGCCGTGAAGCCAATGAAGATCCTGAAGAGCACCTGGCGATTCCCGGTGACGAACTCAATGCCGACAACACTGTGCCGGTCGCGCCGCTGATGGAAGATCAGCCGCGTCAGGGGTTGTGGGTCGATATCCAGATTTGAGGTCGCGGCTGGTCAGCGCTGCCGTCAGACCGCATTATTGCGATAAACCTGCCATACGATGTGCTGAGCACCATGAGCCAAGACGACAAGCTGATCGACCTCAATTCTGAACGCGCCAAGCGTGTTCATGACCTCAACGAGAAACGCCTGAATGAAGTGCGCCAGGCATTTGAACAGGCAATGCCGTTGGGCAAAGCAAAGAAAAAGCCGAAAAACAAACCGAAAAAGCGTTGAAACACCCTGCATCGGTTGATGCAGGTCAGTTTATTTCCCTTCTTTACGCCCAGTCTCGGGCGACATTGATCCCGGTCAATTTCTTCTCCTGCCCGATTGGTTAACTTAGCCCTATCGCAACAGGGCAAGTGCAGGAGACCAGTCATGTTTTTCGACAACGTGGTGATCGCCGGAGTGCTGACAGTCGGCCTCATGGTTCTGTTTTTTGCAGGGTTTGGATTTTTTATCTGGAAGGATTCGCATAAGCGCAAACCGTAGGTCTTTCCGGAAGCAATGAGCACGCAAGGCATTTTGGGCAACTTCGGTTGCCCTTTTTTTTGTCCGTAAAAAATTGTGCCTGATCGTTCCCACGCAGTTCAGAGCGTGGGAACGATCAACTCTCAGCAGACATAAAAAAGACGCGAACCTTACGGAACGCGCCTTTTTTTGTGACTGCGTATCAGCTACCCAGCGCCTTCGACGCCAGCCAGAACAGGCCGGCCGACAAGGCCACGGTTGCCGGCAAGGTCAGGACCCACGCCAGCAGGATGGTTCTGACGGTGCCGCCTTGCAGGCCGCTTTTGTTGGCGACCATGGTGCCAGCCACGCCCGAGGACAGGACGTGGGTGGTAGACACCGGCAGGCTGAAGATGTTGGCCATGCCGATCAGGCTTGCGGTAGTGATCTGTGCCGACATGCCTTGGGAGTAAGTCATGCCCTGCTTGCCGATCTTCTCGCCGATGGTCAGTACCACGCGTTTCCAGCCGACCATGGTACCCAGACCGAGGGCCAGGGCGACCGCCAGGATCACCCAGAACGGGGCGTATTCGGTGGTGGTGGTCAGGTCTTTGCGCAGTTTGTCCAAGTCAGCTTTTTCCCGGGCCGCGAGGCCAGGCAGCTTGCCGACTTTCTTCGCCGTATCGTCCAGGCACAGCAAGTAGCGACGCACTTCGATGCGGCTTTCCGACGGCAGCGAATGGTAGTCCGCTACACCTTTAAGGGTGCCGAGCAGGGCGGTGATGGTCGGTTCGGTCTGTTGCGGGTTGCAACGGAATTTCTCCGGCAGATCGCCTTCCACGCTTTTGCCCAGGGCCAGGTATTCACCCAGCGTATCGGCATTGCGCTTGTAGAATTGGCTCAGGTGCAAGGTAGCGTCGCGAGTCCGCTCGATCTGGTAAGTCGTGCTGCCCAGGTCGAGTACGAACTGCGCCGGCACGATACCGATCAGCACCAGCATGATCAGGCCGATACCTTTCTGGCCATCGTTGGAACCGTGCACGAAGCTCACCGCCATCGCCGAAATCACCAGCACCAGGCGGTTCCAGAACGGCGGGTGTTTCTTGTCATCGATCTTGCGGCGCTGTTCCGGCGTCTTGTGCATCTTCGACAGCGGACGCCACCATTTAAGGCCGATCAATATCAAGGCTGCGACCAGGAAGCCGGCCATCGGCGAGAATACCAGGGAGGCACCGATATCGATCGCTTTCTGCCAGTTCACACCATCGGCCAACGGAATATCGTTGATCAACGCGTTGGCCAGGCCAACACCCAGGATCGAACCGATCAGCGTGTGGGAGCTGGAAGCCGGGATACCGAAGTACCAGGTGCCCAGGTTCCAGGTGATGGCGGCGGCAAGCAGCGAGAACACCATGGCCAGCCCGTGACCGGTGTTCACATTGATCAGCAGCTCTACCGGCAGCAGGTGGACGATGGCATACGCCACGCCAACACCGCCCAGCAGAACGCCGAGAAAGTTGAACACACCGGAAAAGAACACCGCCAGATGAGGCGGCATGGCTTTGGTGTAGATAACGGTGGCCACCGCGTTAGCAGTGTCATGAAAGCCGTTGATGAACTCGAAGGCGAGGACAAAGGCCAGGGCGAGCAAGAGGCTCACAAGCACCCACGCATCCAGTCCGCTGAATAAATCGATCATGAAGGTTTTCTGACCCGGTCGTAAGGGGGCGCGATTATGCCAGAAAAGACTGGAAATCGATGCACTTGCTGCTCATCGGTAACATTCTTCAACGAATTATTTTGCAGCGATCCCCTGCGCCCCGGCTTTTTACGGGGTTTTGCAAGTTATTGAATTTCTTTGCAAAGACAGCAGGCACAAGGGTTTCTCTCGTGTAGGCGAGAGGCTTGAACGCTTGTGTGAAATATCTGAGAAGAGGGCCAGATATGAGCCATTTACCTCATCTCTGTACATGAGGTAGCCGCTGCCCGCTTGTAGCGGGCGCGAATAACAACATCGAAACATCCCGCTTTTAACGGATGCATTCGCAGGCCGTGGAAGGATTCAGGCCGGGGCGGTCAAGGCTCTTCGGCTTTGAGTTCCTTTTCCATCTTCTGCAATTCTTGAGTGAAGGCCTGATCCTGAACGGTGGCGCGTTTACGCCAGGGTTTACGTTCCGGTTCGGGCTGAGCGGCGTAGGTGGTGACTTCCCCGCCGTAAACTTCCTTGTAACGTTGTTCCTGGCGCTCAAGTTCCGCGCGCAGTTCGTCTTTCGTCACAGTGCTACCTGATTGAGTTGAGATAAATTCTGGTGAAACGCGCTGCATAAATCTATTGACCACGCTCGTCGAAAGGACAAAACCCGCGGGGGCATCGTCTTCAGGCTGAGCGATCAATACTTCCATGTTGCAGGCGGCCACGGCACCAGAGAGAACAGCTGACGCAGCATCAGTTTCCTGTTTTCAGCGAGCGCATTGGCGGAGCATATGAAATGAGCGTCAGGCGCTTGCTGAGGGCAGCAGCGATGGAATATCGCGCTACCGGGTGGCGAAATCGGCAAGTAAAAACCGGGTCACCACTGAATTGCATTATAGCGGTCGATCCGAAGAACACTATCTCCAAAGAGTTAAAAGTAGATCTTCATGTGTGATTGTTTTGTTACTCGCAACTTTTACGGGTAACTACGGAGCTGACTCTGTGGTGATGTCTTTCTGGCGCCATTAAGCCGGACAAGTTATTACATAAGCCTCCTTTAAGTCTGTGACCAAAAATAACAACGTACGGGGGGGCTAATGTCAGAAGGCAGAAGGCTCGCTTGGCGTGTGGCTGATTGCGATTATCGGTTAATGGTTCGATAATCGCCCGATCTTGGTTGCCCGGGCTTGTGTGGAAGACCCGGAGCCGCTTGTATAGCCGCTGATCCGTATGGGAAAGGACCTGATATGAACGATCAAATGCGCAATTCCTTTGCTTCAGTGGCGCCGCCAATCGTCGCATCACCCGCCAAGCGGATCCAGGCGCTGACCGGCGACCCGGATTTCATGACGTCCCTGGCCCGTGGCCTGGCCGTGGTGCAAGCGTTCCAGGAACGCAAGCGGCACCTGACCATTGCCCAGATCAGCCACCGTACGGAAATTCCTCGCGCCGCTGTGCGACGTTGCCTGCACACGTTGATCAAGCTCGGCTACGCCACCACCGACGGCCGCACTTACTCGCTGCTGCCCAAAGTGTTGACCCTCGGCCATGCCTACTTGTCCTCGACGCCGCTGGCGGTTTCCGCCCAGCCGTACCTGGACCGCATGAGCGAGCAACTTCATGAGGCCTGTAACATGGCCACCCTGGAAGGCGATGACATTTTGTACATCGCCCGCTCGGCGACTACCCAGCGACTGATTTCTGTCGATCTTTCGGTGGGCGGACGCCTGCCAGCCTATTGCACTTCAATGGGCAGGATTCTTCTCGCGGCCCTGGACGACACTTCGCTGCGCGAGTACCTCGATCATGCGGAGCTGCAAGCCAAGACCAGTCGCACCCTGCATACCCTCGAGGCATTGCTCGAATGCCTGCAAGAAGTGCGGCAGCAAGGCTGGTGCATTGTCGATCAGGAACTCGAGCAGGGCCTGCGTTCCATTGCTGTTCCGGTGTACGACGCTTCCGGCCAGGTTGTAGCAGCGTTAAACGTCAGTACTCACGCTGGCCGGGTCAGTCGCAACGAGCTGGAACAGCGTTTTCTGCCGGGTCTTCTGAGTGCCAGTCGCGACCTCAGTGCGCAACTCTTTGCGTAAGCCATCGCCTAAGATGTTCGATAAACGCACAGAGTCGCGTTCATCGAATTGACGCTCTTTCCCCAAGATCACTAATGTCGCGGCAGTGCCAGCCTTGGCTGGCACCTGTCCGACTGCGTTCTTGCGTGGAATAAAAATGATGAACCAGCCTCAGTCTGCTGTAGGAAACTGCCTCGATGTGCAGTCCTTCATCAACGCCCAACCCATTTCGCGCTACCAATGGCGAGTGGTCATTCTGTGTTTCCTGATTGTTTTCCTCGATGGCCTCGACACCGCGGCCATGGGTTTCATTGCGCCCGCTCTGTCTCAGGATTGGGGCATCGATCGCGCCAGTCTCGGGCCGGTGATGAGTGCGGCGTTGATCGGTATGGTCTTCGGCGCACTGGGTTCAGGCCCGTTGGCTGACCGCTTTGGAAGAAAAGTCGTTCTGGTCGGTGCGGTGCTGTTGTTCGGCGCCTTCAGCCTGGCGTCGGCTTACAGTACTAATGTCGATCAGTTGCTGGTGCTGCGCTTTCTCACCGGTTTGGGTCTTGGCGCCGGGATGCCGAACGCCACCACGCTGCTGTCCGAATACACCCCGGAGCGCAAGAAATCCCTGCTGGTGACCAGCATGTTCTGTGGTTTCAACCTCGGTATGGCAGGCGGTGGCTTCATTTCCGCCAAGCTGATCCCGGCCTTCGGCTGGCACAGTCTGCTGCTGATCGGTGGGATTCTGCCGTTGATGCTCGCCGTCGTTTTGCTGTTCTGGCTGCCGGAATCGGCGCGTTACCTGATCGTGCGCAATCGCGGCACCGACAAAGTGCGCAAGACGCTGGCGCCGATTGATCCGGTGGTGGTTGCCCAGGCTTCGAGCTTCAGCGTTCCGGAACAGAAGACCGTGAAAGCACGCAATGTGTTTGCGGTGGTCTTTTCTGGCACCTACAGCGCCGGGACATTGCTGCTGTGGCTGACCTATTTCATGGGGCTGGTGATTGTTTATCTGTTGACCAGCTGGCTGCCGACGCTGATGCGCGACAGTGGCGCGAGCATGGAACAGGCAGCGTTCATTGGCGCGCTGTTCCAGTTTGGCGGGGTTTTGAGTGCCGTGGGTGTGGGTTGGGCGATGGACCGGTTCAATCCGCACAAGGTTATTGGCATTTTCTACCTGTTGGCCGGGGTGTTTGCCTACGCGGTAGGGCAGAGCCTGGGCAACATCACGATCTTGGCGACGCTGGTGCTGGTGGCCGGGATGTGTGTCAACGGTGCGCAATCGGCGATGCCTTCATTGGCGGCGCGGTTTTATCCGACGCAGGGGCGTGCGACCGGTGTGTCGTGGATGCTCGGGATCGGTCGCTTGGGTGCGATCCTCGGTGCGTGGATGGGCGCAACGCTGTTAGGCCTGGGCTGGAACTTCGAACAGGTGCTGACGGCGCTGGTGATCCCGGCGGCATTGGCGACTACTGCGGTGGTGATCAAGGGGATGGTCAGTCATGCGGATGCGACCTGACGGCAGGTGATGATCGTTCCCATGCGGAGCGTGGGAACGATCTAGTGCAGAAAGCGGATCGATAGGCAGACAACAATATGTTCGATAAACGAACACTTAGTCGATTATCGGATTGTTTGGCGTTTTTCTGGGGCTTACTCTTCAGTCATTCCGGCGCTGCGCATCGGCGCCTTTTTCCTCCACTGTCGGTTGATAACAAAACGGGAGCCTGCCCCATGGCTGAAATCCTTTCGCTGCACGACGCGGTGAAGCAATTCGTTAACGACGGCGATACCGTCGCGCTCGAAGGCTTCACTCACCTGATCCCTACGGCGGCGGGTCACGAAATCATTCGCCAGGGCAAGAAAGACCTGACGCTGGTGCGGATGACGCCTGACTTGGTCTACGACCAGTTGATCGGTGCAGGATGTGCTCGCAAGCTGATTTTCTCCTGGGGCGGCAACCCGGGTGTCGGCTCGCTGCACCGACTGCGTGACGCCGTCGAAAAGCAGTGGCCGCATGCGCTGGAAATCGAAGAACACAGCCACGCCGACCTGGCCAATGCCTACGTCGCTGGCGCTTCTGGCCTACCGTTCGCGGTGCTACGCGCCTACGCCGGTTCCGACCTGCCGAAGGTCAACCCGTTGATCAAGACCGTCACCTGCCCGTTCACGGGTGAAGTGTTGGCGGCCGTGCCTTCGGTACGTCCGGACATCACCGTGATTCACGCGCAGAAAGCCGACCGTAAAGGCAACGTACTGCTCTGGGGCATTCTCGGCGTGCAGAAAGAAGCCGCGCTGGCCGCCAAACGTTGCATCGTCACCGTCGAAGAAATCGTCGACGACCTCAATGCACCGATGAACTCCTGCGTGTTGCCGACCTGGGCCCTGAGCGCTGTCTGCCACGTCCCCGGTGGCGCGCACCCGTCCTACGCTCACGGCTACAACGAGCGTGACAACCGTTTCTACCAGGCCTGGGACCCGATTGCCCGCGACCGTGAAACCTTCACCGCGTGGATCAACGAATACATCCACGGCTGCGCTGACTTCAGCGAGTTCCAGGCCAAGCTGGCCGCTGCTTCGGAGGCCAAGTAATGACTTACACCACCAATGAAATGATGACCGTCGCCGCTGCCCGCCGCCTGAAGAACGGTGCGGTGTGCTTCGTTGGCATCGGTCTGCCGTCGAAAGCGGCCAACCTGGCACGGCTGACGTCCTCGCCAGACGTAGTCCTGATCTACGAATCGGGTCCGATCGGTGCCAAGCCGAGCGTACTGCCCTTGTCGATCGGTGACGGTGAACTGGCAGAAACCGCTGACACCGTCGTCCCGACCGGTGAGATTTTTCGCTACTGGCTGCAGGGCGGGCGCATTGACGTCGGTTTCCTCGGTGCCGCGCAAGTCGACCGCTTCGGCAACATCAACACCACCGTCGTTGGTGACTATCACCAGCCAAAAGTCCGTCTGCCGGGTGCCGGTGGCGCGCCGGAGATCGCCGGTTCTGCCAAAAGCGTGCTGATCATCCTCAAACAGTCGGCGCGTTCCTTCGTCGACAAACTCGACTTCATTACCTCGGTCGGCCATGGCGAGGGCGGTGATTCGCGCAAACGTCTGGGGCTGCCGGGCGCCGGGCCGGTCGGCATCATTACCGACCTGTGCATCATGGAACCGGAAGCCGACACTCATGAATTCGTGGTCACCGCGCTGCACCCCGGCGTGACCCGCGAGCAAGTGGTCGCTGCCACCGGTTGGGCGATTCGCTTCGCCGAGCACGTTGAAAACACCGCCGAGCCAACCGACGTCGAGTTGACCGCGCTCAGGGATCTGGAAGCCCGTACCGCCGCGGCCCACGGCCAAGCACCCGGAGAAGCCTGATGCGTGACGTTTATATCTGCGACGCCATTCGCACCCCCATTGGCCGTTTCGGCGGTGGTTTGTCGGCAGTTCGCGCCGACGACCTGGCCGCCGTGCCGATCAAGGCACTGATGGAGCGCAATCCTTCGGTGGACTGGACGGCGGTGGACGAGGTGTTCCTCGGTTGCGCCAACCAGGCCGGCGAAGACAACCGCAACGTGGCGCGCATGGCGTTGCTGCTGGCGGGCCTGCCGGAAACCATTCCTGGTGTGACCCTCAATCGCCTCTGCGCTTCGGGCATGGATGCTATCGGGACCGCATTCCGCGCTATCGCCAGTGGTGAGATGGAGCTGGCAATTGCCGGCGGCGTCGAGTCGATGTCCCGCGCACCGTTCGTGATGGGCAAGGCGGATGCGGCGTTCTCGCGCAACATGAAGCTGGAAGACACCACCATTGGCTGGCGTTTCGTCAACCCGTTGATGAAAGCCCAATACGGCGTGGATGCGATGCCGCAGACCGCCGATAACGTGGCTGACGATTACGAAGTTTCCCGCGAGGATCAGGACGCTTTCGCACTGCGCAGTCAGCAGCGGACTGCTGCTGCGCAGGCTGCAGGATTTTTCGCTGAAGAGATCGTCGAAGTGCGTATTGCCCACAAGAAGGGTGAAACAGTCGTCAGTCAGGACGAGCATCCGCGCGGCGATACCACGCTGGAAACCCTGGCCAGATTGAAACCGGTCAACGGCCCGGACAAAACTGTCACCGCAGGCAATGCTTCCGGGGTGAACGACGGTGCAGCGGCACTGATTCTGGCCTCCGCCGAAGCGGTGAAGAAACACGGCCTGACCGCCCGCGCCAAAGTGCTGGGCATGTCGAGCGCCGGTGTCGCCCCCCGGGTGATGGGCATCGGCCCGGTGCCGGCGGTGCGCAAACTGACCGAACGTCTCGGTCTGGCCGTCAGCGATTTCGACGTGATCGAACTCAACGAAGCGTTCGCCAGCCAAGGCTTGGCCGTGCTGCGTGAGTTGGGTCTGGCGGACGACGCGGCTCAGGTCAACCCGAACGGCGGCGCCATTGCCTTGGGCCATCCGTTGGGCATGAGCGGTGCACGCCTGGTGCTGACAGCGTTGCATCAGCTGGAAAAAACCGGTGGCAGGAAAGGTCTGGCGACCATGTGCGTCGGCGTCGGCCAGGGCCTGGCCTTGGCGATCGAACGGGTCTGACGCCTGCTCTGATAAATCAGATGCGCAGACTGATAAGAACTGAGGAATGCACAATGACCGACAAGCCTGGTTACCGTCGCCCGCAAGAGGGCACTCAGCCGGAATACCTGCACCCGACCTATCAATCCACCAACCGTCGCTCGCCGTCCAAGCCGTTGGTGTTTTTGCCTCATTCGTTGTCGGAAATTACCGGTCCGACCATCGGTGCTGAACGCATCAACGAGAAGGACAACGACCTGACGGCCCAGCACACGGGCGAACCGCTGGGCGAGCGCATCATCATTCACGGTCGCGTGCTGGATGAAGATGGCTTGCCGGTGCCGGGGATTCTGGTGGAGATCTGGCAGGCCAACGCTGCCGGCCGCTACAACCATGATCGCGACCTGCACGACGCGCCGCTGGACCCGAATTTCACCGGCACCGGCCGTACCGTGACGGATGCCGATGGCTGGTACCAGTTCCAGACCATCAAGCCCGGCGCCTATCCGTGGGGCAACCACCACAACGCCTGGCGCCCGGCGCACATCCATTTCTCACTGTTCGGGCCGAGCATTCTGACGCGACTGGTCACCCAGATGTACTTCCCGGGCGATCCGTTGCTGGCGTATGACCCGATCTACAACTGCGTACCGGACACGAGCGCCAAAGAACGTCTGATCGCCAGTTTCGACCTGGAAAAAACCATTCCTTCCTACGCCCTCGGTTATCGCTGGGACATCGTCTTGCGCGGCCGCGAAGCCACGCCGATGGAGAAATAAGATGACGCTGAATGCGACCACATCCCACACCGTCGGGCCGTATTACCACATCGGCCTGACCTGGCTGAACCGCGAGGACCTGACCGTCGAGCAAACCCTCGGTGAGCGCGTGGCGATCACCGGGCAAGTCATCGATGGCAACGGCGATGTCGTCAATGACGCGATGCTGGAAGTCTGGCAAGCCAACGCTGCCGGCAAGTATGACCACCCCGAAGACGATCAGGACAAACCCCTGGACCCGAACTTCGAAGGTTTCGGCCGGGTGCCGGTGGATGCGCAAGGGCGCTTCCGCTTCACCACCGTCAAGCCGGGCACGGTGGAAGGCTTGAACGGTACGACCCAGGCGCCGCATCTGGTGGTGCTGGTGTTTGCTCGCGGGTTGGTGAAGCACTTGCTGACGCGAATTTACTTTGATGGGGAACCGGCCAACGTGGCGGATCCGCTGCTGGAATGTGTACCGGCTGAACGCCGCGGCACCTTGCTGGCGAAGCAGGATGCGTCCGGTGTGTACCAGTGGAATGTGATCCTGCAAGGCACCGAGGCCGAGACAGTTTTCTTCGATTACTGATTCCAACCTGATCGTTCCCACGGTCCCCGTGGGAACGATCAGAGTGAATACCACATCTGCGGAACGGGACTGTTGCAAATTGTGTCTAGACTCTCACCGTCCCCAAAGAGTGAAAAACAATGACAACACCATCGACAACCCTTGCAAGCCACTACACCGGTGAAGAGCGCAGCAAAAGGATCTTCGCGATTGTCGGTGCCTCGTCCGGCAACCTCGTCGAATGGTTCGACTTCTACGTCTACGCCTTTTGCGCGATCTATTTCGCCCCTGCGTTTTTCCCGTCCGACAACCCGACGGTGCAGTTGGTAAACACCGCCGGTGTATTCGCCGCCGGGTTCCTGATGCGACCGATTGGCGGCTGGATCTTCGGCCGTGTCGCGGACAAGCACGGGCGCAAGAATTCGATGTTGATCTCGATTCTGATGATGTGCTTCGGCTCGCTGCTCATCGCTTGTCTGCCGACCTACAAGGATATCGGCGCCTGGGCACCGATCATGCTGCTGTTCGCGCGCTTGCTGCAGGGTTTGTCGGTGGGCGGCGAGTACGGCACCACCGCAACCTACATGAGCGAAGTCGCCCTCAAGGGCCAGCGCGGTTTCTTCGCCTCGTTCCAGTACGTCACGCTGATTGGCGGGCAATTGCTGGCGGTGTCGCTGGTGGTGATCCTGCAACAGTTCCTCACCGAAGATGACCTGCGTGCCTATGGCTGGCGGATCCCGTTTGTGGTCGGTGCAGTGGCCGCATTGATCTCGCTGTTCCTGCGTCGCTCGCTCAAGGAAACCACCAGCAAGGAAATGCGCGAAAACAAGGACGCCGGCAGCATCCGCGCGCTGTTCCGCGACCATAAAGCCGCGTTCATCACCGTGCTCGGCTACACCGCCGGTGGCTCGCTGATTTTCTACACCTTCACCACGTACATGCAGAAGTACCTGGTGAACACCGCCGGCATGCACGCCAAGACCGCCAGCTACATCATGACCGGCGCGCTGTTCCTTTATATGTGCATGCAGCCGCTGTTCGGCATGCTTGCGGACAAGATCGGCCGACGTAACTCGATGCTTTGGTTCGGCGCCCTCGGTACGTTGTTCACCGTGCCGATCCTGCTGAGCCTGAAAAGCGTCAGCAGCCCGTTCCTGGCCTTTGTACTGATTACCGTGGCGCTGGCGATCGTCAGTTTTTACACCTCCATCAGTGGCCTGGTAAAAGCCGAAATGTTCCCGCCTGAAGTGCGCGCATTGGGTGTCGGCCTGGCGTATGCGGTGGCGAATGCAATCTTCGGCGGTTCGGCGGAATATGTGGCCTTGAGCCTTAAATCCGTGGGCATGGAGAACTCCTTCTACTGGTACGTGACGGTGATGATGGCGGTGGCATTCCTGTTCAGCCTGCGCCTGCCGAAACAGGCGAAGTATTTGCACCACGATCTTTGATCTTTACCCGTGGGCCTGACCGGCCCACGCCTCCAGGGACTGTTTATGAACGAGCGACCGGGCAATCAATTGTTCGATGCCTATTTCACTGCCCGCGATATGCGTGAGGTGTTCTGCGATCAGGGCCGGGTTCAGGCCATGCTTGATTTCGAAGCAGCCCTGGCCCGGGCCGAGGCGCGGGTCGGGTTGATTCCGCAGACGGCTGTCGCGCCTATCGAAGCGGCGTGTCGGGCCGAGCAATACGACTACGCGGCCCTCGGCGAGGCGATTGCCACGGCGGGGAACTCAGCCATTCCGTTGGTCAAGGCACTGGGCAAGCAGATCGCGGCGAACGATGCCGAAGCCGAGCGCTATGTGCATCTGGGCGCTACCAGCCAGGATGTGATGGACTCAGGTTTGGTGCTGCAACTGCGCCGGGCGCTGGAACTGATCGAAAGCGATCTGGCGCAGTTGGGGGAAACCCTTGCCACCCAGGCCCTGCGTTATGTCGCCACGCCGCTGGCCGGGCGGACCTGGTTGCAACACGCGACGCCGGTCACCCTCGGCATGAAAATCGCCGGTTGGCTGGGCGCTGTCACTCGCAGCCGTCAGCGTCTGCAAGAACTCAAACCGCGATTGCTGGTGCTGCAATTCGGTGGCGCCTGCGGAACACTCGCGGCCCTCGGCGCGCAGGCACTGCCGATTGCCCAAGCGCTGGCCGAGGAACTGCAACTCACATTGCCGGAACAGCCGTGGCACACCCAGCGTGATCGTTTGGTGGAGTTCGGTTCGGTACTTGGATTGATCGCCGGCAGCCTTGGCAAACTCGGGCGCGACATCAGCCTGTTGATGCAGACCGAAGCTGGCGAGGTGTTCGAACCGGCGGCACCGGGCAAGGGCGGTTCCTCGACCATGCCGCACAAGCGCAACCCGGTGGGGGCGGCGGTGCTGATCGGTGCGGCGACGCGGGTGCCGGGTTTGCTTTCGACGCTGTTCAGCGCCATGCCTCAGGAACACGAACGCAGCCTCGGTCTGTGGCATGCCGAGTGGGAAACCCTGCCGGAGATTTGCTGCCTGGTGTCCGGCAGCCTGAAGCAAGCGCTGTTGGTAACAGGTGGACTGGAAGTGGACGCTGATCGCATGGCCCGCAACCTTGATCTGACCCAAGGGCTGGTGCTGGCCGAAGCGGTGAGTATCGTCCTTGCTCAACGCGTGGGCCGCGACACCGCGCACCATCTGCTGGAGCGATGCTGCAAGCGCGCCGTGGCCGAACAACGTCACCTGCGAGCCGTACTTGGCGACGAGCCGCAAGTGACCGCTGAACTGTCGGATGCTGAACTTGATCGTCTGCTGGACCCCGCCCATTACCTCGGTCAGGCCCATCGCTGGGTCAAGCGAGCGGTGGCTGAACATTCTGCGTTAACTGCCTGAAGGAGATTGCTGTGGCTTTCGTACAACTCGCCGAGGGCGAACTGCATTACCAACTCGACGGACCTGCCGACGCGCCGGTGCTGGTGCTGTCCAACTCGCTGGGCACCGACTTGCACATGTGGGACGCACAGATCGCGGCGTTCACGGAGCATTTTCGTGTGCTGCGTTACGACACCCGTGGCCACGGCAAATCCATGGTCACGCCGGGGCCGTACAACATCGAACAACTGGGCCATGACGTGCTGGCGCTGCTGGATGCCTTGCACATCGAACGGGCGCATTTCTGCGGCCTGTCCATGGGCGGGCTGATTGGCCAGTGGCTGGGGGTCAACGCTGGTGATCGTCTGATCAAACTGGTGGTGTGCAACACCGCGGCGAAAATCGGTGATCCGTCGGTATGGAATCCGCGGATCGAAACCGTGTTGCGTGACGGCCCGGCCGCCATGGTCGCACTGCGCGATGCGTCCATTGCACGCTGGTTTACTCCGGACTTTGCTGAAGCGCATCCTGCTGCCGCGAAGAAAATCACTGACATGCTCGCGGCCACTTCACCTGAAGGCTATGCCGCGAACTGTGCCGCCGTGCGTGACGCCGATTTTCGCGATCAGCTGTCCTCGATCAAGGTGCCGCTGCTGGTCATCGCTGGCACCGAAGACGCGGTCACGCCGCCGTCCGGTGGGCATTTCATTCAGGAACATGTACAGGGCGCCGAGTACGTTGAGTTCTACGCCGCGCACCTGTCCAACGTTCAGGCTGGCGCTGATTTCAGTGAGCGAGTGCTGACGTTTTTGTCAGCTCATTAAGGGGATTGTTGTGGACGAGAAACAACGTTACGACGAGGGCCTGAAAGTCCGTCGCGCGGTGCTCGGCGACGCTCATGTCGACCGCAGCCTGAACGCGCTGACCGAGTTCAACTCGGAGTTCCAGGAAATGATCACCCGCCATGCCTGGGGCGATATCTGGACCCGCCCGGGGCTGGCGCGCCATACCCGCAGCCTGATCACCATCGCCATGCTGATCGGCATGAACCGCAACGACGAACTCAAACTGCACCTGCGTGCCGCCGCCAACAACGGCGTGACCCGTGGCGAGATCAAGGAAGTGATCATGCAGAGCGCGATCTACTGCGGCATCCCGGCGGCCAATGCCACGTTCCACCTGGCTGAGTCGGTGTGGGATGAATTGGGCGTTGAATCGCGGGAGTGATCCTGGTGATTTGCGGTGTCTGAGCTGACGCCCATCGTCGGAATGCCGTCGACGACCTGCAACTGCTCGGTCTCCCAGATATCCAGTGTCCGGGTGATCGGTGAAAGCAAACGGTAGTAATTTTCCAGCGACAGTAACGGCCGTGCAGCCATCGTCTCGCGCAGTTGTGGGGAGCCGAGCGGTTTACCGTCGGGACCGCCATCGTCGAGGGTGTCGAGTATCAACTGATACCACTGCGCATCCCGCCAGTCGGGCATGTGCGCGGCCAGACAACCACCCGGGTTGAGATAACCGAGCAAGCACGGGAATAGCTGTTCATGGTCGTTGATGAAGTGCAGTACGGCGGCGGCGAACAGCAGATCGGCGGGTTGTTCAGGCTGCCAGCTCTGTAAGTCGCATTGTTTCCAGTGTGCCTTGATCGGCAAGCATCGGGCTTCCTGAAGCATTTGCATGGAGCTGTCGATGCCCATCAGTTGTGCACGGGGCCAGCGTTTGGACAGGAGTTGGGTGGCAATACCGGTGCCGCAACCCCGATCGTAGATGCGTTTTGGCTGTTTGAGATCGACGTGATCAAGCAGTTCGTTCACCGGTCGTTGCCGAAGTCGTGAGAATTGCAGGTAGGCCTTGGCGTCCCAGTCGCGTTTGACCGGAGCAGATTTGAGCGGGTTGATCATGAGGTGGTCCTCTGGTGATCAGTGGTGTCTTCCGATGACAGCCTGGCTCAAGTCTTGGGGACCAACATCAACAGATAACGGAAGTGGGGAGGGCTGAATATCACCTGAGTCCTGTCAGGTTTTTTCACTGTAATTGAAGCTCGGCAAAGCGCCAGCCAGCCAGCCAGCCTGACGGGCGGCTGGCTGACTGATTGCCTTACAACAAACTGATCGGATAGCTGACGATCAAGCGGTTCTCATCGAACTCGTTGTTGCTGAAGTCGCGGCGGATGGTCGAGTTGCGCCATTTCATGTTCAGGTTCTTGAGCGCGCCGCTCTGCACGGTGTAGCCCAATTCACTTTCGCGGCCCCATTCCTTGCCGTCGGTGATGGTGCCAGTGTGCACGTTGTCGCCGCTGATGTAGCGGTTCATCAGGCTCAGGCCGGGAATGCCGAGAGCGACGAAGTTGTAGTCGTGGCGCAGCTGCCAGGATTTTTCTTTGGCATTGTCATAACTGGCGTTGTAACTGTCGTTGGCCAGGGTGCCGCCGCTGGTGCCGTTGACCCGCATCCACGCACTGTCGCCGGTGAGTTTTTGCAGGCCGACGTAGAAGGTGTGGCCGCCGTACCTGGCGGAGAACAGACCGGACCAGGTCTTGTTGTCCAGCTCGCCGGCCCGGGCGCTGCCATCATCCTTGCCATAAAAGAACCCGAGGTTGGCGCCCAGGGTCCAGTCGCCGATGGGCTGGCTGTGGGTCAGGTTGACGTATTGCTGGCTGTAGATGTCTTTGAGTTCGGCGTTCCACAAACCGATCTGGGTGCGTTTGTCGTTGAAGACGTATTCGCCGCCCTGAAAGTTGAAACGGTCGGAGGTGAACGTTGCTTTTCCGGTGATCGACATGTCGCTCATGCTGCTGTCGTCGCGTGGACTGTTGGCGCGGAACTGGCCGCCGTAGAGCGTCAGGCCGTCGATTTCTTTTGAGGTGATCTGGCCGCCACGGAAGGTTTGCGGCAGAGAGCGGCCGTCGTCCGAGCGCAGGATCGGCAGCACCGGCATCCATTCGCCGACCTTCACTTCAGTCTGCGACAGCTTGGCCTTGAACGCCACGTTGGTGCGCCCGAAGTTGTCCGCCGGGCGACCGTCGCTGTCCAGCGGCAGCAACTGCGTACCACCGGTGCCTTTACCGCCATCGAGTTTTACCGAATACAACCCGAGCACATCCATGCCAAACCCGACGGTGCCTTGGGTAAACCCGGACTTTGCGTCGAGGATGAAGCTTTGCGTCCACTCTTCTGCTTTGCCCTGAGCCTTGGTCGGGTTGGTGAAGTTGCGGTTGATGTAGAAGTTACGCAGGTTCAGGTTGACCTTGGCACCTTCGACAAAGCCCGACTCCTCGGCCAAGACGGGCAGGGCCGCACCGGCCAGTGCAGCGGCGATGAGGCTGGGGAACAAGTAGTGCGGGGCGGAAGGCGTCATGTGCTCGGTCTCTCTAATTCTTGGGGATGTAACGGGGGCGATGCCGCAACCCGGATTGCAGACGAAAAATTGAAATCAGGGCAAAAACGAACGGAATCAGCCGGACAGGGCAGGGCGCGCGGGCATGGTGTCGAACCTGTTGTTATTGGTTTTGTGAGGCGAATGGTGCGGGGAATGTACCGGATGGTTCAATTGGGGGAAGTGGGTTTTGGGCGGTTATCGAACGGTACTCATAATTCATTAATCAAATAGTTCTGAGTCTGATTTATCGGTGAACACTTGTATAGCTGTCATATTTGACAGTAGATGAAGTTTTTTTTTCTCGTTATTTTTTTGGAAGTGAGTTTTTTATATCAAAAATCTAGCGGTCGGAGGAAAGGCAGATCATGGATATTAAATACAACAAAGAAAGGCCTGGGTTTGAAATTGCGGGTAAGGAGAGAGCCAATGCAAAAGGTGTCTCTACCGGGACCATGAGCATTACTGTTACCAAGAATGGTGTTTCGGAAACCTTGAAGACGGAGCGAATTGAGTTTTGGATGATTGGCCGTCTGACTGTTCTTGAAGGTTACTTTGGTGAAGGCCTGCATGTGCCCGCTGTATCTATAACCGGGTCAGAGGCCTTGGCAATCGGCAACTATCCGATTGAGGACCCTTTTTCTGGCGGTTCAATCATCGCAGCCATCTTTGGCACTCTTCAATCGGGAGGGGTTGGGGGGGACGTTTGGGGAGAAAAAGGAAAGCTGATCATCACTGAGATTTCCTCCACCCCCGAAAGGCAATTTATTAAAGGTGAGTTTTACTTTGAGTTTGAGACCGAAGACGGAACCCGCGTGAAGGTGCAGTCGAAACCTTTCTGGGCGGAATACAAACAGAGTTAATTGAAGTTGGATGCTGTTACTCATATATCAAGGTGTTAGCGTTGAGCCGTCTCTTCGCTGGAGCACTGAAATTACGACTATAAAAAAAGCCCACCAATCGGTGGGCTTCTTGTTTTTCAGCGCTATCAGAACAACTTCAGCTTCGGCGCTTCTTCTTTCAACGGCTCGTTCTTCGCGGTTTGCTCGTTCCAGCCACCGCCCAGTGCCTTGTACAGATTGACGGCACTGACCAGCTGCGCCAGACGGTCGGTGATCAGCACCTGCTGGGCACTGAACAGCTGACGCTGGGCATCAAGGAAGGTCAGGTTGCTGTCGACACCGATGCGGTAGCGACGCTCGGCCAGACGGTAGTAATCCTGGTTGGCGGTGACGAAGTCACGCTGCGCCTGCAACTGATCGGTGTAGGTCTGGCGGGCAGCCAGGCCGTCGGCGACTTCCTGGAAGGCCGTCTGAATGGACTTCTCGTAGTTCGCCACGCCGATGTCTTTCTGGATTTTCGAATAATCCAGACTGGCGCGCAGGCTGCCGGCGTTGAAGATCGGCAGGTTGATCTGCGGCTGGAACAACCAGGTACCCGAACCACCCTTGAACAGACCGGACAGGTCCGGGCTCAGGGAGCCGGCATTGGCTGTCAGGCTGATGCTCGGGAAGAACGCCGCCCGTGCCGCGCCGATGTTGGCGTTGGCAGCTTTCAGGTTGTACTCGGCCTGGAGGATGTCCGGACGACGTTGCAGCAAGTCTGATGGCAGACCGGCCGGCACGTCGCTCAGCAGGTCGTCAGCCAGTGGTTTGGCCGTTTGCAGGTTGGCCGGGACACCGGTGCCAAGCAGCAGCACCAGGCTGTTTTCATCCTGAGCGACTTGACGGGTGTACTTGGCCCGTTGCGCCCGGGCGTTTTCCACCGAGGTACGCGACTGGGCCAGGTCGAGGGCCGAGGCGACCCCCACTTCGTTGCTGCGCGAGGTGAGCTTGTAGCTCTCCTCGAATGCACCGAGGGTGTCCTGGGTCAGTTTCAACAGTTCTTTGTCGGCCTGCCAGGTCAGGTAGGCATTGGCCACGCTGGCCACCAGGCTGATCTGAGTGCTGCGACGCCCTTCTTCAGTGGCGAAGTATTGCAGCAGCGCTTCTTCGCTCAGGCTGCGAACCCGACCGAACAGGTCGAGTTCATAGGCGCTGATGCCGACCGTGGCGGAGTAGGAGCTGGTGATACCCGCTTCACCGGTCTGCGAGGCTCGAGCCGGAACCCGCTGACGGCTGCCGGTACCATTGGCGGAAACCGCCGGGAACAGATCGGCACGTTGAATGCGGTATTGAGCCGCGAAGGCATCAATGTTCAGCGCCGCGACCCGCAGGTCGCGGTTGTTTTCCAGCGCGACCTGGATCAGCTGCTGCAGTGCCGGATCATGGAAAAACTGCTTCCAGCCCTGTTCGGCAGCGGCCTGGTCAGGCGCTTGGGCCGACGAATACGCCGGACCTTGCGGGTATTGGGCCGCCACCGGTGCTTCAGGCTGCTGATAATCGGGTATCAGCGAGCAGCCGCTAAGCACGAAGGCAGCGACTGCGATGGAGAGTAGCGACTTGCGCATTAGCCAGCCTCTTTAGAAGGTTCAATAGCGTCATCCTGGTCGACTTTTTTGCGCTGACCAATGGACGACACGGTGACGAAGAATAGCGGGACCCAGAAGATCGCCAGGATCGTGGCCGTGAGCATACCGCCAATTACTCCGGTACCGATCGCATGTTGGCTACCCGAACCTGCACCCGTGGAAATCGCCAGTGGTACCACACCGAGGACGAACGCGAGCGAGGTCATGATGATCGGTCGCAAACGCATCCGGCAGGCTTCAATTGCCGCATCGCGCAAGCTACGCCCCTGCTCGTGAAGTTCCTTGGCGAATTCGACGATCAGAATGGCGTTTTTCGCCGCCAGACCGATGGTTGTCAACAAGCCCACCTGGAAGTACACGTCGTTGGACAGGCCGCGCAGGCTGGTCGCCATCAGCGCACCGATGATCCCCAAAGGCACCACCAACATCACCGCGATCGGGATCGACCAGCTTTCATACAGCGCCGCCAGACACAGGAACACCATCAGCAGCGACAACGCGTACAGCGCTGGCGCTTGCGAGCCGGATAGACGCTCCTCGTATGACAGACCGGTCCAGGAAATACCGACACCGGCCGGTAGTTTCTTGGCCAGGGCTTCGACTTCGGCCATGGCTTCACCGGTGGAATAACCAGGCGCCGGGGCACCGAGGATTTCCATCGCTTCTACGCCGTTGTAACGCGACAACTTCGGTGCACCGTAAATCCACTCACCCTTGGCGAAGGCGGAGAACGGCACCATGGTGCCGGCGCTATTGCGCACATACCACTTCTTGACGTCTTCAGGGCTCATGCGAGCGCCAGGCTGGCCTTGCACGTAAACCTTCTTTACCCGACCGCGGTCGATGAAGTCGTTCACATAGCTACTGCCCAAAGCAATCGACAAGGTGTTGTTGATGTCAGTGAGGGTCACGCCTAGGGCACTGGCCTTCTCGTCGTCGATTTCCAGCTGATACTGCGGTTCGTCGTTCAGCCCGTTCGGACGGACCTGCGACAGGACCTTGCTTTGCGCCGCCATGCCGAGGAACTGGTTACGCGCATCCATCAGCTTGTCGTGACCGATACCGGCGCGGTCCTGCAGGAACACGTCGAAACCTGTGGCGTTACCCAGCTCCAGTACCGCCGGTGGCGCGAAGGCGAACACCATGGCGTCACGGAAGGTGAGGAAGTGCTGCTGGGCACGAGCCGCAAGTTTGAATACGCTGTTATCGGCGTTACGTTCACCCCATGGTTTGAGCATGATGAACGCCATACCCGAACTCTGGCCACGGCCGGCGAAGTTGAAGCCGTTCACGGTAAACACCGAGGCTACTGCGTCGCCCTCACCACCGTCCTTGGTCGGACGCAGGAGGAATTCACGCATCTCGTCCACGACCACTTGTGTGCGCTCGGCACTGGAACCGGCAGGGGTCTGCACCTGGGCAAACAGTACGCCCTGATCTTCTTCGGGCAGGAATGCCGTTGGTATGCGGGTGAACAGCCAGATCATGCCGACCAGGATGATGATGTAGGCCAGCAGGTAGGGGGCCTTGTTCGTGAGCATGTTGCCCACGCCACGCTCGTAGCTTTTGACGCCGCGGTCGAAATTGCGGTTGAACCAGCCGAAGAAACCGCGCTTGGGTGTGCCGTGCTCGCCCTTCGGAATGGGCTTGAGCATGGTGGCGCAGAGTGCCGGGGTGAAGATCAACGCAACCAGTACCGACAGGGCCATGGCCGAGACGATGGTGATCGAGAACTGCTTGTAGATCACACCGGTGGAGCCGCTGAAGAACGCCATCGGCAGCAGTACCGCCGACAGGACCAGCGCGATACCGACCAGTGCACCCTGGATCTGCCCCATGGATTTCTTGGTGGCCTCCTTGGGTGACAGGCCTTCTTCACTCATGACCCGTTCGACGTTTTCCACCACCACGATGGCATCGTCCACCAGCAAGCCGATGGCCAACACCATACCGAACATGGTCAGGGTGTTGATGCTGAAGCCGAACGCCGCGAGGATCCCGAAAGTACCCAGCAATACCACTGGCACGGTCATCGTGGTGATGACGGTGGCGCGGAAGTTTTGCAGGAACAGGAACATCACCAGGAACACCAGCACGATCGCTTCGACCAGGGTTTCAACTACACCTTTGATCGACTCGGTCACCACTGGCGTGGTGTCGTACGGGAACACCACTTCCATCCCTTCCGGGAAGAACGGCTTGAGGGTCTCGATGGTCTTGCGCAGGGCTTTTGCCGTGTCGAGGGCATTGGCGCCGTTGGCCAGTTTCACCGCCAGACCGGAGGCCGGGCTGCCGTTGAACTGGGCGCTGATCGAGTAGTTTTCGCCGCCCAGAGCGACATCCGCTACGTCGCCGACACGCACCTGCGAGCCGTCCTTGTTGACCTTGAGCAGGATCGCCTTGAACTGCTCGGCAGTCTGCAGACGGGTCTTGCCGATGATCGTCGCGTTCAGTTGTTGACCGGCTACGGCAGGCAAGCCACCGAGTTGACCGGACGAGACCTGGACGTTCTGCGCCGCAATGGCGGTTTTCACGTCCACAGGGGTCAGGTTGTAGTTGTTCAACTTGGCCGGGTCGAGCCAGATCCGCATCGCGTACTGGGCACCGAAGACCTGGAAGTCACCAACACCGGCGGTTCGCGAGATCGGGTCCTGCATGTTCGACACGATGTAGTTGGACAGGTCGTCCTTGGTCATGCTGCCGTCGCGCGACACCACGCCGATCACCATCAGGAAGTTCTTCACTGCCTTGGTCACGCGGATACCCTGTTGCTGCACTTCTTGCGGCAGCAGCGGGGTGGCCAGGTTCAGTTTGTTCTGGACCTGAACCTGCGCGGTATCGGAGTTGGTGCCCTGCTCGAAGGTCGCGGTAATGGTCATGCTGCCGTCGGAGTTACTTTCCGAGGAGACATAACGCAGGTTATCGATACCGTTGAGCTGTTGCTCGATCACTTGCACCACGGTGTCCTGCACGGTTTGTGCAGACGCGCCCGGGTAGGTCACAGAGATCGCAATGGCCGGAGGCGCAATGCTCGGGTATTGGTTGATCGGGAGTTTGAGGATCGATAGTGCCCCGACCAGCATGATCACCAGGGCAATTACCCAGGCGAAAATCGGACGGTCGATAAAAAATCTGGACATGGTTTACTCCCCTTTGCCGCTGGAAGCCTTGCTAGCTGCCTGTGCGGGGGCCGGGTTCTTTGCGCCAACGTTAGTCGCTTCACTGGCTTTTACTTCAACGCCAGGTTTAACGAATTGCAGTCCTTCAGTGATCAGGCGATCGCCTGCCTTCAGACCATCTTCGATCAGCCATTGGCTACCGACGGTGCGACTGGCCTTGAGTTGACGCAGCTCGACCTTGTTGTCCGGGCCGACGACCAGCGCGGTCGGGGTGCCTTTGAGGTCGCGGGTGACGCCTTGTTGCGGTGCCAGAATCGCTGCGGCGTTCACACCGGCCTGCAATTGAGCGTGAACGAACATGCCCGGCAGCAGGGTGTGATCAGGGTTAGGGAACACTGCACGCAGGGTCACGGAACCGGTGGTCTGGTCAACCGAGACTTCGGAGAATTCGAGCTTGCCTTCCTGTTTGTACTGGCTGCCGTCTTCCAGGGTCAGCTTGACCGCTGCCGCAGTGTCGCCAGCCTTTTGCAGGCGACCGCTTTCCAGTTCGCGGCGCAGCTCAAGCAGCTCTACCGAAGACTGAGTCACGTCGACGTAGATCGGGTCCAGTTGCTGGATCACCGCCATGGCGTCGGTCTGGCCATTGCTGACAAGTGCGCCTTCGGTCACGCTCGATCGGCCGATACGGCCGGAGATAGGCGCGTAAACCTTGGTGTAACGCACATTGATTTGGGCGCTTTGCAGGGCGGCTTCCGATTGCAACCGGTTGGCCAGGGCCGTGTCGTATTCCTGACGGCTCACGGCCTGTTCGCTGACCAACTGCTTGTATCGATCGGAAATCGATTTGGTCTGCTGCAGGTTTGCTTGGGCGCTTTTCAGGGTGGCCTCATAAACTGCCGGATCAATCTGATACAGCTGCTGGCCGGCCTTGACGTCGCCGCCTTCCTTGAACAGACGCTTGAGAATGATGCCGTTGACCTGAGGGCGAACTTCGGCGATGCGGTACGCGCTGGTACGGCCCGGAAGCTCTGAGGTCAGGGTGAAGGCTTGAGGTTGCAGGGTAACGACGCCGACCTGAGGGGGTGGTGCGGCAGGCGCCGCCTCTTCCTGTTTGCATCCGCTGAGCAGCGATGCCAGGGCGAGGGCAGTGACCAGAGCGGTAACAGCTGGCTTGAATTGCATGAAAATCCTCGGGTCAGGCGCGCAAATTGCGCACTAGAAATGTGGAAAGGTAAAAGATGTGCGCTGAGTGGATAAGTAGCTTGCTAAGTAATATACTTACGTTCATGGTTGTTTGTAAACACCTTGGCCGCGTATCCACACCGTTACAAAGGCCGTTCAAAGATTCGAATTGTAAGCCGGAGACGACGCCCAAGAGCGCTCGCCCCACTATTTGTTCAGCGAATAGTCAGAAATCGTTGAAGCATCCTGATTGAGGTTTTACTGCCATGGTCCGTCGTACCAAAGAGGAAGCTCAAGAAACCCGAAGCCAGATACTCGAAGCGGCGGAAAAAGCCTTTTACGAAAGGGGCGTGGCGCGCACGACACTGGCGGATATCGCTACCCTGGCCGGCGTCACTCGCGGGGCCATCTACTGGCATTTCAGCAATAAGGCGGATCTGGTGCAGGCCATGCTTGATACCTTGCATGAGCCGCTGGATGAAATGGCCAAGGCCAGTGAAAGCGAAGATGAACTCGACCCCTTGGGTTGCATGCGCAAGCTGCTGATTCATTTGTTTCATCAAGTTGCCCTGGACCCGAAAACCCGACGCATCAATGAGATTTTGTTTCATAAGTGCGAATTCACCGATGAAATGTGCGACCTGCGCCAGCAGCGCCGAGCGGTCAGCCTTGATTGCAATGTGCGCATCGCCCTGGCCTTGAGTAATGCAGTCAATCGCGCGCAGTTACCGGAAAGCCTCGATACGGTCCGCGCGGCCATCAGCCTGCATGCGTACATCGATGGCATCCTGTATCAGTGGCTGTTGGCGCCCGACAGCTTTGAACTGCACATCGACGCCGAGCGTCTGGTCGATACAGGGTTGGACATGCTGCGCTTGAGCCCCAGCCTGCGCAAATGAAACAAGTTTCGTAATTTGATCGGTTTATATCAACAGTTGAGGCGGGAGAAGCACTGTCACTTCGCTCGCTCTGGTAATGGGGTACTTTTATATACGTACGCTCGTCAGGTTGACAGGTAGCAAACTCAGTATTTTGTAGGGATTTTGTGTCGAGTGTGTGAATGAGTGTGGCCAACCCGGCGCAAAAAAGCCCCGGCTCTTGCGAGTCGGGGCTTTTGCGTTTCAGTCGTGCGGCTTACAGCGTTGGGTAGTCGATGTAACCGACCGGGCCCTTGGCGTAAAACAGTTCAGGGCGTGCTTCGTTCAGCTGTGCGTCGGCCTTCAAACGTGCTGGCAAGTCCGGGTTGGCAATGAACGGCACACCGAAGGCGACCGCATCGGCCTTGCCGCTGGCGAGCCAGGCGTTGGCGCTGTCTTTGGTGAAACGCTCGTTGACGATGTACGGGCCACCGAACGCTGCTTTCAATTGTGGGCCGAGGCTGTCGCCATCTTCTTTCTCGCGGGAGCAGATGAAGGCGATGCCACGTTTGCCCAGTTCGCGAGCGACGTAGGTGAAAGTCTCGGACAGGTTGTCGTCGCCCATGTCATGGGAGTCGGCACGCGGTGCCAGGTGCACACCGACGCGGCCAGCGCCCCAGACTTCGATGGCAGCGTCGGTCACTTCCAACAGCAGGCGTGCACGGTTTTCCAGGGATCCGCCGTAGTTGTCGGTGCGCTGGTTGGTGCTGCTTTGCAGGAACTGATCGAGCAGGTAACCGTTGGCGCCGTGGATTTCCACGCCGTCGAAACCGGCTGCCTTGGCGTTCTCGGCACCGACGCGGTAGGCGTCGACGATGTCGGCGATTTCAGCGGTTTCCAGAGCGCGTGGGGTTGGGAAGTCGGCCAGTGGGCGAACCAGGCTGACATGGCCTTTTGGCTGAATGGCGCTCGGTGCGACCGGCACTTCACCGTCCAGGTACGAGCCGTGGGAAATACGGCCGACGTGCCACAGTTGCAGGAAAATCTTGCCGCCCGCGCCGTGGATCGCCTTGGTCACATTGGCCCAGCCACGCACTTGATCGTTGGACCAGATACCCGGGGTGTCCGGGTAGCCGACGCCCATCGGCGTGACCGAAGTGGCCTCGCTGAGGATCAGGCCGGCCGAAGCGCGTTGTACGTAGTACTCGGCCATCAGCGCGTTTGGCACGCGTCCTTCGTCGGCGCGGCAGCGGGTCAGCGGCGCCATGATGATGCGGTTGGCCAACTCGAGGTCGCCCAGTTTGATCGGATCGAAAATAGTCGTCATGAAATACAACCCTCGTGAGGTAAGTGAATCAGTTGGTAGCAGGGGCCAGCTCGGGATTACCGCGCTGACGGAAAGTAATCAGGGTCACCAGCAGGGCGAGAACCGCCAGTGCCGCTGCCGCGAGAGGAACGCTGGTCAAGCCGAAACCGTGGGCGATGACGCTGCCACCGACCCAGGCGCCCAGTGCGTTGCCGATATTGAAAGCGCCGATGTTCAGGGTCGACACCAGGTTCGGTGCGGCTTTGCCGTAGGTCACCACGTTCACTTGCAGCGCGGGCACGGCGGCAAAGCACGCGGTGGCCCAGAGGAACAGGGTGATTTCGGTCGGAATCAGTGCGACGCTGGTCCAGGTCAGTACGGTCGAAATCACGGCCATCGAGATAAAGACGCCGATCAGCGTGGCGGCCATGCTTTTGTCCGCCAGTTTGCCGCCGATGATGTTGCCGACCGTCAGGCCCAGGCCGATGAGCATCAGGGTCCAGGTCACGCCTTTGGGCGAGACGCCGGTGACATCGCCGAGCAGCGGGCGACGTAGGTGAACAGGGTGAATACGGAAGCTGCGAACAACGCGGTCATGCTCAACGACAGCCAAATCCCGGCGCCTTTGAGGGCGCACAGTTCGGCGCGCATGTCGAGTTTCTCTTCATCACGCTTGGCCGGGAGGAAGCGGATCAAGCCGATCAAGGCGATCACACCAATCACGGTCACCGCCCAGAAGGTCGAACGCCAGCCGGCTTCCTGACCGAGCGCGGTGCCCAGCGGAACGCCGAGCACGTTGGCCAGGGTCAGGCCGGTGAACATCAATGCCACTGCCGAAGCGCGCTTGTTCGCTGGCACCAGACCTGCTGCCACCACTGAGCCAATGCCGAAGAACGCACCGTGGCAGAGGGCGGTCACCACACGGGCAAACATCAGCACGTTGTAGTCGGTGGCAATTGCACAGAGCAGGTTGCCGATGATGAAAATCCCCATCAACGCTACCAGCGCGGCCTTGCGCGGCAATCGAGAGGTGGCCAGTGCCATGAACGGTGCGCCAATGGCCACGCCCAGGGCGTAACCGGTCACCAGCCAGCCTGCGCCGGGGATCGACACACCGAGGTCCGCCGCCACATCGGGCAGCAAGCCCATGATGACGAACTCGGTGGTGCCGATGGCGAAGGCGCTCAAGGCCAGAATGAGTAGCGAGAGGGGCATTGTTTAATTCCTGGTCGGAGCGCTGAGCTCTTTGACGATGGCGTCGAGGGCCGCTTGAATCACGTCTTCGTTGCGTTTGAAGAAGTGCCATTGACCGGCTTTCTGGCTGCTGATCAGACCTGCACGTTGCAAGGTCGCCAAATGCGCGGATACGGTCGACTGCGACAGACCGCAGCGTTGATCGATCTGCCCGGCGCAAATGCCGTACTCGTGGTTGTGGATCTGTTCCGGGAACTGGACCTTGGGGTCTTTCAGCCAGATGAGGATGTCTCGGCGTACTGGGTGTGCCAGGGCTTTTATTATTTCGTCGAGGTCGATGGTCATGGGTTTGGACTCGTGATGAGTAAAACGCTATATCGCGATGAGGCGAACTTTAAATCGGTACTTCGCGATATACCAATATGATTTTGGTCTGAAGACCGGACAAATTGGTATATCGGGTTATAACGATATGTGTGCCGCAGTGCTAAGCTGCGCGGCATGAACTATCTCGCACATCTGCACCTCGGTGGCCAGCGCCCCGGTCAATTGCTCGGCAGCCTGTATGGCGATTTCGTCAAAGGGCGGCTGCAAGGGCAGTTCGATCCGGAGATCGAAGCGGCCATCCAGCTGCACCGCAGCATCGACGTTTTTACCGATCGCCATCCGTTGGTGGATACCTCGTTGTCACGGTTTTCCCTGACGCGTCGGCGTTACGCCGGGATCGTGCTCGATGTGTTTTTCGACCATTGCCTGGCGCGGGACTGGTCGCTTTATTCGGATCAGCCGCTTGCGCAGTTCACCTCGGATGTATACCGGGTGCTGTCTACGGAGCCGCAATTGCCGGAACGGCTGGCGATGATTGCGCCGCACATGGTAGCGAATGACTGGTTGGGTTCTTATCAGGAGTTCGCGGTGCTGGAGCAGGTGCTGCGGGGTATTTCACGGCGATTGACGCGACCGGAAGAGCTGGCCGCAGCAATGCAGGAGTTGCGGGTGTTGTACGAGCCGTTGAGCGAAGACTTCAGGTTGTTCTATCCGCAACTTCAGGATTTTGCCCAAAACTATCCAGCGACATAAACCACTGTGGGAGCGGGCAAGACCGCTCCCACAGGGATCTGTATTTAAGCTGCAATCGCGGGACGCATCGGGACTTGCTGTGTTTGCGGAATCGCCCCAAACAACGCCTTCTGCACCGCCTGCTGCGCCTCAAAGGCCAGCGCCGCACGCTCGCGACCTTCACAAGCGATCGGCTTGAGCAGATGAATCTGCACCTCACCCCGCTCATTGGCAAACAAGCGCATCAGGTGCGAGAGCAAATCGTCATCGCCAATGAACGGTGCCAGCGAATCGAGTTCACCGTCACGCAGATAACGAATCGCCACCGGCTGCAGCGCCACTTCGGAGTCGATCGCCGCGGACAGCAAGCGTCCATGAAAGGTGCGCAACGAACGGCCATCGGTGGTGGTGCCTTCCGGGAACATCAGCAGCGGATGTTCTTGCTGCAAATGGCGGGTCATCTGTTTGCGGATCAACTGGCTGTCGCCCGAACCACGACGGATGAACAGGCTGCCGGCCTTGGCCGCCAACCAGCCGGCCACCGGCCAGGTGCGCACTTCGGCCTTGGACAGGAATGACAGTGGCGTGAGCATGCCCAGCAGCGGAATGTCGGTCCAGGACACGTGATTGCTGACCCAGAGCATCGGCGATTTCGGCAACTCGCCGTGCACGGTCACCTGAAAGGGCAGGGCATTGCTCAGCCGCGCCATGAAAAACCTGGACCAGCGCTGGCGACGGACCATCGAATGAGCAATCCCCAAACGCTCGAACAGCCCAAACACACCGGCCATGGTCAAGCCCAGAGCAACGACGAAAAGCACTCGCGCAACCCGCGCGTACACCCGCAAGCGACTCATCACACTGCCGCCTTGAAGTGCTTGGCATAACGCGGGCAGAGTTCGTCGCGCTTGAGCAGGATGAACACGTCGGCCACCTGGAAGTCTTCGTCCCAGCACGGCTCGCCGCAGATCTTCGCGCCCAGGCGCATGTAGGCCTTGAGCAGCGGTGGCATTTCGGCGATGACGTTGGACGGGATGTCCAATGTGGGCAACGGTTTTTTCGGTTCGGCCCGCAGGTGTTCGGTGCACAGGTAGCGTTCGCGCAGGCGCTGCATGATCGCGTGGGCCTGGATGCCGCCGTCCTGCATCGGGATGCTCGCGCAACCCATCAAATAGCTGTAGCCGCCCTGGTTCAGCACTTCGGCCAGCTCACCCCAAAGTACGGCGATGGTGCCGCCGTTGCGGTAGGCCGGGTCGACGCAGGTGCGGCCGATTTCGAGGATCGGGCCCTTCAAATGAACCAGGCCGTGCAGGCTGAATTCTTCTTCGCTGTAGAACTTGCCCAGGCTGCTGGCAGCCGTGTGGTCGAGCAAGCGAGTGGTCGCCACCAGGCGCCCGGTATTCAAGTCACGCACGCCGATGTGGGCGCAGTGAACATCATAATCATCCATGTCCAGACCCCGTTCAGCACCCTTGAGTTTGGCGTTGAATTCGCCGCTGAACACGTTGAAGCGCAGGGCCTGGGCTTCCTGCAAGGCCTCGGCGCCCACCAGGCGTTCGGCTTGCAGGCGGCGTTCATTGCCGGTGTCGCTGATGCGGGCGATCTGAGTCATTGCGAATCTCCGTACGGGCCGTTCACCCGTCTAGGGTTGCAGCCGATCGACTTTCTTTATGCAGCCGTGTTGTGCAAAGTCAGGCTATGTAGCCCCGGTGTCATCGCCATGAAGCTTTGGTGATGCTTAGATGACAGCCCACGAGGAGCCCCTTATGCCCTGGCAAACCCTGTTGAATCGCCGCGATCGCCTGCCCGTCAACCCGGACCTGGCAGAGGGGTTCGCGACGTTGTTGCACCTGTTGGGCACGGTCACGCCGTTCGAGCTGGCGGTGGTTGGTGGCCGTTTGATGTCAACGCCGGGGCTGGCGTTTCTGGTGGGCTATCAAGCAGCGTTGCGCATGCTTTGGCCGAGCGCGCCGCTGAGCCTTGGCGCGCTATGCGCAACCGAACAACGCAGCCTGCGGGTGGCGGACATGCAGACGCGTCTGCGCGATTTGCGCCTGAGCGGGCGCAAGGATTTCGTCACTGCCGGTGATGCTGCTGACTGGTTGCTGATTGCCGCTCGCAGTGAAGAGCCCGGCGAAAGACCGCGTTTGAGTCTGGCGGTGGTCTATCCCGATGAACCGGGCGTGCGGGTGGAACAACTGCCGGCGATCCCGTTGATGCCAGACATCAGCCACGGCCGGCTATTTCTCGATAACGCGCAGTGCGAATTGCTGGCGGGGGATGGCTGGGATGCGTACATCAAACCGTTCCGCACCCTCGAAGACATCTATGTACTGAGCGCCATGACCGCCTGGCTGTACGGCGTCGGCCAGGACAGCGACTGGCCACAAACCTTGCAACTGCGCTTGCTGGCGCTACTGGCCGGGTGCGCGGAAGCCAGTCGGCAAGCGCCGAATAATCCGGTCGGGCATGTGTTGCTGGGAGGATTGTTCGCGCAGTTCGACGGGCTCAAGGCTGACCTCAATCAGGCACTGGCCGATGGCCCGCAGCATTGGGCGGCGATGTGGCAGCGCGATCAGGGCGTGATGGATTTGGCGGCGGGGGCCAGGGGTAAGCGGTTGGCCAAGGCACTCGCTGGATCTTCAGTGGGCTGACTGGCCTCTTCGCGAGCAGGCTCGCTCCCACATTTTGAAATGCATTCCCCTGTGGGAGCGAGCCTGCTCGCGAAGGCGGCCGCATTTGATGACACAAATCCCGGAACTGTCATCAACCGCGACTAGGCTCAGCAGGTCCATCCTTCCGAGCACCCACCATGTTCAAAGGCTTGTCCCTGTTTTTCATGCTGTTGCTCAGCCTCACGGCCCACGCCGAAAACTGGCCTGCCGAGCAGTGGTCTACCGGCCCGACAGTCACCGGGCCGGCGCTTCAAGCCCTGGAGAACTACGCCTTCCCTCCCCGCAACGACAGCACCCGCCAAGGCATTCGCACCGACGCCTTGCTGGTGATCCGCGACGGTCAACTGATCTACGAACGCTATGCCGGTCCGACCACCGCCGACACCCCTCACCTGACCTGGTCCATCAGCAAAAGCCTGATGGCCACGGTCCTCGGCGTGGCCTATGGCGAAGGCCTGTTCACACTTCAGGACCCGGTGCTGAAATTCTATCCAGCGCTGAAAAAGCACCCTGCCATGACCATGGCCGATCTGCTGCACTGGGCCTCAGGCCTGGACTGGCAGGAAGACTATGAATACGCACCGTTGAAGTCGTCGGTGGTGGCGATGCTCTACACCCGTGGTCATCACGACATGGCCGCGTTCACCGCTGGCCACGACGCATACGCCGCACCGGGTCAGGCATTGCGTTACTCCAGCGGCGACACCAATCTGCTGTCCGCGGCACTGAAAACCATCGTCGGCCCGACCCGATATCCGGACTATCCCTGGACTGCGCTGTTCGAGCCGTTAGGGATTCGACACGCTGTCTGGGAAACCGATGCCACGGGCACATTTGTCGCCTCGTCCTACGCCTACCTCTCCGCCCGGGACCTTGCCCGAGTCGGCCTGTTGATGGCCCGCGACGGTCGCTGGGGCGAGCGCCAATTGCTGCCCAAGGATTGGGTCGCGTTCAACCGCGAACCTTTCGCCCGCTATCAAGCCAATCAGGACGACGCCGTGCCCGGCGCTCATTGGTGGCTCAACCGAGCGGTGGATGGCGCAGGACAACCCTGGCCCGATGCGCCCGCCGACACCTTCGCGGCACTGGGCCATTGGGGTCAGGCAATGTATGTGATTCCCAGCGAAAAACTGGTGATCGTCCGCTACGGCGATGACCGCGACGACAGCTACCGGCACAACGCATTGCTCAACCTCGCGCTCAAGGCATTTGCCGTGAAGGTACAGCCATGAATCGTCGCAGTTTTGTTCGTCGCCGACCGTTCAGCACACTGGGGTTGATCCTGCTGATCGCCTTGCTCGGCTGGATCTGGCAGGAGCGGGTGGCGCTGTGGGCATTTCCCGACATCATCAGTGCCTACACCGCCAAGGAATATTGCTCGTGCCGATACGTAATGAATAACGACGCCGAGTACTGCCACGGCTATGTGAAGCAGTGGCTGCCCACCAGCGGTTTTATTGACGACCCTGCCAGCAAGCGTGTGACGGTCAGCGGCATGGGCCGCAGCAACAGCGCTGCGTGGGTCGGCGAACGCCAGGGCTGTCGACTGAATCTCTGAGCGCCATTGACCTTTGTAACAGCTGGCGCTGAGTGCTGTTCGTTTGCGTGTTGGCGCTGTTGGGCACTTACTGCATACACGAAACACAGAAATCCGCTGCACTTAACCTTGAGGTAAAACCTTGAGCATTAATCCGATTGTTGAAATGAACGCCGATGCGTTGTCCCGAGCGATTCATGCCCGACAGGTGTCCTGCCGGGAAGTAATGCAGGCCTACCTGGCGCAGATCGAGCGCTTCAATCCGCAAGTCAATGCGTTGGTGTCCCTGCGTCCGGCCGAGGAATTGCTGACAGAAGCCGACACCTGCGACCGGCAGTTGGACCAGGGTCGGTCCCGCGGCTGGATGCACGGCATGCCGCAAGCGATCAAGGACCTGGCGGCCACCGCCGGTTTGCGCACGACCATGGGCTCGCCGCTGTTTGCCGAGCAGGTTCCGCCGCACGACGCCATCAGCGTGGCGCGGGTTCGCGACTGTGGGGCGATCATCATCGGCAAGACCAACGTCCCGGAGTTCGGCCTCGGCTCGCAGACTTACAACAGCGTGTTCGGCACCACCACCAATGCCTACGACCCGACGCTGGTTGCCGGTGGCAGCAGCGGCGGGGCGGCCGTAGCGCTGGCGTTGCGCATGCTGCCGGTGGCCGACGGCAGCGACATGATGGGCTCGTTGCGCAACCCGGCGGCGTTCAACAATGTCTTCGGTTTTCGTCCGTCACAAGGCCGCGTGCCCCACGGCCCTGCACCGGATGTGTTCGTCCAGCAACTCGCCACCGAAGGGCCGATGGGCCGCAGCGTCACTGATGTCGCTCGTTTACTGAGCACACAAGCCGGTTACGACGCGCGGGCGCCATTGTCCCTCACGCAGAGCCCGCAGATTTTCAACGACACGCTGGTGCGAAATTTCAGTGAGGTGAGATTGGGTTGGCTGGGGGACTACAACAGCTATTTGCCGATGGACGACGGCGTGTTGAGCCTGTGCGAATCGGCGCTGGAGGATTTCACGGCGCTGGGTTGCAAGGTCGAAGCCTGTCAGCCGGATTTCTCCATGGATCGCTTGTGGCAGACCTGGCTGGTGCATCGGCACTGGTTGGTGCAGGGCAGTCTTGGCGCATTGTATGCCGACCCACAGAAACGCGACCTGCTCAAACCCGAAGCGCAATGGGAAATCGAAGGTGGGCTGCGGCTCACCGCTGCGGATGTCTACCAGGCGTCGGTCAGTCGCAGCGACTGGTATCGGGCCTTGAGCGAGTTGTTTGAACGTTACGATTTTCTGCTGTTGCCCACCGCGCAAGTATTCCCTTTTGATGCACAAACGCCTTGGCCGCGCGTCGTCGGCGGGCGGACCATGGACACGTATCACCGGTGGATGGAGGTGGTGATCGGGCCGACCCTGGCCGGTTTGCCGAGCATGAATGTGCCGGTGGGATTCAGCCCGGCCGGTTTGCCCATGGGCCTGCAAATCATCGGCCCGGCTCAGGCCGATCAGGCGGTGCTGCAACTGGCGTATGCCCATGAGCAGCTGACGCAATGGGTCCGGCACCGATCGCCGGGTTGTCTGCAAAACGCCTGAGATCATCCCGCATGGACGATATGCGCACGACCTGTAGCCGCAGGCTTCGCCAGCTGCTACGGTTTGCATCTTGCTCGCGGGCAGTTAAGGTTCGTGCAGGTTTATCTGCTCATGAGTCTCTATGTTCAACCGCTCCCTCTGCAAAACCCTTGCTTTTCTACTGCTGGCCGGCGCCTCGCTGTCGGCCCGGGCCAACTGGTACCTCGACGGTGAGTCCTCGCGGCTGTCGTTCATCAGCACCAAAAATGCCAACATTTCTGAAGTGCAGCGCTTTTTGGTGCTGCACGGCAAAGTCAGTCCCAAGGGCTTCGCCGAGGTGGAAGTCGAGCTGGAATCGGTCAACAGTGGCATTCCGTTGCGCGATGAACGCATGCGCAAAGACCTGTTTGACATCCAGACCTTCCCAGAAGCGCTGATCACCACACAAATCGATCTGCGGCCGATCAACGACCTGGCCCCCGGCGCGCAACTGGAATTGCGCTTGCCGCTGACCGTCAACCTCCACGGCAAAACACACGACTACAACGCCGAACTGCTGGCGACCCGACTTGATGACCGACGCTTTCAGGTGGTGACCCTCGAGCCATTGGTGATCAACGCTGCGGATTTCGACCTGGCGCCCGGCCTGGAAAGCTTGCGCAAGGTGGCCGGTTTGTCGGCCATCAGTCTGTCGGTACCGGTGGGTGCGGTACTGATTTTCACGGCGCGCTGACATGGCAGGTGCAATCTTTCCTTGGCGCGAAGGTAACCACTTCGAGCTGCTGATCGACGGGCCGCAGTTCTTTCCGCGCATGTTGGTCGCGATTGCTCGCGCCGAAGAACAGGTCGAACTGGAGCTGTACCTGGTGGAGGCGGGTGCCTGCGCCGAGGCCATGGTTCAGGCGTTGGTCCAGGCTGCCGAACGCGGTGTGCGCGTGCGCTGCCTGTTCGATGACTACGGCAGTCTCGCGTTCACCTTGACCCTGCGTCAGCGTTTGATAGCGGCGGGTGTGGAACTGCGTTTCTACAATCGTCTGAGCTGGCGACGCTGGGTCGGCAACTTCTACCGCGATCATCGCAAGCTGTTGCTGGTCGATCAGAGCATGGCCGTGGTGGGCGGCACCGGGGTCACCGATGAGTTCTGGACGCCGGGTGAAGACACCAGCGAATGGCACGAGGTGATGGTGGAAATCACCGGTCCCTTGGTCATCGACTGGCAGTTGCTGTTCGACCGCCAATGGATCGCCAACCGTCATCGGCGCGCCTGGAAACCCGCTGCGCATTTCGGCTTGCCGCGCCTGCCGCGAGTGCCATCGACGGGCGTCGGCATGGGCCGGGTGGCTTATGCCGACGCCCGCCAGCATCGCGATATTCTGCAATCGCTGATCCGCGCGTTGAACAGCGGCCAGCAGCGGATCTGGCTGGCGACACCGTATTTCCTGCCGACCTGGAAAGTTCGTCGCTCACTGCGCCGGGCCGCTGACCGGGGTGTCGATGTGCGCCTGTTGCTGACCGGACCACGCACCGATCACCCGTCGGTGCGCTACGCCGGGCATCGCTACTACCCGCGATTGCTCAAGGCCGGGGTGAAGATCTTCGAGTACCAGCCGTGTTTCCTGCATTTGAAAATGGTCTTGATCGACGACTGGGTGAGCATCGGCTCGTGCAATTTCGATCATTGGAATTTGCGCTTCAACCTGGAAGCCAACCTTGAGGCGCTGGACCCGGGGCTGACGCGTGCGGTGGCGGCAAGTTTCGAGAAGGACTTTGCGCTGAGTCAGGAAGTCAGCCTGGAGGCATGGCAACGCCGACCGTTGTGGCGGCGGGTGAAGCAAAGGATTTGGGGATGGGTGGATCGGCTGGTGGTGAATCTGCTGGATCGACGGGGCTGAGCACAATCTCCGAAAACACTGAAATCTAATGTGGGAGTGAGCCTGCTCGCGATGGCGGCATAACATTCTACAAAGATGCTGAATGTTATGGCCTCATCGCGAGCAGGCTCGCTCCCACAGTTTTATTTACAGCAACTCGAAGCTCTGTTGCGTCACGTCCTGTGAATCCAGGCCGATCTGCACGTTGAACTTGCCCGGTTCCGCACCGTACTTGAGTTGGGCGTTGAAAAACTTCAGGTCGTCCTCGGTGATGGTGAAACGCACGACTTTCTGTTCGCCGGCCTTGAGCAGCACTTTCTGGAAGTTCTTCAGTTCCTTGATCGGCCGGATCATCGAGCCGGTCACGTCCTGGATGTACAACTGCACCACGGTTTCGCCGTCCCGCTTGCCGGTGTTTTTCAGCATGACGCTGGCGTCGAGCTTGCCGGTTTTGTTCAGGGTGGTCGACGACAGCGCCATGTCGCTCAGGCTGAAATCGGTGTAGCTCAGACCGAAGCCAAACGGGAACAGCGGCCCGGTCGTGTCATCGAAATACTGCGAGGTGTAGTTGCCCGGTTTGCCCGGCGTGAATGGCCGACCAATGCTCAGGTGGTTGTAGTAGGTCGGGATCTGACCCACCGAGCGCGGGACGCTGATCGGCAGTTTGCCCGATGGGTTGTAGTCGCCGAACAGTACGTCGGCGATGGCGTTGCCGCCTTCGGTGCCGCTGAACCAGGTTTCCAGGATCGCGTCAGCCTGTTCCTTCTCTTCGAGAATCGACAGCGGACGGCCGTTCATCAACACCAGTACCAACGGTTTGCCGGTGGCTTTCAGGGCGCGAATCAGCGCTCGCTGGTTTTCCGGGATGTTCAGGTCGGTGCGGCTCGACGACTCGTGCGACATGCCACGGGATTCGCCGACAGCGGCCACAACCACATCGGCATCCTTGGCGGCTTTCACCGCTTCATCGATCAACACGTCCGCCGAGCGTGGATCGTCCACCACTTCCGGGGCGTCGAAGTTGAGGAAGTTCAGGTAATCCAGGACCTTCTTGTCGCTGGTGATGTTGGCGCCACGGGCATAGATCAGCGTCGATTGCGCACCCAGTGCAGTGGTCATGCCGTCGAACAGGGTGACCGATTGCGCCGGACGGCCTGCGGCGGCCCAACTGCCCATCATGTCGATCGGAGCCTTGGCCAGCGGACCGACCAGAGCGATTTTCGCGGTTTTCTTCAGCGGCAGGGTTTCGCCCCGGTTCTTCAGCAAGACCATGCTGCGGCGCGCGACGTCACGGGCCTCGGCGCGGTGCAGACGGCTTTCGGCATAGGTGTCGACCGGGTCATCCTCAGCCTTGCCGATGCGCAGGTACGGGTCCTTGAACAGGCCCATGTCGTACTTGGCGTCGAGCACCGCACGCACCGCGTTATCGATGTCGCTCTGCTGGATCTCACCGGCCTTCAGCAGCCCTGGCAGTTCTTTGCCGTAGAGCGTGTCGTTCATGCTCATGTGGATGCCGGCCTTGATTGCCAGCTTCGCCGCTTCGCGACCGTCACGGGCAACGCCGTGTTTGATCAGCTCGAAAATCGCCCCGTGGTCGCTGACCGCCAGGCCTTTGAAGCCCCATTGCGTGCGCAACAGGTCGTTCATCAGCCAGGTGTCGGCGGTGGCCGGCACGCCGTTGATCGAGTTCAGCGCGACCATCACCCCGCCAGCACCGGCGTCGATAGCCGCACGGTACGGTGGCAGGTAGTCCTGGAACATCTTGACCGGGCTCATGTCGACGACGTTGTAGTCGCGCCCGCCCTCGACCGCGCCGTACAGGGCAAAGTGTTTGACGCTGGCCATGATGCTGTCGGCCGCGTTCGCGCCCGTGCCCTGGAACGCCTTGACCATCACGCCGGCAATGCGCGAAACCAGATACGTGTCTTCGCCGAAGCCTTCGGACGTGCGGCCCCAGCGCGGGTCGCGGGAGATGTCGACCATCGGCGCGAAGGTAATGTCGAGGCTGTCAGCCGCGGCTTCCTTGGCGGCGATGCGCCCGGACAGGCCGATGGCGTCCATGTCCCAACTCGAGGCCAGGGCAATCGGGATCGGGAAAATGGTCCGGTGACCGTGGATCACGTCGTAGGCGAAGAACATCGGGATCTTCAACCGGCTGCGCATGGCCGCGTCCTGCATCGGACGGTTTTCCGGGCGGGTGATCGAGTTGAACGTGCCGCCGATGTTGCCGGCTGCGATTTCCTTGCGGATCATCTCCCGAGGCATTTCCGGGCCGATGCTGATCAGGCGCAACTGGCCGATCTTTTCATCGAGGGTCATTTGCTTCATCAGGTTGCTGATGAAGGCGTCCTTGTTTTCCAGAGGTGCGGGCGTCGTGGCGGCCAGTACGTTATGACTGGCCAGGCTGACGAACAGGCCCAGCAAACACAGCTTCTTCATGAATAGTTTTCTCAAAAGCCTAAACGGCAGTGAATACGCGCCGGTCAGCCAAAATTTAGGGAGCGACTATTGTTGTTCAGGTAAATGCATGCACACTTGCGCAGTGTGTTAGCGCAGGGGCATCTTTTAGCCCATTGGCGCGATGCAATCCAGTGGCGGCGGCAGATTATGCCCGAAGAGCCGGGTTCAAAGTTCGAAGGTTGTTTTTCAACGGAATGTGCAAGGGAGCATCAACCAGATGAATGTACGACACCACTATCGGTCGAGCCTGCAGGTTGCAGCCTTGATGTTGCTGACCACACTGCTGGCCGGCTGCGGCATCAACACCATCCCGACCCTCGACGAACAGGCCAAGGCCGCCTGGGGCCAGGTGCAGAACCAGTACCAGCGCCGCGCCGACCTGATTCCCAACCTGGTGGAAACCGTCAAGGGCTACGCCCAGCATGAGCAAGAAACCCTGACTGCGGTGATCGAAGCCCGGGCCAAGGCCACGTCCATTCAGGTGGATGCCAGCACGCTGGACAATCCAGAAAAGCTCAAGCAGTTCCAGCAGGCCCAGGATCAGTTGACCGGTGCCTTGAGCCGTTTGATGGTGGTGTCCGAGCGTTACCCGGACCTCAAGGCCAATCAGAATTTCCTCGCGTTGCAATCGCAACTTGAAGGCACCGAGAACCGCATCGCCGTGGCGCGTCGTGACTTCATTCTCGCGGTGCAGAAATACAACACAGAACTGCGCACCTTCCCGGGGCGCCTGTGGCATACCGTGATGTACAGCGATCTGCCGATCCGCGAAACCTTCGAGGCCACCAGCCCCGATGCGCAAAAAGCGCCAGAAGTGAAATTCAAGTAAGTACCGGGATGGGTTTGAAGCGTCACCACGGATGAGGTTGCCAATGCGCGTGTTGAAAGTTGGTCTGGTGCTGTTGTTGTGGGTGTTTGCCCTGACGGCCCAGGCTGAGTTGAAGTTTCCGGAACTGACCGGACGGGTGGTCGATAACGCCCAGATGATCGAGCCGTCGGTGCGCGAGCAGCTGACGCAACAGCTCCAGGCCCATGAAAAAGCCACCGGTGAGCAACTGGTTGTGGTGACGTTGCCGGGCTTGCAGGGTGCCGACATTGCAGACTTCGGTTACCAACTGGGGCGCTACTGGGGCATCGGTCAGAAGGATAAAAACACCGGTGCATTGCTGATCGTCGCGCGTGACGAGCGCAAGCTGCGGATCGAGGTCGGTTATGGTCTGGAGGATCGCCTGACCGATGCGCAGAGTTCGGTGATCATCAATCAGGTGATCACCCCGGCATTCAAGAGCGGCAACTTCAGCAAGGGCATCAGCGACGGGGTCGCGGCGATGCTGGTGGTGTTGGGCGGCAACCCGTTGGATGAACCTTCCACTGCGTATGAATCGCGTGGCGATCAGGACAGTGACTTCCTTTCGCGTCATCCTGGTGTATTGGTGTTTATGGTGATGCTGTTCATCCTGACGATTTTCGTCTGCCAGATGCTCGGGATCTTGCCCAGCGGCGGCGGTAGCGGTCGTGGCGGTTCGAGCGGCGGCTTCGGTGGTGGAGGTTTTGGCGGCGGCGGTGGAGGCGGGGGCTTCAGCGGCGGCGGGGGCAGTTTCGGCGGCGGCGGTTCGTCGGGCGGCTGGTGATCACTCTGCGGGTAATAACAATAGCGAGCAGGCATTCATAAACATGGCATTACTGACTGAACATGAACAACGCAAAGTTGCCGAGGCGATTGCCCGGGTCGAACGCGATACGGACGCCGAACTGGTGACCGTGCTCGCAGCCCGCGCCGACGACTATGTGTACATTCCGCTGCTCTGGGCCAGCCTGCTGGCGCTGGTGGTGCCGGGTGTCGTGCATTACCTGACGGGCTGGCTGACCATGCACAGCCTGCTGCTGGCGCAATGGATCACGTTCATCGTGCTGTGCCTGTTGTTCCGGATTCCGAAAGTCACCACGCATCTGATTCCGCGATCGGTCCGCCACTGGCGCGCGTCCAACCTGGCGCGCCGACAGTTTCTGGAGCAAAACCTGCACCACACGGTGGGCAGCACCGGCATGCTGATTTTCGTCTCCGAGGCTGAGCGTTATGTGGAGATTCTGGTGGATGAAGGGATCTCAACGCGCCTGGATAACAAGAACTGGGACGCGATCGTCGCCGCGTTTACGCAACAGGTGAAACAGGGGCAGACGTTGCAGGGGTTTGTGTCCTGCGTAGAGGCATGCGGTGAGTTGCTCAAGGTGCATGTGCCGGTGACGCACGTGCGCAATGAGTTGCCGAATCGGTTGGTGGTGTTGGGCTGATCTCAGCAGCGAAGCATCCCCTGTAGCAGCCGGACGCAGGCTTCGTCAGCTGCTACAGATCGCACCGTTCGGGAAATTACCCGTGCCCTCAATCCCCATCCCCCCTAAAATACCCGCCATTCCCCGATCCGCACCGCCCGAGGCCGTTTTTCCCATGTCTGTCACCGCCACTCCCGCCAGCCTCGCGCCGGATCATCACGCCCAGTTCATTGACCTGCTGCAAACCAGCCTTGACCAGAATGCGTTCATCAAATTGGTGCTGGCCAAGTACGTCGGCACTGAAGCGGACTTGCAGCGGCTGATCATCAAGCAGCTGACAGTCAAGGATCAGCCCTGCCTGTCCTTCGTCTACCGCTACAAGACCCGCGACATCACCAAGAACCTGCCGATTGCCGAAGGCGTGGCGACCATCGCTGCGCTGCTGCCGGCATCGTTCAAGAATGCGCATTTACTGTCGCTCACTGACGAAGCCCAGCTCGAATACAGCAAAAAGGGCAAATCTTCGCTGTTCAAGAGCAAACCTCAGCAATTGCGTGAGGTGCCGTCCGCTGAGCATAACCGCGAGAAGAACCGCTTTCTCGACCTGAGCCGGTCGTTCCTGGCCGACCTTGGTGTGACGAACAGCAAGCACGAGCTGATCCCGGCGATGTCGCGCAAGTGGAAGCAGATCAACAAATTCATCGAAGTCTTCAGCCACGCGTTGACCACCTCGCCGCTGGCGCTGGACAAACCGGTGCAGGTGGCGGACTTCGGTTCGGGCAAGGGTTACCTGACGTTCGCGATCCACGACTACTTGCGCAATACTTTGAAAGCCGAAGGTGTCGTGACAGGCGTCGAGTTGCGCGAAGAAATGGTCAATCTGTGCAACGCCGCGGCTGAAAAACTGGAGCATCCGGGGTTGGTGTTCAAATGCGGTGACGTACGCAGCGTGGCGCCGAGTGAGCTGGACGTGATGATCGCGCTGCATGCCTGCGACATCGCCACCGATTATGCGATTCACACCGGCATTCGTTCCGGCGCTTCGATCATCATGTGCTCGCCGTGCTGCCACAAGCAGATCCGCCTGCAAATCCAGAGCCCGGCACTGCTCAAGCCGATGCTGCAATACGGTTTGCACTTGGGCCAACAGGCGGAAATGGTCACCGACAGTTTGCGTGCGTTGTTCCTGGAAGCCTGCGGTTATGAGACCAAGGTCTTTGAGTTCATTTCGCTGGACCACACCAACAAGAACAAGATGATCCTGGCGGTCAAACGCGCCGAGCCGGTTGACCCGTCTCAGCTGTTGGTGAAGATCCAGGCGCTGAAGGATTTCTATCACATCAGCGAACATTGCCTGGAAACCCTGCTGCGGTCAGACGGTTATTTAGCCTGAATTCCCGGTGGTAACGTGCCCGGTTGCGCCGGGCGCACGCTGGTCTTGCGTCCCAACATCACCGTCACGATCACCCCGGCGGCAAACAGCCAGGTGATCGGCTCGATGTGTTCACCGAAGAACAGCGCCGAAAACGCGATGGTGAAGAAGATCTGCAGCAACTGGATCTGACTGACCCGGGCAATCCCCCCCATGGCCAGCCCGGCGTACCAGGCGAAGAACCCGATGAACTGCGAAAACAGCGAGACGTAACCGAAGGCCCACCAGGTCTTGGCCGAAATCTCGCCCTGATGTTGCAGCGCCAGGTACACCACCGGCCCGATCAGCAACGGTGTCGACAGGACCAGTGCCCAGCAGATTACCTGCCAGCCACCCATCTCTTTGGCCAACCGGCCACCTTCGGCATAACCCAGGCCGCCCGCGGCAATTGCGCCGAGCATCAGCAAATCACCGGCCTGAATGCTGCCGGCACCGCTGATCAGCGCGTAACCGAGCACCAGCGCACTGCCCAGCGCGGCGCAGGCCCAGAAGGCTTTCGACGGCCGTTCATGGGACAACCACGCGGCGTACAGCGCGACGCACAACGGCTGTAAGCCGTTGACCAGCGCACCGTGAGACGCCGGCAAGGTTTGCATGGCCCAGGCTGACAAGACCGGGAAGCCGAGGATCACCCCGGCAATCACCAGGGTCAGGCCTTTGACCTGTTTCCAGGTTGGCCATTTTTCACGGCGCCACAGCAACAGCAACGCTGCCGGAACTGCCGCGAACAGCGCACGGCCCAGGCCGTTGAGCAGCGGATGGAGTTCTTGCACGACGATCCGTGTGAAGGGCAGGGTGAGGCTGAAGATCACAACGCCGAGCAGGCCCAGGGCCATGCCGGTGTTTTCGCGCGAGGACATGATGGCAACCAGAATCGAGGGTGGCAGGAAGACCTTCATCTAGCCATAAACTGTGCAGGCTGCTCTGTTACAGCTAGGCACAGAGTTATCCGTACAGTTTGAGGACGCCATCGCGGTCCTTCAGGTAGTAACTGGTTATTACCCGCCCCTGCGGATAAGGACTACCTTGAATACTCCTACATGCCCATGTATTTCCCAGAGGAGTCCTCCCCATGGCGGCTAAAAAAATTCTGATGCTGGTCGGCGATTACGTCGAAGACTACGAAGTGATGGTGCCTTTCCAGGCATTGCTGATGGTCGGCCACACGGTGCACGCCGTTTGCCCGGACAAAACCGCCGGCCAGACCGTGCGCACGGCAATCCATGATTTCGAAGGCGACCAGACCTACAGTGAAAAACCCGGCCACCTGTTTGCCCTGAACTTCGATTTCGCCAAGGTCGCTGAAGCCGACTACGACGCCCTGTTGATCCCGGGCGGTCGTGCGCCGGAATACCTGCGCCTGAACGAAAAAGTCCTGGATCTGGTGCGAGCGTTCGACAAGGCCGGCAAACCGATCGCCGCCGTGTGTCACGGCGCGCAATTGCTGGCGGCGGCGGGGATTCTCGAAGGTCGTGAGTGCAGCGCTTACCCGGCCTGTGCCCCGGAAGTGCGCCTGGCGGGCGGTACGTTCATCGATATCCCGGTGACGGAAGGTCACGTACAAGGCAATCTGGCCACTGCGCCGGCCTGGCCTGCACACCCGAGCTGGCTGGCCGGTTTCCTCGGGTTGCTGGGCACCAAAATCACGCTGTAACGAGGGACGTTTTCATGTGCGAGCTCTACGTCAAAGCCGATCCGATTCTCTACGAATCGCGCTCCCGCTCGCTGCGCATCTGCGGGGTGGTCACCACCCTGCGGCTGGAGAATCAGTTCTGGGACATCCTCAGCGAAATCGCCGAGGTCGACGGCATGACCACCAACCAATTGATCGCCAAGCTGTATGAAGAGGTGATGGATTACCGCGGCGAGGTGGTGAATTTCGCCTCGTTTTTGCGGGTCAGCTGTATGCGATACCTGAGCCAGCGACGCGTGCAGGCACCGGAGTTATCGGTGGTGCGCGCGGTGGTGAAGTAGGGCAGGTTGGTCTTTACTCTGAAGCGCGAAACCTCTCAATTGCCAAGGAGAAACAGCATGTCTGGATGGTATGAAGTGAGCAAAAGCAGCAATGGTCAGTTCAAATTTGTACTGAAGGCCGCCAACGCGGAAACCATTCTGACCAGCGAGCTGTACACCACCCGCGCTGCCGCTGACAAAGGCATCGCGTCGGTTCAGAGCAACAGCCCGAAGGATGACCGCTACGAGAAGAAAACCACCAAGGATGGCCATCCTTACTTCAACCTCAAGGCCGGTAACCACGAGATCATCGGTAGCAGCGAGGCTTACGCCTCGGCTGCCGCAATGGATAAAGGCATCGCCAGCGTAAAGGCCAACGGACCAACCACGGTGATCAAGGACAAGACCCTGCCGGTGCTTTGAGCCCCGATACAAATCTCCTGTGGGAGCGAGCCTGCTCGCGATAGCTGCTTAACATTCGACGAAGATGTTGAATGTCAGGCCGCCATCGCGAGCAGGCTCGCTCCCACATTGGTTTTGTATGTGGCTTGAGATCAGCGCAATGCTTTTAGCAAGGTTTGTAATTGATCGAGGCCAGCCTCGCCGAGTGGAAATACCGGCAACCGCGGATCGCCCACTTCCAGTCCGGTGGCACGCAAACCGGCCTTGATCGTCGCCGGCAAGCCACCCTTGAGGATGAAGTCCAGCAGCGGCAACTGGCGATAGAACAGTTCACGGGCCTTGCCCAGATCGTTGGCCAATACGGCTTCATACAAATCAAGATTGAGCTGCGGAATCAAGTTCGGCGCCGCCGTGCACCAGCCTTTCGCGCCAGCCGCAAACGCCTCCAGCGCCAGCGGATTGCAGCCGTTGTAGAACGGCACCTGACCTTCGCCCAACCGTTGCAGCTGGTGCATGCGCTGGATGTCGCCGGTGCTTTCCTTGACCATCGTCACGTTGTCCACGGCATTGAAAATCCGCAGGATCAACTCCACCGACATGTCGGTGCCGCTGGTGGCCGGGTTGTTGTAGAGCATGATCGGCACGCCGATGCTCTCACCGATGGCGCGGTAGTGGGCGAGGATTTCTGCTTCGCTGAGTTTCCAGTAGGACGTCGGCAACACCATCACCACGTCGGCGCCATGAGCTTCGGCGAAACGTGCCCGGCGCACTGCTTTGGCGGTGGTCAGGTCAGACACGCTGACGATGGTCGGCACACGCTTGGCCACGTGTTTGATGCTGAATTCGCTGACCTGATCCCACTCCGCGTCGCTCAGGTAAGCACCTTCGCCGGTGCTGCCCAGCGGGGCGATGGAGTGGACGCCGCTGTCGATCAGGCGATCGATGGAGCGCCCGAGCGCTTCGAGATCGACGCCTTCGCCATTGGCGGTGAAAGGGGTGATGGTGTAACCGATGATGCCGTGAATGGTTGGGGTCGACATGGCGACTCTCCTCTTGAAATTGAGTGGGTTCAGTTCAGGCAATCAGCGTGTTGGCGCAGGTTCTGCCGAGCGTAATAGTTGAACGCGGCGGCGTGGCGTTTAGGCTTGCAAATCCAGTCATGGGCTTCACGACCCAACTCCGGCAGGATCGGTTTGATCGTTCCCGCCGCCATGGCCAACAACTGCAACTTGGCCGCGCGTTCAATCAATTGCGCAATGACACAGGCTTCTTCGATGGTCGCGCCTGTGGACAATTGGCCGTGGTGCGAAAGCAGAATCGCTCGTTTGTCGCCCAAGGCACCGGCAATCAGCTCGCCTTCTTCGTTGCCGACCGGCACGCCCGGCCAGCCTTCGAGAAACGCGCAGTCGTCGTAGAGCGGGCAGAGGTCCATGTGGGAAATCTGCAGAGGCACTTCGAGCATCGACAAGGCTGCGATGTGGGTCGGATGCGTGTGAATGATGCAGTTCACGTCGGGCCGCGCGCGGTACACCCAGCTGTGGAAACGGTTGGCCGGGTTGGGCATGCCGTGGCCTTCAAGCACGTCCAGGTCTTCGTTGACCAACAGCAGATTGCCCGCGGTGATCTCGTCGAAACCCAGGCCCAGTCGTTGAGTGTAGTAGGTGCCCGGTTGCGGGCCGCGGGCGGTAATCTGCCCGGCCAGGCCGGAGTCGTGGCCGTTTTCGAACAGAATCCGGCAGGTCAGGGCCAGCTTTTGCCGGTCGGTCCACGTATTATCCGCCAGGGTATTTTGCATCTGGGTCAGCGCTTGCTTGACCAGTTGCTCTTTGGGTAGTGCTAAGGTCTTGGCCATATCGGTGTCCTTTGGTTGTTCAATGGACGTCGGGTTTGCCTTTCACTCGTTGCTCGCAAGGTCATGGGTGAATGCAAATGACACAAAAGATGCTATATGACACAAAGTGTCATTTGCAAGGGCCCTATCATCGTCTCCTTGATGGATTAATCGCTCTACATGTCTATCCGTTTGAAATTACTGAGAAAAAAACTCGGCGTGACACTGGAGGCCTTGGCCGAAAAATCCGGTATGACCAAGAGTTATCTGTCGAAAATCGAACGCGGGCTGAACACGCCGTCGATCGCCGCCGCCCTGAAACTGGCCAAGGCGCTGAACGTGAAGGTCGAGGAGTTGTTCTCTGAAGACAACGTCAGCCTCGACAGCTACAGCCTGGTGCGCAGCGATGAGCGTCAGTCTCTGGGGGCCAACGATGAAAGCCCGGGTTACGCGGTGCTGGCCCATCAGGTCAGTGAACGCGGCCTGCTGCCGTTCATGATTTACCCGCCGACCGAGTTTGCCGACAAGACTTTCAAGGAGCATTTGGGCGAGGAGTTTCTGTTCGTGCATGAGGGACAGGTGGAAGTGGACTTCATGAACGAGCGGGTGCTGCTCAATCGTGGGGACGCGCTGCATTTCAACGCGCAGAAACCGCACCGGATACGGTCAGTGGGAGAGGTTCAGGCGCAGTTGCTGGTGGTGGTGCATAGCGCCGAAGAATGACTTCAACTGTGATCGTTCCCACGCTCAGCGTGGGAACGATCTTTACAGTCTTCAGACCTCGACAGGAACCGTAAGCTTCGGGCTGCCCAACGCATGCGTCTTCGAATCAAAAAATCGCAACTCACTCCCGGTTCCCTCAAACACCTTCGCGTAATGGCGCTTCTGATGCTGGATGAACGCCTTGCTGCGCGGATAAATCGAGATCGCCACCACCGTGGGTTTTGCCTGGCGCAACGCATGAATGATGTGGCTGTCCTGCTCACCCAGGGCATGACCGAAGAGGCACAACCCGCCGCCATGGCCCAGTAACTGGTCGTAGCAGAACGACAGATAATCCGAGCTTCGAATGGTCTTGAGCTTGTCTTGAGCCGGGCCTTCGTTGACGAACAGCGGCACGTCGTCGAGGGTCTTGATCGTATTGTTGATCGCGAAACTGCCGAGCAACGTGCCCTCGGTCGACATCAGTTTGCGCGCCGTGCCGTCCTGATTGCGCACCAGATGCAAGCCACCGTGCAGGTACAGCAAGCAAGTTTTATCGGTCGACTTGGCGCTCAGATCAAAACCCGGCTCGGCACCCTGGAACAGGTCGGTGATCGCGTCCGGCTGATGCTGGATCGCCCAATAGTTGAGCAAGTCGTAGTTGGTGGTAAATACCGTCCGATAGGTGCCCAGCTCCTGACTGATCTTCGCCAGCGTCGAAGGCACCACCAGCCGCCACGGGATGTGCACCGCGTGCACGGTGTTGATCAGCGCTTCCTTGATCGCGTAGTAGCGATTGCGCGGCGCGGCAGAGCTGACGGCCAGGGCCTTGTTGACCCGGCTGGTGGTTTTCAGCGCACTGAGTACCTGTTCGAAACTGCGTGTCTGCATCGCCTCGAACACGCTCAGTTCGGACTGGCCCAGGGGTTTTTCTTCTACGGTACGGGCGTTTTCGAACAGCGAGTCGTAGCCGAAATCATCCCATACCGCGCGACTGGCGCCATTGCCCACCAGCAGGCCGCCGAACGAAGCGGTGGTGCGCAAGACGTTCCAGTCTTCAAGCTGGGCATCAACATCCTGGAAATCGGTCATTGCGATCAAAGTCTCGAAGCAAAAGGTCTGATGGGCGGCGACTTTATCACGACCAGGACTTGAGCCAGATCAAGTTACTGCGTGAGCGATAGGTCGATCCTGTGGGTACCCGCTGGATCGGCGCTGCCGATTCGGTCTAAGCCAGGAGACTCGCTCATGAGCAGTACGTTTTTCATCCCCGCCGTGAACATCATGGGCATCGGTTGTCTCGACGAAGCCATGGACGCCATCGGCAAGTATGGTTTTCGCAAAGCGTTGATCGTCACTGACGCCGGGCTGGCCAAGGCCGGCGTGGCGAAGATGATCGCCGAAAAACTGGCGACGAAGGACATCGACTCGGTGATCTTCGACGGCGTAAAACCGAACCCGAGCATGGCCAACGTCGAGAGCGGTCTGGGCCTGCTCAAGGAAACCCGCTGTGATTTCGTGGTGTCCCTGGGCGGCGGTTCTCCCCACGACTGCGCCAAGGGCATCGCCTTGTGCGCCACCAACGGCGGGCAGATTCGCGACTATGAAGGCGTCGATCAATCCGCCAAGCCGCAATTGCCGCTGATCGCCATTAACACCACTGCGGGCACGGCCAGCGAGATGACCCGTTTCTGCATCATCTCCGACGAATCGCGTCACGTGAAAATGGCCATCGTCGACCGCAACGTCACTCCGTTGCTGTCGGTCAATGACCCGGCGCTGATGGTCGCCATGCCCAAAAGCCTGACCGCAGCCACCGGCATGGATGCGTTGACCCACGCCATCGAAGCCTACGTCTCCACCGCCGCCAACCCGATCACCGATGCCTGTGCACTGAAGGCCATCACGTTGATCAGCAACAACCTGCGCCTGGCCGTACGCGATGGCAGCGACATGGCTGCCCGGGAAAACATGGCCTACGCGCAGTTCCTCGCCGGGATGGCGTTCAACAATGCGTCGCTCGGTTTCGTCCACGCTATGGCGCATCAATTGGGTGGTTTCTACGACCTGCCCCACGGTGTGTGCAATGCCGTACTACTGCCTCACGTGCAAAGTTTCAACGCGCTGGTCTGTGCCGATCGCCTGACCGATGTGGCGCGTGCAATGGGTGCTGATGTTCGCGGGCTCAGCCCGGAAGAAGGTGCCCGGGCGGCGATTGTGGCGATCCGCTCTCTGTCACAGGATGTCGATATTCCAGCCGGTTTGCGAGCGCTCGGCGCCAAACTCAACGACATTCCGGTTCTCGCTGCGAATGCGTTGAAAGATGCCTGCGGCCTGACCAATCCCCGAGTGGCGGATCAACGCCAGATCGAGGAGATTTTCCGCAGCGCGTTCTAGTCATTTTTACCGCCCGGCGCGAGCATCACGCAAAGCATCGCGCCCAAGGCCAACAAGGTGCATAAAAGGGACAAGGGCCAGGCCTGCTCACTTGCTATCAGGCTGGCCACACCACCGATGGCCGCGGCCATCAGTTGATGAATGAAACCGCTCAACGCCATCGCATAAGCACCGCCGACCGGTGAACCGTCGTTGGCCAGGGACAGGCTGACGGGGTAGTTCAACGACTGGCCGAATACCGCAAAGCAATAGGGCAACCAGAACAGCAGCGCCACTGAAGTGCCCGAAATACTCCCCAGCAACATCACGGCGCTGCCGGCCAGCACCAACCCAACACCCATCGTCATCAGCCAGCGCTGACCGGTGCGAATCACCCAGCCATTGACCGCCAAAGCCCCCAGAAAATACGCCGCACTGATCGGCCAGCCCAACAATCCGTATTCCACGGCCGACCAGTTGAACGGTCCTTGCAGAATCAGCGGCGCTGCGGTGTTGAACGCGACAATGACCCCATACCCGAGGCCGCCGGTGAGGGCCGGCAACACAAAGTCACGATGACGCAAAATGCGCCAGTAGCTCGGCCAGGCGGATGAATGAGCCTTCTCCTCGGTCAGTATCGGGAACGTAACCCGTGCCACGACCAGCCCCATCATCAGACTCACTCCCCCCAACAGATAAAAGATCGCCGGCCAGCCCAGCGTCACCTGGATGATCGACCCCAGGTACTGGCCGATGCCCAATGCCACCACAAAAGAAATCGATATCCAGGACAGCGCTTTGGCCAGCAGGTCACCGCGCAAACTGTCGCGGATCAGCACCCGGGCCATCACTGAAATCCCGCTGGCGCCAATGCCCTGAAGCAGGCGAAAAAACACGAACCACTCAAGCGTCTGGCCGTGGGGCAGAGCAAGGTTGCCCACCCCGTAAATGCCGAGTGCGGCGAGCAGCACCGGTTTACGACCGATACGCTGTCCCAGGCTGCCCCAGAACAACATCGGCAGCGCCATGCCGACCAGATACACCGCCAGCCCCCAGGAAACCTGCGAGGCATCGGCGGACAGGTCCCGGGCAATATCCGGTAACGCCGGCAGATAAATGCTCATGCCCAATTGGGCGAGAAAAACCGTGCTGCAAGTGACGAGGAAGGTGGTGCTGCTCTTCATTGTGTCTCCTCGGTTTCAGCAGGCGACGTCCCGGCCGTGAGTGCGTAAAAGCTCGGTGATGAGTTCACAAAAGTGTCGGATCAGCGTCGGCTCCATGTCGGCGCGCAGGGTAATTCTGATGGCAGCCTTGCCTTGTGCGACCACCGGGAAAAAGACTGCCGAGGTGAAGAAACCGTGATTGGCAAGTTCCATGGCGATGCTGTTCGCCAGTGCTGCTTCGCCGCAGCGGACCAATCGAATCGGGATGTTGCTTTTGTGTTGATCGGTTCGTATGAGGCCGTCAAAGAGCTGGATATTGGCCTGAAGTTTTTCCTGCAACGCGGCGAATTCCGGAGTTCGATGAAGCTGGATGGACGCTCTTCCCGCACCAATGGCCGCACTGTTCAGGCTTTGCGACCAATTGCTGGGGCCGCCGTAACGCTGGATGAGCTTCTTCTGCCGTTCATTGCCCAGCATCACCAGACCGCCGCTGGCGCCAAACGACTTGGCCAGTGAGGCGACGATCAGGCAATCATCCTCCAGGGCATGCAACCCGGGACGCACGAGGCCGGCGCCGAATGTTCCTACGGTGGAAAGCGCGTGGGAGTCGTCCAGATAGAGAAACAACCCATAACGGTCCTTCAGATACAAAAGGCTGTCCATGTCCGCGATTCCACCCATGCTGTAAGCGCCATCGGTAACATACGCAACGGTGGTGTGTTGCTGACACTGCTTTTCGAGAAAATCCATGTCGTTATGCGGACAGGTCACGACCGTCGTTTCATCCGCGCAGGCGGCTTTGAGGTGACTCATCGAGTAATGCGCCAACCGGTCGAAAACCATCACTGGAGGGCGGTTTTCCGTGAACACGCCGCCGGCCAGCAACGGCAGAATGCCCGCACTCGCCGCACTGCATGACAAGGTGCTCAGGCAACTGGCACCGAACAATTCGGACAGTTCGGTTTCGTACTGCTCCAGTATCGCCAGTTTGCAGCGGTTCTTTGAATTGGCGACGCGAAGGGTGCCGGCCTCCCACAGTGTGGTCATGGCGCCGTCGAGAATGTCGGGATGGTGATCCAGGCCCAGATAAGAGGTCGTGCAGAAATGATGAAACGCGCGCCCGTGCTGATCGAGCATCCGGTTGGCGCTTTTGATTTCAACGTTGAGCCCCGAGATTTTACCGGCTTCAGCGGTCTCCCAATCGTGATCGGCCAACGCGATGACTTTGCGGTAGTTGGTGTAGGTGTTTGCCGCGAGTGTTGTCTGGTCCATGTGAAGATGGACTTTCCTTGAGTGAAGCGATCCATTGGTGTGTTGCAGCCCGTGTGTGTTTCCAGACTTTACAGAGTGTGGCGGGGGCTTTGAATCGGCTGTTTCCGGGACTGTTGAGTGTTACAAGAGATTAATGCGTAGGGCGATGCCTTGTGGTGTTGTAGGCGAATCGGTTTGCCGAGTCGCTTGAAAACCGGGCTATCCTGCCGTCTCAGCCGAACCGAAGTCATAGAGCCTCCCATGCTGCAAAAAAGCCTGATTCGCCGCCTCGACCTGATCACCCTTCAGCTATTTGTGGCTGTCCACGAAGAGGGCACCCTGACCCGTGCCGCGGCCCGCGAGGCGATTGCGGTGTCGGCCGCCAGCAAACGGCTGATGGAGTTGGAGGAAGCGCTGGGCATCAGCCTGTTCGTGCGTCAGGCCAAGGGCATGACCCTGACGCCGGCCGGCGAAACCCTGCTGCACCACGCCCGGCAGATGCTGTTCAATGTCGAAAAAATGAGTCTCGAACTGGGCGAACACAGCCACGGTATTCGCGGCTATGTGCGGATGCTCGCCAACCTGTCGGCGATCATTCAGTTTCTGCCCGAGGACCTGCGCGATTTTTCCGAGCGTCATCCCCAGGTCAAGACCGACCTCGAAGAACGTCCCAGCAGCGGGGTGATCCAGGGCGTGCTGGATGGCGTGGCCGATCTGGGAATCTGTTCCAGTGACAGTGACGTCAAAGGTCTGCACAGCGTGCTTTACCGTCAGGACAAACTGGTGGTGCTGATGCTGCCCGATCATCCGTTGGCGAGTCGATCCAGCGTGGCCTTCGCCGATACGCTGGGCAGCGACTACGTCGGTTTGCATTCCGCCAGTTCGATCGACATGCGCACCCACGCGGCGGCGCGCAAGGCGGGCAAGGTGCTGCGCTTACGGATTCATGTGCCGGGTTTTGATGCCATGTGCCGGATGGTCCAGGCCAACATGGGCATCGGCATCCTGCCGCAAAAGGCCTATGAGCTGTTTGGCCGGGCGTTGGGTTTGCACGCGGTGCCTTTGACGGATGACTGGTCGGATCGGGCGCTCATTTTGGTGGTGCGCGATGAAACGGCGTTGTCGCCGGTGAGCCGGATATTGTTTGAGCAGTTGCGTGGACAGGTCTGAGAGATGTGTTGGCAGGGCCGGCCTCTTCGCGAGCAGGCTCACTCCCACAGTTGATCTGCGGCGTACACAAAACCCCTGTGGGAGCGAGCCTGCTCGCGAAAGCGGACTCAAGGTCGAGGTGAATTTTCAAGGCGTTCGCGTTTCGCGAACGTCCGTTGCCAACTGAAGGTTGGATTCCTGGCCCCTCGGTCCTCTAGCCTTGCCTCATATTCCAAGAACAACATGAGGTACCTCCCGATGACTGCCCCCCTGAGTGCAATCAAGGTGATAGAGATCGGCACGCTGATTGCCGCGCCGTTCGCCGCGCGCATGCTCGCCGAGTTCGGCGCCGACGTGATCAAGATCGAAGCCATGGGTCAGGGCGACCCGCTGCGCAAATGGCGCAAGCTGCACGAAGGCACGTCGCTGTGGTGGTACCTGCAATCGCGAAACAAGAAGTCCCTGGCGCTCAATCTGAAATCCCCCGAAGGCATCGAACTGGTCAAGCAACTGGCAACCAGCGCCGATGTGCTGATCGAAAACCTGCGCCCTGGTGCCCTGGAGAAACTCGGTCTGGGCTGGGACGTGTTGCATGCGCTCAATCCCAACCTGACCCTGGTGCGCATTTCCGGTTACGGCCAGACCGGCCCGTACCGCGATCGTCCGGGTTTCGGCGCCATCGGCGAGGCCATGGGCGGGATTCGCTACACCACCGGCACCCCCGGTTCGCCACCGGCCCGGGTCGGTGTCAGCCTCGGTGATTCCCTGGCTTCGCTGCACGCGGTGATCGGTGCCTTGATGTCGCTGCTGCGGGTCAAGACCGGGCAGGGCGGTGGGCAAGTGGTCGATGTATCGCTGGCCGAAAGCGTATTCAACGTCATGGAAAGCCTGGTGCCGGAATACGACATGCTCGGCCATGTGCGTGAGCGCAGCGGCGGAGCCTTGCCAGGTATCGCGCCGTCCAACACTTACCTGACGGCTGATGGTGCTTATGTAGTGATCGCCGGCAACAGCGACCCGATCTACAAGCGCTTGATGGAAGTCGTCGGTCGCCGCGATCTGGCCGACGCGCCTGAGTTCGCCCATAACGACGGTCGCGCGGCCAAGAGCAACGTGCTCGACGCGGCAATCACTCACTGGACCAGCAGCCTGCCGATCGACGACGTGCTGTCGGCACTGGAAGCTGCCGAAGTCCCGGCCGGGCGCATCTATTCAGTCGCCGACATCGTCGCTGATCCGCACTATCAGGCGCGGGACATGCTGCTCAACGCCGACCTGCCCGGCGGTGCCACGGTGAAGATGCCCGGCATTGTGCCGAAAATGTCCGAGACGCCCGGTGGCGTGAACTGGTCCGGACCTACGTTGGGTCAGCACACCGACGGCATCCTCGCGGGACTGGGCCTTACGGGGTCAGACATCGAACGGCTGAAAGCTGCAGGGGTGGTGCAATGATCACTGATTTTTCCGAGACCCTGATTGTTCAGGAAGTCTCCCCCCGTGACGGTTTGCAGATCGAGCCGACCTGGGTCGAAACCGTCGACAAGATTGCCGTGATAGATCAGCTGTCGCTGGCCGGTTTCAGCCGCATCGAAGCCGGCTCGTTTGTTTCGCCCAAGGCCATTCCGGCGCTGCGCGATGGCGAGTCGGTGTTCAAGGGCATCGCCCGGCAACCGGGGGTGATCTACGTCGCGTTGATCCCCAACCTGAAAGGCGCGCAGCGAGCGTTGGCAACCCATGCCGACGAGCTGAATCTGGTGATGTCCGCCAGTCAGACCCACAACCTCGCCAACATGCGCATGCGCTGCGAAGCCTCATTGACCGCGTTCGGCGAGATCGTGCAATACGTTCGCGGCACGCCGGTGCGACTCAACGGCAGTATCGCCACCACCTTCGGATGCCCGTTCGAAGGCAAGATCGATGAGGATCGCGTGCTGCAAATCGTCGAGGCTTATCAGGAACTCGGGATCCAGGGCATTACCCTGGCCGACACCACTGGCATGGCCAATCCGCGGCAGGTTGATCGGCTGGTGCGGCGAGTCTTGCAGCGAGTTTCACCCGCTGATTTGACCCTGCATTTCCACAACACTCGCGGCCTCGGTTTGTGCAACGTACTGGCCGCGTATGAGGCCGGAGCCCGACGCTTTGACGCGGCGCTGGGCGGCCTCGGCGGTTGCCCGTTCGCGCCGGGCGCCTCGGGCAATATCTGCACCGAAGACCTGGTCAACCTGTGCGATGAAATCGGCATTCACACCGGCATCGACCTGCCGCTGTTGCTGCAATTGTCGCGAGGATTACCCGCACTGCTGGGCCACGAAGTGCCCGGTCAGCTGGCCAAGGCGGGACGCAACTGTGATCTGCATCCAAGCCCTTCCTAACCAAACCGAAAAACCCCTGTGGGAGCGAGCCTGCTCGCGAAAGCGGTCTGGCATTCAGCATTGTCGGTGACTGACACACCGCCTTCGCGAGCAGGCTCGCTCCCACAGTAAAAGCTTTTCCAGCCTCTCAACCAGACAACAAAAACAATCGGACACCCACGGGCAGTCCGCCTGGAGAACCATCATGAGCCTTAATGTACTGGAGGCGGGTGCGAACCCGTCCGTTAGCCACGACGAAGAAAAAGCCCTGGTCAGCAAAGTGGCCTGGCGCCTGATGCCGCTGATCATGGTCTGCTACCTGTTCGCCTTTTTCGACCGCATCAACATCAGCTTCGCCAAGTTCCAGCTGCAGACCGACCTGAGCCTGAGCGACACCGCTTACGGCCTCGGCGCCGGGCTGTTCGTGGTCGGTTACGTGATCTTCGAAGTGCCGAGCAACATGATGCTCTACAAGGTCGGCGCACGACGCTGGATCGCCCGGATCATGATGTCCTGGGGGTTCGCTACTGCGGCCATGGTCTTCGTCAATAGCGAATGGCAGTTCTACGCGTTGCGCTTTGTGATTGGCGCGATGGAGGCCGGGTTTGCGCCGGGTGTGCTGTATTACCTGACGCTGTGGTTCCCGCAGCACTATCGCGGCCGCATCACGTCGATGTTGTTTCTGGCGTCGGCGTTTGCCGGTCTGGTCGGCGCACCGTTCTCCGGGTTGGTGCTGCAACACCTCGACGGCTTTATGGACATGCGCGGCTGGCATTGGCTGTTCCTGCTCGGCGGCGTGCCTTGCATCGGCCTCGGCTTGCTGGTGCTGACGTTGCTCAAGGACCGTATCGAAGACGCCCATTGGCTGACGCCGTCGGAGAAGACGCTGCTGGCCAGCCGTATCGCTCACCATGAACCGCACAAGAGTGGCGGTTCGTTGCTCGCCGCATTGCGGATCCCGGGTTTCTTGACCCTCGGCCTGATCTACTTCCTGATTCAGGTGGCGTCCTACGGCTTGAATTTCTGGGCCCCACAACTGATCCGCAGCGCGGGTACCGAGAGCCCGGTGATGATCGGTTTGCTGACGGCGATCCCTTATATCTGCGGTGCTATCAGCATGGTGGTGATCGGGCGGCTGTCTGACTCGACCGGTGAGCGACGCAAGTTTGTTGCAGGCCTGGTTGCGGTGGGCGCGGTGGGGTTCTTCTGCGCGGGGATTTTCGCCAATCACACGACCTTCCTGATTGTCGCGCTCGGCTTGCTCGGTGCCGGGATTATCGCCTCCATCCCGAGCTTCTGGACCCTGCCGCCAAAACTGCTGGCGGGTGCCGGTGCCGGGGCAGCAGGCGGGATCGCCGTGATCAACACCCTTGGCCAGTTCGGTGGCATCGTCAGCCCCGTGATGGTCGGACGGATCAAGGACTTGACCGGCAGCACCACGCCGGCGCTGTACGTCATCGGAGTTTGCGCGCTGATCGCCGTTGCGCTGCTGATGTGGGGGCTGCCGCAGAAGTTGCGCACGCTCGACAAGTTCTAAAGGTTTGCAGGCTACGCCAGTCCCTTCATCGACCACGCATCGCTGCAGGGGCTGGCGAAGGCTGCGATCGTCAGCGGCTGAACGCTGCTGATCGTTCCCACGCAGAGCGTGGGAACGATCAACCTTCAAGACGTTGCGATGATCGCTTTGGCAGGCGTATCACTGAACTGAATCAACGCCACACCGCCGATCAACAACACTGCCCCAAACACCCGCGGCAACGTCATCTGCCGCTCCACCAACCCAAACAACCCGAAATGATCCAGCACCAGCGATGCCACGACTTGCCCGGCCAACGCCAGGGCAATGAAACCCGAGGCACCCAGCTTGGGCAGCAGCGTCAGCGCCAACGAAATAAAACACACCCCAAACGCACCTCCCGCCCACATCCACAACGGCGCCTTGGTGATGAATGCCAGTGACGGCAACGGCAAACGCATCGCCAACACGACCGGCAACAACACCGCAATACTCACCAGCAATGACGCGAGGGTCGCCCACAACGGATGCCCCAGACCTCGCCCGAGGTTTGCATTAATCGCGCTCTGAAAAGGCACCACCGCCCCGGCAATCACCGCCAGCAACAACAGGCCGGCCCAATGCAACGTACTCATGATCATTCTCCAACAGGTTTTGATGGACTCTAGAGTATTCGTCGCGCAGATTTAAATTCCAAATTGCTATGCAGAACATGCATCAGATGAATGATCTTCGGCGCATCGACCTTAATTTACTGGTGATTCTTGAGGCCTTGCTCAGCGAGCAACACGTGACACGTGCCGCCGAGCGTCTGCACATGAGTCAGCCGGCGGTCAGTCATGCCTTGGCACGGTTGCGCGATCTGCTCGGCGATCCCTTGCTGGTGCGGGCCGGTGCCAGCCTCGTGCCCACTCCGCGAGCCCTCGAATTGGTGGCGCCATTGGCCGAAGCACTCGCCCAAGTGCAGTCGCTGCTCGCGCCCAACACCTTCGACCCGGCCACCGCCAAACGCACGTTTCGCCTGGCAATGTCCGACTACGGTGCAGCCATTGTCCTGCCGGGGCTGATTCGTACGTTGCGCCGCGAAGCCCCAGGCATCGACCTGCAAATCAGCCACGCCAGCCGCGAAGGCATGCTCGAAGGTGTGCTCAACGGCGATATAGACGTGGCGGCAGGGGTTTTTCCAGAGTTGCCGACCGAGCTGCGCAGCACGCCACTGTTCGAAGAGCACTACGCCTGCCTCGTAGACCGCAACAGCCTACCCGCCGATGGGGTCCTCGATCTGCCGACCTACCTGACCCGCCCACATGTGCTGCTGGAAATGCGCGGCAGCGGCACCCCGGAAATCGAACGCGCCCTGACAGCCCTGCGCGAACGCCGTCGCGTGGCAATCAGCCTGCCGCACTGGAGCGTCGCCCCGGAATTCATCAGCGGCACCGACCTGATCCTCACCGTCGCATCTCGCGGACTGCAAAACATCGACGAGCAGGCATTGATCGTCGTCGCACCGCCGTTTCATATTCCGTCGTTTACGTTTGTGTTGGTCTGGCATAAACGGCGGGGCGGGGATCAGGCGTTGAATTGGTTGAATGGGCGGATTGGGGAGGGGCAAGCTTGAAGCCCACCTCGGGGATCTGGCGTCACGGCTGGCGGCCTGTCGGCAACGACCGTATGCAGGGATGAAGTTCTTCGATGATCAGTAAGTCGATGCCCATGGACCTGATATAGACTTGCGCGCATTCACCCAAGCGCTTCCACAGGAATTCCCATGACTCCATCGCTGCTAATGGCTGTTCTCGCCTCGGGCTTTATCTACGGCATCACGCCGGGGCCGGGGGTATTGGCGGTGTTCGGCATCGGTGCGGCCCGTGGTCGGCGGGCCGGGGCGGGGTTCTTGTGCGGGCATTTGCTCGGGGACGTTGTCTGGTGCAGCACGGCGCTGATTGCCATCGTCGGTGCACGGGAAATCGGCAGCACCGCGTTCGATGTGCTGGGCGTGATCAGCGGGCTGTATCTGTTCTGGCTCGGTTTGCGCGCGATTCGCGCTCGTCGCAGCACCGCCGAGACGCCTCAGGGCCCGGCGCGTCAGCCGTTCTGGCACGGCATCCTGTTTGGTCTGACCAATCCGAAGGCTTACCCGGTGGCGGTGGCAACATTCACCGCGCTGTTATCCAGTCGTGCAGAACTGCTGCAATGGTCGATGTTGCCGTGGCTGATTGTTCTGAGCTTCGTCGGTGGCCTGATGGCCTACGCTATCCTCATTGGCATCGTCGGTGCGCGGCAGGTGCGCACGTTATATCAGCGTCACGAACTGGCGATCACCCGGCTGTGCGGGGTGATGTTCATCGGTTTCGCCATCAATGCCCTTGTGCATGCATTGCCGGGGCTGGTGACGAACAAGGCTTGAGGCTGATTGCAAGGATGCGTCGGTTGTACTGATGGGGCAGGGATGGTTTTTTATTGCTGCATTGTCCGGGCACGCGCATCGCACCATGGCAACCAGAAACTCCGCGCCGTTGGCGAGTTACATCGATCTTTTACTGGACGCCGTTTGTGCGGTCGACAAGCAAGGTCGCTTCGTATTTGTCAGCGCGGCGTGCGAACGCATTTTCGGCTACACCCCGGATGAGTTGATCGGCCAGATGATGATCAACATGGTGCATCCAGCCGATCGTCAGCGCACCCTCGACGCCGCGGGGGAAATCATGGGCGGTGAACCCAAGCTCAACTTCGAAAACCGTTACGTGCACAAGGATGGCCGGGTGGTACACATCCTCTGGTCGGCACGCTGGTCGGAGGCCGATCAGCTGCGCATCGCCGTGGCCCGCGACATCACCGAGCGCAAGCAGGCCGAATCCCGACAAGCGGCGCTGTATGCGATTTCTGAAGCTGCGCACGCCGCGGAAGATTTGCTGGCGCTGTTCAAGCGCATTCACTTGATTATCGGTGAATGGCTGCCGGCATTGAATTTCTCTGTCGCGCTGTATGACGAGCACTGCGCGCAACTGAGTTTTCCTTATCACGTCGATGACCTGGAGCTGCAACCGGAGCAGCCCGGAACGGTGACCGGACGGCTGTGTGCCGAAGTAATTCGCACAGGCCTGCCGATCCTGTTGACGCCGGATCAGGACGACGCACCAGTGGGGTTTGAGACGCTGGTCACGGGCCAGCATTCACCCTGTTGGCTTGGCGTTCCATTGAGCTCGCAAAACGGCACCATTGGCGCGCTGATCGTCAAAAGCGAGGCGGGCGGCGAACGCTACACCGAGCAGGACAAGGAGCTGCTGCAGTACGTGTGCGCCCAGGTAGCGACCGCGATCGAGCGCAAGCAACTGCACGCGCGATTGCAGCGCATGGCCCAGTACGATCAACTGACTCAACTGCCCAACCGCGAATTACTCCGTGACCGACTCAAAGCCTCGCTGGCGGTGGCCCGAGCGGAATGCGGGCATATGGCGCTGCTCTACGTCGACCTCGACCGCTTCAAACAGGTTAACGACACCCACGGCCATGTGGTCGGCGACATGTTGCTTCAAGCGGTCGCCAATCGACTCAAGGGCTGCGTACGTGAAACCGACACGGTGGCGCGTATCGGCGGTGATGAGTTTGTGGTGTTGTTGCACAGCATTCACGCCTCGGAAGACGCCGACAGCGTAGCGGGAAAAATCCGTCAGGTTTTGGTTCAACCCCTGCGTCTGGACGGACACAGCCTGAATATCCACCCGAGTATTGGCGTTGCGCGTTACCCCGAACACGGTACCGAAGAAAACCAGCTGTTCAGGCATGCCGACGAAGCGATGTACACCGCCAAACGCCAGCATCACCTGCGACTCGGGGTCTGAACATTCGCCACCGTTCGTCGTGGCGATTCCAATTTTTCTAAACCTTTGTGGTGATGGAAATTCTGATTCTATGCGGGCTCCTGCTCGCCGCGATCATCACCAAGAGGTAGGGAATCATGCCTAATTCAAGAAACTCGAACTCGGGAAACTTCGCCAACGATCGAACGAAGGCGTCGGAAGCAGGTCGCAAAGGTGGGAAAACTACCACCACGACTGTCGATAAAGACCCTGTGAAACCCGATATGGGCCGCAAAGGTGGTCAGAAATCCAAGTAGTGGATGAAGGTAGTTTTGATCGAGAGGCGGGAGCGAAAGCTCCCGTTTGAATTTTTTTTCGAGGAGGGCGCGACCATGAGCCGGATGGCCACCCGATTACGCAATGCCAGTTTTGCCACGTTACTGGGCCTGTTTGCCAGCAGTGCCTTTGCCCAGTCGCCCGCCGAATTCATCAACGATGCGTCGGCCAAAGGCATGGCCGATATCGAAGCCAGTCGCCTGGCGCACCAGAAATCCGAATCCAAAGAGATCAAGGACTACACAATCGTCGTGATTAACGACCGCACCACGGCCAATCAGCATCTGGCGAAAATAGCCAAGCAACTCGATTTGCCGGTGGCCCCTCGCGAAGAGGTGGTCGACAAGGCGAAAGCCTTGATGCCGGAAGTGGAGGATGGTGCGACCTTTGACCAGGCCTATGCGGCCAGCCAGGTGAAGACCACTCAGGAAGCCATCGATCAGCTTCAGCAAGCTGCGCAGACCTCCGACGTGCCGGAAATCAAAGCCTTCGCGGAAGAAACCCTGCCCAAACTGCAAAACCACCTGCAAATGGCCAAGGCGCTGCAAGCCAGTCGCTAGCCATCAGGTTGCGCGGGTGACCGTAGTCACCCGCAAAACCCCCATCAGCACTGATTCAGATCCTGCTTCTTGTTTTCCTCGACGACGGTGCCGTCCAGGGAAATCGTTTCGCCCTCGCCCAGCTGCCGATACTGCTTTCTCAGCGCTTCCAACTGCTTGAGGTCCAGAGCCTCGAGCCCCAGCATCGCGTTCTGAGCCTCCTTCGTCACCCGCAACAACTCATCGACCTTCAAATGCAAAATGTCCGTGTCGCGGTTCTGGGTGTTCTGGATCAGGAACACCATCAGGAACGTAATGATGGTGGTCGAGGTGTTGATGATCAGCTGCCAGGTGTCGTTGAAGTGAAAAACCGGCCCACTCAGCCCCCACAGGAAAATCAGAATGATCGCTCCCATAAATGTCTTGGGGCTGCCCGCCCATAGGGCAAGTTTCTGTGCGACTTTTGCGAATTTCATAGCCGTATTCCTTGTAGGGGTGCGCCTGATTTTGTGACAGCGCCGGCATGATGAAAATTCTGATTAAAAGTGGGTATTCAATGAAAAACCGGGCTGATGGCGGCCAGATAAATAATTCAGCAACAATGCGACCCATGCTACGGATCGCGTTCAGTCCACCAGCCGGTTTTTGTGGGCATTTGTTCAATCCTCCAGCTTCACCTCACTCAGTTGGCCCCTTGTCGCCAAGGGGCCAGACCATCGTCAATTACGAATGGTAATGAACGGATCCCACGAGCAGCAGCCTGCGATTTTGCAATCGCGATCAACAATCAGGAAGTGGAAGTGGAAGTGATAAGTCACGCTCCCACACGAAAGTGTTTCCGAAGACCAATAGTGGTTATCGACTTTCTGGCAGCTCGGCACCGACGGGTTGCTGGTGTTCGGGGACGGCGACGCAGGCGCTAGCCTTGTGTGGCGTGGGCGTGGAGGTCAGCTCGCTGCCAACGTTGCCGATGAATTTGTAGAAAATCACTGCGGTCTCGAAGCTCTGCGACGTCGCTGTTCATGGCCACTGGGTGGCGGAACGACCGGGCTATCGTTATGTGCATCCGCACTGGGAGCAGCGTAACAACGGCGGGTACTGGCAGCGCGGGGGTTGGGTCAACTGACATCTTTCGCCATAGGTTGGATAGGGCAGAGCGCACCGGTCGGAGTATCGTGGCGAACGCTTGTCTGCCCTTCCATAACAACGCACCGACAGGAGAACGCAATGAGTTGGTCCGCCAAACAATACGTCGCTTTTGAAGATGAACGCACACGCCCCGCCCGAGACTTGCTGGCTGCCATCCCTGGCACGGACGCGCGCTCGGCAATCGACATCGGTTGCGGCCCCGGTAACTCGACCGAGTTGCTGGTGGAACGCTTCGCTACTGCCACGGTGCGTGGTCTGGACAGTTCGACCGATATGATCGAGGCCGCCCGCAAGCGCTTGCCTCACGTGCAATTCGATACCGCTGACATTGATACCTGGAACGACAGCGGTCCGTTCGATGTAATTTTCGCCAACGCGGTGTTGCAGTGGGTTCCCGATCACGCAACGCTGCTGCCCTCGTTGGTGAACAAGCTCGCCCCCGGCGGCAGCCTGGCGATTCAGATGCCCGACAACCTCAACGAGCCGTCGCACCGCTTGATGCGCGAAGTCGCCGCCAACGGCCCGTGGGCCGAAAAACTGGCCGGTGCTGCTGGCCAGCGCACAGAAATGGCGAGCGCCAGCGACTATTACTCGATGCTGCGTCCTCACTGCGCCCGGGTCGATATCTGGCGCACCACCTACCATCACCCGCTCGCGGGCGGTGCTTCGGGTGTGGTCGAGTGGTTCAAGGGCAGCGGTTTACGGCCATTTCTCGAACCGCTGGACGAGGCGGAAAAGGCGCAATACCTCAAGCAATATCAAGCCGCGATCGAGCAGGCTTATCCGGCGCTAAGTGATGGTTCGGTGCTGCTACCGTTCCCGCGATTGTTCATCGTCGCGACCCGCTGATGCGAAGAAGGGACAGATGCCGCTGAGCGTCATCTATCCCTTTTTCTGGCTGCTGCAGAAAAATCACTGCGGTTTACTTTTCTTTGAGCGCCTGGCACTCAAGTATTCAAAAATAAACGAAGCAAAGCCGAACAACCCGATCATTGAAATGATCATGATTCCCAACTCTGAACTGTCCATGCTGATCTCGGGGCGAAGGGGTGAGCCGGGAGAATAAGGTATCTGTTTCCGGGCTTGTCGCTTTGCTACGGCTTCTTTACTGGGGCGCGAGGATCTTTACGCAAAATGTACGGACGGCCTTCAGCGATGCGCTTCAACCAGCATCATCATTGGCCGCTGGCGCTATGAAGCAAAAAGGGCGCCCCGAAAGCGCCCGATAATCGTCAGGACGGTTCTGCATCCATGCGCCGAGCGATGACATCCAGCACGTCGCAACCATCGCGCAAGGGGATGCAGCACAATAAAGCGAAGTCGCTGAGGATGACCGAGTCAGAGCTGATTTCACCTCGCATCGCGAGATTCTCGAGAACCTGCGTCACGGCACCGATTCTGTATCTGGCGCTGCTGAGCAGTGAGTGCAATGGTTGCGTGGTGTTGACGTAAAAGGAGGGTAGGTCGTCGGCGTTGCTGGTTAAAGCCATAAATTCTTTCATGAGTGATCACCATGTAGAGAGGATGGCCTACCACTCAATTGTCGCCAAACAATCGGGTGGTAGCTGTACGCGGGTTGGCGAACCGGGCCATGGTAAAACCGGCAGACCCTAGGGTCTCCCACGCACAGCCACCAAAAAAAGGCAGCCAAGTGCGTTCAAAAGCGTTCCGAGAACTCCTCGGAGGCTTCTGTACCATGACGTCGAGTCGCCAAACCCGACACGCCGTTTGGGCGCCGGTCGACTATAGGCCTCATGGTAAAAACACAGCAATGCGCAAGTGTACGGACAATTCCCAGAGTCGTGTAGGACGTTGCTTTTTCTGAATTTCGTCCTCGTTCGGGATCCCGAAGAGAGGGCAATCGACACGTGTTTCACTATTCACGTTGCAAAAAAACCGGCCACTTGGGGCCGGTTTATACATCTCTGAGTCAGCCCATCAACTCTGCTGCAACACCTTAAGCGCTGCCGAGGCCAGAAAACCCGAACGACTTTTCTCTTCCGGATGATGCAGCACGTACTCATCAATCCGATTGAGCAGGTAACCAGGCAGCGTGATATTCAGCTTTTGGGCCTTGCCCAGGTATTTGGTAACGTCGATATCTACCAGTGCCCACGCACAACCCGCGTATTTTGGATTGGCTGCATGCAAGGTCACTTTATTAGCGGGCGGAATGGGAGAACCGTCTTCGGCCAGAATCTCGAAATGGCCTTCAATGGCTTCCCGAGCCATGGCCATCGCGTCGTCCAGATCTTCCCCGGCGGAGAAGCATCCCGGAATGTCGGGGACTTCCACTCCCCAGGCGTGCTCGTCATCGCCCATTGAAATCGCAATTGGGTAAAGCATGTTCATTATCCTCCGAGGACGCAGCGCATCGGGCTCGTCAGAGCAGCGCCTGTTGCAAAATACTGATGGCCGTTTTCTTAAGCAGATCTTTCTTCGGGTGAGGGACGGTCACTAGCCCCGGCTTGCTCGGATGCTTGAAATGATGATGACTGCCTCTGATACGTACCAGGTACCAGCCATCCGCAACGATTTGGCTTATCAAAAATCGGCTATTCACATCACCTCCCTGTGGTGTGCTTGTGGTTACTATACCTACTGGTAATTTGTAATCAACACTATAACCATCGAAACCTTCCTAGGTGCGATGACATAGGCGATAGGGATGGAGTCTAGGGGGGACGCAGTGGCGATGGCTTTAGGCGGGCTTGAATTGAAGTGTTCCGTGTATTTCTAGGTTTTTCCGACAGAACTCAGCTCGCCAGCTCGCGTGTTCGTAGGTATAAAAACCTTAATGCGGGAAGAAATTTGATAATAAATCCGTGTTTTGCGAGAAAAACGCTTACGGAAGTCACTGCCCCAGAAAGCCAAACCCCAGACACAAAAAAACCGGCCATCAAGGCCGGTTTGTCTTTACCTGCATCCCCCGTCAAAAAACCACGTGGGACCAAAATTCGATTGGAGCGGGTGAAGGGAATCGAACCCTCGTTATCAGCTTGGGAAGCTGGAGTAATGCCATTATACGACACCCGCTCAGAGCGGCTGACTTTGTACCAGATGTGCGCATGGAAATGAAGTTTTTCTTTGCGCGAGGCAGCTTTGGCACAGGTGAAACGACAGCATGCATCACGTAACGGTCTATCGCGGGCAAGCCTCGCGTCTACAGGAATGCGTCCAACACTGTAGGGCGGAGCTTGCTCGCGATGACTCTGTTTCAGATGGCCAATGCATGTTGGTCCTGGACGTAGTGGTAACGCGGACGGCTTTCGTGTTGCGCCGGTTTCAGGAAACCCAACAGTGCGTTGCGGCTGTCTTGGCAAGCAGCTTTATGTTCCATGTCGAGAAAGTGGCCGGTGGCCTGCAGGGTGCTGAAGGTGGCGTGTTGCACGTGGTTGGCAAATAACCGGGCGCCATCGGCGGCGGTGTATTCGTCCCATTCGCCGTTCATGAACAGCACCGGCACGTTGATTTTCTCTGAGGCTTTGAGAAAGCACTGGCGATCGCTGTGCAGCAGGTCGCTGATGTGGAAGTGCATTTGCCCGTATTCATGCTCGGCCAGGCTGCTGACGTGGCGATAATTGAAGCGCTTGAACAGCGTCGGCAGGTGTTTGCCAATGGTGCTGTTCACCAGGTTGCCGACCCGGTCGCCATCCCGGCTGCCGAGGTAATCGATGCCGCGCTCGAGGTAATCGAGCATGTGCGCGTTGATCTCCGGGGAGAACGAGCTGATCACGGCTTTTTCGATCCGTCGTGGCTGTTGGGCCAGGGCGACCAGGGTCGCGGCGCCACCCCAGGAAAACGACAGCACGTGTTCGGCGGCGAAGTGGTCGATCAGCTCCAGGAGGATCTGCCCTTCGACTTCCTTGGTCAGCAATTTCTCATGCGCGTTGTGGGCTTTTGACTTGCCCGCGTAGGGCTGGTCGTAGCAGACCACATTGAACTGCGGGTGAAGGTTTTTCACGGTTTGTGCAAACGACGCAGTCGTGGCCATCGAGCCGTTGACCAGAATAATGGTCTTCTCTGCGGCGTCTGCGCGATAGAACTCCGTGTAAACCCGATACTGACCCTGTATATCCAGCACAGCGATTTCTGGCCTCATGTCATAAGACTCCTGGCAAGCGGGTATGCGCGCAAATGAGATTGCACGAGCTTTGTGACAGGTAGGCATACGCCTGGAATTTGAGAGGCCCATGTCGATCCAAACAGTCAGGTCGACGGGTATTGTTATTGGCGGGCAGTCTGCCGGTGCAAAGCGGAACCTGAGGGTTCTCTACCGACAAAAAGTTTCTTAGAAGTATGTTGTGACTCATCGGTCACATTTCGGCCGACGTCCTGATTCAAGCAGGGGGTACGTCATCGCGCAAGTGGCATTCGTAAATTGTTCGACAACTTCTGCTGAGCGGTCGCCTGCTTAGATCAATTGAATCTCTTCGGTGCGTAAAGCGCGGTAATCGCCCGGTTTTAGCGCATTGTCGAGCACCAGCGGGCCCATGGATTCGCGGTGCAGGCGCAGCACCTTGTTGTCGAAGTGGCCGAACATCCGCTTCACCTGGTGATAACGACCTTCGACGATGCTCAGGCGCGCCGATTTCGGCCCGAGTAGCACCAGCTCGGCGGGCAGGGTGGTGAGATCTTCGAACGCGAAGTACAGCCCTTCGGCGAATTTCAATGCGTATTCCGTGCCGATGTTCTGCTCGGTCTCGACGTAGTAGACCTTGGGCAGTTTTGTTTTTGGCTGGGTCAGGCGCCGCGACCAGCTGCCGTCGTTGGTGATCAACATCAGGCCGGTGGTGTTGAAATCCAGACGGCCGGCGATGTGCAGCTCATCGCTGTCCGGCTCATGGATCAGGTCGAGTACGGTCGGGTGTTCCGGATCGCGGGTGGCGCTGACGCAACCGGGCGGCTTGTGCAGCATGAAGTAGCGTGCGGGTTTGCCGACTTGCAGCACGTCCTCATCGACTGTGACGCGGCTGAATTCCAGCACTTCGGCGTGAGGATCGCTGACGATTTTTCCGTCGATCCTCACGCGCTTTTCCACCAGCAACAGACGTACCTGCTTACGGTTGAAGCGGGGCAGGTTGCTGAGGAAGCGATCAACGCGCATGGCTAGAGGTCGATGAGAAAAGGGCCGCGCATCTTACGCGATCGGCCGGGCGCTTGCTTACAACTGCGCCTCGACCCGGGCACAGCTTGGGCACAAGCAGGACACGTCGCGCAGTTCGGCAGGAAGCGCTTCGAGCACGGCCGGGTCGATGCTGACGCCGTAGCACCAGCAGGCGCGGTCGGCGGTTCGCGGGTCGGCCAGCGCGCAGTCGTTGGGTGCGCCGCAAGCGGGGCAGAGGTCAGGTTTTTTCATGGCGGGTTATTCATAACTGGAGTGAAGCATTTCTAGGCAGGTCCGATTGCGGCCGGTTTGTTTGGCCCGATACATCGCATGATCGGCCCGCGAGAGCAACGTGTGCAAGGTGTCATCGGGTTGCAGGGTGGTGAGGCCAATGCTCACCGTCAGTTGCAAGGCCTGATCGTTGTAGGCATAACGCTGCTGCTCGACATGTTGGCGAATTTTCTCGGCGTTTCGGTCAGGCTATCGAGGGTCGCCTGAGCCTGGATCTTGCCCTGATAACGCTTGATCACCCGGTTGAGCAGGGCCAGCACAATCAGCGTGACGACCAGACAGATCAGCAGGTTGAGGTACAGCGACTGGCGGATTTCACTGAGGACGCTGTCTTCGCGCTTGTCGACGAACAGATACCAGTTCAGCTCCGGGATGAACCGTACATTGAGGAAATTGCTCGGCAATTCCCACACTTCTACTGCAATCGCCACGCCGTTTTCCGTCACCCGGACCATCCCGGGACGAAACGGCGGCCCGCCGGCCAGTGCATACAGTTGATAGTCGGGTGAGCTAAACGTCGTCTCGACCAGCCGGGCTCCGCGCTGCTTCAACTGCCAGTTCAGCGCCAACGCATCCAGGTGCGCGCCGCACACCACCCATCTCGCCCGGTCATTGCGCGCAACGGGCTCGGCGTCCAGTTCCGCCAGAGTAACGGGGCGACCAATGGTCGGCGTGACGACACAATCGAGACCTTCCAGCGCTTTGTCGCAAAGGGCTTTCAAGGCTTGGAGCCGGTACTGGGCGCGGAAGGTTTGCACGCCGTTTACCGCCGGAGCCCTGGCCAATACGGCGCGAATCACCGGCAGTACGGCTTCGGGGTTTTGCTCCATCAACTCGCCGGCCACGGGCCTTCGTAGAGCAAGCGCGCTGCTTCGAGGAACGGCGACATATCCAGTTCCAGCGCTTCACCGCCCAAAGCCTTGAGCTGATCGATCGCATCACCGAACAACAGTGGGCCTTCAGGGCAACCGAAGAACTCAAGATCCTGCGCCCCGGGCACGCCGAAACGAAAGGCGCGTGGTGCACCGAACGCCGAGCCGTCATTCCATAGCGGATTGGCGCGACTGTATTCATCACGTGGATCGAGGCGTGCGGTAAGTGCCAGCAACGGACTGGCTTCCCGGGCAGTCGCGGTAAAGGTCGTCACGCAATCCAGCGTGCGACAGGCTGGAACCACCCTTGCCGTGGAGATCAAGCGTTTGGTGGCTTTCAACCGGACCAGATTGTTCAGCGCCGCCGGCACACGTCCAGAACCCGCGGTGTCTGTGCCCAACGAAAAGCACGCCACGCCCAGCGCCACGGCCAGCGAAGCCCCGGCACTCGAACCGCCAGACGGATACTCCGGCAACACGCTGTCGATTGCCAATTGGCAGGCCGGGTCCTCCCAGGACAGCGGCAGATGGACGATGCGCGAGGGCACTTGCAGGTCCTTGGCGGCGCACACGGTGTCCCATTCGCCGGCGACGGTACCGAGAAGATCAGCCAGCGGCAGTTGCTCGGGTTGGTAGTGCACTTGCAGCGAGCGGATGCCCGGTGTCAGGTCGATCACACCGAGCAGGCTTTTGCTTTCCAGCGCTTGCATGAGGGCGTGGGCGCGGAAGCGCAGAACGAGGTCCAGTTCGGGGGCACCGATCTCAAGGAGCAGATGAGTGTCCCCCGACAATCTTGCCACCCGTCGCGTATCGTCCTGCCCGATATCCAATGCCACCGGTGACACAACCCCCTGTGGGAGCTTGCCTGCAATGAAGTTGATGCGGTGTCTGGTCGGGCCTCATCGCGGGCAAGCCCGCTCCCACAGGTATTCCAGTTCAAGGCGAGGTTGCGGGCGGTCTTGAGATCGACCGGGACGAACTGCACTTTGTCCCCGACCTTGAGCTGCCCAAGCTGCCAAAGATCCGCTTCGATCACCGTCACCGGGCAAACAAACCCACCCAGGCTCGGGCCATCCGGGCCGAGGATCAACGCGGCACCGCGAACGGTGGCTTGTCTCCCGGGCTTTTGTCCCGCCGTGTAACCTCAACTGGAGGTCGCCAACTCTCGGACCAGCCACTCGCCTTAGCGAGCCGGAACCCTAGTCAGCCATTGCAAATTGTGGTGCGGCGAACCTGTGAGGGGCGGGCATTCTCCACGTTATTACGGAGGTGGATATCGTGGAGGTCACCGCTAATCAGCGGATGAATGGATGAAAAACCTTTCATCGGCGACTTGTTTCAGTGTGTTTCAGGAACGCACCAGATTTGGAAAACGATGTCTGATCTTTCGACAGTCACCGAATAATTGACTGTCGCCTGCCAGCGTCGCTGGTGTGGCTCACTCGCGGTCCAGGAGGCCGCTATGTATCTGCGAATTCTTCTGATTGCTGTATTGGGATTGTCTCTTGGTGCATGCGTGCCTTATTCCGATGGAGGAGCCAGCTATTACCGTTCTGAGGTCTATACCTCGCCAGCCTATTATGACGGCGGGTCTTACTATTCAGGCGGCGGCGGTTATTACACGCAACCACGCCGGTACTACGCCCCGCCAGCGCGGTATTACCAGCCAACGTCGCGGTATTACCATCAGCCGCGGGTTTTTCAACCGGCACCACGCTATTACCAGTCGTCGCCACGAGCCGATTACCGGGCTCATCAGAATCGCGGCCGGGACGGCCATAACCGTGGCGGTTGGGACGGTCGTAACCGCGGTGGAAACAACGACTATCGCGCCGGCCATGGCGGACGCGACAATCGTGGCGGAAGGGGCGACCACAACGGTCGCGGCGATCACGGTGGCCGAGGCGGCCACCGGTAGTCCTCACAAAAACCACTAAAAAAAAGCGGCGCACCAAGCGCCGCTTTTTTTTAGACTGAGTCAGGCATCGCTCGTTAGGTCGTGACTGGCGTTGGAGGTGAAACCCTCAACGGAATCGTACGGCCGGTGACGGGAAATAAAGAGGGGCGCTCCTACTCGATTCGAAAAATCACTCGTCTCACCCATCTCCTCGGGTGTTCTCGGAACCCTCCTACAGTTTTATTTCTGCGCATTTGTTAGCGTTTGTGCATTCACATTGATGTTGGAAAACGTCAATTTATGGAGGTATCTAAGGAAAGACGCCACTCGAATTATGAATCTACTTATTATTCATCAAAACTTTCCCGGTCAATTTCGGCATGTTGCCTTGGCGGCGCAGAGTCGCCCGGACATCGCAGTGATCGCGATAGGGCGGGATACCGCTCCAGGAGTTCATGGAATAAAGCTTCTTCGATATCGACCTATAAGAAAAACATCAAATTTTGCTCATCCGTATTTGCATAAATTTGAAGAGGCGATATTTGATGGTCAGCAAGTCCGTAGAGTATTGACGAGGCTCAAGCAAGAAGGTTATTACCCTGATGTGATACTCGCTCATCCGGGATGGGGTGAAACACTGTTCGTTAAGGATGTATATCCCGATATTCCGCTCATTAATTTTTGTGAATATTATTATCATTCAAAGGGTGCAGATATGGGGTTCGATCCGGAATTTCCATGTGCCGTAGATGCATCATCAAGGCTTCGTCTCCTGAATTCGATGCATCTTTTGAGCCTTGAGCAATGTGATGTTGGAATTTCGCCAACACATTGGCAACGCAGTCTGTTTCCGCCCATGTATCACTCTAAGATTCATGTGATTCATGAGGGCGTCCCTTTGCATTCTCCCGAACCTGTGCCGGCTGCGTCTGTAAAGTTACCCAGTGGGCACGTGATAAAAGCCGGCCAGTCAACTGTGACGTACGTTGCCAGAAACCTCGAGCCCTATCGTGGGTTTCATAGTTTCATGAGGTCAATTCCATACATTCAAGCCCAGTGCCCAGACGCCCAAATCGTAATAGTAGGAGGAGATAGCGTAAGTTATGGGCGTATGCCTATAGGGTATGAAAACTGGCGCGGCAAAATGGTGGCTGAATTAAAAGTGGATCTTTCAAAGGTGCATTTTACTGGCAACCTGCCTTATGCAACTTATAAAGCTGTTTTGCGGGTTTCAGATGTTCATGTTTATTTAACTTATCCCTTCGTTCTGTCTTGGTCATTGCTAGAGGCTATGGCATCTGGATGTGTCGTTATAGGTTCCGATACCGCACCAGTCAAAGAGGTGATTGTTGATGGTGTAAATGGATTGCTGGTGGATTTCTTTGATGGTGAAGCTATAGCGGGAAAGGTTTGCAATGTTCTACGGTCTCCGGGTGATTTTAGTTTAATTAAAAAATCTTCGAAATTAACAGCGAGCAGATTCGATGTAGAGCATGGTGTAAAAGGCTATTTTGAGATTTTTGATCGCGTGATGTCCGGTTGTTGTTCTAGATAGGTTGTTTGATCATTTTAAAATGGAGTTTGAAATGCATAAATTTTTTCGCAAAGGTGTAAGTCGGTGGTATAAGGCGATACTGAAGTACGGTTTGGTTTTGGCTCTGTGTTATTGGGTTGTGGATTTTTATATTGAATGGGAGCGCATGGCAGAAGCAAGAGAACATCATTATCAGGAATCAAAAAAATGTAGTCAAAAACTTGCTGGTATGGAACACGTTCCTATATTGGGAGGAGGGCTCCTTGATAGAACTAAAATACCAGGGTTTCATTTTGGTTCTTCAACGAGGGACGGGCTGTGTATTGCAGATGTTCTTGAGGGTTCTTTTTGGTGGACGGGGACTGAGATCCGCACAGAATATCAGGAGAGCGGGAAAGAAAAACCATCTGGCTGGGGTCATTTCAATGTGGCTGCCAGGCTGTATACAAAAAAAACATCCACCGAACCGTACAATATGGGATTTAAGGTTGTTGATTGGCCTGAAGAACTGATTGTGAAACTCAAAAATTATCCAGGCTTGGAGCTTTGGCTAAATGAGCGACCTCCTAGTAATAAGAATGAGTTCTCAGTTACAGATTTTGTAATACGTGACTGGCGCCGACGTGACGGAACACCGCGCACGATATCGTGTGACGGTTTGGGGTCCCCGAGGAAGAAAACTTTAGAAAGTGGAGTGAGTAAGGCGGACCTGTTGAGGTTTAATAAATCGCAACTGGAAAATTTAGATTTTGGTGATTTGAATGCCTATTGTACGGTTGGATTGCATGATTTCGATTTTGCAGGTGGGGATGCTCGTATAGGAACTGGAACTGGTTCGTTACGTGGGGCTCCCATGGCGCTTCGATTGCTTAGTGAATATCTTTCGCGTTCCATAATTACAGGGAAGTAACTATGAGCTATGTTTTTAGTGTTTCAGAACAAAAAATAATTTTCGATGCGATCGGTATATGCAATGGGATGGTGTTTGATTCGGAAAAAGAACGATACAAAGCAGTAGCTATAGAAGGAAGAAATTGCACACCTTTCTATCAAGAGCTGTCCAATATTATTGGTGAGAAACTTTCTGGGAGAGTTGTGTTCGATGGGAACGTCAAGCGTGCTTTAAAAAGTGCCAAGCTCTGGCTTGATGTGGCGATTGATGCCAATGGAGGAAACGGTGCTTACTCTGCTCTAATTCGTGCCTATACGTTACGGCAAGGACAACTGAGGCTGAATGAAACGTTTAGCGCTGATTTGATGCAACAAGCATCTAATGGGGTGGCAGCCAATTTTGTAAATACTCTGGTATACGGATCAGTTAAAGATGATTTGGCGCCGTGGACCGTACCTTTAATTAGCCAAATCGCTTCCATCGATGCAAGAGCTGTCGGTGAAATATTGTTCGAAGACAAGAGTGGCGCAGTAGACACTGCCTCAAGTCGTAATTCAGGATGGTCGGGCACAATCGCGTTTAGCCTGTTGGGTGGGGAGTTTCCATATGAAACGTGGAGACTAATCTCGGCAGGTGATCCCGGGTCGGAAATAAAAGGCAGTCATGAACAAGCAAAGGTTAATAGAATCGATGATTTCAAAAATATCCTGTTTGCCATAGATTCATACAGTGTGGCGCTTGAAGCAGTGATCAAAAATTTCGGCAGAAATATTTTTCAGAGCTTGTTTTCAGTTGTGCCAGAACAGATAAATGTGGCGCTTAGTAGTGGAAGTGTTAATCCGTTAATCCAGTATGTGGTTAAAGGTACGCCTATCTCACCCGTGGTTAATCTGATATTAAGATACGGCGTGAATGCCTTCTTTGACATGTTTAGACAAACCTACGAAGGTGACGCTACTTTTACGGCGACCACGGATGAAACGTTTGTTGCTAACGCCTATGCATTTTTCTCATCGCTCTCACCGAGTCAATCCCAAAGCATTGTTGCCAAGACTATTGGGGAATACGGCAGTGCTTCGGAGTGGGGCGTACTAGCCGCCGCGGATACGTCTACCGGGCAGGCGTTACGTAACGCTCTAAAACACCTGAGTGAAATAGTTATAGGAAGAGGCGAAGATTTTTCAGGTCATGGTCTGGAACTCTATGACTCGAAAACCGGCGAAGGTGTCATTACGGAGCAATGGTTATTTGATCGCGCAGATATGCTAGGCCGCCTGATAGCCAGAACCAACGGATCATTCGGTGAAAACACGGCTCAGAAATTCTCTTACTTAGATCTCGTATCAGGTAAACAGGCGCCAATGACTACAGGGGTTTCAAATCCTCTGGTTATGTTTGGTGATGATGGAGGCCGTTCGTTCAGCGGTGGAACAAATATCGACCATCTCTATGGTGGTGCTGGCAATGACACGATCAATGGCCTGGACGGGAATGATCATATTGAAAGTAGTCATGGTAACGATTCGTTAACGGGCGGAGATGGAAATGATGCGTTGCTCGGGATGTCCGGTGACGATGTCTTAGTGGGTGGTAAAGGTAACGATATTCTGATTGGCGGCGCAGGCAATGATCGATATGAATTTTCGAGTGACGATGGAACCGATCAGATTTTCGATTTGAACGCCGATGGTCAGATACTCATAAATGGCCTTCCGATACCTCCCCCAAAACGTAATGGCCCTCTGAGCAATACCTGGATCACTGAAGATGGCGCCATTACTTTAACCCTCATCGAAGAACTCGCTGAAAAAACACTTAATATCAAATACGGTCAGAATGACCTGATTGTCATAAGACACTACACACCGGGAATGTTCGGTATCCAACTTCCAGGCTACGTAACCCTTCGCTTTGCGAAGCCCCATCTCACCATCACCGGTGACCGAAAAGCTGAAGATGCCGATCCGGATGTTCCCGGTGAACAGCTTTCTTACGATGAACTAGGCAACGTTGTGGTGATGCCGAAGGTAAAACAGGGTAACCGGGCAGACGTGCTGCACGGATCGTTTAGCCACGACATGCTCATTGGACTCGGTGGTTCCGATCGGTTATTCGGTAAAGCCGGCGATGATCGTTTGTTTGGAGATAAGCAGGCCACTATCAAAAAGGCGATGACTGGCGGAGCCGGTCGTGGACGAGCAAGTCGTGGCGATTGGCTTGATGGGGGGCTGGGTGACGATCTCCTGGTCGGTAGTTCATCCACAGACATGCTACTCGGAGGTGCCGGAGGAGATACGCTGGTTGGCGGGGCGGGCGACGACAATCTATCAGGTGATGGTATGACCGGTGGCTTGTTGGACAGTTGGGACTTCAAACGCGTTGAACTCCCTTTTGGCAAGGATAGTAGCAGGTGGCATGTAGGCCTCTCCGATGCCTCCATTAGTACGGCCGTAGAAGGTGGCAACGACATTCTTTATGGCCAGGGCGGTCACGATTTTATAACTGCTGGCGGGGGGGACGATTTACTCGATGGCGGCCCCGGGAATGATGTCATGGGCGGCGATCAAGGAAATGACACCCTCCTCGGTGGCAGTGATGACGACATCTTATTGGGAGACAACCACGATTCCGCTGGCGGGCTCAAAAGCAGGAGCCATGGAAACGATTTGTTGGACGGTGGTGATGGCAATGACGAACTTCACGGTAATGGTGGTAGCGATGTGTTGTACGGCGGCCTCGGTAACGATGAGCTAAAGGGCGATGACTTTGAGTTGCAGGGTATTGAGGGTGATGCAGCCCATTATTTCGGGAGTGACTTTCTGGATGGTGGCGCGGGAAACGACACCCTCCAGGGTGGCGGTGCTGATGATTCACTTTATGGCGGAGCAGGTAACGATAATCTCTCTGGCGACTACCTCACTCATCCAGTTCACTACCACGGTGAAGATTTTCTTGATGGCGGTGTTGGTGATGACACGCTTTTAGGCATGGGTGGCTCCGATACGCTGATAGGGGGACAAGGTAATGACGCCCTGGATGGAGATGAGCACAACCTGAAAGCGGGAGGAACTAATGATGACTACATTCAAGGAAATGCAGGAAACGACACGCTTTGGGGAGGCTTGGGCGCCGATACACTTTATGGAGGTGCTGATGACGACTTCTTGCTGGGTGATTATGAGCTAAGACCCGAAACGGAACATGGCGCAGATTATCTTGATGGAGGTTCAGGTAACGACACTCTGTTAGGTGGTGGTGGAAACGACACGTTATATGGTGGTGCAGGTGTGGATTATCTTCGCGGTGGTCCCGGCAATAACGTTTTTGGAGGAAGCAGCGGCAACGACTATCTGGATGGGCAAGACGGCGATGATACTTATCATTTCGGCGTCGGTGATGGTCTCGACGTCATCGCAGATACAGGCGGAAATAACGTCATAAAATTTGGATCTGGATTTACTGCGGATAGTTTAAAGGCTGACATCATTGTTGTTGATGTTGGGCCGGTATTACGGCTGTCGAACGGTTCAGGTGACGCCATTCTGATCCGTAATTTTGAAAAATGGCAAAACTCATCATTTAGTTTCAGTGACGGGGGGACTTTAAATTTTCAGGATGTTATGAAAATAGTCCAGGGTCCGGTAGACGTTTCGTCTTTGGTAGAAACATCTCTGGGGGGTGGTGAAGATGGAAGTAGCGTCGGGGCTACAGATAACCCTGATGTTTCGGAGCAAGCCGGAGGTAGTGACAGTTCTGATGGGGAGGCGGGCATTAATAATGCTGCGACCGATACTCCGCGCCTTGAAGGTGATAATGAAAAGCTATGGGGCGAAGAGTTTCTGGCGAACATGAAAAAGCGCCGCTCGGCATTCATACTGGCATCGGGGTTCGTGCTAAATGCTCAGGGCGCCTGGGGCAAAACCCATATTACTGATGATGAGTACAGCTACCACGAAAAAACCAATTTAATTGTTGAAAGCTTTCAGGCGGGATCATTGACGGAAACTCCGGATCGAATGAGTCTTGTTTCTGGTAGAGCAGTACTCAGTGAGAGATCCTCAAATACAACGACCCGCACTGAGTCAATACCTTCAGTGGTGGGTGGGCTGAAATATACGCCAATACAAGAGCCGAAATACTATCCCTCTGGCTCAAGCTATAGCGGGTTTGCTTTAAGTGCTGGGGAAGTTGTCATCGAAAATAAAAGCGTCACTGGTGTCATTCAAGGTTGGTATGTTTATCCTGCTGGAAGCTTCGAAGATGGTGCGGTTAGTTACAAACAGTTCAGTTGGGATGTCACGACTGAAATCATTAGGCACCAAGTTGTTCAGGGCGATAATGCAGGCGGTAGGGTAAATCTCGAAGGTGGCAACATTTTTCATGGCGGGACGGGCGATGATTTAGTAGTCACCTGTAAGGATCCCGACGCTTATTATGGTGAACATGAAGGTAAGACACCCGGTGCGTTTCTTTCAGGCGGGGCAGGAGGAAACGATACGCTGCTTGGATCAGACGGTGCGGATTATTTAATCAGTGGCTCAGGGCATGATTGGCTTTACGGTGAGAACGGTCCTGATACTTATATAATAGGCGCGCATGCTGGAGCGACTACCATTATTGCGGATATGTTAAGCCCTGTTTTTCTCAGCCCTGAAGTTGGGGTTGCTGGGTGGAAATCTGAGTCCGGACTAGACGACACTGATACCGTTAGACTTCCGGATGGAGTAGTTCTTGAGCAGTTGCAATTAAGTTGGGGTGCCGTATTGGTTGAAGCGGTCAATGTAGAGTTATCACCAAAACCACAGCGTGGCACCTATCGCAGTCCACCCCGAGGGCTGATGCTGTACTCAACACTTGATATTTCCTGGGGTAAGGAACAACAGGTCCGTATTGTATTGCCAAATGCAAGTGATTCTGCTGGTTCTGGTATTGAAATTATAAAGTTTGCAGATGGTGCGACCATTCGCTTGGAACAGCTTATCGCTAACAGTAAATTAGATCCTGCGCCTGATATTTACCATAGTGGTGTTTTGGTGTCCGATGCTCCTTTGGTCAGATCGTCTCGTGATAATAAAGCGCTTCCTCTCGTTGGTGGTCGAGGTGATGACACTTTGAGTGGGGCAGGTGAGATAAGAGGCATGCAGGGAGATGACTCGATCTCGGGCGGTCCAGGAGACGATGTTCTTTGGGGCGGACCGGGTGATGACACTCTAGCGGGTGGCGCGGGCAATGACGTTTACAAATATGACGGGCTGGGAAGAGATTTGATTGTTAATGCATCTGGCGGTATTGATGGAATCGATTTTACGGATTTCGATGCATCCATCCAACAGCTAAAATTTTACCGCGATAATGATGATCTTGTCGTAGTGGTGAATTATGGTTCGTCTCCGAAGATACGAGTGGTTAATCATTTTTTAGGAGGCGATGCTGCGATAAGTTTTATAAGAGTACAAGGAGTGGACAGAACTCCTCAAGACTACACTGCGGGCCAACTTGTTGAACTTCTACACGCTTTACCCCCGCTAAGGGATGTGGAAGGCATCTTGTTGCGTAATGACGATGAGGCGTTGCAGGCAGTGAAGGAAATAATACAATTTTATGGGCTTGACGGTTAACTATTACTTCGATGCCAAAGTTGATGACTACAAACTATTCCTCCGCTTGCGGTAAGAGGCTCGTTCCGGGAATAGGGTAGGAACGAAGTGCAGTTAACAACGTGTACGAGCATGGCTTGCCTGCGATAAGCCCTTGAGATAGCCATCGCGGGCAATGCCCGGATTTCAGTATTCCTACAGATCGGCCAGAGGATGCCGGCCTTCCCAAGCCTTGTGGAAATGCGCTTCTACCACCGCATCCGGCAGGTTATTGATGTCTGGCCAGTGCCAATGGGGTTTTTGATCCTTGTCGATCAACCGTGCGCGCACGCCTTCGCTGAACTCGGGATGACGGCAGCAGTTGAGGCTCATGGTGTATTCCATCTGAAAGACTTGCGCCAGCGACATGTGCCGGGCGCGGGCGATCTGTTCCCACACCAGATGAGCGGTCAGGGGCGAGCCTTCGCTCATGGTTTTCGCGGCACGGCTGAGCAGCAGATCCGTGCTGTCGCGCAGCTGGCTGATGGCCTTCCAGGCGCAGCGCACGTCGCTGACATCCAGCAGGTCATCGATCTGCTGGCGTCGCGGTAACCACTGGGCTTCGGGCATTTGCGCGATCGCTTCCTGCTGCAAGGCCTTGAGCAGGCTGTTCAGCTGCATCGGCGTCTGTTCCTGCCAGTTCAACTGCAGCAGGCCTTCCATTAGCTCTTCCTGCTGTTCATCGAGCAGGAAACGGTCGGCCAGGTCCAGATCGATCGCATCGCGACCGTTCATATGGGCGCCGGTCAGGCCGAGAAACAATCCGAGTTTGCCGGGCAGGCGAGACAGAAACCAACTGGCCCCGACATCCGGGTACAAACCGATACTGATCTCCGGCATCGCCAGGCGGCTGCTCGGCGTAACAATCCGGATGCCCGACCCTTGCAGCAGCCCCATGCCGCCGCCGAGCACATAGCCATGCCCCCAGCAGATCAGCGGTTTAGGGTACGTGTGCAGATTGAAGTCCAGGCGATATTCCGCCGCAAAGAAATGCGCGGCCAGCGGCGGCACTTCGCCGGGATGGGCGCGACAGGCTTCCACCAGGCTGCGGACTTCGCCGCCGGCGCAAAAGGCTTTGGCACCGTTGCCGCGCAGCACGACGCAGACGATTTGTGGTTCTTTGGCCCAGACGTCCAGTTGATCGCGCAAGGCGTTAATCATCGGCAAGGACAGGGCATTGAGGGACTTTTCGGCATCCAGGCTGGCGACTCCGATGCGTGCGCCGTCGGTGCCAGTGAGTTCTTCGAAGTGCAGATTCATCGTGACCTCGATCGGGAATTTGAGCGTTCAGTATGATCGCTATGTAGGAAAGTGCCGGATCTGCGTCAGATCAATTGACAAGCGTGATGGGCTTTCCTAGGGTTCGCCCCATTGTTTTTGCCGGATGTAACCATGACTGCTGACGACCGTATCAAACTCGAACCGAGCTGGAAGGAGGCACTGCGTGCCGAATTCGACCAGCCCTACATGGCAGAGTTGCGCAACTTCCTGCAAGAGGAGCGCGCGGCGGGCAAGGAAATCTACCCTCCAGGACCGATGATTTTCAACGCACTCAATTCGACGCCGCTGGATAAAGTCAAAGTCGTCATCCTCGGCCAGGACCCGTACCACGGTCCGGGGCAGGCCCACGGCTTGTGCTTTTCGGTGCAACCGGGCGTACCGGCGCCGCCGTCGCTGGTGAACATCTATAAAGAGTTGAAACGCGATCTGAATATCGACATCCCGGCCCACGGTTGCCTGCAAAGCTGGGCTGACCAGGGCGTGCTGATGATCAACACCACCATGACCGTGGAACGCGCCAACGCCAACGCCCATGCAGGCAAAGGCTGGCAACACTTTACCGATCGGATTATCGAAGTGGTCAGTGAGCACCAGCCACACCTGGTGTTCCTGCTGTGGGGCGCGCATGCCCAGAGCAAACAGAAGCTGATCGATGCGACCAAGCATTTGGTGCTGACCTCGGTGCATCCGTCACCGCTGTCCGCTTATCGCGGTTTTCTTGGATGCGGGCACTTCAGCCGGACCAATAAGTTTCTTGAACAGAATGGCGAGACGCCGATCGAGTGGCGGTTGCCGCCGGTTTGATGCGCGACCGCAAGGGCCTCATCGCGGGCAAGCCCGCTCCCACAAGGATCACGCGAACCCTGTGGGAGCGGGCTTGCCCGCGATGGTGGCGACTCGGTCTATCAGGGTGATTCCGGCTCCCGGTTCCAATACTTGAATAACGGCTCCGCCAGAAACAACACAAACAACAACCGCATCACCTGCATCGCCGTCACCAGCGGCACCGATAATTGCAGCGTCTCGGCCGTCAGGCTCATCTCCGCAATCCCGCCGGGCATCATGCCCAACGTCAGTGAACGCAGATCCAGATGGGTCAGCGCACTCAACCCCAGCGCCGCCAGCGTGGCGATCAACATGGTCAACACCGTGCCGAGCAAGGTCCGGCCCATGAAGGACGGAGCGCGACGGAAAAACTGTCGATTGAAGTGACAACCCAACCCGCTACCGATCAGCCATTGACCGACCTGACTACCGCCATGAGGCAAACCGATGTGCAGATCCCAACCAATGCTCACCGTCGCACTCACCAGCAACGGCCCGAACAGCCACGGATTGGGTTGACGCAGACGCTCCCAGAGCCAGGCGGCGAGGGCGCCCGCCGGGAACAGAAGCGCCAACCAGCGCCAGTCAACGGAAGTGGCATGGAATAGCGGTGTACCGTCCCCCAGCAAATACTTGAAGGCCGCCGGCACACACAGCACCACCACCAACACCCGCAGGCTTTGCCCCGCCGCCACACGACTGAGCACCGCGCCATTGCGGGCGCCGAGGTTGACCATCTCTCCGGAGCCGCCGGGCATGCTGGAAAAAAACGCGGTGGCGCGATCTTCACCGGTACGCCGCATCAACCAGACCCCGACCACGGCGGACAGGCTGGTGACCAATGCACCGAAAAAGATCAGGCCGAAATGGCTCAAAACCTGCTCCATCACCACCGGGGTGAAGTGCAGGCCGATGCCGATGCCGACAATCCACTGGCCGCACTTGCGGCCGCCAGGGATTTCCGCCAATTGCCAGGGTGTCAGGCAACGCACCAGGATGATCGCCAGCAACGAGCCGACCATCCACGGTAGCGGCCAGCCAATCTGGCTGGCCAGATAACCACCCAACAGACCGACCAGCGGAGTTCCCCACCAGGCTTTGAAGGGTGTTCGATCAGACATCGGCGATAACGCGCCGGGTGACCGAACGTTTGCGCCAGATTCGCAGGATCGGCATGAACAGCATGATTGCGGTCAGTACCCAGACACCGAAGGTGATCGGGCTCGACCAGAGGATTTCCAGCGCACCGTTGGAAATCGACAGGGCGCGACGCAGGTTCTGCTCCATCAGGCCGCCAAGGATGAAACCCAACAGAACCGGCGACAACGGGAAGTCCAGCTTGCGCAGGATGTAACCGAAGATGCCGATGCCGATCATCAAGAACAGGTCGAAGGTGGTGGCATGCACCGCGTAGACGCCGATGCCGGTGATGATCGCAATCACTGGCACCAGTGCCCAGTTCGGCACGGCGAGGATGCGGGTGAAGATGCGGATCATCGGAATGTTGAGGATCACCAGCATGATATTGGCGACGAACAACGAAGCGATCAGGCCCCAGACAATGTCCGGTTGCTGCTGGAACAACAGCGGGCCCGGGGTGATGTTGTACAGCGACAGCGCGCCGATCATCACCGCCGTGGTACCGGAACCCGGAACGCCGAGCGTCAGCATCGGCACCAGGGCACCGCAGGCTGCGCCGCCGATGGCGGTTTCCGGCGCCGCGAGGCCACGCATGTCGCCTTGGCCGAACGTGCCATTGGCGCCGGCGATACGTTTTTCGGTCATGTAGGCCACGGCACTGGCGAGTGTTGCGCCGGCACCCGGCAGAACGCCCATGATGAAACCGAGCAGACCGCAACGGATGTTCACCACGAACACCGACGAGGCTTCCTTGAAGTTGAACATCATCCGGCCAGTAGCTTTCACCGCTTCCTGGCCGCGATGGGTTTTTTCCAGCAGCAGAAGGATTTCACTGATGGAGAACAAGCCCAGTACCAGCACAACGAACTGAATGCCGTCGGTCAAGTGGATGTTGTCCCCGGTGAAACGGTACACGCCGCTGTTGGCATCGATCCCGACAGTCGACAAAAACAAACCGATCAGCGCGGCGATGAAGGTTTTCAGTGGTCGATCACCGGCCATGCCGCCGAGGCAGACAATCGCGAACACCATCAGCACGAAATACTCTGCCGGTCCAAAGGCAATCGCCCATTTCGCCAGCAGCGGGGCGAACAGCACCATGCCGCAAGTGGCGATGAACGCACCGATGAACGAACTCCACGCCGACAGCGACAACGCTACACCGGCCAGACCCTTACGGGCCATCGGGTAACCGTCGAGGGTGGTCATGACGGTGGAGGCTTCGCCCGGAATGTTCAGCAGGATCGAGCTGATCCGGCCGCCGTATTCACAACCCAGGTACACCGCCGCCAGCAGGATCAGCGCCGACTCCGGTGGCAGACCGAGGGCGAACGCAATCGGAATCAGCAACGCCACGCCGTTGATCGGCCCCAAGCCTGGCAACAGCCCGACGACGGTGCCGATCAGGGTGCCGCACAGCGCGGTCACCAGGTTGTACGGGCTCAGCGCGACGCCGAAGCCCTGACCCAAATAGCCAAGAGTATCCATATCAGTTCTCCAGAACGTCGAGCACGCCCAGCGGCAGTGGCACGTCCATCACCTTGTCGAACAGCAGATAAAGACCGATAGCCATCAGGCTGATGATCACCGTGCTGGGTAGCCAGCGGCCGCCATACAGACGTGCCATCGGGATGCCAATCAGAATGCTGGCGACGATGAAACCAAGGGGCTCGAAGGCCCCGGCGAACACCAGCAACAGCAGTACGCAGAGGCCGATTTTGATCAGGGTTTCACGGTCGAGTTTCGGGTCGTCATCGCTGTGGACGATCGGTGTCGGGCGAAACACCATGTACAGCAGACCAAGGCCCATCAGGCCGAGCATCAATAGCGGGAAGGCTCGCGGCCCCACCGGTTCGTAGGAAAAAGCCGCTTGATACGGCCACGCCATCAGCGCCAGGCCAACACAGACCAGCAACAGCGCCGAAGCGAAAATGCGTTGTAAGAGCATGGGAAACTCCTGTGCCACAGCCCCACAGAACGGGGGCCGCAGCCGCTAGACAGAGGCGATCACTGAATCAGGCCGAACTCTTTGGCCAGCACTTTGTAGTCCGCGACCTGCTTCTTCACGTAGGTGTCCAGCTCCTGGCCGGTCATGGCGAACGGGAACAGTTCACGCTGATCGCGCAACTTGGCGAAATCGTCGGATGCCAGCAATTTGTCGAAGGCCTCTTTCCACCAGGCGTAGTCTTCGTCGCTGACCTTTGGCCCGAGGTAGAAACCGCGAACCACCGGCCAGACGATGTCGTAGCCTTGCTCTTTGGCGGTCGGAATGTCTTTCATTTCCGGCTCGTCCAGACGCTTCTCGGAGAACACCGCGAGCAAGCGCATATCGCCGCTCTGGATGTGCGGCATGGAGTCGGAGATGTCGGTGCTGCCGACCTGGATGTGGCCGCCGAGCAGGGCAGTGGCGATTTCACCGCCACCTTCGAGGGCGACATAACGCAGGTCTCGCGGGTTGATGCCGGCGGCCTTGGCAATCAGCGCGGTTTGCATCCAGTCCTGGCTGCCGACGGTGCCGCCGGAGCCGATCACCACTTTGCTCGGATCTTTCTTCAACGCCTGAACCAGATCGTCCAGGGTCTTGTAAGGCGAATCGCTTTTCACCGCGATGGCGCCATAGCTTGTTCCAACCGCCGCCAGCCAGCGCACGGCGTTTTCATCAAAACGGCCGAACTTGCCTTGAGCCAGGTTCAGCAGCGAACCGCTGGACCACGCCACCAGCGTACCCGCGTCGGCAGGACGTTGAGCGACCACCGCGTTGTACGCCACCGCGCCGACACCGCCGGGCATGTAGGTCACGCGCATCGGTTTGGTCAGCAGTTTCTCGTTGACCAGCGCGCTTTGCGCCAGTTTGCAGGTCAGGTCGAAACCGCCACCCGGCGAGGCCGGGGCGATGCATTCCGGGCGTTTGGGCTCGGCCATCAGTTGGCCGGCAAACAGCAAACAGCTGGCGGCTAGAGCAACTTTACGCAGTGATAAGGTCATTTGAGTCTCCACGAGAATTATTGTTATTGGACGTGATATTTACCAAAGGGCAACGCTATAGCTCACCAGCAAACGCACTTCATCGGCATCGCGGGCGGAGTAATTGGAGCGGTAAGTGGCATTGCGAAGGCGCACCGCGACGTCCTTGAACGTGCCGCTTTGTACGACATATTTGATCTCGGTGTTGCGTTCCCACTCTTTGCCTTCGTCACCGTTCTTGAGCTTGATGTTGTCACCGCTCAGGTAACGGCTCATGAAACTCAGGCCGGGGATGCCGAGTTTGGCGAAGTCGTAGTCGTAGCGCGCCTGCCAGGAGCGTTCTTCGGCGCCGGCAAAGTCGTTGATCTGAACGAAGTTGACCAGGTACGGGTCACTGCCATCGACATAAGGGAACGCGCTGTCGCCGGACATGTGCTGATAACCGGCGCTGAATTTATGCCCGCTCAAGGCGTAGCTCACCAAGCCGTTCAGGGATTTGTTGTCGATCTTGCCGCCACGGGCCGCGCCTTGGTCATCGCTGATTGCCAGTCGCAAGTCGGTGCCGAAAGTGCCTGGGCCGAACGGCTGCGAGGCGACCACGCCGAGGAAGTGCTGGTTATAGACTTCATCGAGTTGTGCGAAGTGGTAGCTGCCGGTGATTTTGTCGGTGAACTTGTAGTCCACGCCGCCAAAGTCGAAGTGCTTGCCAGCGACAGTGCCGGCAAAACGGCTGTTCTTGTTGTTGAGGGCGATGTCCTCGAAGTCGGTGCTGTCGCGGTCCTTGGCTTTCTCCAGTCGCCCGCCGGTGAAGGTCAGGTTCTTGATCTCTTTGGAGGTCAGCAGGCCGCCTTCAAAGGTCTGCGGCAGGATGCGTCCGTCGTTGGGCTTGAGGATCGGTAGCTCAGGAATCAGGCTGCCTATTTTGAGTTCGGTGGCGGAGATTTTCACTTTGCCGGTCAAGCCCAGTTTGGAGTACTCATCCGCCGCGCGGCCGTCGTCGTGGGTCGGCAGCAAACCGGTGCCGGTGCGGTCCGGGCTCGAATCGAGCTTGACCCCCAGCATGCCCAGCGCATCGACACCGAACCCCACGGTGCCGTCGGTGTAACCCGATTGCAGATTGAGCATGAAGCCTTGGGCCCATTCATCACGCTTGGATTGCTGGGCGCTGGTACCGTCGCGAAAGTCACGGTTGAAATACATGTTGCGGGTTTCGAGGGTTGCCGTGCTGTCTTCGAAAAAAGCAGCCTGGCTCAACGGCGAAAAGCCGGCGAAGGCGGCGGCACTGGCAAGGGCGGTCTGGCTGAGGCGGGAAAAACGAACAGGCGGTCGAGCCTGAAGCTGCATGGACAGCATCGTGTAGTACTCCGTTTATTGTTCTTATTGGCGAAAACGCTTCGTGGCGTTTTTCGTATCGCTATGTGCCTAGCGTCGGGCAGTCGAAACTGTCCGTGGCTTGACTCTAACGGGCTAACCTTTCGCTAACCTTTCAGCTGACATTCAGCGTTTTTGCGCTTCACAGTGGCGGATGCGGCTGTAAACTCCGCGCCAAAGAATGGCGTCGAACATCCCTGAATGAGGTAAAGATCCATGCGTGTTCTGCTCGTCGAAGACCATTTGCAGCTCGCCGAGAGCGTCGCCCAGGCGCTCAAGAGCACCGGGCTGACGGTGGATGTGCTGCACGACGGCGTGGCAGCCGACCTGGCCTTGAGCAGCGAGGAATACGCCATGGCGATTCTCGATGTCGGCCTGCCGCGCATGGATGGTTTCGAAGTGCTGGCGCGCCTGCGGGCACGGGGCAAGAACCTGCCGGTGTTGATGCTGACCGCCCGCAGTGACGTCAAGGACCGGGTCCATGGTTTGAACCTCGGCGCCGACGACTACCTGGCCAAGCCTTTCGAACTGACCGAACTCGAAGCCCGGGTCAAAGCCTTGTTGCGCCGCAGTGTGCTCGGTGGCGAGCGCCAGCAGCGCTGCGGTGTGCTGGCCTATGACCTGGACACTCGGCGCTTCACCCTCGGCGAAGAGTTGCTGACCCTGACCTCCCGCGAGCAGGCCGTGCTCGAAGTGTTGATTGCCCGCCCCGGTCGGGTGATGAGCAAGGAACAACTGGCTTCTCAAGTATTTGGTCTGGACGAGGAGGCCAGCCCCGACGCCATCGAGATCTACGTCCACCGCCTGCGCAAAAAGCTCGACGGCCAACCGGTTGCCATCGTGACCTTCCGCGGCCTCGGTTACTTGCTGGAAAGCCGCGATGCATAAGCCCAGCAGCCTGCGTTGGCGGTTGCTGTGGAATCTGGCGCTGTTGCTGGTGGTGTTGATGCTGGCCAGTGGTTTGAGCGCTTACTGGAACGGCCGCGAAGCCGCCGACACCGCCTATGACCGTACCTTGCTGGCTTCGGCGCGGACCATCGCTGCGGGTGTCTCCCAGCGTGACGGCACGCTGAGCGCTGATGTGCCTTACGTGGCCCTCGATACCTTCGCGTACGACAGCGCGGGGCGAATTTTTTACCTGGTCAACGACATCAATCAGAAGCTGATCTCCGGTTACGAAAACCTTCCGCCGCCGCCACCAGGGACGCCGCGCACCGATGATTACCCGGCGCTTGCGCGTTTCTACAACGCCCAATATCAGGGGCAAAATGTACGCGTGGTGAGTTTGCTCAAACCCGTGAGCGAACCGAACATGAACGGCATGGCGGAAATCCGCGTAGCCGAAACCGATGAAGCGCGGGTCAGCATGGCTCGCAGCCTGGCCGCGGACACGTTGCTGCGTCTGGGTATGCTGGCGATCGGCGCGCTGTTGATGGTGTGGTTTGCGGTCAGCGCGGCGCTGCGCCCGCTGGAACGCTTGCGCACGGCGGTGGAAGAACGTCAGTCGGACGATCTGCGGCCATTGCCGCTGGTGGAAGTGCAGCACGAATTGTGGCCGCTGGTGCGCGCGCTCAATCACTTTACCGAGCGTTTGCGCGAACAGTTCGAGCGTCAGGCGCAGTTTATTGCCGATGCCGCCCATGAGCTGCGTACGCCGTTGGCGGCGCTCAAGGCACGACTCGAGCTGGGGTTGCGTTCAAGTGAACCTGGCACCTGGCATAGCACGCTGGAAACTGCCGCCCAAGGCACCGACCGCTTGACCCATCTGGCCAATCAATTGCTCTCCTTGGCGCGGGTCGAAAATGGTGCTCGGGCGATTGCCGAAGGCGGTGCGCAGTTGCTGGATCTGAGCCAGTTGGCCCGGGAGCTCGGCATGGCCATGGCGCCGCTGGCCCACGCGCGTGGCGTGGCGCTGGCGCTGGAAGCAGCGGAACCGGTATGGCTGCGGGGTGAGCCGACGCTGTTGAACGAACTGCTAAGCAACCTGGTGGATAACGCGCTGGCCCACACGCCACCGGGCGGTAACGTGATCCTGCGGGTGACGGCACCGGCGGTGTTGGAGGTCGAGGACGACGGCCCGGGAATTCCTCTTGAAGAGCGCGATCGGGTGTTTGAGCGCTTCTACCGGCGCAACCAGCAGGTGGCCGGCTCGGGACTGGGGTTGGCGATTGTGGGGGAAATCTGCCGCGCACACCTGGCGCAGATCAGCTTGCACGATGGCGAGCAGGCGGGGTTGAAGGTGCGGGTGAGTTTTATCGCGGGGTAGTTTTGTGGTGTCCGGACTGGCCCCTTCGCGAGCAGGCTCGCACACTGAATCTTTGTAGTCCCGAACTTCCCTGTGGGAGCGAGCCTTCTCGCGAAGGACGCGCTGCGGTCTTGATCAGTAAAACATCGACCGCGACTCTGCCAGGTCGCGGCACATCGCCTCGTTATCCGGATCGATCCCCAGTTTCTTGAAGGCGGGCACGCTCAACGCATCGACACCGGCGAGGGGATGGTCGGTGTCCTTGTGGCAGTACAGGCAGGCAACCTGCACCAGATCGACATAGTCGACCCGCTCGGACTCACGCTTGAAATCCAGATACAACCCCGGCAGCTGCACCAGCATTTCCGGAAACTCCCAGACCCTGAGCAGTTTGTCGCCGATCAACGGGTGAATGTGGTCGATCACATGGTTGAGGCTGACCGGGTCAGACAACAGTTCATAGTGATCTTCGGCGTAGGTCAGGATCGGCAGCACGCCGATCTGATGCACCAGGCCGCCAAGGGCTGCCTGATCGGGCTTGAGTTGGGTGTAACTGCGGCACAACGCGTAGCTGATCCCGGCGATTTCCAGGCTTTTGCGCCAGACATCGCGCATTTTATGTTCCACCACCTCGGAGCGGGCATGGAAAATCTGTTCCATGACCAGGCCGATGGCCAGGTTGCTGCTGTAATTGACGCCCAGTCGAGTGATCGCCGTGTGCAGGTCAGTGACTTCCTGAGTCGCGCGAAGCAGTGGACTGTTGACCACTTTGATCAGGCGCGCCGACAGCGCGGTATCACGGCCGATCACTTTGCTCAGGGTGCTGACACTGATTTCCGGGTCTTCAGCGGCCTTGCGAATCTGCAGGGCCACTTCCGGTAACGTTGGCAGAACCAGGTCATCGTTATCGATGGCCTCAACCAAATCCTGTTGGACCTTTTCCGCCAGCTCGCTCATTTCTATTCTCTAGGGTGTTGCAAAAAATACGGCATCAACGCTGGATTTCGCGATCACGGTCCAGTTGGTAAGGCAGGTCGAGCAGTTGCAGGGCGGGACCTTCAAGCGCTCCCACGTGGATGTCGCCGGCTTCTGCTGCTTCGGCTTGCAGCACGGCCAGGAGTTCAATGTTTGTCTTGGCATGGGCAGCAAGTACCACTTCGCCGATAGCGCTGGCATGAGTCGGGGAAAACAGCTGGGTGCCGGGCTCAGGCAATTCGCTGGCATCCAGTTGCAGGCGATACAAGCGACGCTTGAGTTTGCCCAGATACTGCATCCGCGCGACGATTTCCTGGCCGGTGTAGCAACCCTTCTTGAAACTCACGCCGCCGACGGCTTGCAGGTTAAGCATCTGCGGAATGAACAGCTCGCGGGTGCCTGGCATGACCTGGCCGATCCCTGCGCGGATCTGGCCCAACAGCCATTGATTCAGATCGCCTTCGGCCAACAGGGCGGACAACTTGCCCTTGATGTCGGTATGAATCGCAGGGGGGATTTCAGAGTCGCTGTATTTTGGAACCCACAGTTCGGCGCGTTCTGGCGAAACACGAATGGCGATCAAACCGTCGTTGCGCACGACGCTGTCGGTTTCCGCTGGCAACTCAAGACCCAGGCTGCTCAATGCCGCATCACCATGATCAACGCCGAAACGGACCCAGGCATTGCTTTCATCAGTCAGTTTGGATTTGGAGAACACCGCGTACTTTTTCAGGTCCGCCAGTTGCGGCTCCAGCAGTTCGGTGGCCATCGCCATCAGAACCCCGTCACCTTCAAGCAGGATGCGAAAACTCGACTGCATCCGGCCTTTCTGGGTGCAGCGCGCACCGAGGCTGGCCTGGGTGTCGCTCAGGTAATTGAGGTTGCAGGTCAATTGGCCTTGCAGGAATTTGCTGGCATCCGCGCCGCGGACCGCGAGAACGCCTTCGTGAGACAGGGTGCAGAAAAAAGCAGAATCGGCCATGGGTAATCGCAGGGTAAAGAGTCTGGAAGACATCATAAGGGCGCGCCCTTGAAATGGGTAGTTCACAAAGGATCGGTATTGCCCGACCAAAGCCGAGTGTTCGGCTAAGCCTGGGGCTGTATACTTGCCGCCTATTTGAGGAGCGCTCCATGGTCGAAGATGTTGAACTGAATCGCCTCTACTGGCACAGCCGCCGCGGCATGCTTGAACTTGACGTATTGCTGGTGCCGTTCGTGAAAGAGGTCTATCCGCATCTCAATGATGTCGACCGCGATTGCTACCGCAAGCTGCTCGAATGCGAAGATCAGGACATGTTCGGCTGGTTCATGGAACGTGCCGAATCGGAAGATCCGGAGCTTCAGCGCATGGTTCGCATGATCCTGGATCGTGTCCAGCCCAAGTAACACGTTCGAATGCCGCTGGCATGCCTCACGGCAGTTGCTGGCGGCCTATCTTTTGGCCCAGCTGTTCGCGCTGGGTTCGCTGTTTCTTCTTTCTATACCGGTCTGGGCCAGCCTGCTCGGCGTTGCACTGTGTGTGGCTCACGGTTGTTGGGTGTTGCCGCGACAGATTCTGCTGACACACCCTCAGGCATTTCGCGGCTTGCGTCGCGATGCCGATGGCTGGCAATTGTGGAATCAGGCGGCGGGTTGGCAACCGGTGCAGCTGCGACCGGACAGCCTGGCGCTACCGCTGGTTGTGGTGCTGCGCTTTCGTTTGGCGGGTGAATGGCGGGTCAGGGCGGTTTGTGTGCCCCGTGACTCGCAGGCGGCGGATCTGCACCGACGCCTGCGGGTTCGACTCAAGTTCAGTCGGCGTAGGTGGGCGGCACCAGAATAGTGTCCAGTGCTACCGGCAGCATATCCGGATAGTCGAGGGTGTAATGCAGCCCGCGACTTTCCTTGCGCTCCATGGCTGACTGAATCATCAACTCGGCCACTTGGGCCAGGTTACGCAACTCGATCAAATCCCGGCTGACCTTATAGTTGCTGTAAAACTCGTCGATTTCATCCAGCAACAGTCGCACGCGGTGTTGTGCCCGCTGCAATCGCTTGTTGGTGCGCACGATGCCGACGTAGTCCCACATGAATCGCCGCAGCTCATCCCAGTTGTGCGCAATGATCACGTCTTCATCGGAGTCGGTGACCTGGCTTGCATCCCAGACAGGCAGCGCGATAGGGATCGAAATCTGGGGCAGTTGCTCAAGAATGTCCGCTGCCGCCGAACGCGCGTAAACGAAGCACTCGAGCAACGAGTTGCTGGCCATGCGGTTGGCGCCATGCAGACCGGTGAAGCTGGTCTCGCCAATGGCATACAGCCCTGGCACGTCGGTGCGGCCATTCTGATCGACCATCACGCCGCCGCAGGTGTAGTGCGCCGCCGGAACCACCGGGATGGGTTGTTTGGTGATGTCGATGGAAAACTCGAGGCAGCGTTCATACACCGTCGGAAAGTGCGTCTTGATGAACTCTGGCGGCTTGTGACTGATGTCCAGATAGACGCAATCGACGCCCAGTCGCTTCATTTCATGGTCGATGGCCCGGGCGACGATGTCCCGTGGTGCCAGTTCGGCGCGCGGATCGAAGCGCTGCATGAAACGTTCGCCGTTGGGCAGCTTCAAGTGCGCACCTTCACCGCGCAGGGCTTCGGTGATCAGGAAACTTTTGGCTTGTGGGTGATACAGGCAGGTGGGGTGAAACTGGTTGAATTCCAGGTTCGCCACCCGGCAGCCCGAACGCCAGGCCATGGCGATGCCATCGCCGCAGGCGCCGTCGGGGTTGCTGGTATAGAGGTAGACCTTGGCGGCGCCGCCGGAAGCGAGGATCACAAAGCGGGCGCCGTAGGTGTCGACTTCTCCGCTGGCGCGGTTGAGTACGTAGGCACCGAGGCAGCGGTCGCCTTCAAGACCCAGGCGCTTTTCGGTGATCAGGTCGACCGCGACGCGCTGTTCCAACAGTTCGATGTTCGGGCGCTTTTTGGCCTGATCGAGCAGGGTTCTGAAAATCGCCGCACCTGTTGCATCGGCGGCGTGGATGATGCGCCGATGGCTATGGCCGCCTTCGCGGGTCAGGTGAAACTCGAATCCGCCATCTTCGGTGCCGGACTGTTCATCGCGGGTAAACGGCACGCCTTGGTCGATCAGCCATTGGATCGCCTCTTTACTGTGCTCGACGGTAAAACGCACGGCGTCTTCATGACACAGGCCACCGCCGGCATTGAGGGTGTCATCGACGTGGGATTCCACGGTATCGGTGTCGTCCAGAACAGCAGCGACGCCACCCTGGGCCCAGAAAGTCGAGCCGTTGGCGAGGTTGCCTTTGCTCAGTACGGCGATGCGCAAATGACCGGGCAAGGTCAGCGCAAGGCTCAAGCCGGCAGCACCGCTGCCAATTACCAGAACATCGTGTTGAAACTGTTGGCTCATTTCAGGATTCCGCTCAAAGCGATCCGGGTCGGGGTTGGCGCAAGACACCTGGATCGGCACGTCAGGCAGCCACACAGCCCACTAGTATATAGAGGGGGGGATCGGCACAATAGCCGAGCCTGTATGGCATTGTGAAACTACTGTGACGGAAAAGACCGGGCGCTTCGTCGGAAGTTTTTTCGACGGGTTCGGCGACAAGGGGACTGTATCGTGGATTTAACAGTCTTTTTCTGTCCATAGCCCCACAATGCCGGTCGGCGCAGCTATAAATATTTGGAACTTTTGCCAAAGGGCCAAGATCAATAGACGGTGCCTGAAAAGAAGGACAGTGTCGGCTTCAACGCGGGATCTGCGGTTGGATCCTTTGCCAGCGATCCGATGACAAGATTATTCGCGCAGCCGGGTTAACCCGCGCTGCGCTTTTCGTGCGTGCCAAATCAGAGCCCGCAGGAAACTTGCTTGGAGGGGGAGAACTTTTGCGAAAAGCCCGAGTCTATGTTTGCAAGTCTGGTCGTTTAGTTATGCAAGCCTCCTCCGAGCTTATCGAGGAGTGTTCATGCTAACCCAGGAAGAGGATCAGCAGCTGGTCGAGCGCGTTCAACGCGGCGACAAACGAGCTTTCGATCTGCTAGTGCTGAAATACCAGCACAAAATTCTCGGGTTGATCGTGCGTTTCGTGCACGACACCCATGAAGCCCAGGATGTCGCACAGGAAGCCTTTATCAAGGCGTACCGTGCACTTGGAAATTTTCGCGGAGACAGCGCGTTTTATACGTGGCTTTACCGCATCGCCATCAACACGGCGAAAAACTATCTGGTTTCGCGCGGCCGTCGGCCGCCGGATAGCGATGTCAGTTCCGAGGATGCAGAGTTCTACGATGGCGATCACGGCCTCAAGGATCTCGAGTCGCCCGAACGTGCATTGCTGCGGGATGAGATCGAAGGCACCGTCCATCGAACCATTCAGCAACTTCCAGAAGATTTGCGTACGGCTTTAACTTTACGTGAATTCGATGGTCTGAGTTACGAGGATATTGCGGCCGTCATGCAATGTCCGGTGGGTACCGTGCGCTCCCGGATTTTCCGCGCTCGGGAAGCCATCGATAAAGCCCTGCAGCCGTTGTTGCAGGAAAACTGAGACAGCGGCGACAGCCAAGAGAGGAACGCCATGAGTCGTGAAGCCCTGCAGGAATCGCTGTCCGCAGTGATGGATAACGAAGCGGACGAATTGGAATTGCGTCGGGTGTTGAATGCCTTCGACGATGTTGAAACCCGTGAAACATGGGCTCGTTATCAGATCGCTCGGGCAGTGATGCACAAGGATCTGCTGCTTCCACGCCTGGATATCGCTGCGGCAGTTTCTGCAGCCTTGGCTGACGAAGCCGTACCGGCAAAAGCTTCCCGTGGTCCATGGCGTAGCCTGGGTCGTCTGGCAGTTGCTGCTTCGGTAACCGTTGCCGTACTGGCAGGTGTTCGTCTGTACAACCAGGACGAAATCGCTGGTGTCGAACTGGCTCAGCAATCCAGTCAACCGGGTCTGGCCGTTCCTCAGGTCAAGGGTCCAGCTGTATTGGCAGGCTACAATGAGAGTTCGGATGCCACTGGCCCTATGGCCAACGGCGTATTGCAAGGTCAGCCAGGCTGGCACGATCAGCGTCTGCCAAGCTACTTGCGCCAACACGCTCAACAGGCTGCATTGAAAGGTACTGAAAGTGCTCTGCCTTACGCTCGTGCAGCGAGCCTGGAAAACCGTTAAGGAGGATCATGCGCGCCATACCTCTACTTTCGCTTCTGCTCGGTGGCTGGTTTGTTGTTCCAGCCCATGCTGATGAAGCCCAGGACTGGTTGACCCGTCTGGGCCAAGCCGAGCAACAGCAAAGCTTTCACGGTACTTTCGTCTACGAGCGTAACGGTAGTTTTTCTACCCATAACATCTGGCACCGCGTCCAGGATGGCAAGGTCCGCGAGCGTTTACTCCAGCTCGACGGCTCAGCACAGGAAGTCGTGCGCATTGATGGGCATACTCAATGCGTCAGCGGCACCTTGATTGCGGGGCTTGGGGATTCCCCCAACTCCACTGCTCGTGCACTCGATCCACAAAAGCTGAAGAATTGGTACAACCTTGTCGTTGTAGGCAAGTCGCGTGTGGCTGGGCGTGCGGCAGTGATCGTTTCACTGACACCTCGTGATCAGCATCGCTACGGTTTTGAACTGCATCTCGATAAAGAAACCGGCCTGCCTCTCAAATCATTGCTGTTGAATGAAAAGGGACAGCTGCTGGAACGCTTCCAGTTCACGCAACTGGATACCGTCGATGTACCTTCGGATAGCGACTTGCAAGCAGGCCCTGATTGCAAAGCTGTCGCCCTCGACAGCGACAAGGCTTCTGCAGCCAAGGTTGCGCAGGCCTGGCATTCGGACTGGTTGCCAGCAGGTTTTGAGCTGACAAGCAGTACCTCGCGCAAGGATCCAGAGACCAAAACCCAGGTCAACAGTCTGATGTACGACGATGGTCTGGCCCGTTTCTCGGTGTTCCTCGAACCGTTGAATGGCGCAACGGTCACCGATACTCGCACTCAGCTGGGTCCAACCGTTGCAGTATCCCGGCGCTTGACCACCCCTCAAGGCGAGGTGATGGTTACCGTGGTCGGTGAAATTCCCATCGGTACCGCCGAACGGATCGCGCTGTCCATGCGTAACGATGGCGCTGCAACCAGCAAACAGTGAGCTGATTTCAGCCATTTTCAACTCGTCATCGAGAAGTCGAAATGTTTGCTGAGCATTTTCATTTGCAAATATCCCGAAAATTTTTTATAGGTCAGAGCTTCTCGGCTCTGGCCTTGTTCGTTGTTCCCGGAACAAAAATGCCGGCCTGTCGTTCCCGGTGTTCTTTGCTCCATATCGCTTAACCCTGCTCGTCGTAATGGGAGCTGTATGTCGATACTCAGTTTGAAATCTTATCTCTCCATTTTTGCCACCGTGCTGGTGCTCGGTCAGGCGGTCACCGCTCAAGCGGTCGAATTGCCAGACTTCACGCAGCTGGTTGAGCAGGCCTCTCCTGCCGTGGTGAACATCAGTACTACGCAGAAACTGCCGGATCGCAAAGTGAACGAGCAGATGCCCGACCTGGAAGGCTTGCCGCCGATGCTGCGCGAGTTCTTCGAGCGCGGGATGCCGCCACAGCCGCGTACGCCCCGCGGTGATCGTCAGCGTGAAGCCCAATCCCTGGGTTCGGGTTTCATCATCTCGTCTGATGGCTACATCTTGACCAACAACCATGTGATCGCCGATGCCGACGAAATTCTCGTTCGTCTCGCCGACCGCAGCGAATTGAAAGCCAAACTGGTTGGCACCGATCCGCGTTCCGACGTGGCGCTGCTGAAAATCGAAGGCAAAGACCTGCCGGTCCTCAAGCTCGGCAAATCCCAGGACCTGAAGGCCGGCCAATGGGTTGTGGCAATCGGCTCGCCATTCGGTTTCGACCATACCGTGACCCAAGGCATCGTCAGCGCCATTGGTCGCAGCCTGCCGAACGAAAACTATGTGCCGTTCATTCAGACCGACGTGCCGATCAACCCGGGTAACTCCGGTGGTCCGCTGTTCAACCTGGCGGGTGAAGTGGTCGGGATCAACTCACAGATCTACACCCGTTCCGGCGGCTTCATGGGCGTCTCCTTCGCGATCCCGATCGATGTCGCCATGGACGTTTCCAATCAGCTGAAAAGCGGCGGCAAAGTCAGCCGTGGCTGGTTGGGCGTAGTGATTCAGGAAGTGAACAAGGACTTGGCCGAGTCGTTCGGTCTGGAGAAGCCGGCCGGTGCGCTGGTGGCTCAGATCCAGGATGACGGCCCGGCTGCCAAGGGGGGTCTGCAAGTGGGCGACGTGATCCTGAGCATGAACGGTCAACCGATCGTCATGTCCGCCGATCTGCCGCACCTGGTGGGCGCACTGAAGGCTGGCTCGAAAGCTGATCTGGAAGTGATTCGTGAAGGCAAGCGCAAGCATGTCGAGCTGACTGTCGGCGCCATCCCTGAAGAAGGCAAAGAGCTGGACTCCCTGCCAAAATCCAGTGCCGAGCGCAGCAGCAATCGCCTGGGTGTTTCCGTGGCCGAGCTGACCGATGAACAGAAGAAAACCTATGACCTCAAAGGCGGCGTTGTCATCAAGGAAGTCCAGGAAGGTCCTGCTTCTCTGATCGGCTTGCAGCCAGGTGATGTGATCACTCACCTGAACAATCAAGCGATTGGCTCCACCAAGGAGTTCACGGATATCGCCAAGGCGCTGCCGAAGAATCGCTCGGTGTCGATGCGGGTTCTGCGTCAAGGTCGCGCCAGCTTCATCACCTTCAAACTGGCTGAATAAACCGGTTGTTGGCTGAATAAAAAACCGCCTCGAAAGAGGCGGTTTTTTTGTGCCTGCTGAAAAGTGTCAGCCCATCATGTCCTTGACCATGCGTTCCTGTTCCATCAGCTCTCGTTGCCGTGCGTCGATCCGCGACGACAGCGGGAAGTTGGTGCCGGCCTTGCGCTTGGCGAAGTCCAGTTGCTGAATGGCCTGACGGTAGTCCCCGACCAACGCAAAGTACTCGGCGCGGGCCTGATGCAGGCCGATGATGTTGCCCGACAGACCACGGGTTTCGGCCACCATGTACCAGACATCCGGATCATCCGGACGGCTCTTGAGTAGATTCTCCAGCGCTTTTTCCGCTTCGGGCGCACGGTTCTGCTTGAGCAGCAGGTCGACGCGCACCGAATTCAGCGGATAGTTGCCCGGAAACTGCGTCAGCATGCGGTCAACCCTGGTCTGGGCATCCGGCAGACGATTGTTGGTGATGTCCAGATCGACCTGAGCCAGGTTGTAAATGATCTCGTTCGGCGACTTGGCCAGCAGCAACTTGAGGTTTTCCCGTGCTTCGTTCAACTGACCGCCCTTGATCTGGGCGATCGCCAGGCCATAGCGCGCGACATCGCTTTTCGGGTTTTCATCAAGCTGGGCGCGAAAGCGTTTGGCACCCAGGCCAGGGGTTTCTTCATAGAGCAACTGGACCCGTGCTCGAATCAGCTGATAACGCACGGTGTCTTCGATACCGCCCGCTTTGGCTTGCTCGGCACGGTTGCGGGTGTCGGCGATCCGCGATTCGGTCACCGGGTGAGTCAGCAGAAATTCCGGGGGCTTGGCGTCAAAGCGGTATTGACGGGCCAACCGCTCGAACATGGTCGGCATCGAGCGCGGGTCGTAACCGGCCTTTTCCAGATTGAGGATGCCGATGCGGTCGGCTTCCTGTTCGTTCTGGCGAGAGAAGCGTCGTTGTTCCTGGATCGCCGCCGCCTGCGTACCGGCAATGGCCGCGATCCCGGCATCGCCGGCACCGGCTGCGGCAATCACGATGCCGGCCAACAGCGCCGCCATCATCGGCACTTGCATGCGCTGCTGGGCTTCCACGCCACGGGCAAAGTGGCGTTGTGACAAGTGAGCCAATTCGTGAGCCAGTACCGAGGCATATTCGCCTTCGGTCTGGGCATTGAGGAACAAACCACCGTTGACCCCGACAATCCCGCCTGGCGCCGCAAAGGCGTTGAGCTGCGGGCTGTTGATCAGGATGAACTCCAGGCGCCGGTCATTGACCTGGCTGGTCTCGACCAGCCGATAGACGCTGGATTCGACATAATCCTTGAGCTGCGGATCGTTGAGTTGCGAGACCTGGCTGCGCAACAGCGCCAGCCAGGCGCGGCCCAGTTGATATTCCTGTTGCGGCGATACGATGGCAGAACTGGCGTCGCCGAGTGACGGCAGGTCGTCGGCGAAGCCTGGTGAGGCAAGCAGGCAAGCGAGCGTCAGTAGGGTAGGGCGCAGAAAAGTCATGCACAAAGCCTTAGTCGACAAAGACCTTACTGTAGCCGGACACTAAGCTTGGGACCAGATATTCTAAGCCGCTCAACCACCTGACTCCGGAGTGATGCAATGACCGACGCTGTAGCCCATGACGCCGAACTCGACGCCAGCGGCCTGAATTGCCCTTTGCCGCTACTCAAGGCCAAGCTGGAGCTCAATCGGCTGGCCAGCGGCGCGGTACTCAAGGTAATTGCCACCGATGCGGGCTCACAACGCGATTTCCGCACCTTTGCCCGATTGGCCGGTCATACCCTGCTTCGTGAAGAAGATGAAGCGGGCGTTTACCGCTACTGGTTGAAAAAAGCCTGAAATCTGCTGCGTTCATTTTTAAGGATTATTGATGTTCAAGGTGTTACGCGACTGGATTCAGCGCTACTTCTCCGATGAAGAAGCCGTGGTACTGGCGGTCCTGCTGTTTCTGGCGTTTACCGCCGTGCTGACACTGGGCGGCATGCTCGCGCCGGTGCTCGCAGGGATGGTGCTGGCGTATCTGATGCAAGGACTGGTGGTGACCCTCGAACGCCTGCGCGTACCGGGCGGCGCGGCGGTGGGGTTGGTTTTCGCCTTGTTCATGGGGCTTTTGCTGGTGTTCATCCTGGTCGTGGTGCCATTGCTCTGGCATCAGCTGATCACACTGTTCAACGAGTTGCCTGGCATGCTCGCCAAGTGGCAATCACTGTTATTGCTGCTGCCCGAGCGTTATCCGCATCTGGTATCCGACGAGCAGGTGCTGCAGGCCATCGAAGTGGCGCGGGGCGAGATCGGCAAGTTCGGCCAGTGGGCGCTGACATTCTCGCTGTCGAGTTTGCCGTTGCTGGTGAACATCATGATCTACCTGGTGTTGGTGCCGATCCTGGTGTTCTTCTTTCTCAAGGACCGGGAAATGATCGGCCAGTGGGTGCGCGGTTACCTGCCCCGGGAGCGGGCGTTGATCACCCGCGTCGCCCAGGAGATGAACCGACAGATCGCCAATTACATTCGCGGCAAGGTCATCGAGATCTTCATTTGCGGTGGCGTGACCTACATCGCTTTCGTCTCCCTGGGGCTTAACTACTCGGCGCTGCTGGCCTTGCTGGTGGGGATTTCGGTGGTGGTGCCTTACGTCGGGGCCGTGGTGGTGACCGTGCCGGTGCTGCTGATTGCGCTGTTCCAGTGGGGCTGGAGCGATCAGTTCATCTATTTGATGGCGGTCTACGGAATCATCCAGACGCTGGACGGCAACGTACTGGTGCCGCTGTTGTTCTCGGAAGCGGTCAATCTGCACCCGGTGGCGATCATCTGCGCGGTGCTGTTGTTTGGCGGGTTGTGGGGCTTCTGGGGCGTGTTCTTTGCGATTCCGCTAGCCACCCTGTTTAAGGCTGTGCTGGATGCGTGGCCGCGCAAGGAGCCGGTGGTGGCGCCGCTGCTTTAATTGTCTGCTCTGATTCATCAGTGAGGTCTATGGCCTCTTCGCGGGCAAGCCCGCCCCCACAGGATTAATGCGGTCCCTGTGGGAGCGGGCTTGCCCGCGAAGGCGTCTGAACAGACGCCGAATGATCAGGCCTTGTTCAACGCCTGAGCTGCAGCCAAAACCGCATCCACATGCCCCGGCACCTTCACACCGCGCCATTCCTGACGCAGCACACCGTCCTTATCAATCAGGAACGTGCTGCGATCAACACCCATGTATTCCTTGCCATAAAGCTTCTTCAGCTTGATCACATCAAACAACTGGCAAAGCGCTTCTTCCTTGTCGCTGATCAGCTCGAAGGTGAACGCCTGCTTGGCCTTGAAGTTCTCATGGGATTTCAAGCTGTCACGCGACACACCGAAGACTTCGGTGTTGGCGGCTTTAAAGGCGTCGAGCTGGTCACGAAAGCCCTGACCCTGCGTGGTGCAACCCGGCGTGCTGTCTTTCGGGTAAAAGTAGATCACCACCTGCTTGCCCTTAAGGCCCGCGAGGCTGACGGTCTGCCCGCTGGTGGCGGGTGCTTCGAAGTCGGCAACCGGTTGGTCGATAGCAACGGCCATTAAAGCTTCCTTACATTGGGTTTTGTGGGCGCCACGGTTCGATCAGCGCATCCAGGTTCAGCGCATCGGCGAAATCCAGGAACTGATCACGCAACCAACTGATTTGCACACCGGCCGGCAAGGTCACGGTGAATGTGGCGTTGAGCATGGTGCCGCCGGTTTGCGGAGCCTGATAGGTGTCGCAGGTCAGGTTCTCCAGCTCGACGTTGTGGTCCATGAAGAACTGGCACAGCTCGTTGATGATGTCCGAGCGGTAGGCTGAGCTGACATAGGCGACGTATGGCAGGGCCTGGGGACGATTCTCCAGCGCCGCGCTGCGCACCACATTGACGGTGAAGGCGTGCTTCTTGGCGAGGCCCGACAGGCTGCCTTCAAGGCGCGCCAAGGCGTCCCAGCTACCGGAGATCTCGAGGATCAGCGCACTGCACTCGCCATGACGCGTCAGGCGAGAGGTGACCACGGCGCAGCGGTTTTCATGGCTGGCGCGGCACAGGACGTTAGTCAGCTCCATGGGGTTGGCGCCGAGGGCACTGATGACAAGGAATTGTTCGCGAACTGTGGGGGTGGACATGCAGCATTCCTAAAGCGATGAGCGGTCGATACTTCTATGGGCTTTTTTTACCGGGAGCGAGCCTGCGGATGCGAATTCAGAAAGCCCGAGCCGCAAGGTTGCTACGTGCTCCAGAGTGGCAGGAGCGAGGGGTGGCAACGCTGGATCGGGGCTTGTGATGCCGAAAATGGAGGCTGGAACCCGACGTACGAGCTTATCAGTACCGATCAAAGTCTGAAGGGTAGCGAAAAGCAGCGCCAAGGGGAATGGCAGCAGCGCAGTACTTCGCTTGTACAAGCATCTTGGCGCCAGTACCATTACCGCTCTCTTTTTCCGGCAGGAGCGGTTGCATGATTGCGGGCAGTATGGTGGCACTGGTCACACCCATGGATGCACAAGGTCGTCTCGACTGGGACAGCCTGAGCAAACTGGTGGACTTTCACCTGCAAAACGGCACCCACGCTATCGTGGCCGTCGGCACAACAGGTGAATCGGCCACTCTTGACGTGAACGAGCACATCGAAGTGATTCGTTACGTGGTGAAGCAGGTTGCAGGGCGCATCCCGGTGATCGCCGGTACCGGCGCCAACTCGACGCGCGAAGCCATCGAACTGACCAGCAATGCGAAGATCGCCGGAGCCGATGCTTGCCTGCTGGTGACGCCGTACTACAACAAGCCGACCCAGGAAGGCTTGTACCAGCACTTCAAGGCCATCGCCGAAGCCGTCGACATCCCGCAGATCCTTTATAACGTGCCTGGCCGTACAGCATGCGACATGCTCGCCGACACCGTTATCCGCCTGTCGACCGTAAAAAACATCATCGGTATCAAGGAAGCCACTGGCGACCTGGGCCGCGCCAAGGCCATTATCGATGCCGTCAGCAAAGACTTCCTGGTGATCTCCGGTGACGACGCCACTGCAGTCGAGCTGATCCTGCTCGGCGGCAAAGGCAACATTTCGGTGACCGCCAACGTTGCCCCGCGTGACATGGCCGACCTGTGCAACGCTGCTCTGAAGGGCGACGCCGTCACGGCCCGCGCGATTCACGAAAAGCTGATGCCGCTCAATAAAACCCTGTTTATCGAATCCAACCCTATTCCCGTGAAATGGGCATTGCATGAAATGGGCTTGATGCCGGACGGTATCCGTCTGCCGCTCACCTGGCTCAGCGCTGCCTGTCACGAACCGCTGCGGCAGGCCATGCGCCAGTCCGGCGTCCTGGTTTAATTGAGGAAGCACTACGCATGAAGCGATTGGCCGGACTTTCCGCACTTGCCTTGATTATCTCCAGCACCAGTGGCTGCGGATGGGTCTGGGGCCCGGAAGGTTACTTCCGTGACCGTGGTAGCGATTACCTGGAAGCGCAACAGACTGCACCGATGCAACTGCCAACAGACGTCAGCACCGCTAAACGACTGGATCCGCTGTTGCCGATTCCGCGCAACGTGGCCGATGACACCGCCAAGGGCGAATACATCGTGCCTCGTCCTCAACCGCTGTCCGCAGGTGCGGAAGTCAGCGCCTACTCCCTGCAGAAGACCGGTGACTCGCGCTGGATCGTCGCCCAGAACCCACCAGCCGAAGTCTGGCCAGTGGCTGTGCAGTTCTTCCAGGACAACGGTTTTCGTCTGGACGAACAGCGCCCGCAAACCGGCGAATTCACTACGACCTGGCAGCATTCCGAAGAACTGTCCGCCGCGATGGCCAAGCGCCTGAGCGCAGCCGGTGTCAGCACTGACAGCGAAATCCGCGCTCGAGTACGTATCGAGCCGGGTGTGCAACGCAACACCAGCGAAGTGTATGTGGTCACTGCCGAGCGACCTGCCGGTAGTACCTCCGATGTGGCCTTCACCAACCGTTCGGTCAACACTGGCCTGGACGCGGCACTGGTCGACGACATGCTCGCGAGCATGAGCCGCATTTCGGAGAAGGGCGGTTCGGTCTCCATGCTGGCCTCGCGTGATTCCGATACGCCAAGTCGTGTCAGCCTGAGCGAAGACGGCAGCGGCAATCCGGTTCTGAACGTCGGTACCGATCTGGATCGTGCATGGTCGAGCGTCGGTCGTGCACTGGAACAGGGCGAGTGGCGTGTTGAAGACATCAACCGCAGCCTGGGCCTGTACTACATCAACCTCTCCGAAAAAGCCGAGAAGAAAGACGAGAAGCCAGGTTTCTTCAGCAGCCTGTTTGGCAGTGCGCCGAACAAGGAAGAAGTTGAAGCCCGCGCCGAGCGTTATCAGGTTCGCCTGAGCAAAGTGGGCGATAGCGTCCAGGTCACCGTCGAGAAAAACATCAACACCGTGGCGCCGGCAGAAGTGGCGCGCAAAGTGTTGAGCGTGATTCAGGACAACCTGGGTTGATCACATGCGTTTTGCCGTTCTCGGCAGCGGTAGCCAAGGGAACGGCACGCTGATAGCCAGCGCTGACACGTATGTGTTGGTGGATTGTGGTTTCTCCCTGCGGGAAACCGAAAAACGCCTGCTGCGCCTGGGTGTAAACCCTGCGCAGCTGAGCGCGATACTCGTGACCCACGAACATGCCGATCACGTGCATGGCGTGGGTTTACTGTCTCGGCGCTACAATCTGCCTGTCTACCTCAGTCGCGGTACCCTGCGCGGGATGCGCAAACCAATTGAACCGGCTGGCTTTCTGGCCGGCGGCGAGCAACTGCAGATCGGGGCACTGAGCATCGGCGTCATTACCGTGGCCCATGATGCACAGGAACCGACGCAATACGTCTTCAGTGACGGTGAGCGGCGTTTCGGCCTGTTGACCGACCTGGGTTCGTATTGCAACAAGGTGCTGGACGGCTATCGGGACCTCGATGCGTTGATGATCGAGTCCAACCATTGCCGTGACATGCTGGCTCGCGGTCACTACCCGTACTTTCTCAAGCAACGGGTAGGCGGTGAGCTGGGGCATTTGAACAACCATCAGGCGGCATTCCTGGTGTCCGAGTTGGGCTGGCAAGGCCTGCAACACCTGGTCCTGGCCCATCTGAGCAGCAAGAACAACCTGCCGCAGCTGGCCCGGCAATGTTTTGTCGACACCCTCGGGTGCGACCCCGACTGGCTGCAACTGGCCGATCAAGATTCAGGGCTCGACTGGCGACATATCGCCTAGCCCACCTACTTAGCAAGCGGAGCCCATCATGGAAAAACGTGAAGAACTCTACCGCGGCAAAGCCAAATCGGTTTTCAAGACCGACGACGCTGACCGCTTGATCCTGCTGTTTCGCAACGACACTTCGGCGTTCGACGGCAAGCGCATTGAGCAGCTCGACCGCAAAGGCATGGTGAACAACAAGTTCAACGCCTTCATCATGCAGAAACTCGAAGCAGCCGGCGTGCCGACCCAATTCGACAAACTGCTGGGCGACAATGAATGCCTGGTGAAGAAGCTCGACATGATCCCGGTCGAATGCGTCGTGCGTAACTACGCCGCCGGCAGCCTGGTCAAGCGCCTGGGCGTCGAAGAGGGCATGAAGCTCAACCCTTACACCTTCGAACTGTTCCTGAAGGACGATGCCAAGGGCGACCCGTTCATCAACGAATCCCACGTCGTGGCGTTCGGTTGGGGCACCGCCGAGCAACTGGTTCGCATGAAAGAACTGTCGCTCAAGGTCAATGAAGTCCTGAGCAAACTGTTCGACGACGCCGGCCTGCTGCTGGTCGACTTCAAACTCGAATTCGGCGTTTTCTCCGACGGCACAATCGTCCTGGGCGACGAGTTCAGCCCGGACGGCTGCCGCCTGTGGGACAAAGCCACCGGCAAGAAAATGGACAAAGACCGCTTCCGTCAGGGCCTCGGTGACGTCATCGAAGCCTACGAAGAAGTGGCCAATCGTCTGGGCGTACCGCTTTAATCGACGCAAGCATCTGATAGCACGGAAAAATTTCGCTTAGGGGGTTCGCTTCCGGCAAAAGTGTTGTTATGATGCGCGCCGTTGGAGAGATGCCAGAGTGGCCGAATGGGACGGATTCGAAATCCGTTGTACCTTCACCGGTACCTAGGGTTCGAATCCCTATCTCTCCGCCATTATTGAATAAGACTAAGCCCCTGTAATCGTTGAAGATTACAGGGGCTTTTTCGTTTCTGATGTTCTGAATAGGGCATTTTTAGGGCATAAAACTCGTTGTAGAGGCCGCTTAAGGCCTGTTCACGCCGTGGCCAATGACTATCAGTATGCGAGGCAATTTGGCATCATCCTGACGCCTGGATTTCTCTTTATCTAAAAGGGTTTTTCGTAGGCGCATAGGAGCAAGGAAATGCAACCTACTGCTACCGAGCAACTGATTCTTCAAATGCTGTGTGATATCCATAAAAAGCTCGGAATTACCGACAGCTATAATCCTGACCTCATCGCCAGTGCAATTTCTTCAGATGACTGCTGGGTCCTTAATTGGGCTTATGACATAAAAGATGAAAATGACGAGAATCCTCCGCATGTCACTGCTGTTGTGGATGCGTTGGATATGTACGATTTTCTGAAGGAAAGCTTTGATCGCCTGGACGCGCAGGGGAAAGCTGTTGTTGAATCGGCCGTTCCAAGAGCGGCAATAGCAATAGAATTCCCTGGATTTGATGGGAATAATGAGGGTCGTTACAGAACTGCCGCTAGGTTTCTTGTCAACGATCTCGACCGTTTCAACTCCATGAAAGACGTTGCCGACCGAAACTCCCATTCACGTATGGCCAGCACCTATGCTCGCCAATACCAAGTCTTCGAGCCTATTAGAGCGACATTGATAGGTCGTACTATGTCTGCAGATCAGGTAATAGCGGTTCTTCAGGCTTAGATATTTGCTGCTGGAATACAACACAGGCCCTTTTTAGGGCCTGAGTTCAGTCGGTTCTAAATCCCAACATCTTCGACACGATACCCGCCATGCTCTTGGTGTCCTTCGGTATCCATCTCCCGTAATGCTTTCTCACCATTGTTGTGTCGGCATGTCCAAGCTGCCGGGCCACCCATTCGACCGGGACATAGCTGGACAGCATCTGGCTGGCGAAAGTGTGGCGACATTGGTTGGCGCCTCGGTGGCGGACTTCTGCTTTTTTCAGATGGGCGGTAAACCAGTTGCTCAATGTCTTCCCGCTCCAGAGCAAACCACTGGTAGAGCTGCGAAAAAGAAACCTAACCTTCATCTTCTTTGAGGTGATGTTGTCACGCTGGATCACCGTAATATCGACGGTTGGCGCTTCATTGGCGGCGGCAACAATCTCTCGCATCAATTCAAGAGCTGGGTCTATCAGTTCGACGACTCGCACCCTGGAGCGTTCTTTGGGGACTTTGAATTCACCAACGACCAGTGCGCGCCGGACGTGCACCAAGCCAGCATCAAGGTCGACATCTTCCACGGCAAGCGCAATGACTTCGGACAGCGACAGCCCGGCCCAGCAGTTGAACTCGATCATTCTGGCATCAGTCCGCCGGATGGGATCTGCTTTACCGATCAACTCGATCTCGATGCGGCTGAAGGGATCCGCGTGTTCCAAGTCGACGTCCGATCCTACGTTGCTGATCCTGTCGAGCGGGTTGGCTTTCAAAATTCCATCGCCAAAGGCATCGGCCCAAACCCCACGGACGACGGTGAAGATATCGTTCACCGTCTTTGGGGCCAGGCCTTGCTTGAGCAATTGCGCCTGAAACAACTCGATGTCGCTTTTATTGATATCGACGATTCGACGTTTGCCGAACTTATTTTCGACGTGCACAGCCTTGCTCACATAGTTAACTACCGTGCTCGATGCTTTGAGTGCACGTTGAACCTCCAGCCATCGGTCGATGCCTTCCTTCACGGTTCGCTTCAGTGAAGGGCCGCCGGTGCCGGTGAACATGGCGGCTCTTGGTGAAGTGGGGAAGTGGGCCGCGTAATCGAAACGGCCTTCTTTGATCTCCGCGAGGATGGTTCGGCGTTTGTTGTCGGCATATGCGATCGCTGCCTTGTTTACTTTCGAGATCCCTTCCAATGGCTCCCGGCACCGCTGGCCGTTGAAGATGAACCAAATGCGCAGCTGCTTGCCGTTCATCTCAACGCCTGTCGGCATCTTGTCGATCATGGTTTCCCTTCCATCCAGCGCTCAATGGCCGCGCGGTTGTAGACGATCACGTTGGCTGGGTCGTAGCGCCAGTGCTTGCCCTCAAGCCAAAGGCCACGGGTGCGATACTTACGAACAGCTTCGGTGCTAAGGCCGAACACTGGATAGAGCAGGTCCTGGCGGAACCAGGCGCCAGGTGTGATGTGGAAGTCGAGTTTCTCTGCGGCGCTCATTGTGTTTTGTCTCCTGCGCGCCGGGCGATACCTTCGGCTTGGCGCTGCTTGCTGCATTTTTGGTGGCTGCCATGTGCCCGCGACTTGTTGCATTGGTCGCAGATGGTTTGTAAATCGAGAGGCGGCATTTGCCCGCTGCGTATTCGGACTATTCGGCGAAGGACTGTCATGCGGCCTCCTGTGCTACTTTCTTCAGGAGGGCGGCCATTTCGAGCGCTTGATCGCGGAGGGCGAGTGAATCGCGTTCGAGTTTCTTGCCGGTACGGAATGCGCTGAATGTCTCTGCCGCAATTCGCAGTTGTTCGGCGATGGCTAGGAGAGTCTGGCGTTCTGGTTCCCCTAGTTTTGAGGCGGCCAATGCCTGCTCATAGTGGGAGTACAGTTGCTTATGGTGGTCCTGCGCCTGATCAAGCAATCGCTTCAGGTCTTGGATCGTCCCTGAGCTATCTGATTGCTGAATAGCCTTGCCTTCGTCGATACCGTCGGTGCGGCCATCGTTCAGGCCGCCGCGATAGCCTGCCCAATAGGTAAGTCCAACAAATACGATCAAAACGATCAGTGCGAAAATCTGAATTGCTGTCATGTGCTGTGTACCTCGGTAAAGCCCGCCGTCAGGATTTTTGGTGAGAGGCTGGCGGCGGGGGTATTACTTGGGGATTAGTTACAGGGTGGCTTCGTACAGCGGTACTTCGCCGATTGCGCTCTGGATCTTCTGGCGGACAGCGTTGTAAGCCTCTTCAAGCACTTTGTCCGGGCGCACCAGTTCGAACCACATTTGCAGGCGACCTTCCAGAATGCGGTAGCGGAAGCGGGCAGGGACGCAGAACGCGTCACCACCGAGGAATGGTTTCACGGCGATGAAGAATTGTTCAGGGATGCGCAGTTGGCCTGCTTCGCCGGCACGCCCGTCGATTTCTTCGTTATAGGTCAGTTGAACCTGGCCGTTGTCGAGGCGGGTGCCTTGGCGGAAGGTGATGTTTTTCTTGGCTTCCAGGGTGCGGCTGATTTCCAGCATGTCGGCAGGGCTAGGGTCGTTCGCTTCGTTTGCGCGCTGGGTGATGTCCCTGACGTTCTCTTCGATGAACTCGGCGAACGTTGCTTGATCCATGCGTTTGCGGTCGTTCTCTTTCCAGCGGCCCCACTCGATGCTGGTAGGGCAACGGTACGTGGCCACGTGGTCGCGCCAGGCGGGGGCGGTTGGCTGGTGGTAGTCGATGACTGCCAAGAAGGTTCGGCCTTCTGGGCCGTTGCAGAACACGGTGGTCGCGGCATCGGCGAAGCGGTTCACGTATGCAATGAAGGACTCGGCATCAAGCACGGTGAGTTTCTGGCGCGTGCGGGTAGGGTTCGGTAGCAGGTGCTCAAGGGAGTGGACGCCCACGCCGTCAGGAAGCAGGGAAATGGGGGCTGCCAGCCCTTGATGATCAATCGGTTTGCCGATCGCCTGTGCGAGGGTGACCAGTTGTTGAATGGCTTGTTGCATTGGATGTGCTCCAGTGGGTGACGCTGTGGTGAGAGGTTTTCGAATCTGGCGTTACGGGCTGACGTGGCGCAGTTTTTCCGGTACCGGATCTTCGCTGACTGTGCGCAACGGCAGGTCCTGTTGCCGTGGGTCGCGGCGGGTCAAGTTGCCCTCGGGGGTCAGGAAGAACAGCGATGTGCCGCGGGACAGGATCGGTTCCTTCGCTTTGACGTCGGCCTTGATGGTCATCTGGCCACTGCCGTCTGGCTTGTAGGTGAGCTTGATGGTCAGTTCACCGCCCTTGCCGGTCTGGCGGATGGCATCGACCAGGCTATGTTGGGTTTCGCTGAGTTCATCAAGTAAGCCTCCGGCCTCGATGTCCCGTAGCGTGTCTATGAAGGGGCGTGCTTTGCTCATGTGCTGTGCCTTATTGAGTGGATGTTGTCTGCCCCTGAACGGCAGGGGCACCGTTGAATCAGGCTGCTTCCAGCGCCGCTTGGGCGTCGAGGAAGGCAGCCAGGTGGTGCAGGTACACCACGGGTTTGGTCCGAGCTGAGCTGTGCAGGCGTGTCACGATCAACGCAATGCGGCCGGCTTTGATTTCACTCAGCAGGTAGCGGTCCGTTCGGATGTGCGTGAAGTATTGTTCCCGCACTGCCGTCAGAGACGGGCAGGGGGTGGCGAACTGTTTGCGAAGTTGGTCGAGGGTACTGCTCATGCAGCGACCTCCCCGAACCCCTCCGTAGGGGGCACCAACTTGAGCCGAATCAGTTCGGCGAGGCTTTCTTTGCTTTTGCCCATACCGGCGGCGCAGACATTGCCTTTTGCGTCAGCGACAACCGCGCCAAATGGATACTCGGGCGAGTTGGTCGGGGTGACATAGGCCACTTGGCCTTCTTGAATCACCTCGTTGACACAGCGAAAGACCTCGGCCAGCTCCACTGTGCGGCAAGGCATGCTGTCCAGCAGGTCAATAGCTTCGCTCGCGGCGCCGATCAGTGTGGCGCGGCTGACCACGCCCGGGCTGTCCAGATAGATGGGGATCAGTCTCAGGGCGCCGAGGGCTTGAGTGTAGGCATTGAAGTAGTTGGTTTTCATGCGGCGGCGTCCTTGTGCGTGATGGTGATGCCCAGCTTCTTGGCCAGCCATTGCACGCCGGCCTCGGTGACCATCACCACGGCGTAATGCTTGTAACGGTTGGTGGTCCCGATCTGGACGCTGCGCGCGTCTGAAAACAGGTTGCCGCCGCCACGGTGGTGGCTGGCCAGGTCGCCGCTTTGCGTCAGCACGCGGAGCGCCCGCAGTTGCTCGCGGAATTTCCGGGGTTTGAGGCCGAGCACTGCGGCGGTTTCGTCCAGGGTGCGGTTCATGGCGCTGTCCTCAGGCGACTGCTGCGCGGGTATGCAGCGTGTCGACAATCTTGTCGAGGTTGGTTTTAAGGTCTTCGATGGTCCCGTCATTCGGCAGGAACCAATCGCCCTGTGCCCCCCAGATGCCGTCTTCACTGCGATGTGGAGCAACGGCTCCGACTGAGACTCGCTGGATGTGAATCACGACGCCGCCTCGCTTACGGATGAAGTCCGCTTCATTCTCGAATCGCAGGTCGCTAACCACGAAGCCGCGCGCGGTGTCGTGGGTGCGGGCCAACAGGTCGAGGTTTTGCGCAGCCAGCAGCAGCCAGAGCTCGGGATGCACGGTGTCGCGGCCCCATTCGGTGCCCAAGGTCTGCATCAGGTAGCGCGGGGAGCGTCCCAGCCACGGCAGCACTTGTTCCTTTTGCTCGCCTTCGAAGTCGCATGGGCTCAGGTTGAGTATGTGCATCAAGCCATCGCGCAGTGGGTCTGCGAACGCGTAGGAATGGAATCCGTGTTTGGTCACCAGGTGCTGTGCGGCAGTGTCTTTGCCAGACCGGGCGATGCCTGCAAGGCCAAACAGAAGTGGCTTCATGCTGCGTCACCCCCGAACGGCGAGTGGCTGTCATGCGTGACGTTATTTGCACTGAAGACAACGGTAAGAATTTTTTCTTATGCGAGGACAGAAAAACCCAACAAACCCAACACACTCAACTCAAAGTTAATAAGAGTATTGATTTTAAAGGGATTTATTTGTGTTGGGTTTGTGTTGGGTAACGGGTTTTCTGTGTTGGGTTCGGTTTTTCGGGGGGTAGGGCGATGATCGAGGCAATGGAAGTGCTGCTGAAGCACTGGGGCGAGCAACTTCGGAGTAATGGCGAGGTGGGGGGGATGGGTAGCCCGATGGCAACGATCATGGAGTGGGGCGGATGTGCACCGCGCGGCACTCCCGGATCTCGGATCATTATGGGGGCTGGTGCGGGGCCTGATGCAGTTGCTCAGGAAGTCGGTGCGGCTCTTTCCGAGATCGCTCGACAAAATGGGCGGGGAGAAAGGCTGCAACAGTTGGCGGTTTTGCGCTACGGCTACGACCCGGCACCGACCTGGGCTTCGCAAATGCATGAGCTGGGGTATGTGTCCAAGGCGAAGCAAACCTACTACGACCTTGTGCACAGTCTTCATGTGCGACTCTTTGAGGTGCTGGCAGAGCGCAAAGATGCACGTAAGTGGCTTACCGCTGGTCGGGGCGTTTTACCTCAAAGTCTCCTCAAAGTTGCGTCAAAGTTGCGTCGAGCGGGTTAACCGAAAATGCCCTCTTTTCGGTTCCGTACTCAGGGGGTAAAAAGTCACCACGATATGAATTCTGCGCCTCGGCGCTTCCCCCGAGCACGTGCTGTGCACCGTCCTGGCAAGCGCCACGACACTGAAAACCCTGCCCTCCGGCGGGGTTTTCTTTTTGTGTTTGGCGCGCTCTTCCACTTGAGGCACAACATGACAAATGAGCAGCAAGCGCTGGCAGAGATGCCGATTTGGTTAGTGATCGTCCTGGCCTTAGTCGGTGGCGTATCCGGTGAAATGTGGCGAGCAGATAAAGACGGGGCGAGGGGCTGGGCATTGTTGCGGCGCCTTGCGCTTCGGTCCGGTGCCTGCATTGTCTGCGGCGTGTCGGCGATGATGCTGATGATCGGCGCGGGTATGACGATCTGGACGGCCGGCAGCTTGGGTTGCCTGACCGCGATGGCCGGCGCTGATGTCGCCATCGGGTTGTACGAACGCTGGGCCGCCAAGCGACTGGGCGTTTCCGAAGTGCCACCGGCCAGTGGCGAACAGGGGTGAGGAATCGCGGCGGGACGCCGAAAACCGCCGGGGACCCTGGGGTTATTCGGGGGGTACGGGGTCGGAAACCCGCGGGAAAGTGTTAGCGGACAGTTCACCAGCTTAGTGAACTGGGGTGAACAGGTGAACTCCCCGTATTCATTAGGTGAACAGGACATTCCATCATGACTGTAATCAGCAAAACGGAGTTTGCGGCACGGCGAGGCTGGGCTAAATCGTATGTTTCCAAGTTGGCCAATCAAGATCGATTGGTGCTGACTGAGGATGGCAAGGTGGAGCTGGAAGCCACCGAAGCCCTGCTGGCCGAGTCTGCCGACCCAAGCAAAGCCGCCGTCGCCGACCGGCACGACCGGCTTCGCCTCCAGCGGGAAGCTCAAATCGCCGCAGAAGAACCTGCGGTGCCGCAAGTCGGCCAGCCGGTGGATTTCCAAAGGTCTCGGGCTCTGCGCGAGCACTACATGGCGTTGCAGGAGCAAGCCAACTTTCACAAACAGCAGGGCACTTTGGTCGAGCGCATCGCAGTAGAAACCGGCGCTTACAACGCGGGCCGCTTGTTGCGGGATCAACTGCTGGGCATGCCTCCGCAACTGGCACCGGAACTTGCCGTCATGACCGACCCCTGGCAAATCGAAAAGCACCTGACGGCCGCTATCCGTCGCTCGCTTGAGGATGCAGAACGCTTGTCCTCAGCGGATCTTGAACACGCCCTGACCCCGAGCTAAGCCCATGCCCACGGAAATCCCTAACGGTGCAGAGGTGTACCGGGAGGCGTATTTCCGTGGGCTGCACCCTGACCCGGATGTCTGGGTAGATGGGCGCCATGCTGCAAGTGCAGATGAAGTCGGCCGGCAGCTCGGACGAGGCGGCCAACAACCTCAAAAACTGGATGGGCAAAATCGGCTCCGGCGAGACCGTCAAGGCATATGAAAAGGCCGGTATCGACTACAAGGGTTCGATGCAGACCGGTTTGCAAAACGGCATGTCCACGCTGGAAACCAGCATGGGGTTGGCGCAGAAGTACATTCAGGCCACCGATCCGAAGCGCGCGGCGGCGATGGCCAAAGCGACCTCCGAAATCAGCCAGCAAGCCGACCCGGAGAAAGCCAAGGCCATGATGGCCTCGCTGGAAGAGTCGCTGCGCACTGGCGACCTGTTCGCTGACATGCAGGTCAAGGCCGCGCTGTCGGCGTTCATGCAGAACAAGGCGCTGTACAGCCAGCTTAAAAACGATTCGCGCGATGCCACCGGCATCCTCGACAAAAACCTCAGCGAGCGGCGTGAGGCGTCGTCGCAGAAGTGGGCCGAAATGGCTCAGTCGATGGATGACGCCATGCGCAGCGTGGGCGACGCCCTGCGCCCGGTCACGGACACGGTGGCCGAGGCGCTGACCAAGGTCACCAAAAGCATTACCTCAATGTCTGACAGCGCGCCCGGGGTGGTAACGGGGATCGCGTTGGTCGGGGGCGGGTTGGTCACGCTCAAGGGTCTGTTCAGTTCGTTCAAGATGGGTAAAGGGCTGTTCAACCTGGCGCGCGGTTCGCTGGGTGGTGGCAAGGCCGGCGCGGTGCAAAAGGTCTTTGTCACCAACGCCGAGGATGGGGGTGGTGACGGCGAAGGCGCCAAGGGCAAGACCGGCAAGGCGCTGTCCCTGGTGGAAACCGGGTTGAAGGCGGTGGCGGCTTTCACGGGCAAGGGGGCCGAGGGCGCCGACGATGAGGCGGGAGGCAAGAAGCCCGGTAAGTTGGATGTGGTGTCGACCGGTCTGGAACTGGTTTCGCTGGTCAAGGATGCGGCCGGGAGCGGTGACGACGACGCGGGCGGTGACGGTGTTAAAAAGGTTTTCGTGGTCAACGCGGGAGCCCTGGGCGGCGGCGCTGAAGGTCCTGGGGAAACTCGCCGGCGTGGGCGCGGATCAAGGCGCAATGCTTCGCGCCGTCGACCGTTGCCTCGGCCGGGTAGTTCTTCGCGCTCGCCGATTCCCGGCGCGCGGCCGCCGGTCCCTGTGCCGCGTCCGCCGATTCCACCGGTACCGGTTCCGGCCGGGTCGATGGCCCGGCTGGGCGGGGTGGTGCAGGCGGTCGGCAAGATCGGCAAAGCCGCCAAGATGATTCCCGGCGGCGCGCTGATGGAGGCCGGCGCCATGGCGTTCGACACCTATGAGAATGCCAAGACCCAGGGCGAAAAGGCCGAGGGTTACGGGGCGGCGGCCGGCAATCTGGCGGGCACCATGGCGGGCGCGGCGGCGGGCGCGGCCATTGGTTCGGTGGTGCCGATTATCGGGACCGCGATCGGTGGCTTGATTGGTGCCTACCTCGGCAGTCAGGGCGGCCAGATGTTGGGCGGTGCCGTGGGCAAGTCGGTGTTTGGTGGCGAAGAGGAAAAGCCCGCCTCGCCGGCCACGCCGCTGTTGATGGCGCCCCGCCCGGGTCCGGCTATTCCCAGCTTGGCCAGCATGGGCCAATCGTTCAATGGCGCGAAGGGCTCCGGCGCGTTGCTGATGGCCTCGGGGGCGACCCCACAAGGGCCAGCGCTGGGCGATGTCGCGCGTTCGTTGGCAGTGTCGGCGGCGGCCAAGCCGGCGGCGGTGGCCATTCAGCCCAAGGAACCGGAGAAGCCGGCACCGACCAAAGTGGATCAGCAGTTTCAGTACTCGCTGAGCATGCCGGTCACGGTGCAAGGGGATGTCAAAGACCCGCAGCGCTTGGCGCAGGACTTGATGCCGCACATGCGGCTGATGATGGCGGACGCCGCGAAGCAGAACGCAGCGAAGCTGTATGACGAACCCCACCTGTAAGGAGGCCGTATGGCGTATATGGAACAGTTGCAAGCGGGGCTCAAGTACTTGGTCGCAGCCGGGGAGGCGGGGCGACGCAGTGCGGACGGCATGCTGGGCCCGGTCAACGGCGCGATCAGTGAAATTACGGGCGCGGCGTCCGAGCTGGAAAACATCCCGTTCGTGGGGCCGGCGATCGGCGCCAAGCTTCAGCGGGTGATGCGCGGCGTCGACGCGGCTCAGGCCAAGGTCGGCCAAGTGGTGGCGGTGTACGGCCGGGCGACCCGGGCGGCCGCCGAAGTGCAGGAACGGATGGGCGTGCTGAAGGAGCAGGCGGGCAAGGCGGCGACGGCGATCAACAACATCGCCGGCAAGGTCAGCCCGTCGTTGGCCAACATCGTGCCCACCAGTTCCTTTGCCGTGGATGCTACGCCGGCGCCGGAAGCGGTGAAGCCGTTCCCGCACCTGCTGATCATTCAGCCGCGTGACCCGAAGCTTCAGCCGTATTTCTTCAACCTGGACACGGCGGCCTTCGACGAGCTGAGCCGCTCGACCGAGTTCCGCTGGGCTTCCCAGGAGCGTCTGTCGCGCCGCCCGGCGCAGCAGGCGATTGGGGTGGGTGAGGAAAAGCTCACGCTCAAAGGCACGATCTACCCGGGCTTCAAGGGTGGGATCAAGCAGCTCGACACGTTGCGCACCATCGGCGCCAGGCTTCAGCCGCTGACCCTGACCACGGGCTATGGCGAGGTGATTGGGACGTGGTGCCTGAAGACCATCGCCGAGGAACAGGGCGCGTTTTTGCACGGCGGGATTCCGCGTAAACAAGGGTTCACTCTGGAGTTTGGGCGCTATGGCGACGACATGCAGAACGTCTGATGGGGACATGCTCGATGTCATTTGCCATAACGTTTATGGCCATCTGAACGGCAGCACCGAAGCGGTGCTGGATGCCAATCAGGGGTTGGCGGATGAGCCCCAGCCCTACCGCACCGGCGTGGTCATCTATCTGCCGGATCTGCCCAGCCCGACCGGGGAGGGGGTCAGCTTGTGGGATTGATGGTCTACACTCGTGCCGCTTGATTCCTCAAGCTCCTTTCTTTTTTTACCCGCCTTGTGCGGGTTTTTTTTTGAGCAAAATCTATGACCCCCATGTTTCGAATCGTGGCCGATGGCGCCGATGTGACGGCCAAGATCAATGATCGGTTGTTGTTGCTGCGCACCTCTGACAAACCCGGGATGGAGTCCGACGAGTTTGAGTTGCGCATTGATGACCGAGACGGCCAGGTGCTGCTGCCTCGGCGTGGCAGTTCGATCGAGATCTACCTGGGCTATGCCGAAACCTCCTTGGTGCGCCTGGGGCGTTACGCGGTGGACACGGTCGAGGTGTCGGGTCCGCCGGACACGATCGTGATCAAGGGCAAGGCCAGCGACATGCGCGGCAGTGGCAAGACCATCCGTAGCGGCAGCTGGGAAGACGTGCCGCTGTCGACGATCGTGGCCGACATCGCTGCGCGCAATGGCTGGCAGCCGGTGTGTCCGGTATCGACGAAAGTTGCCCGGGTCGATCAGCTCAACGAGTCTGATTTTAATTTCATCACGCGCCTGGCCAAGCAATACGACTGCACGGCCAAGGTGGCCGACGGCAAGCTGTTGGTGATGCCGCGTCAAGCGGGCCAGACGGCCAGCGGCAAGGCGTTCGGCGCGATCACCCTGACGCGTAGCGACCTCAGCCGCTGGCAGTTCAGCCTCGGCGATCGCAACTCGCACAAGGCCGTGGCCACCAAGCACCAAGACAAGAAGACCGGCAAGCTCGCCATCGTCTCGGTGGATAACGACGAGGCCCCGGATGGCTTGCCGGCGGTGCATACCGATCGGCATATCTACCCGAACAAGACCGCCGCCGAGGCGGCCGCCAAGGCGCGTTTAGCGGCGTTCAATCGTTCGACCGCTGACGTGCGTTTCGAGATGCCCGGCCGGACCGACATCTTTGCCGAGCGCTTGATCAACGCCCATGGGTTCAAGGTCGGCCTTGATGGCGAGTACTTGGCGGATTCGGTCGAGCAGGTGTTTACCCAATCCGGCTGGTCAACCACGGTCGAGTGCAATGCCGGCAAGCAGGGCAAATCCAAGGGTAAGAAAAAGAAAGCTAAGCCGCCGCTCAAGGTTGTGAGCGTCGAGAAGCAATAGCGCATCCCATCACCGCCTGAGGGCGGCTTTTTTATGTCAGGAGTGTTTATGCCCATCACTGAGCAACAGCTACAACGCATCATGCCCAACGCCCGCCGCCAAGCGGGCGTTTTTGTATCCGCCCTAAACGCGGCGATGATCCATCGACAGATCAACACACCGAAACGTCAAGCGGCATTCCTAGCCCAGGTCGGGCACGAGTCTGGCCAGCTGCAGTACGTCCGTGAGTTGGGTGGTGATCAGTACCTGAGCAAATACGACACCGGCAATCTGGCCGCAAAACTGGGCAACACCCCGGAAGCGGATGGAGACGGCCAGCGCTTTCGCGGGCGCGGCCTGATCCAGGTGACCGGCCATAGCAATTATCTGCGCTGCAGCCTGGCGTTGTTCGGTGACGAGCGTTTGCTGCGCACCCCTGAGCTGCTCGAGCAGCCGCAATGGGCTGCGGAGTCGGCGGCGTGGTTCTGGTGGGTACGCGAACTGAACGCCTTGGCGGATCGGGATGAATTCAATGCGATAACTCGCCAAATCAACGGCGGACTCAACGGCCTGCAGGATCGGTTGCAACTGTGGACCCGGGCGAGGGCAGTGCTATGCGTGTCGTCGACCTGATCCCCGCGCCGTACCGGCTGTTAGCCGTTGGCATGCTGCTGACCGCATTGGTCGGCGGATCTGCCGCGTCGGCCTGGAAGGTTCAGGACTGGCGCTACGGCCAGCAACTCGCCGAACAGGCCAGCCTGCATAAGGACGATCTGATCGCCATCAGCAACGGCGCCGCTGACCAGGTGCGCACGGCACAGGACAAGCGCCTGGCCCTGGAGCAGCGGCTGTCGACCAGTGAACAAACCCACTACAAGGAACTCAGCGATGCTCAAACCAACCAGGCTCGCCTGCGTGATCGCCTTGCCACTGCTGATCTACGGCTGTCAGTCCTACTCGACGCCACCGAAGCAGCCAGTGGCGACACAGTGTCAGCCGCCACCCCAACCGGCGGCGTGGTTCATGGCCCCACAAGAGCCCAACTTAACCCAGCGCATGCTCAACGAATTATCGGCATCACCGATGCCGGCGACCAAGGACTGATCGCCTTGGCGGCCTGTCAGGCCTACGCCAAAGAAGTCTCAACAGCGAAGTGAAAAAGAGCGGCCGGGTTGGATGCGTCAACATCCAACCCAGTCGCCGTCCCTGCAGATTGTCCCTGCAAGTCCAGCCAAGGCTCTTGCTCCGTGCACAAAGCGCGGCGAGCCTAGCACCTGTTTATCCATACAGCAAAGGTCTTGCTCTCAATGTCCACACCCATCATCCCTTGGATGGGCGGCAAACGCCGCCTGGCCGACCGCCTCATTCCGCTTTTTCCACCACACGAATGCTACGTCGAAGTCTTTGCCGGCGGTGCCGCGCTCTACTTCATGCGGCCCCAGGCAGCGCCCGTTGAAGTCCTCAACGACATCAACGGCGACCTGGTCACGCTGTACCGCGTCGTGCAGAACCACCTCGAAGAGTTCGTGCGCCAATTCAAATGGGCGCTCAGCTCGCGCCAAGTGTTCGAGTGGCAGAAGATGACCCGCCCCGAAACCCTCACCGACATCCAGCGCGCCGCCCGATTCTTCTACCTGCAGCACCATGCTTTTGCTGGCAAGGTCACTGGTCAAACGTTTGGTACCGCGACTACTGGCCCAGCCATCAACCTCCTGCGGATCGAGGAAAATCTCTCGGCCGCCTGGCAGCGCCTGTCCGGCACCTACGTTGAAAATCTCCCCTGGCTGGAATGCGCCGAACGCTACGACCGTGCCCACACCTTCCACTACATGGACCCGCCTTACTGGCAGACCGCTGGCTATGGGGTGGATTTTCCGTTTGAGAACTACGAGCGGATGGCCGACTTCATGCGCCGCTGCAAGGGCAAGGTGATGGTCAGCATCAACGATCACCCGGACATCCGCCACGTCTTCGAGGATTTTCACTTTGAGACGCTGGACATCCGCTACTGCAACACCAACCAGCGGCAGGGTAAAGCCGAGGTCAGCGGTGAGCTAGTGATCACGAACTGGGAGCCGTCGGCCTTGGGCGGATTGTTCTGATCACCATGGAGTCAAGCCTGCGCAGCCGATACCCCAGAGCTGCAACAGCTCAGTAAGTTTTATCAAAAACTCAACGGTCACCATAAGAAGAGTCAGCACATTCATTTTTTATTCTCGCAAAGAAATATGCCGCGCTTAATGGCGCGGTAGCTGAGAGGGAGGAAGTGAATCTGTTTTTAAACTAGTTGTTTAAAGGAGGGTTCGTCAATGGGTTATCGCAATTAATTGAACTTTAGGCGGCGAGCACGTCGGGTACATGCCCTAGGGCTGTATGTGTATATGCTTCGCTATAACGACTTTGTCCTAGGTCTATGGGTGTATATGGCGAGCGGGGATTAGGGCTTTGGGTGTATATGGGTTATGGATTTTTCCTGCGGCTGTTTATTACACGATAAGTGGAAATTACGTACGTACTTAAGTAAGTAACTGTCCCGCCATTTTCTGCAAACATGGATGGAAGTAGTTGTTATTGCTGGGCGTGGCTCGTTGAAAGGACTTACACATTAAGGCTGTTAATTACACGAAAAGTGTAAAACATGTCGTAAACACTTCCACCGCATCAAGCTGATCAAAGCAGTGCTGGGTCGGCCGGTGCAATGAGTGCTGCACCCTGATTGCGGACATTGCCTACTGCGCGATCAACCTTGAACCACTCGAATGCCTCGGTCGGCTCTCCCTGAAGCAGCACTATCTGTTCGGCGCGCTCCTTGGGCGTGCCCGGGTCCAGCCATTCGCGAGCGAGTTCCGGTGATAACGTCACTGGCCGCCGGTCGTGTATGTCCACCATGCCGCCGGCGCTGTCGGCGGTGATGATAACGAAGCCATCATGCTCGCTGGGTTCATGATCGGCATTCGGATATTGGCCGATGGAGGCGCACAGGATTGGTACCTGGTCCTGGTAGCGGATAAGGTAAGGCTGTTTCTTCGGTCCGCCTTCATCTACCCACTCGAACCAGTTGTCGATAGCGAGAATCGCCCGGTGCGGCCAGATCGCGCGGAAGAAGGGACCATGTGCGACTTTCTCAACCCGGGCATTGATCGGTGCGGCGCGATCCTTGGCCCAATGCGGGCGCCAGCCCCAGCGAACCATGTCCGCGTGCAGCACATTGCCCTCCTGGTGGAAGAGGGCGAGCTGAGTTGTTGGAGCGGCGTTGTAGCGCTCGAAGAGCTGGTCGCCAGTGGAGTTCGCCAAAGCGTTCGGCATGCCCAGTGCCGCAACAAAGTCGTGAATGCCCCGATACTGTGAAAGCCTTCCGCACATAGATCACCCGAATATCAGATTTATCCTACAGAAATTGACCGCAAGCCATTCTCCAAGTTTACTGTATGTTTGTACAGTATCTGGAAATCGTGCGTCATGAGCTACTCAATTTTAGGTCCCATCATCGAGGGCGGCCAGAAGTTGCCGCTGTGTCTGTTTCAGGTGCCGGCTGGTTTTCCTTCGCCGGCCGCCGTTTTATAATGGGGAACATATGTCGACTATGAAAGCTCAAGGCTTGAGTGGTGGTTGTATGCAGCGCTCATATGTTTAGATGTGTAAATTTAAGTCAATAAATGTCTAGTCAACATATTTCGGTAGGTTTGCTCTGATCAGAAACTTGTCTATTGTTCAAACCTAAAACCGGCTTGCAGGACGCGACTTGGCTGATGATTTTCTAACGGTTGAGCTTGGTACAAAACTAGAGATTGGAAATTGCATGCTAATTGACCACCACATTTGCATTCGATTTGACCACCTTCAGCTGATTAGTTTTGATCTATAAGAAAACGTCATGGCAACACAATCCGCCCAGTTGTCGCCTAAGCTCTGCTACCAATACATACGCATTGAAGGGATTGCGCATAGGGGCTCATCATCAAATGGCCTGCTAGCCTTTACGCCTCTATAACGATGGCACATTACGGAAATTGGCAATGGCGATAGACCAAACGAAGAGGTTGATCAGCACTCGCAGCGAGGAAAACGCCAACCAGTTGCTGAGGGCAGGATGGACGCTGTTGTTGGTGGCTGATCGTAAAGAAGGAAAGCACCAGTGGCTGGTCTATCAGCTAGCGTGGCAGCGCGAAAGTGACCCCGTTGAGATCACCTTCACTGGTGTAGAGCCGGGGCCAGACCCGTTTTAAACTCACGGAGCGTCGTTGCTATCTGCGGCATTAATCTCTCGATTTATCGTTTAAAAAAATTATTTGCACGGCAGTTGACCACTACACCCCCCACTGCACCGGTATCTGCTCAGACGTTTCCGTCGTCCAGCACTTCAAGTGCTCAAGTCGAATGCAGCCTTGTTGATGCTGATAGTGCCTGCCGCTTGGCTGACTGTCACCTTGGTGATGGGGGGCAGGCGCTATTGGTGCTGGCGCGATAGGGGCGTGCAGATCATGAGGTGCTAGTCCTGTATGAGGACTGGAAACTGCAATGCCAGGCCGCCGGCATCATCCGGAAGCGGTTCAAGGAAGTGCGTGATGCTTTGGTCAATCGAGGATCGGCCAAGAGTATCCGATCGAAGTGCGGCCACACAGTGCTGGTGGCAGCTGTCAGTGCCAAACGAATGCTGATGCGCTACAACAATACATAGAACTCTGGGGTCCTCACAGGAAGCGAGCGAATGTGAATGAAATACAAACTCTGCGTCGTCAGGTTGGTTCGGTTCGCATCCGCTTCGCTCATCATAGTAGCCCCGGTGCAGTCGCAGAGGATCTCGAACCCAGGTCCTACGCCAATACGCCGGTCGGTATCAATTTCCTGCTCATGGGCTACAGCGATCTCAACGGCAGCGTGACGGCCCACCCCTCAATCCCGCTCCAAGATGCCAAGCTCAATATAAAGACTGTCGTGCTTGCTTTTGCCAAATCTCTGGACGTCTGGGGCCGCTCCGGGAAGTTCGATATCGTGGTGCCTGAGGCAAGATTGACGGGCTCTGCTCGCCGGTGAACCCAAGGATCGTAATGTTACAGGGTTGATCGATCCAAGATTCCGCTTCTCGGTCAACTTATATGGCGCCCCGGCGATGTCCCTGACGGAGTTCCCCAGCTATCAACAGGATGTGATAATCGGCGCCAGCCTGGCGATCACGGCGCCGCTCGGCCAATACGACGCTAGCAGGCTGGTAAATCTCGGCAACAATCGCTGGTCATTCAAGCCTGAACTTGGGTGTTTGCGCCGATGCCGAATTGACCCACGTGCCGAGATTTTACTGAGCCCCTCTGAATTCTTGCGAACCAATGCCAGTGCTGCATTTCGTTAGATTGGACTTGGGTCAGTCTTTAGTCGGCGCGTGGATCAATTCGGCATCGGCGCCAACACCATCTTGCTCTGGAACAGCGCCATGGGCATGGCGCGCAGTCTTTGGCAGAGACGCAGACGAACCTGGCCGTAAGCGAACGGGAGCGTGCCCTGCTGACGGAACATTTAACCCGAGCTAAAACCCAACTGACCGAGTTGACCACAGACAAGCAGCTCCTCCTGCAAGATAACGCGGTGCTCTCCAGTCAACTTTCGGAGTCAAAGGCCAAGTGAGAGATATGCCTAGATAAGGGGGGTCATTCGATTCGTCAATAACCTACTGTTATTTATTAATTTCTTATTTTTTACGGTCAAAAATAATTGGTGATGAGCTCCTCAGGAAGCCCGCCGTTGAACTCTTTCAAGATCGCTATTTGTCAACAGCCCTCGTCGGCTATGCATTAAACCGGACTCGGTATCGACGCCAATGTGCGCTTTCATCCCGAAGAAATACATATTCTCCTTCTTCATCTGATGCCTTTCCGGATCGCGCTTGCCGTCCTTGTTCTTGGTCGAGCTCGGGCTCGGGCTCGGGCATGACTGATCGTCGCATCGACCACGGTGCCTTGGCGCCGTATCAAGCCACGATCGTCCAGATAACCGTTGATGATCTGCAAAATCCTGCCCGCCAGTTCATGTTTTTCTAGCAGGCGGCGGAAGTTCAGGATCGTGGTTTCATCGGGAATTCGATCCAGATGTAGGCCGGAAAACTGGCGCAGGATCGTGGTCTCATACAGTGCCTCTTCCATCGCCGGATCGCTGGAGCCGAACCAGTTCGGCATCAGATGAACCCGCAGCATCGCCATCAACGGATACGCTGGATGACCGACTTCGCCCTTCGGATAATGCGGTTCGATCAAGGCAATCAAGCCCTTCTAGGTCACGACCTGATCCATTTCAATCAGGAAGCGCTCGCGGCGGGTCTGCTTACGTTTGCCGGCGTACTAGGCATCAGCGAAGGACATCTGTTTCATGGGGTAAAACCGTCATGTTCGTTATTTCACCAGAGCTGGAAGTCTTTTTCAGAGTTCTCTTAAGTATGCCATTAACGGAGCAAAGACCTTGCCTGACAGACATGTAATGTTAACGGCAGCTTTCTGACAGGTATCATTAGCTACTATCTAGTCACCAGTGAATTAGAGCTCGTAGAATCATGAAAACATTGAATGCAGTCATCGCTATTTCGATATTGGTAGTTTCATCCTTTGCCATGGCTGAAGGCGGAGGAGATCGTGTTTATGGTCGGATGATGCAAGAAAATCAACAGGCGATGGAGCAATACGCTCTCAAAAATAGTAAAGCCATACCTGAGATTGTTCATTATGAATATGGTATGAACCTGGATGTTCAGAAGGTAGTTAGTGTCACCCAAGCCAACAAATCCTGTGACGTTGCGCCTTCGCGCATGACCTATGAGGACTCTGCTGGCAAACTCAATACCTTGGAGTACATAGTTATGGGTACCAAATGCCAGCACGGAGGCTAGTCCAAAGGAGCCATGTCTGCGTCATATTATTTGGTTTGATTGTTTAATCGCGCTTACGGCTAGCTGACATAAAAGTAATTTTCAGGCCGCACTTGAGTTATCTTTTGTATGGAGTCATGTCTGCCGGCGCGTAGAAGAAACTCTCACGTGCCGGAGGGTTTTTATAACGATAAAATATTTCATAAAGAAACTCTGCCAAGCTATAGCCTGGAGTGTTACATGAATAATAAAAACTTTTATGGTCTTCCCCTCATTGCCCTTGGCATGAGTATGGGGCAGTTTGCAGTGGCCGTTGAGCAAAAACCAGAGGGGTTCATTGAAGGGAGCAACTTTAACATTCTCAACCGCAATCTCTACTTCAATCGCGACTTTCGCAACGGTCAGTCCAGTCGAACTATCTTTGCATATTGTGTTGAAAGTAGAGCTTTTCGTCGCCATACCGAGATGCCACGATCTTGGAATTTAGAACCAGCTGGCCTAAAAGTTTAGCCTGCTCGACCGTCTCGCCTTTATCCAAGGCGTAAACGTCGTACAGCACCTCTCCGACAGGGAAGTCAGTCAGCTTTATCCGAAAGTCATCCTGCATTGTCACCCCGTTGAAGCGAGCAACAGCTGCCGGCCGTGGCTTAAAAATAAGTTGATAAGGCGCCCTTGGCGCAGCCACTTTAGAGCCATCGATGTTAATGCCGGCCAGGTGCTCAACGGTCAAGTGACCAGGATCTGAATCTCTAGCCCCAAAACGTATGGCTGCCCATTCAAAGAAACCGGCTAGTAAGCGCGTCGCAAAAGAGGTTGCGGGTGGAATGATGTTGCTGAAAGTCTTTTCGAAGAAGTTGTATCCCTCTTGGCCGTCGATGGAGTTCATAACCTGTAGATTGACCGACGGGTGATTATCGTCAATGAAAAACTTCAAAGCTAAGGCCGGCACAGAGTGCGTATCCGTCGGCTTAGTCGCCACCGAAAGACGGCCGATCACGCAGTCGGCGCCACTTTGGAAGATGCCGGTATAGCGACTCGCCACTCCACGGTTTGCCACAAACCGGAAGCGCGCCTCTGCACCAAATGCATGCACCAATTTGCGCCGCCCTTGCTCCAGCTCATCGCCTTGCGCAGTCAGCGACTTAACCGTAAAACTCGGCATTGCCAAGGTTAAGGTATCGCCGATGCCTGGCGCAGTCAGCGCTGGGAGTTCAGAGCCGTAGAGGGAAGGCACAATCTTGTTTTTCCAGATGAAGTCCTCCTTTTGACACGCCGATTGAGGTCGCGCTACGGCATCCCCAGTGATTGATAATGGCTGAACGCTGGGGGGTTGGCAGCCCGTCGTCGTGAATGCAAAAAAGGCGGATAAGAGCGTACTTGCTTTGATCAACGGCATCGTCTGACTCCGAGTATTCCCTACCGATGTATGCACAATAACCACGATCTCCGTATAGCGCGGCAGATTGGGGTCTTCGGTTCTGCTTCATCGAGCAGCGCCGGTACCTCGGCCCCTCGATATAGCCGTATACGGTGCCATCGCGCCGCCAGCCACCTGACGCTTGATCTCGAGAAAGTCTGCTCCGGCACGGTAAGCGCTCGTAGCCGACCCGCGGCGAAGGCTGTGGCTGTGCTCATCTCCCGTAGCCTTGCCTCTCAGGCTCGTGTCGCCTGGGTGGTATTAACGCTATCCCCATGCAGCGCAGCATTACCGACTAAATCCCTACTGCTAATGAGCAGAAATAAAGGTCGCTGCTCAGTCCGAGCTGCCTCTCACCAGCACGTAATGTCGTGGGCTGCTATCAGTGTATGGCCGAAGCAGACCGTTCTTCGAGATTAACTTATCAGCGATAGTTGTCCTTGAGGGCGTTGTGTATCGCGGTCGCCGCAGTCGCCGCATGGGCGACTCCAACACTCATCTGATTGAGCGCGTTGACTACATCGCCCGCCGCGTACAACCCTAGGACTGACGTGCGCTGGTCGGTGTCCACCACCAACTCGCCATCGCTCTCAAAAGTTACGCCGAGGCTTTTGGCCAATTCGGTCCGTGCGTTGGAGCCAAGCATCGGGTATAGGGTGTCGAAACTGAGTTCGTCGCCGTTAGCCAAGCGTAGCGCCACACGATGCCCTTTGATCTTGCGGATTTGCTCGATCGGTTCCTCGATGAGACGGACGCCTGCCTGTGCAATTTTGAGACGTTCGTCGTTGTCTAGTTCTCTGCCGCCCGGTTGCACAATAAGTGTGAGCTGGCGGGTGTAGGTACGGAGAAATAGCGCATGCTTGAAACCTTCCTCGGCGGAGGCGAGAAGAGCAATGTCCTGGTCGATGACATCGTATCCGTCGCAAATCGGGCACCAACGCACATAGCCACCGAGAGTGGCCTCACGTAGATTGGGTATCTCAGGAGGCTTATCAATAACGCCGGTGGCAAGAATCACAGTTGACGCAACAACGCGGTCATCGTCGATGTCGGCGATGAAGTCGTCTCCTCGCTTTGATAGTGCTTTCACGGTGGCTCGTCGGACATAAACATTGTAGCGCTCTGCCTGATTGCGCAGCCGAGCCAACAACTCGGCGCCCGAAACACCTTGAGGAAAACCGGGATAGTTGTGCGTGATCGGGATCAGCTCCGCACGGCTCTGGCCGGCATCAACCAGGAGAACCTGTCGGCGATAGCGCGCCAAATAGATAGCCGCCGTCAGCCCGGCAGGGCCTGCACCGACGATAAGGCAATCCACCACATGATATTGAGCCTGCTTGCTTGTCATCCGGCTTTCCTTCTATTGCCGACGCTGCCGGAGCCAGAGTCATTTGGCAGTGAATTGAGGCGCCCAGTTCTAACTCCAAAAACTACTGTTTCAGGCGGTCAGACCACCGGCCAACTTGGTATCTATCATTCATTTACCGAGCTGAAACGCTGTCTAAGTCACTGCGTAGCGTTGTCCGAAACTGATAATTAACGGTGTTGGCCTCGGCAGACGCAAGCATCTCGCCGTCTCGCGCCACGACCACGAACGGGTCGCCGGACGACTGTAAAACCGTCGTTTCCGGCAACCGATTAGTCATTTTTGACCGCGTACGATCACTTTGGCGTAAGCGCAGCCTCGGTCCCTCTAAAGTTGGCCATTTTCGAGACGCCCAGCCAGCGTACTTGCGCGGCGCCCCGATCAGACCGTATCTGGCGGTACCAAAGCGCGGAGCGGTCATATCCAACACATTGCACGGGGTATAATCGCTCCGCCGACCACGCGGCTCATCCGCGCCACGAGCAGGACAATACCGGCCATCATGCAGTTATCGAAATTAGCTCGAACAGAACGCTTTGGCCCATGTTCTGGTCTCGCAATGTCTCTACTGCTCTCAAACGATTTTGCTTCTCAACGCGCAGTGACAGAGGAAGAAGATCATCTCGGACTCAAATAGTGCCTTTGCTTGCAGGTCTTTGGCCTATCTCGAATGGTTTTGGAAATCCATGGACCAAGCGCAGCATAGTTTTCGTCCAGTACCAGTTCACCGTGATATGCGCCGGCAGCGAATTACCGTCCAAACCGGCGCGGTTATTTCCTTCAAAGATACGGCGCACAGATCGACTTCGGCATCACCATAGTCATGGCTTTTTATTCGCTTTAATCCACTGATCGAATACGGCGATTTCCTTCTTCTGTGCGGCAATTATGTCCTTGGCCATACGGAGCATCTCTGGATTTTTTCCGTTCTGGAGTTCGGCTTGCGCCATCTCGACTGCCATTTGGTGGTGCATGCGCATGTTGGCCGCGAAGTCATAATCCACGTCACCAGTCATGGACATGCCGCCCATTTGTTTCATCATCTTCGAATGATCCTTCTGCTCGGAAGGCATCTGCATCGCTTCGCTTTTCGTGGGTTCTGCGGCATTAGTCCACGTCGGCGCTGCTGCCATTACCGCGACAGCCATCGCTACCACCCTCATCGACAAAGTGAACCGGCTAGAGCTGTTGTGCTTGATATGCTGTGACATTGTGAATCTCCTATTAGCGCCGAAGGGTTGGCACATGCATGCCATGGCCCCCGAACACGGAAATTGCTATTTCTGTACTGCATGGGGCTTGACTAACTCTGTTCGCCAGCCATTTTTCGGCAGATCTCTGCGCATTCACGGCAGGCCCTGACGCAATCTTCCATACCACCGACCTGTTCGCAGCTCTTCACGCAAGCATCACAGATCTCGGCGCAAACCCCACAAACGTGGTGGTGAAAGGTGGAACCACTCAACAAGAAATTGGCCGACGTCTGACAGATCTCGGCGCAGTTGATCATTAGGCGAAAATGTTCGGCCTCAAGGTGTTTACCCCCCGCCTCAAGGCAATGGGTCATCGCTGTATTCAGACAGGTTTTGTGGCAGTCGCTACACGCCTCAACGCAAGGCCGCAGGTATTGGTGAGTGTTTCTGTGAGAGGTAACCGGGGTGTCGCTCATAGCTATGTTCTCCATTGCATCCAAGGAAAGACAACACTAGCAGTGGTGCTGAGACCAGCGGCATTCGATAATTTCTATTAAAAACAACTGATCATTTCAGACTGATCGCGGATGAGTGATACTGCAGACAAGCACCAAGCGTAACGCGAGCAAGATGCTGTTAAATAGCATTCAAGTAAGTGCATACCCAAGGGCCAAGGGCTCATATTTCACCCTAGACCACGCTCGGCGGACAGTCGACTGAAATTAAAATTACATTTCTGTCAGCTCTTGGTTGGTTAACACTTCGTTGCGAATTGAGTTTAGTACCGAACGTCACCTAATAACGGTCGAAACACAAATTATAGGCGCGCTGTTAAGCATGCCATTAATTGAGTAAAGACCTTGCCTGACAGATATGTAATGTTAACGGCAGCTTTCTGACAGGTATCATTAGCTACTCTCTAACCATCAGTGAATTAGAGTTAGGAGAGGGTCATGAAATCATTGAAGGCAGTCATCGCTATTGCGGTATTGGCAGTTTCGTCCTTTGCCATAGCTGAGGGTGGAGGGGATCGCGTCTTTGGTCGGATGATGCAAGAAAATCAGCAGGCGATGGAGCAATATGCCATCAAAAATGGTAAGGCCATACCTGAGGTTGTTCATTACCAGTATGGTTTGAACCTTGATATCGCAAAAGTTATCAGTATGACCCCAACCACAGGATCTAGATACTGTGGGTTGGCCCCTTCGCGTATGACCTACGAAGACTCGAGTGGCAAGTTGAATACCCTCGAGTACCAAGTGCTGGTCAGTAATTGCCCTCATGGTGGCTGATCGCTTACGGTCCAAGTGCATTAGAGAAACTAAGGTTTATTTATGGAGCACCAAGTGGATAATTACATTCCGCTGACAAAAAAGTAATTTTTAGGTCATGCTAGCGTTATTTTAGATGTGAAACTATGCTGCTGCACGCAGGGTGTTCACCTGCATGCTTATAATCATAAATATTTCACATTAAAACTCTGCCAAGCAAAAGCCTGGGGTATTACATGAATAATAATAATAACTTTTATGGTCTTTCCCTCATTGCCCTTGGCATGAGTCTGGGGCAGGTTGCAGTGGCCGTTGAGCAAAAGCCAGAGGGGTTCATTGAGGGGAGCAGTTTTAACATTCTCAACCGAAATCTCTACTTCAATCGCGACTTTCGCAACGGTCAGTCCAGTCGAACGGGGAACGGTTACTCCGAAGAGTGGGCTCACGGAATTATCGGACGTTTTGAGTCAGGCTTCACACAGGGCACTGTGGGCTTCGGCATTGATGCATTCGCAATGCAGGGGATCAAGCTTGACTCGGGTGATGGCCGTTCTGGAGCCGGTGGCACAGTAGACATCATGCCCTACAACAGCAAGGGTCAGCCTGAGGATACCTATTCAAAAGTCGGTGGAGCAGCCAAGCTTCGCTTGCTAGATACGGTCGTCAAGGTTGGGGACGTATTTCCTTCCACGCCTGTTGTGGCGTATGGGGACTCACGACTGCTGCCTGAGAGCTTTCGTGGCGCCACGTTTGCCAACACCAGCATTGAAGGCCTGACCTTGCAGGGTGGTCGCCTGCATGCGATGAGCCAACCGAATTCAAGCAGCATGCGCGATGGTTTCGCTACGTTCTATGCAGGATCTGTAGACGCGCCTTGGATCGCCTACTTGGGTGGCGATTACACCGTTAACGAACATATCGGTGTGAGTCTCTATACCAGCCGCTTCAAAGATGTGTGGAACCAGTATTACGCTGGCACCACGTTAAGCTACCCACTTTCCGAGACTGTCGCGCTGATTGGTGGCCTGAACTACTACCGAGCAGTCGACGAGGGAAAAAAACTGCTGGGCAGCTTCGATAACAACATCTGGAGCGGTAAGACCGGTATCCAGTTTGGTGCCCACACGCTGACCGTTGGCTACCAGCGCAGCAATGGGGATGACGATTTTGATTACCTGCGCCAATCTGATTCTATTTTCCTGGATAACTCTATCCAATACAGCGACTTCAACTCCCCGAAAGAGCAATCCTTGCAGCTACGCTATGACTTGAATATGCAGTCCTTTGGCATTCCTGGCCTGAGCTTCATGACTCGTTACGCGAAGGGCTGGGATGCTGACTACTCGAATGCGAACAGCGTCTATATGCGCCGAGGAGCTGATGGCGCTCCACTGCAGGACCAGAAGCGTTGGGAGCGAGACATCGAGGCTAAGTACATCATTCAAGCCGGCTCCCTGAAAGACATGTCCTTCCGTGTGCGCCAAGCGACGACTCGGGCTACCGCCTTCGAATCAGATTTGGATGAGATTCGTCTGATTGTGGAGTACCCGCTGCAAATTCTCTAAATCGAGCATTAGCTACCTAGCTCACCAGGTACAACCCGTCTCTTTGTTACTCCTTTGGTTGGGAGGCGGCTTAGGCGCCCTTGTGGCGCCTTTTTTTATGGTGCGCCAGGCATGGCGCGTTGCGCGCAAGCGCAACCAGTTTGGCTGTGGTGGCCACACTGGTGACTTGGAGGTGAAAGTCCTCTACACACCCGGCAAGGGGAAGTGTTAGCCAGAGGCAAGGGTGTCGCGGGTGACCGCGAATCTGAAGGAAGCCCGAGGCAAAATGCTGGCCTGACGAACAGGAAGCGGATTAGGCGGCACAGCGGGGTAAGGTAGCCATAATTGCCCAAGCCCAATACTTGCACGGAGCGCTGTGACGTAAATCCGACAGGCATAAGCAGGAAGGTCGCGCGAATTACCCTGGGAGATCTGTTTAGCCTGCCATGTGCTACCGGCATCGCGAGATGACGGGATGGGCGACAGAAGTCAACAGAGGCCGTAGTAGCTGCTCGAAACCGGAGCAATGAAGGGCTGAACCTGCCATGAGTGGATAGTCGGGTGTGATCTCTGCAGAGCGTAAAGCAGAAACTCCGCGTAGCGGGGGTCGAGACCATCAGGAGGTAGGAGCCGGAAGCTCCGAGGGCCGGTCTGGGCGCTTAGATACCGCAGGCGACACATCAACGGAACCAAACTCGCTGACGCTGTTTGTCAGTAGGCAGGAAGCGTTGTGCACCAGCCGATCCAAAATGGCATCGGCCAAGGTCGGATCGACGATAAGCTCATGCCATTTGTCCACCGGCATAGAGCGGTCATCCAGCAACTCCAGCATGTCGCGCCGTTGCTCGGCGGTAAGCGGCACAAGCCCCCAGTCGAGGATCAGCAGATCGGTCTTGGCGTAGCTGTCCATCAGTTTCGCGAAGAGGTCTTCCAGCAGGTGTGGCAGGCGCAGGTAGCGCACTCTGTAGCCGTTGTACCCACGCCCTTGGAGTCGCCATGATCAGGTTCAGCCCAACGCACTGCCACCAGCGTCGATCTCTATCAGCCGTGTTTTGACGCAGTTCCGATAGAGTTCGATCACCGATTGATTATAAAGGTCGCCCCCTGCCAGACCAAAAAATCAGACTGCTGGATGACGTTGCACAAACAATCATGGGGCGTGCAGTGGCGGACACAATCACTTCATGGCCTGCTTCCTTCCGAGGGTATGGATTCAACCGCGAGGCGTCGTCGGCGCATCAATCGGTAAGCTGCCGGGATGACAAATAGGGACAGTAAGGGCGCGGTAACCATACCACCGACCATGGGCGCAGCGATGCGGCTCATTATTTCGCTACCGGAACCGCTGCCCAATAGGATCGGTAATAGGCCAGCAATGATGACCGCCACCGTCATGGCCTTGGGTCGAACCCGCTGCACGGCTCCTTCGCTAATTGCTGCTATTAGCCCTCGCTCGGTACTGTCGCCGGCCTCTACACGTTCGGCCCAGGCGTTTTTCAAGTAGAGCAGCATGATCACGCCGAATTCGGCAGACACACCCGCCAGAGCAATGAATCCGACGCCGGTAGCCACCGACAGGCTAAAGCCGAGTAGGTAGAGGAACCATGCCCCACCAGTAAGGGCGAACGGCAAGGTGGCCATGATCAGCAAAGCCTCGTCGAATCGGGAAAACGTCAGGTACAGCAGCACGAAAATGATCATCAGCGTGGCCGGCACTACCAGCTTGAGCCGTGCGTTGGCTCGTTCAAGAAACTCGAACTGCCCCGAGTAACTCAGGCTCATGCCTGGCTGCAGCTTGACCTGCTCATTGACAACACGACGCAGATCGGCAACCACTGAGGCAATGTCCCGGCCACGTACGTCGATATACACCCACCCGGAAGGTCGGGCGTTCTCGCTCTTGAGCATCGGCGGGCCTTCACTGACCTTGACCTTCGCCACCGTGCCAAGGGTGATCTGGCTCCCTAGCGGAGTGTAGATCGGCAGTTGCTCTAGGGCGCCAAGCGAATCACGCCACTCTCGGGGATAGCGCACATTGATCGGAAAACGGGCGAGCCCTTCAATGGTCTCGCCAACATTCTCACCACCAATAGCACCGGCGACGATCGACTGCACATCAGCGATATTCAACCCGTAGCGGGCAGCGGCTTTGCGGTCGATATCCACATCGATGTAGCGGCCGCCCGTCAATCGTTCAGCCAGAGCCGAACTGACCCCGGGCACGTTTTTGGCTACGCGCTCGACCGCCTGAGTCGCCGCGTCGATTTCCGTCAAGTTTGTGCCGGCAATTTTCACTCCAATCGGACTCTTGATCCCAGTGGCGAGCATGTCCATGCGGTTGCGGATCGGTGGTATCCAAATATTAGTCAGCCCAGGGACGCGCACCACTCGATCCAACTCTTCCACCAATTTTTCCTGGGTCATACCAGGACGCCACTGTTCGCGTGGTTTGAACTGGATAGTGGTCTCGAACATCTCCAGCGGCGCCGGGTCGGTAGCGGTTTCGGCACGACCAGCCTTACCAAAAACGTGTTCGACTTCGGGTACCGTCTTGATCAAGCGGTCGGTCTGTTGCAGCAGCTGCGCCGCTTTCTGTGCCGACAACCCCGGCAGAGCCGAAGGCATATAGAGCAAATCGCCCTCGTCCATTGCAGGAAGGAACTCGCCACCCAAACGAGAGATCGGCCACAACGCGCTGAGGAAAACCATTAACGCGATTAATAGGGTGACTTTGGGTCGATGTAACACCGCATCAAGGGCCGGCTGATAGATCCTGATCAACCAGCGGTTTAGCGGGTTCTGGTCCTCTTTGGGGATCCGACCACGAATCCAGTAACCCATCAGTACCGGCACCAGGGTTACCGAGAGTCCGGCCGCCGCCGCCATGGCATAGGTCTTGGTGAAGGCCAATGGACCAAACAGACGACCCTCTTGAGCCTCCAGGGTGAACACCGGGATGAACGATAGGGTGATGATCAGCAGGCAGAAAAACAGCGCCGGCCCCACCTCCGCCGCCGCTTCGGTTATCACATGCCAGTGACGTTCGCCCTTCAACTCCTCCCCAGGATGGGCCACATGCCAAGCCTCGATCTTCTTGTGAGCGTTCTCGATCATTACCACGGCGGCGTCGACCATGGCGCCGATGGCAATAGCAATCCCGCCAAGGGACATGATGTTGGCGTTGATTCCTTGATGCCGCATGACGATGAAGGCAATGAGCACCCCCACCGGCAAAGAGATAATGGCCACTAGGGATGAACGTAGGTGCCAGAGAAATATCCCACAGACCAACGCGACGACGATGAACTCCTCAAGCAGTTTGTAGCTGAGGTTTTCCACTGCGCGGTCGATCAGTTTGCTGCGGTCGTAGGTGGTGACGATTTCCACCCCGGTCGGCAGACTGCTTTTCAGGTCGTCCAGTTTGGCCTTGACCGCCGCAATGGTTTCGCGAGCGTTCTTGCCGCTGCGCAGAATCACCACGCCGCCGACGGTTTCGCCTTCGCCGTCGAGTTCAGTGATGCCGCGGCGCATCTCCGGCCCCAGCTGGATCGTCGCCACGTCGCCTAGGGACACTGGCACCCCGCCAGCACCGAGCTTGAGCGGAATGGCACGAAAGTCATTCAGCGTCTTCAGGTATCCGGAGGCGCGCACCATGAACTCGGTCTCCGCCATCTCCAGCAACGCACCACCGGTTTCCTGATTGGCCTTGCCAATAGCGTCGGTTACCTCAGCCTGAGTGATACCGAGGCTGGCCAGCTTGAGTGGATCGAGTTGGACCTGATACTGCTTGACCATGCCACCCACGGTGGCCACCTCCGCAACGTTGGGCAGGGTCTTGAGTTCGAACTTGAGGAACCAGTCCTGCAAGGCGCGCAGTTGCGCCAGGTCGTGTCCGCCACTGCGGTCCACTAGTGCGTACTGATAGATCCAGCCCACGCCTGTGGCGTCTGGCCCCAAGGACGGTTTGGCGGAAGTCGGCAGTCGGCTTTGGACCTGACTCAAGTATTCCAGCACCCGGGAGCGGGCCCAATACAAATCGGTACCGTCTTCGAACAGCACGTAAACGAAGCTGTCGCCGAAAAAGGAATAGCCGCGTACGGTCTTGGCCCCTGGCACCGAGAGCATGGTGGTGGCCAACGGGTAGGTCACCTGGTTCTCAACGATCTGCGGCGCTTGTCCCGCATAAGGGGTGCGGATGATTACCTGAGCATCGGAGAGATCCGGAAGTGCATCGATCGGCGTGCTCTGAACCGACCAGACGCCCCAGACCGTGACGAAGATCGTCGCCAGCAGCACTAGAAATCGGTTGGCCACTGACCAGCGAATCAGGGCGGCGATCATGGCTGACCCCTTAGTTTTTCCAGGCGTTCAATGCGTAAACCATCATCGGTTTGGCTAACCGATACCCTAACCTTGTCTCCCGTCTTGAGACCTTGAACGAGAGCAGGGTCAGTCAATGGGAAGGTCATGGTCATACCAGGCATGCCCAGCGTCTTGAACGGACCAAGGGCGATTGTTACGTCTTGGTTATTGATCTCGACGATCTGCCCATCCGCCTCATGAAAGCTGGAGGCTGCTGCGCTGGGTGGTGACATTTCCAGCGTGCTCGCAACAATGCCCTTGAGACTGGCCTCAGAGTCGAGCAGGAACTGTCCAGAGCTGACTACCTGCTGACCTTCTTCCAACCCCTTCAATACCACCGTTTTGCCTTCGTTTTCCTGCCCGAGTTGCACTTCTAGGGGGCGGTAGCGACCCGCGTCTTCGGCGAGCATCACCAGGACGCGTCGGCCGGTGCGAATGATTGCCTCGCTCGGCACCCACAGCACGCTTTGTTCGGTAGAGCGTTTTAGGTGCACCTGGGCCGTCATGCCCGGCCTGAGTCGCCCATCAGGGTTGGGCAGTTCGACCCGGACACGCACAGTTCGGCTGTCGGGGTTGGTTTCGGGCAGAATCGCACTGACTGTGCCCTTGAGCACTGTTCCCGGAAAGGCTGGCAAACGTGCTTCTACCGCTTGCCCCATGATGATCGATCCAGTCTCCGACTCTGGTACGGCCACTGCCAGCCAGACGCTGCTCAATCCATTGACTCGAGCCAGAGTCTCGCCGGCCGCCACGGTCATACCCGAGCGTACATCCAACTCTTGCAGTACACCGCTAATGGGGCTGGTGAGCGTCAGGACCGGCTGGGTCTTGCCGCTTCGCTCCACTTGAGCAATCAGCGGTGCTGGCATCCCGGTCAAGCGCAAGCGCTGGCGTGCTGCCGCCAGCAAGTCGGCATCGCCACTGCGTTTGAGTGCGAGAAACTCTTCCTGAGCAGCGGCCCATTCCGGTACCAGGATATCGGCCAAAGCCGCATGGGCTTTGAGCACATCGCCTGGAGCACGGGCGTACACTCGCTCCACAAAGCCAGCAGTACGCGATTGAATCACTGCAACATCCCGCTCGTTGAATGCCAACACACCGACCACGTCCAAGTTGGAAGTAAGCACGCCGCGAGTGACTGTGGCCACTCGCAAACCGAGATTCTGGGTCAGGCTGGGGTCGATACTGATGGCCGCACTGTCCGCTGCAGCATCCGCGTAGCGGGGCTTCAACTCCATATCCATAAAGGGAGACTTGCCTGGTTTATCGAACTTCTGCTGCGGGGACATCGGGTCGTACCAATACAGTACTTTGCGTTCGTCTTGGGCTTTAGGGGCCTGTTCGGCTGCGCTATCAGGCATGCGCTGTTGAGCGAACCAGTAACCGCCGGCAGCGCCCAAGGTAATCGAGAGACCTGCCAGCAAAGCCCCTTTCCAGATTCGAGTACTCATTGATTGGTGTCCCCATAGGCGAAATACAGGCGAGCACTGGTGAGGGCTCGCTGTTCTTCGAAGTCGATCTGTTTGAGGCGGGCCTCGATGAGTTCACGTCGGGCAGTGATGACAGGTGCCAGGTCGCTTTTACCGGCCCGGTAGCTGGCCATGGTCATCCCGACTTTTTCCTTGGCCAGGGGTAACAGACTGTCCTGGCTGCGGTACACGGCACGGTTCAGACGCTCGTATTCGGCCAGATCGTCCTCCAGTTGCTGGGTGTGTTCACGTACGAGAGCTTCGCGCTCGGCCTCCAACTGATTCAGTTCAGCGTGTTTGGCGGCGATCTTCGGGTTCTGTCGGGACTCGGGGAACAGTGGCAAGTCGAACGTGAACTGCACGCTGACCATGTCGCCGAACTGACGGTTGCGGCGCTGGTAATCAAGCTCCCAACTCCAGTCGGACTGCTTTTCGGACTCTGCTTCACGGACCTTGGCCTGCGCTTCGCGAGTCATTGGCGCGTATGCCGCCAATGCGGGGTGATATTGCAGCTTATGGGAATAACCTGAGGTATCGATGGGCCACTCGGGCAAGCTGCCGACGGGCTGGTCATTGGCCGCTGGGCCAATCCAGCGTTTGAGGGCCGCTCGGGCTTGCGCACGCAGGCGAATTAACTCGTCCTGTTGTTCCGCCAACTGAGCCGCCTCCTGTTTCGGCGTTACTGCATCGGCAGGTTGGGCACGACCACCGGCGATCTGCGCCCGGACGGTATCGGCCAACAGACGGTTCTCCCGGTAAAAATCCTGAAACAGCACCTCTTTACGCTCGACGGAGTAGCTGCTGATCCAGGCCAATGCCGTGGCCTGACGAACGTTCAGCCGCTCGACACGGCCTTCGGCCGCGGCTCGATCTACGGCCGCCTCGGCAACTTCGATACGCGCCCTACGCTTGTCACGATTGGGCACCTCCTGCATGACGCCGACCATCTGCATGGTCATACCGTCCTGCTCGAGGCGCCAGCGGTCAGGGCCACCGATGGGATAGTCTTGTATGCCCAGCAGGAGCTTCGGGTCGGGTAGTTCTCCAGCTGGAATGGCGGCGCTGCTGGCCGCTTGCAGTTTGGCCGCTTGGGCGGTCAGCGATGGTGCATTGTTTTCAGCCAACCGTAAGGCTTCGTCGAGTGTCAGGGGTGCAGCAAGGCTTGGCAATGCCAGCACGCTTGCCGCCAGGGCAGCCACGAGGGGCCAACCGGTGCAGTAGCACTTGGGATTCATGTTCACGATTCCTGTGATGATCCACTGCGCGTGTCTTGGGCTCGCGCGCAGATATGCCATCCCGCGCCAGGGCGGGATGAGGCTCAGTGGGGTACAGGAATCAAGCGCGAGGCGGTCGCCACACCCCGGAGGGAGCCTGAGTAGACAGGGAGTCGCTGAAGATTGTTAGTATTTGCGGACTGGACAAACGGGTGGCAGGTTTCCCCAACAACACTTGTAGCAGACTGGCGCTCCTGCATTCCTGACCAGGTTTGCAGGGTTTGCCATGATCGGCGGAGCTGCTCATATCACCGCAACAGTCCTGGTTCATATCATCCATCATGGTCATACCCGTCGTGTTCGTCGGGCAAGGTTCTGTCGGTGACTGAATGCCCGCCATCCCGCTCAGGGGAAGCGCCAAGCTGATCAGAAAAATGAGGAACAACCGCAGATAGCGTTTCATGCGAGGAAGTTTAGTCGCTGGCGACGGGCGATACCATTACGAATCTGTCAGGTAGAACCAGCAGCAACGGCGCTCCTTAATTTAGCGGCCTGTCTATACGCATGCTGATAGGTCAGGCTTCGTAAATGATTGTCTCGTGAGTCGGTAATGCCACGATAAGGATCACCGAAATGGGTAGAACCAGTGGACCGTGCCGAGAACAGCGCTCAACAACAGATAGATACCCGCCAAACACCTACTATCCTACCGCCTATAAGTTTGTTGAGCAGATAGCTCAATATGAGCTCGCCGCAACAGAATCACTGGACGCTGTAGATACACTTGCGGACGACAGCCAAGGAAACTGGAATATGTCCGAGACAATAGCTACACATAGCATTCCCCGTACGGTCTGGGCGCTAGGTTTCGTCAGCCTGTTCATGGACTTTTCTTCAGAAATGGTTCATAGCTTGCTGCCTATCTTTCTGGTGGGCACTCTAGGCATCAGCATAATCACTCTGGGTCTGATCGAGGGCATTGCGGAGGCGACGGCCCTGATAGTGAAAGTGTTTTCAGGGGCGATCAGCGACTACGTCGGTCGTCTCAAGGGCTTGCTGCTGGTTGGCTAGGGTCTTGCGGCACTCACCAAGCCGCTCTTTCCATTGGCTCACTCTGCAGAAATGGTGTTCACCGCACGCTTTCTGGATCGGATCGGCAAAGGTATTCGCCGCGCTCCACGTGATGCCCTGGTCGCTGATGTATCGCCACCGCATATCCGTCGCTTGCTTCGGCTTACGTCAATCCATGGATACGATAGGGGCCTTCCTCGGGCCAGCAGTAGCCATCCGCCTGATGTATGCCTTCAGTGAAAACATTCCACTGGTGTTATGGATCGCGGTGATACCGGCGTTGGTAGCGGTCAGTCTGATTTTTATTGGCGTCGATGAGTCCGAACACGAGCATTCAGCTCAGCGCTTTCGTTCACCCTGGCACGTTTTAGTGAGGCCTTCCTGGGCTTGCGCGCTCAGCAAGCAGGGTTGTCTGCAACCTGGGTGCCGATAGTAATGGTGGTGATGGCCTTGTTCTACACGCTCTCGGCCTACCCTGTGGGGAAGCTCTCTGACCGTGTAAGTCGCACAAGTCTCCTCAGGGTCGGGTTGATATTGCTGATCTTGTCCGATCTGGTTCTAGCCAGTGCCGAGTCCGTCTCAATGTTGATACTCGGCGTCGCCCTATGGGGACTTCATATGGGATTTAGTCAGGGGCTACTGGCTGCGCTTGTCGCTGACACGACACCGGCAGAATTGAAAGGAACCGCTTTCGGGATTTTCAACCTGGTGAGTGGTGTATCCATGTTGCTGGCAAGCGGGATTGCGGGGTTATTTTGGCAAACGTATGGCTCAGCAATGACATTTTATGCCGGCGCGGTTTTTTCTGCGATAGCGCTCATACTGCTGATAGCACAACGTAGCAAGAGCACACATCGCTTGCATGATCACGGGCAGTGATCATGCAAGAATCAAGGAAAGTTTGAAACTTAGTTTGCCATGTACTCGGCAATCACTTGGTCAGTACCTGCTTTGCTCAGGCCGATGACCTGATAAACATCCTGCTTCCCACCGACCTCCATGCCAGGCGAGCCTGCCGGCATGCCCGGCACAGCTATCCCGATAAGGTCGTCGCGTTTGCTCAAAGCAACTATTTGCTCGGCAGGCACGTGGCCTTCAACAAACTTGCCGTTGATCACCGCGGTGTGGCATGACGAGAGACGCGGAGCAACACCCAGGCCCTGCTTGACCGCGCTCATGTTGGTTTCTACATGATCAACGACGGTGAAGCCGTTAGCTTCAAGGTGCTGCATCCACTTCTTGCAGCATCCACAGTTAGCGTCACGATGGACGTCGATCGTCATCGATTCTGCTGCATGACCAGCGGAACTGATAAACAGAGCCGCGAATGCAGCGAGGCGAAGTGCCCGGCCAGGACGAAGAAAGTTATTTCGCATGGGTATGCTCCTTCCCATCAGCATGGGTATGAGTTTTTGGCTGATCCGCAGGAGCATCTGCACCCTCAGTATGAGCATGCTCAGTACTTTCATCCTGAGAGGGTGCTGCGTCTTCATCATGAAGATGCGCACTATTTTTGTCGTCATGATGATCGTCGGACTCAGCTACTTCTTCAGCGCCGCCTGCATCATGATGTCCAGCGGCAGCCTCTTTTTGACCGTCATGCTGTCCTTCATGGTTATGCATTTTGGTCTCGCCGCCACCGTGTTGGTGGCCATCGCTGCTTGCTGTCAGGGCCTTATATTGCTCTGCATCCAAGGCGGGAAGCTGCTGAAGAAAAGCAACCATCCCCCAGATGTAGGGGTCGGCCATGCTTTTGCCCCAGGCTGGCATGCCTGTGGACTTGATACCGTGCTTGATGATCCAGAAGGCGGCAGCTGGATTTCCATCAACGCCCAGTTTTGAAAGATTTGGAGGTGCCGGGTAAAGGCTTTTACTCAACTCGGTTCCAGCGACACTCGGAGCGAGGTGGCAGCCAATGCACATTGAGTTGTAATTGCCTGCACCTGCACGAATGAGAGCTTCATCGCTTAGGCTCTGTACGTAAACCCAAGAAATACGATTTTCTGTAAAATACACCGCCATTAAAGCCAGGAGGCCAAGATGGCAAAGCGGTATGAACTCCCCGACGCAGCCTGGGATCTGGTTGCAGATATCTTCACCAAAAATCAGCGCACCGGGCGCCCTCGGGCCGATGATCGCCTGATGCTAAACGGTATTCTCTGGGTGCTTTGCTCTGGCGCAGCCTGGCGAGACATGCCCGAACGATTCGGCCCTTGGTCAACGATCTATCAACGGTTCCGAGGATGGCGTGATTGCGGAGCTTTTGATCAGATGCTCAAGCGTCTTCATATCCGATTGAATGAGCAGGGTTTGATTGACTTGGAAACATGGATGATCGACTCCACTGCCGTACGAGCAACCCGGGCCTCATCAGGTGCCGGGAAAAAAGGGGATTTGAAGAACCGCAAGACCACGCGCTCGGGCGCAGCCGGGGTGGCCTGACGACCAAGATTCACATGCTGTGCGACGCCAATGGTGTGCCTCTGCGTTTCCTGTTGTCAGGCGGACAAGCCAGCGATATAGCCTATGCCCAACCGCTACTCGATCAGGCTTGCATACCCAGCCTGCGCGGTCGCCCACGCAAGCGTTGCCGCTGGTTGCTGGCTGACAAGGGTTACGACGCTGAAGCGCTGCGCCAGTATTGTGATCGTTATCGCATGCAGCCAGTCATTCCGTTGCGAAGCATGAAGCGCAAAACCAAGCCAGGATTGCCTCGACTTTTTGATCGCCCCAAATATCGGCAGCGCAACATCATCGAACGCATGTTTGGCTGGCTGAAGGAGAACCGTCGCATCGTGACGCACTTCGACAAGCTCGCAACAAGTTTTGCGGCGATGGTCTCATTGGCCTGCGCTATGCGGTGCTTGCGACAATACTTTACGTACAGAGCCTAGGTCGGGGACTTTAATGTCGCGTGAACGCACTGCAATCGAGCGATCCCGAGCAGTGGACAGAAGTGCGTAAACGGGATCGGAGTGGGGTTCATCGGCCCCAACGTTGAACACACCAAAATGCACGACGCCGGCCCCCATGATGACTGCAACCACACCGGCAGCAGCCAACGTTTTTATTGTTCTTTTCATATAAGGTTCTCAAAACCACATCCGAATACCTACGACAAATCGCGCCTCGTTCGTATCCTCTCCTTCATCGCTAGCGAGGTCTGCGGTCTTGCCATAGGAGCGACTCCAGGTAACGCCGATGTAGGGGGCAAACTCGCGGACAAGCTCGTAGCGCAACCGCAAACCTACTTCGGTATTGGCCAAACCAGAACCAATGCCGCGTTGCGGGTCGTTTTTCCCGTAAAAATTCATTTCGGCTGTGGGCTGCAAGATCAAGCGATTGGTAAGCAGAATGTCGTAATCGCCCTCTAACCGAGCCGCGGTCTGCCCGTTCTCACCAATGAATGCGGTGGCTTCCGCTTCAAAGTTGTAGAGAGCCATCCCTTGGATACCCAAAGCGCCCCAAGTCTGTGGCGAGCCTGGTTTAAAATCTTGACGCACCCCGGTAACAACGTCCCACCACGGACTGATCGAGTGCCCCCACAGTGCTGTGAGTTCGGCGCTCTCGGTTACACCGTTGGTACGTTCACCTTCCGAACGCAGCCACAGACGATCAACGTCCCCACCGATCCATCCCGTAGCGTCCCAGCTCAGGGCACTGCCGTTGTCAGCGTCCTGATACTCGAACTGATCGAGGAGAAAGAACGTGTTGAGGCTTTTGTCAGAGAGGCCATGACCAGCCACCGGAGGAAAGGCGGCTTCACGATCAGCGTCGGTCAGTACCGGAATAGGGGTTCGGCTCGTGGTAGTCGCCCTTGCATCCATACTCATTTTGCTGTGGTCCATGCCTTCCATCTGGCCTTGATCCATTTGCCCATGATTCATTTTGCTATGGTCCATCGGCTTTTCTTGGCCTTGGCCCATGTTCATTTTACTGTGGTCCATAGGCTCCATCGAACCATGATCCATCTTGGAATGGTCCATCTGGCTGTCTTTGGCGGGGATCGACTTTTGAACCCCCGAGGGTTTCGAGTCCGAACTCGAGGGCATGGTCATCGACGGATCCATTGCCTCAGCGGCGTTCGCCAAGCCAAAAAAAGCGGGGCTGATGGAGACGGTCAGTGCCAGCAGGGTTGGGCGTAAAAAATTACTGGTCATGATCTCAATCCGCTTTTTTAGTTTTTTGGTCATGATCCATCGACTCATCGCTCATTTTGCTGTGATCCATCGAGCCATGGTCCATGGAACTGTGATCGGTTTTGGATTCATTGGTCTTGGGTTTTTGGGTTGACTCTGGCTTGTCCGTTGATGATGCAGGAGTTGGATGGGAATGATCGCCACCGCTTTCTCCTGCCAGTGCAACGGGCACTCCCCCTAATAGGCCAATGACGAGGGCGCAACCGATCAGCGACTTACGATTCAGATATGTGTTCATAACCCGTCTCCTTTACTCATCAACCCGTACTTCACGGAACATGCCCATTTCCATATGGAATAGCAGGTGGCAGTGATAGGCCCAGCGACCCAACGCATCAGCGGTGACTCGATAGCTGCGTTTGGTTCCTGGTGGCATGTCGATCGTGTGTTTGCGCACCATGAATTTCCCGTTCTCATCCTCAAGGTCACTCCACATACCGTGGAGGTGGATGGGGTGAGTCATCATGGTGTCGTTCACCAGCGTAATGCGCAGACGCTCGCCATACTTGAGGCGCAATGGTTCGGCGTCAGAGAATTTGATGCCGTTGAATGACCAGGCGAACTTTTCCATATGACCGGTCAGGTGCAGCTCAATGGTGCGATTGGGCTCGCGGCCATCCGGATCCTGGAAAGTGCTCTTAAGGTCAGAGTAGGTAAGCACGCGACGGCCATTGTTGCGCAAGCCAATACCCGGATCGTTGAGCTTCGGCGTAGGGGTCATGGCTTGCATGTCAACCAGGGGGTTATTGGTTTCGGAGGCGGGGTGAGTCTGCATCTCTCCGCCCATGCCGCCCATGCCGCCCATACCTGCCATACCGGACATGTCACCCTGGTCCATACCTGCCATATTGCTGTGGTCCATACCGGTCATATTGGACATGTCATCCTGGCCCATGCCGGTCATTTTGCTGTGATCCATGCCGGCCATACCGGACATGCCACCTTGCTTCGTAGCGCCGCCATCCATGCCCGCCATGCTGCCATGGTCCATACCGGCCATACCGCCCATCCCCATGTCATCCATGGTCACAAGAGGGCGAGGATCAATCGCCGGTATCGGCGCCTTCAATCCTTCGCGCACGGCCAAGGTTCCGCGCGCATAACCGGTTCGATCCATGGACTGGGCAAAAATGGTATACGCCTCTTGACTGGCAGGCTCGACGATCACGTCATAGGTCTCTGCCACGGCGATGCGGAATTCGTCGACGCTGACCGGGTTGACGTGCTGGCCGTCGGCGGCCACAACGGTCATTTTCAAGCCTGGGATACGGACGTCGAAATAGCTCATACCCGAGCCGTTAATGAAGCGTAGGCGCAGCTTCTCTCCCGGCTTAAAAATACCTGTCCAGTTACCGTTGGGGGCCTGGCCGTTCATGAGGTAGGTGTAAGTATCCCCACTGACGTCCGCGAGATCGGTGGGGTTCATTTTCATTTCGGCCCACATCTTCCGATCCGCCACTGTCGCGGACCAGCCTTTCTCGCTGACATCGTCGATGAAGTCGCCCACGGTACGCTTGTGGTGGTTGTAGTAGTCCGATTGTTTCTTGAGCTTGGCCATGACGCGAGCAGGATCTTCATCGGTCCAGTCGGTCAGCATCACCACGTAATCGCGGTCGTACTGAAAAGGCTCCGGCTCTTTTGAATCGATCACGATGGGGCCATATACGCCAGCTTGTTCCTGAAAGCCCGAGTGGCTGTGGTACCAGTACGTACCGTTCTGATGCACCTTGAATTTATACTCGTACATGCCATCGGGGGCGATGCCGTGGAAACTCAAGCCCGGCACTCCATCCATGTTGGCCGGCAAGATGATCCCGTGCCAATGGATTGAAGTGTCCTGATCCAGGCGGTTTTTTACCCGCAGCGTGACCGTTTCCCCTTCGCGCCAGCGCAGCAATGGTCCCGGCAAGGAGCCATTGATGGTCATGGCCGTGCGTGGCGAGCCGGTGATGTTTACCGGGGTTTCACCAATAAACAGATCAAATTCGTTGCCGGTGAGTACGCTCGGCAGACCAGGACTGGTCACTGCCCATACAGGAGTGCGCCAAAGGCCAAAGCCGCCGAGAATGCCACCAGCGGCCAAGCCTTTAACGAATGTCCGCCTAGAGGTTTTGGAATGCATGCCGTTTATATCCAGTCAGTCGAAAGGGAAACCGTGTGAAACACGCTGTGGATTATGCTTATAGGTTAGCGGGCTCTCAGGAGCTCGTCTCGAATCTCTATGAACCTTGCCCGCCGCCGCAAAGGACTAAACTCATAGGGCAGGCGAGCTCAGAAATTGCCACATTTTAACCACCGAGGTGATTACATTTCTGTCAGCTTGGGAGTGCATCGAGCCGTTCAATATTTGGCTTGGTCGACAGCGTTGGCTTTGCTCTCGGCTACTGGGGGTTGAGTGCCTTGCTTTTGGGCAATTTGGTACGCGTCCATTGACCTCTTCATTGCAGCCTCCATGCGCGCGAACGTCCGGTCACCGCCACCTTCGGCCATCGCCAGAGAAGAGACGGTCAAAGCGGCTATGACAAACAGGGTTTTAATGGATTTCATGGGGGTATCCTCGAATAAGTTTTGGTCATCCCGTTGAATCCACATTGAAAAATGATTCTTGGGGGCTGAGCTCAAGGCTCGATATAACTTTAGGACTCATCCCCTGTCAGAAACCTTAGGTGAATATTACAGTTGTGTCAGGCTGCCACTTTTCTATTGAATAGCAGGCGGATTAATTCGTAAGCTCTCACTCATCCAAGTAACACTGCATCGTATTTAACCGATTAAAATTTATATATGACAATTTTGTAAGCTTCCTGTCATTTTTAAAGAGATTCGACGGTTTTTGAACAGCTGAACAGGATCTGAAATTCGCCGACGCTGATGCATTGTATTTAACCTTGAGTGTTCGATATGCGTATTGCGTCGGGACTGGTAATTCCACAAAGGTGATTAGACGTGAGTATTAATTTTGAAAAAGCCGTTGGTTCTGCGGAAAGAGCGTTAATTTATCGCAGCCAAAGAGCGGAGGTGCTGAGCAATAATATAGCTAACGCCGATACGCCAAATTTCAAGGCCCGCGACTTGGACTTTCCTGCCTTGCTTGCAAGCCAGTCAAAGCGAATGACGGATGCTCAGTTTTCTTTACAAACAACAAACCTAAAGCACATTGCTGGGAACGGATCAGCAGCCGAAATTGATGAGAGAGCTTTACTTTACAGAATTCCAAATCAACCGTCCCTGGACCAAAATACCGTGGATCAGCAAGTCGAGCTTGCGAAGTATACGGAAAATGAAATTCATTTCGAGGCAGCGTTCACCCGACTCAATGGTTCATTTAAAGGCCTGATTAAGGCTCTTCGTGGGGAGTAATTGCCAAAAAACAAGTACTTGCACTATAGAACAGGCCGGTTATCTCTGCCCTGGTTGCCCTAAAGTCAATGTCAGCAGACTTCGACCCATTGCCTACCACATTGTGCTCATTGAACCATTGAGGCGGGCTGGATAGGTGCTGAAGCTATTACTCCAGGAAAGCGCTAAGAAGACTTTGATCAGCTTATCTCGGCCCTGGGCTCATATCTGAAATGAGCCCAGGGAGAGCCTGTATATGGGAGCGTTAAAGCTGGAGCGGATCAGCACCATCAGGCGCTGATTTTGGAAGGAAAACCCAATGTTTCCACAGCTGCGCGGACTCGCTCAGGGTTTTCGCTACTTTCAACGTTGACCTTGCCGGCAGCACGATCCACCAAAACCCTTGCCTCGCTATCCAACGCGTGAATAGCTTTGGTGATTTTGCTAATGCAGCTGCCGCAACCAATGCCGGACACATCTAAGACGAACATAGTTATTCCTCTCGTATTGAGCGGCTTCTTTAGCCGCAAACACAGCATAAACGTTGACATGATGGCAAGGTCAAGTCTTGCCTGCACCCTGGTTTGGGGAGATCGCAAAAAAAGGAGTTCCGCACACTAAGCGACAACCGACCGGCTTCAGCCTTTGTGACACGGCCTATGTCCGGTTGGAGCAGGGGTCATGCCGAGATAAGGGAAAATTAGGACATTTGCTTCGCATGCGGTTGTTCTATAAAGGCTTGCGTGCAATCCACCTCAAGTCCTCCTGAATGGCTGGCGACTTCGGACAATCCGCGCACGCCTATCGCGTTGTCTGGGGTGCATAGAGAAAACGGAAAAAATCGTACGATAAGCCCCTGCTGACAGTCTGTAAGCCCTTGCGTTGTGCAGTCTGTGTCCGAATGGAGTACGCCTCAACCCGGCGTCAGGCCGGACGACGGAGGTACGTCAAGGTAGGGTCTATTTCGGCTTTTCCTGACGTTTCCCTACAAACCTCTATGAGCTCAACCTGACAGGCCACCGCCTCGGGTTGTTTGGTTGTCATAGGACTTCTCAAAACTTGAAGAAGTGGCGGGCTGTCGCTATTAGTTAAGGTTCACTCAACACAAGGACGCGAAGATGATCCAGAGATTCGTTGTTGTTCCTGCGATCCCCACCGAAACAGGATCGGTTCGCAATGGAGCTCGCTTTCACTCCACTACAGTTCCGGCTGGTTTTGATATTTATGACAATCAAGGTAAGCAGCGATTGCAGTTCACCTACTCGACACGGATAGAAGCAGATGCGGAATGCGAAAGACTGAACATGGAGTGCGATCAAACCACCATAACAACACCTACCCGCATCAGCTCACCATGATCTGTACGAACGCAATTTACTGGTCATCTGTTCAGCGATGCGGACTGAAAACAAAAAAACCGTCATGACTGACGGGATTTTTGTTGATGGGAGCTGATCCTTCAGCTCCCATCATTGTAGTTAAGAAATGAGGAGGCATGCGTTTTGAGATCCCTGTTGGTCGGCCTGACGCCGGGTTGAGGCGTACTTCAACCGGACGCAACAGTGCCGAACAATGCTTGCAGCAGAGCAGCATGGCTTAGCGTACAAACATCTCCGTTTTCTGCGATTACCCCCTTCGGCCTGACCCTCCACACTTGAAGCATCGCTTTCCAGCAAGGCACTGCGGGCGGCCTCTCCGTCATACGACGCTTGCATAGGGGTACTAGGTATGCCTATCATGCGACTTGCATAGGTAGGAGGGGTATACCATGGGTCACACAGCTTCAAACAAAGACGCTCTTCTCAAACGAGTTAAACGCATCGCAGGACAAATCCAGGCAGTTGAACGTGCTTTGGAATCGGATCTCGATTGCGCAAAAACATTGCATCTTGTCGCCGCCACACGCGGGGCCATCAATGGATTAATGGACGAAATTATTGAGGACCACGCCAGGGAGCATGTAGCGAACCCAGCGCTCAGCGATGAAGAGCGCAACAAGGGTGTCGAAGAACTTATTGAAGCCATTCGCCGCTATTCAAAGTGAAGAAACCAGGTACAAGTTCATGAGTAGCAGCACCAATATCGAAATTAATCACATACACGACCACGTATTCCTTGGGTCAGCGCACGAAGAAAATGCCAAACGTACCCTTTGGGTCGTGGCGCTTACGGTGGTGATGATGGTTGGCGAAATCACCGCCGGTTATATCACTGGCTCGATGGCTTTACTTGCCGATGGTTTTCACATGGCGACCCATGCGGGCGCTTTGGGCATCGCAGCGGCTGCTTACGGATACGCAAAACGCCACGCGTCCAGTAATCGTTACAGCTTCGGTACCGGTAAGGTTGGAGATCTGGGTGGGTTTGCATCGGCGCTCATACTCGGCATGGTGTCCCTGGTAATCGGCGTAGAGTCAGTAATGCGCCTCCTCCAGCCAACGGAGGTTCAATTCGGGACCGCTACGCTCATTGCGATTGTTGGCTTGATCGTAAACATTGTGAGCGCGCTTCTGCTTGGCCACGGCCACAGTCATGATCATGATCATGGACATCACGGGGATAACAACCTGAAATCAGCGTACGTCCATGTAATAGCGGACGCACTGACCTCCGTGCTGGCAATTGCTGCATTGCTCGCTGGCCGGTATCTCGGGTGGGTATGGCTGGATCCGGTAATGGGTATTGTTGGTGCCATCGTTATCGCGCGTTGGGCGTGGAGCTTGATGGGTGTGACCTCTGCTGTACTGCTAGATCAAACTGATGAGCACGTTGCAGAGGAAATCCGTGAGCTGGTTGAGAAGCCAGGCGATGCAACCATTACAGACTTGCATGTCTGGCGGGTTGGACCAGAAGCGCATGCGGCTATCGTAAGCGTCCTTGGCGAAGCCACTGCGAACGCCGAAATCATTCGTGAACGTCTCAAGCCTGTTCACGAGGTCAGCCATCTGACTGTCGAATTTCGACCTGTCTGATTCAGTCTGATTCCTCTGGTAAGGGGCTCTAATTGAGCCCCTTCGCTAACTCGCTTTGTTGAACCCGCCCGTTGCAGGGCGCCCCCCATCTATTGCCTCCAAAGGAGCCCGCAATGCCCTTAGGCAAACGTGAACTTGCGCGGATCGAACGCGGTTTAATTGCAACTCTCACCGAAGCTTGCGAAACGGCAAAATCTGAAATCAAAGGCTTTTCCTGGCTCACCCACGAAGCTGACTTAAACGCGCTTCCTGAAACTCTAAAAGTGATCTGGGTTTTCGAAACGTTAGCAGACAAAAAGCTTGCCCAGTCTAGCGCGCAGAAGGTGCGCATCTTTGAGCTGACTGCCATGGCGCTGAACGGCGCAAACATTGATCTGCGCCCATCAGACCACAATGTACGGTTCGACTCTGAGGAGGAGTGCCAACGAAGTCATGGTGGCGATTGGCAGAAGCGGTTGGCGCAATCACGCGTGACAAAGGGTTATTGACGATGGCTAAAGAAATCGAAAGTCCATGCATTTCAGTTTGCCAGCTAAGTGGCGATCTTTGTGTGAGCTGCGGGCGAAGCAAGGAAGACATTAGGAAATGGAAACGAATGAAGCGGCCCGAAAAGATGGCTGCTGTCCAAAGGGCGAACATGCGTCTGAAAGGATTGAAGAAAACACAGGGATAGCTGGGATTGTTCCCGACATTCGATGAAAGGCTCGCTAAAAGCAGAATTCACGGATTGCCGTCAACATACAGGCCGAACAGGATGTTATGGCATAACAATTAAAATCAGTGAGTGATGCCGTCTTCGGTGTTCCACAGCACAATCGCGGCGGTTACCAGGCTGAGGCCGCTGGCCCGGTAGCGCTGTGGAACACCGTCTACCTGGAGCGCGCAACCCAAGGGCTGACTGAGGCCGGAAAGCCGACAGGATCGTCATTTCACACAAACAAAACGCAAGATTCGAATCCTTCTGAAAAAAGCTAAGTGAATCATTCAGTTACAGGTCTAATGTCCTAATTTTCCCTTATCTCGGCATGACCCCGAGCACACCTCAATCAGGCGTCACCCGTCAGGGTCGGGGATCGTACGCATGCTAGACCTTGCACTGGGTACGCAGGTACCCGATTCACTTCGTGAGCGATCGCTATGTGTCGAACATGACGAGGTTCTGAAACAGCAGGCTAAACGCCTGCTCGCAGGCGTCGTTGCAGGCTTCGCGGATTTTTTCCAGGGCTTGGGTCTCGCTCCCTGGGCTGCACGCGACGGTCAAACCGTCAAGGCGTCACGCTGATGCCGTTGGGGGCCTTGCCGACCGGTACGGTCTTCGTGACCTTGCGGTCCTTCACGTCGAGCACGGAGACCGAGTTGGCGTAGGTGTTGGTAACGTATGCGTACCGTCCGTCACGGTCGACGACCACGCCATGAGCACCGGCGCCAGTCACGACTGTCTTGGCGACCTTGAAACTCTCCAGGTCGATCAGGCTGACGGTTTTGCCAGGCTTCTTCGGCGTGCCCTGGTTGGCCACCAGCAGCGTGCGCGAATCCGGCGTGACGTACAGCTGGATAGGCACCGTTCCGACGGCAACCTTGCGAATCACCTGGCGCGTGGCCGGGTCTATCACGGCGACGGCGTTTTCTTCCGACAGCGACACCAAGACAAGACGACCGTCCGGCGTGAAGCCGACTTGAGCCGGACCCTTGCCTACCTGCACCTGCGCGATCTCCTTTTGGCTGGCGGTATCAATGACCGACACCGTGCCGCCCTTGAGGTTGGCGACGTAGGCCTGCTTGCCGTCCGGACTGATGCGAAGACCGTGGGGGAACTTACCGACAGGAATCGTGGCGACAACACGCTGCTCCGATGTGTCAATCACACTCACCATGTCGTCGCCGCCGTTGGTGACGTAGGCAAGGCGGCCATCTGGCGACACCACCACATGGGCCGGGTGCATGCCGACCGGCACCTTGGCGATTACCGCGTCACTACTGGTATCAATGGCCCAAACGGCTCCTACCGTCGCCATCGTGCTGTGTTCACCTTTGGCCATTTCCTTATGCGCAGAGCCAGCCGCCTGATCAGGCTCGCCGTTATTGGTCACCCATACGACCTTTCCGTCAGGCGATACCTGCACGTTGTGCGGTGTCTTGCCGACGCGCACGCTTGCCAGTGTCTTGAACGACGCGGCATCGAGCACGCTGACCGTGTCAGCGCCCTCATTGGCCACATACACCTTGTCAGCGGCCCATGTAGTGCCGGACCAGGCCAGCAGCCCGACCTGTATTGCCGTTAAAAACCACTTACCTTTACTTGTCATCATGATTAATCCTTATTGAGAAAATAAAACTTCTATCGTCAGGCCTCAGCCTGCGGCGGCCCGTCTTGGATGCCATTACCGGCCACGTCGCCTCGAATCTTGTGATTCACCTCCTTAACCGTGACAGCCGCCGCCGTCGATACCACCAAAACAGCGGAGTCATACGCGTCTGTTTCGCAGCCGCAAAGCGTTGCCGATCACCGACACCGAACTCAAGCTCATGGCCAGCGCGGCAATCAGCGGCGACAGCAGCCAGCCGGTCAGCGGATACAGCACGCCGGCCGCAATCGGGATGCCCAGCGCGTTGTACAAAAAGGCAAACATCAGGTTTTGCTTCATGTTGCCCACCGTGGCTTCCGACAATGCGCGCGCAATCGCAATCCCGCGTAGATCGCCCTTGACCAGCGTGATCTGGGCGCTGTTCATCGCCACGTCGGTTCCGGTGCCCATGGCCACGCCGACATCGGCCTTGGCCAGCGCCGGCGCGTCGTTGATGCCATCGCCCGCCATGGCCACCACGCGGCCTTCCTTTTGCAACCTTTCCACCAGCAGCAGCTTGTCGGCCGGCTTGACCTCGCCATGCACCTCGTCGATGCCCAGGCGGGCTGCAACAGCCTTGGCCGTGGTCAGGCCGTCGCCGGTCGCCATCACGATGCGCAGCCCCGAAGCCTTGAGCGTCGCCAAGGCTTCCGGCGTGCTGGCTTTGATCGGGTCGGACACGGCCAGCAGGCCCATAAGTTGGCCATCGACTGCCAGGTGCATCACACTGGCGCCTTCTGCACGCAAGGCCTCGGCCTGCGGCACCAGGGCAGCGACCGAGACGCCGATCTGCTCCATCAGCGTGGTGTTGCCCAGCGCCAGTTGACGCCCTGCCACCTGCCCACGCACGCCGATGCCCGAGCCGGACTCGAAATTCTCGGGCTTGTCGAACAGCATGCCGCGCTCGCGGGCGGCGCGCACGATGGTTTCGGCCAGCGGGTGCTCGCTGCCCTGGTCCAGGCTGGCGGCCAGGCGCAGCACCTCGTCGGCATCAAAGCCGGGCGCAGGCACGGCGCGCTCGAACGTCGGACGCCCCTCGGTCAGGGTGCCGGTCTTGTCGATGATGAGGGTGTCGATTTTGCGCATGTTTTCGATCGCTGCAGCATCACGGAACAGCACGCCGTGCGTTGCACCGCGACCGGTGGCGACCATGATGGACATCGGCGTGGCCAGGCCCAGCGCGCAGGGGCAGGCAATGATCAGCACCGACACCGCGTTGATCAGGCCGAACACCCAACGCGGCTCGGGACCGAACAGGCCCCAGCCGAGGAAGGCCAGCAGGGCGATCCCCATCACGGTGACGACAAAGTAGCCCGCCACGACGTCGGCCATGCGCTGCATCGGCGCACGGGAACGCTGGGCCTGCGCCACCATTTGCACGATCTGGGCCAGCATTGTGGTCGCGCCTACATGTTCAGAGCGCATCACCAGTGCGCCGCTGGTGTTGAGCGTGGCGCCGATCACTTTGTCGCCCACGCGCTTGGTGACCGGTATCGGCTCGCCCGTGAGCATGGATTCATCGACCGAGCTGCCGCCTTCAGTCACCACGCCGTCCACTGGCACCTTCTCCCCAGGGCGAACGCGCAGTAAGTCGCCCACATGTACATGGTTCAGCGGGATATCCTCTTCGGTGCCGTCCTCCCGGATGCGGCGGGCGGTCTTGGGCGCCAGGCCCAGCAGCGACTTGATGGCCGCCGAGGTCTGCGACCGGGCCTTGAGTTCGAGCACCTGGCCCAGCAACGTGAGCGAGATGATCACGGCGGCCGCTTCAAAGTACACAGCGACGCGGCCCATGGAGATGAACGAGGCCGGGAACACCTGCGGCGTGACCGTGGCGACCACGCTATAGACGAAAGCCGCACCGGTGCCCAGACTAATCAAGGTCCACATGTTCGGACTGAGGTTCTCCACGGACTGCCACCCGCGCGTAAAGAACGGCCATCCGGCCCATAGGACGATGGGGATCGACAGCACCAGTTCGACCCAGCTCTGCACGGTCATGTCCATCCACTGGAAACGGTGGCCGAACATGGCGAGAACAAAGACCATGCCTGTCAGCGGCAAGGTCCACCAGAAGCGGCGCTGAAAATCGCGCAATTCGGGGTTCTCATCGTCGTCGAGTTCCGGCAGCAAGGGCTCCAGCGACATGCCGCATTTGGGGCAGTTGCCCGGATGGTCCTGACGTATCTCGGGGTGCATCGGGCAGGTGTAGATGGTGCCGACGGCCGCTGGCGCGGTCTCCGCCGGTGGTGCCGGCGTGAGGTATTGCAGCGGATTTGCCGCAAACTTGCCCTGACACTTGGCGCTGCAGAAGTAATAAGGCCGGCCCTCGTGCGTTAACTTGTGAACAGACTGCTCCGTGACGGTCATGCCGCACACCAGATCACGTAGACCTTCACCTTGGGGGTTTAATGGATGGGAGTGACTATGGTCGTGGTGGCTCGTGTTGGTGGCCATGATTATTTTCCGTCCTCATTCTTGTTGGTTTCTGCCTGATCAGCATTTCGACCATGCCCTCCATGGCCATGTCCAAAAAAATGCATCAAAGGACAGATCAACAGGATCAGATAGGGTAAATAAGGCGAAACATGGCTGAAGTGCTCCCGAACCAGGTAAAAGACACCAATCGCAACCAGCATGATCAGTACAACGCCCGTTTTGCTCCTCCAGAAAGACGAAGGAGCGTTTTCAACCGAATGATGATGGTTAGTCATGATGTAGTCCCCACTGTCCTCGCAAAAGTTGCGGTGACGTCTGCGACTGAGAGTAGTCAACGCTCGCTTTGAGGCGGTGATATCGATCAAGCCACGTTTACTTCACTTCAAACTGACCAACCATTCCTGATTGGTAATGACCAGGTACGTTGCAGGCAAACTCCAGCCCCGTGCTCTTGGCGAACGTCCAGATGAGCTCTTTGGTTGCGCCAGGTTCGATCAAGACGCTGTTCGGATCGTTGTGCTCCATCCCGACCATCTTCATTTCCCCCATGCTATGCCCCATATTGCTCATGGCTTGCCCGGACCCAATAGGCGTGAGCGTGCCGTTCTGGAACATGGCTGCCATCTCTTTTTGGTGAGCAGCATGTGCAGCTGCGTTACCAATATTGAATTCATGCAGCAGCGAACCTTCGTTGCGCAGGACGAATCGAACCGTCTCTCCGGGTTTGACATTGATGTTTTTGGACGCGAAGAAAATGTCGCCCATTTTCACCTCAACGGTGCGGGTAACCTCGGCAGCGGTTCCAGGTTGACCAATGTCATCTTTGCCATGCCCCACACTAGCCATGGCTGTAGCACCGAAAAATAGAGCCATTGTCGCGATAACAGGGGTAAAAAATTTAGCGTTCATAGTGACCTCAAGGATGAGCGAGAAAAACACTCGCTATATTAAAGTGACTGAGCTACCAGTTAACTGACCTGAGCACTACATTTCTGTCAGTTTTTAAAATAAACAACGGCGTCTAAGCGACGTCGTTTGTAATCGCAATTAATTGCGAAAAGCCTTGAAAGCAGGATATTTACTGATGGTTTTCTGAAAGCATTAGTTTGTGTTCGCGTTGCATTTGGTTCAAAACGTCATCGACGATTTTGTCGTGCTTCTCCATCCAGGCGAGATGCTGTTGGGGCGACATTGATGCATCGGGATGGTCTTGATGGAGTTGGCTCATGATCTCGCCAAGCATTTTCATGTGCTCTGCCATGTGCACATGGCGTTGGCCTGCAGGGGCTTTTTCGGCTTGAATCAGAACGGTTTCCGCTTTATTACGCATACTTTCCATGCGCTCCATCACTCGGTCTCCGCCGCCCTCAGCCCATGCCGAGGCCGAGAGCAGGATCGAGCCAGCCAGAAACACGGTTTTGAGATAGCTCATGGGGCAGCTCCTTGATAGGAATGGTGTCCGACTCCTGAGGGTTTTTCTCTCTGGAGAGTCGGATGAGCACTTGACGGTGTTCATGGGCAAACCCTAGACAACGCTTGCTGACATCAACCTGAAGCCAGAATTACATTTCTGTCAGTTTCTGGTTGGCTGAGCTAATTCGTTGCAAACTCAGCCCCATCATCACTTTGAGAGCCACTCCCATGAGACTGTTGGTTGCGGAAGACGAACCGAAAATAGGTATCTACTTGCAACAGGGCCTTACTGAGGCTGGGTTCAACGTTGATCGTTTCACCAATGGTACTGAGGCCCTGCAACACGCCTTGAGCGAAGCGTATGACCTGCTGATTCTGGACGTCATGATGCCCGGTCTGGATGGGTGGGAAGTGCTTCAGAAGGTGCGTTTGGCAGGGAAAGATGTACCGGTGTTATTTCTGACTGCGCGAGACCGTGTTGAAGATCGCGTTAAGGGGCTTGAGCTCGGAGCGGATGATTACCTGATCAAGCCCTTCGCATTTTCTGAATTGCTGGCCCGCGTCAGAACACTGCTGCGTCGCGGTAATGGCGCACCCTCGCCAACCAATTTGAAACTGGCCGACCTAGAGGTTGACCTGCTCAAACGCAGGGCCATTCGGGGGGGGAAACGCATAGGCCTGACGGCCAAAGAGTTTGCGCTGCTGGAGTTGCTGCTCCGTCGCCGGGGCGAAGTGCTGCCGAAGTCGCTCATCGCCTCGCAAGTTTGGGACATGAATTTCGACAGCGATACCAACGTAATCGAGGTTGCGGTGCGCAGGCTCAGGGCGAAGATTGATGACAGCTTTGAGGTCAAGCTGATCCACACCGCACGTGGTATGGGCTACATGCTTGATGCACCGGATTCGGAGTCAAAATGAACCGTCTGTCCCTGACTACACGCATGAGTCTGATGTTCATGCTTGCGGTAACAGCTGTGCTCACCGTCGCCGGAGTCAGCTTTAACCACCTCAGCCAGCATCATTTCAAAATGTTGGATCAAGAGGCTCTAAACGAAAAACTCCACTCGACCCAGAGAATCCTGGGGGAGCTGAAGAGCACCGATCAATTCGGCGAGTTAAAGCCCGAGTTACAGGCTCTGCTCGGGGCTCACCGTAATTTGACAGCCGTCATCCTAGGCGATGACGGGAGGCTACTTTTCGCTGACCCAGGGCCAGTCAATGTTCCGGAGGAGTTCCTCACGACCACCAACAATAATTTTTGGGAATGGCAGAACCAAGAGCAGATGTTCCGTGGTTTGACTGCTCAAGCGATGGTGACCGGTCGGGACAAGCCGCTGACCGTGATCTTGGTTTTTGATGTTACTGAGCACATGTTTTTCTTCGAGACGCTCCAGCGATGGTTCTGGATAGGGCTGGTGATCAGCGCGCTCGTCAGTGTGGGGCTGGGTTGGTTGGTTGCCCGCAGTGGCATGCGTCCGATTCGGCAGGTGACCATGGTCGCTGCGTCGATGTCGGCCAAATCACTTAAAGAGCGCATTCCATTAGCGTCTGTTCCAAAAGAGCTTCAACAGATGGTGTCGTCGTTCAACGCGATGTTGTCACGTCTGGATGATGCTTTTGTCCGGTTATCAAATTTCTCTGCGGACATTGCTCACGAACTGCGCACACCGGTCAGTAATCTGATGATCCATACCGAAGTGGTGCTCTCTAGAAAAAGGGATATTGAGGACTACGAAGACAATCTGTATTCGAATCTGGATGACTTGAAGCGTATGTCTCGGATGATCGACGACATGCTCTTTCTGGCTAAATCTGACAACGGCCTGATCCCCCATGAGAACAAACCGATAGACCTATTGGAGGTCGTGGAGAAACTGCTCGAATACTACCGCCTGCTGGCAGATGAGCGCGGCATCAACCTGACGGTTTCAGGGGGAGGGAGTGTTCGGGGCGACGTACTAATGCTGCACAGAGCTGTCTCGAATCTGCTTTCTAATGCGCTGCGGTACACCCCGGAGGGGAGGACCATCAATGTCGATATCCAACAGAGAAATACCTCGACATTTGTGGTCGTGGAAAATCCAGGAGAAACCATTGCACCCGAGCACCTTGAAAAGCTCTTCGATCGATTTTATCGCGCGGATCCGGCACGGCGTGAAGGGAGCCCCAGCAATGCTGGACTGGGGCTCTCAATTACGCGGTCGATCGTAGAAGCCCATGAAGGCAAGATCTGGTGTACCTCATCCAATCGAAAAACAGCCTTCCATATGGAATTTCCTAATGCCGGATCGAAACGGGCCTAGCCTCGCTGAGGCGCCGTCTTGGAGCAAGGGGCGCGGCCTTTGCTCCAAGACGGATTGACCGACAGGCTTCAGAGAGAAAGCCAATGTAGTGCACATCGGGAAAATAAAAAGCCACGACGACAACCCTCAATTATGGACCAGAGGGCATGCGTAAAGCTTACTGAAATGTAATCGAATGGTCGGCAGTCATGTGGCATCGTGTCCTAGCTCTATAACGCGGATCATTCTGATCCAGAACCTGGGTTAAGTACGCGGCATACGCTTGGTATTTGCCTGTGGTTTTAATCGGAATTGAGAAGTAAAAACTAGATCTCCCCAACCCAACCTCGAACCAACAGCTTATGCTGTGAGGAGTCTTGCATGTCATTCTTTAAAACTACTACCGTAGCTGTTGCACTTACCGTCGGTTTGCTCGTGAGCGCTATCGCCCAGGCGCATCCAAAACTGGTGTCTTCTACCCCAGTGGAAGGCTCGACGTCTGCGGCACCTTCCAAGATCGAGCTGCACTTCTCGGAGAACCTCACGACTCAGTTCTCGGGAGCGAAACTGATCATGACTGACATGCCGGGTATGCCGAATTCACCTATGGGTGTTAAGGCTGGTGTCGCCGGCGGCGACGATCCGAAAATGATGGTTATCACGCCCGCCGCTCCGCTAACCACAGGTACTTATAAGGTCGAATGGCGGGCAGTCTCTTCCGACACTCATCCCATTACCGGCAATTTTTCTTTTAAAGTGAAATGATCCATGAGCGACTCAATCAACATCGCCGTTCGTTTCGCTCTTTATATGGACCTCATGCTGCTGTTTGGATTGGCCATTTTTGGTTTGTATAGCCTACGGGGGAAAGAGCGAGTGTCCGGCGCTGTCTTAAACTTTGAGTCGCTCCTTTTCGGCACCGCAGTTGTTGGTGTACTTCTGTCTCTTGCCGCTATGTTGTTACTTGCGAAAGCAATGAGCGGCGTTTCAGAATTTATGGAGCTTCACCATCACATCTTCGAAATGGTTCTAACTGGTACCGACGTCGGGCTCACCTGGATGGTCCGAATAGCAGCCCTGGTGCTGGCAGGTATCGCCATCACACTTAACAAGCGCCTCCCAACCCTCAGTCTTTGGGCGGTTACCGTCTTCGGTGCTATTGCTCTCGCTACCCTAGCGTGGACAGGGCATGGCGCAATGGACGAAGGCAATCGTCGTTATATACATTTCATTAGCGATATTCTTCACCTTCTGGCAGCCGGCGGTTGGATGGGAGCTCTGGCCGCATTCGCTTTACTGCTGCGTGCGAAAAGACTAAATGGCGGACAAGAAATACGGGTTCTCTCCCGAGTCCTGACTGGGTTTGAATCAGCTGGCGCGCTAATTGTTGTGACTTTAAGCATTACTGGCGTAGTGAATTATCTCTTTATCGTGGGCCCAACCCTGGACGAAGTGATGATGACTACTTATGGCACTCTGCTATTTTTGAAAGTCTTGCTCTTCGCAGGGATGATTATATTAGCGACGCTAAATCGATTCCATTTGAGTCCACTGTTAGAACGCTCAATCAAGGAAGGGGACCATGCCGTCGCCGTCAATGCTTTACGACGTAGTATGATCCTTGAATTCTCCGTTGCAGTAGTCATAGTATGCCTTGTCGCTTGGCTAGGAACCCTGAGCCCGGGGATGGATATGAGCACGGTGCAGCATTAATAATCCGCATAATGTCCACAGCTACCTGGAGCGCCTACGCTCCAAACGCAAATTTTGTGAGCGTTGAGCCAAACGTCCATGTTGTCGTAACGCTACGGTTCTCAAGCCACAACTCGTTTGTCACCAGCATGTTGACTCCGGGGGGTAAAATCCGCACCCTTGCCGCTAATAGTCAGGAGCAAGTGCTACCAAAGGAGCCAAGTGTTTAGAGCCTGTTTGCAAGCAAAAACATAAGGCAGAAATATCCCCTTGAAGGGCGATCGCCTTCTCCCAAATACTGTCAACATCAGCGGTAGCTACGGCGAGAGGGGAGCCTTCCAATATCGTCATGGCCATGGCATGTAGATGTAAAAAGTCGTCCTTAATGCAGCCGATCCCACCAATTTCAGCAAGACAGGCATCTAGCCGGTCCACCAAGTTAAGTAATTGAGAGATGTCGTAGCTCGCGCGCAGAGAATCGAGTGCCTTGGCATCGACGTCCCCATAGGGTGTCACTCGAAACGAAACCGGCGGGATGTGCATTAGTTCGCCTCCTCAACTTTGCTATTGGGCATCTGTTTCGCACGCATTGGAGCTCAGACTCTGAGAGCGAATAGCTCTGATGAAGCTCTTTCGACGACAGATTCGCCGGCAGCTTCGGATAGGCTGTCCGCTCCAGAGAGGCCATGGAGTTCGTCCCTCAAGGAAAAGCAAAACCTTCAGCATAGACGGCTAAACTTGGGACGAGGAAAGGAAACGCAGAAAAAATTTAAATCATAGCAATATCATAATATTACAGAGCGAATGTCCTGATTTTCCTTTATCTCGGCATAACCCCGTGGAGAGATGATCTGAGCCGTGCAACCGGGTCGGAAACAAGAAGTCCTCACTGCGGAGGAGGGCCTGATGCATCCAAGCCTCCAGAACCGTTCGGGTTTGCTCAGTGATTTCAAACTGGACTGGGTGCTGAGTTTTCTGCTGCATCACGATGGCCCGTGACGACACATGTTCCCCATGGGCTATGTCTCGTACTCGCAGCTTGGTTAAGTCACAGGCGCGCAGCTTGCTGTCGATGGCCAAGTTGAAGAGGGCCAGATCCCGTGTCTTCTCCGCGAGCTGGAGCCTGCCAGATATCTCTGACTCGGAGCGGGGCTTTCTGCCCGACAAGCTTACCCTTGTTCCAAGGCTGATGGCTGTATGGTAACCGTCCGGCCAGCACCCTCTCCTGACAGCCCTCCAAATTAGCCAAGATAGTGGACACCATTTTTTAGTGGACACTATCTTGGATACCGTTGCCCTAGCCCGTCGAACCGGCCGCCGCCCCAACTTCCCGCTGGCGTTCAAACGCCAAGTCGTCGAGGCGACCCTCCAGCCTGGCGCCTCCGTGTCGTTGATCGCTCGTGAGCATGACGTCAATGCCAACCTAGTGTTTCGCTGGCGGCATCAATATCAGGAAGGGGTATTCGGCGCCGTCAGCCAGAGCGCAACGCTTTTGCCCGTCCAGGTGATGGAGGCGCCAATCGATCTGCCGCACGTCGTCCAGCCACAGGCGGAGTGTCATTCCGAGATCGCAGTTGAGGTCGGAAAAGCCAAGTTGCGTATCATGGGCGCACCCGATCCGCAGACGCTGCAATTCGTCTTGCAGCAGTTGCTGCGATGATTGCCCCGCCCGCTGGAACCCGTATCTGGATCGCCGCCGGCGTCACGGATATGCGCCGTGGCTTCGATGGTTTAGCGGCACTGGTGCAGACACAGTTGGAAGCCGACCCGTTTTCCGGTCAGATATTTGCCTTTCGCGGACGGCGCGGTGACCGGATCAAGCTGTTGTGGTGGGATGGCGACGGCTTGTGTCTGTTTTGCAAACGGTTGGAACAAGGGCGCTTCGTCTGGCCGCAAGCAACCAGCGGCAGCGTGTCGCTGACGCCTGCGCAGTTATCGATGCTGTTGGAAGGCATTGATTGGCGCAGGCCAATTCGTACAGCGCCTGTCCTCGCAGTCTGACTTGCCGCGCTGAAAAAATCCCCAGTAACATGCGGTCATGACTCTCGTGACCGACTCCCTGCCGAACGATCTTCAAGCCTTGAAGACTCTGGTCTCTGCCCAGCGGGCAGAGATTGAGCGCTTGAAAATGATGATCGCCAAGCTGCGTCGTACGCAGTTCGGTCGCAGCTCCGAGCAACTGGACGCGATGATCGATCAACTCCAGTTGAGCCTCGAAGAGCTGCAAGTCAGCCAAGCCGAAATGACAACGCCAGTCGAACCGGCACCTCGCGCAGTTTCGCGCCGCAAACCATTGCCCGAACACCTGCCTCGCGAAACTCACGTGCATCAGCCCGAGTCGCAATGCACGGGCTGCGGTGGGGAGCTTCGCTATTTGGGTGAGGATGTGTCCGAAGTGCTGGAGTACGTTCCGGCACGTTTCAAAGTGATCCGCCATGTTCGCCCCAAGTGGGTCTGCCGCTGCTGCGAGCACATCGCCCAGGTGCCGGCGCCGAGTCGTCCGATAGCCCGAGGCCTTGCAGGCCCGGGGTTGTTGGCCCATGTGCTGGTCTCCAAGTTTGTTGATCATTTGCCGTTGTATCGGCAGTCCGAGATCTACGCCCGTGAGGGCGTGGAGCTGGAGCGCTCAACCCTGGCCGACTGGGTGGGCCAGAGCAGTCAGTTGCTCAGGCCGCTGATCAACGCCCTTGAGCACCACGTCATGAGCGGTCACAAAGTCCATGCAGACGACACGCCGATTGGCGTGCTCGCGCCGGGCAACGGCAAGACCAAAACGGCTCGCCTGTGGACATACGTGCGGGACGACCGACCTGCGGGTGACTCGACACCGGCGGCGGTCTGGTTTGCCTACTCGTCGGATCGCAAGGGGCAACATCCGCGCGCTCATCTCAAGGGCTTTAGCGGGATCTTGCAGGCTGACGGCTACGCCGGTTTTGCTCAGCTGTATGCGACGGGCACTATTGAGGAAGCTGCATGCTGGGCTCACGCCCGGCGCAAGTTTTACGATGTCTACAAAGACTTGGCTTCACCCCTTGCCGCCGAGGCGCTGCAACGGATTGCGGCCCTGTATGCCATCGAAAGCGAGATCCGAGGGCAGCCGCCCAACCTGCGAAAAACGGTTCGGCAAAGTCGGGCCAGTCCGCTGCTGGAACACCTGCACGCATGGCTTAATCAGACGCTGACTCAACTGTCGAAAAAGTCGGCATTGGGCGGTGCAATCCTCTATGCCCTCAACCGGTGGCAGGCCCTAACGCGCTACTGCAATGACGGCCGAATCGAAATCGACAACAACGCCGCCGAACGGGCGCTACGCGCCGTCGCGCTGGGCCGCAAAAACTACCTGTTTGCCGGTTCCGATGCCGGCGGAGAACGAGCCGCTGCGATTTACAGCCTGGTGGGTACTGCCAAGCTAAACGGGTTAAACCCACAGGCCTATCTGGCCTACGTACTTGAGCACATTGCCGAACACCCGATCAATCGGGTGAGCGAGTTGCTGCCTTGGAACATTTCTTTGAATCACACTGAACACTGCGAGGCCGCCTGATCCATGGTTAAAACTGTCCGTTTACCCAAACCCGCCCCCGACCTGTTACTGCTGCACATCGAGCTGAAGTGGATCACTCCGAAGATTTGGCGTCGGTTCGCGGTGCCTGAAAACATCACCTTGGGCAAGCTGCACCATGTCATCCAGGTCGTGATGGGCTGGAGTGATAGCCATCTGCATGAGTTTGAAATTGCTGGTGAGAATTACGGCATGCCCGACCCTGATGGTTGGGGGCCGACGGTGAACCCGGAAGCCCGTAAAACGCTGATCAAGGCGCTGAACGGAAAGCGGACATTCAATTATCTCTACGACTTTGGTGACAGCTGGCATCACAGTATCAAGGTCGAAAAAACGCTACCCGCTGTTGCCTGTCCTCAGGTGCCGTATTGCATCGACGGCGCCAATGCTTGCCCACCGGAAGACGTGGGTGGCGGGCCTGGTTACGAGGAGTTTCTGGAGGCGATGGGCAACCCCGATCATCCAGAGCATGACGCCATGGTTGAATGGCATGGCGATGTTTTTGATCCGGTGACATTTGAGTGCGAGCGCGTGAACCAGTGGTTTAAACGGATTAAGGTTTGAGTTGCAAGGCGGTGTAGCTCGGACGCTTACGCTGTATGTAGCAATAATCTTCATGGCTTGTCCTCCACGCTGAGGGAGGACAAGGGTGGATCAGTCATGCTGCGTGGTGGTCGCTAACCGGCCCAGAGTGTGTAAAAACGTTTTTCAGCGAGATTGGCGCCCAAATCAGGGCTGAAAATCGCGTCTCTACGTAAAATCCAGGTCTGCCAACCAGCCGATAAACTTCAGACTTCACATAGAAGCGCAGACTTCAATTTTGACTAAGCTTTTTTACACACTCTGGACCCATTGCAGCCGGTCGGCGCTGGCAGAAATCGGCCATAAGCGGTCCGTCAGTTAGTACCACCCGAACAGTGATTGTTTTCTTTACAGTTGCTGCGCCTATTCAAGAACTTTTAGTAGCGAGCCATTATTAAGCCTCAAGAAGAGGGGTAATTATTCGAGCGTCCTTTTTGGCTGCCCAGATTTCCTTACGACCTACTATCAATAAGACCATTTTTTCGTGGCCGGCAATAAGGTGCCGTTGCCATGTGCCCAAATCTGTAGATGAAGGCGAGGGAGAGTCCTCCGGGTGGGTGTGCCATTCCCCAAGATATTGAAGCATCCCTGACGAACTGATGAAGGCTTCATCTACAGCAGTTTGATGATGCGCTCCTCTTCGGTCTACAAAACATCGATGCCTGATATCGCCAGGTCCAGGCTCGGATATCCGATGAACCACCAAGTGCGGCCCTCGACGCTCCCCGATGAGTACTCCGGCAGCTTCGGTGCTAAACCAGCTTAGTTGGCGGTAGGCCAGCATTCTCTTTAGAGGAGAAGGCGTGATCACTAGCAACCCACCATGCTTATCTGTAAATGTCAGCTCAGTGTCAGTCATGGCAAATGGGACAAGTGCGTTGTTTAGGTAAAAGTCTAGCTTGTTTGGAACGACTGCCGTCCAACATGTGTTCGCTGTACGTCCAGCTAAGACTTGGCTCCAAAATCGAAAGTACAGCTTCCTGCATCATAGCCGCGGTGATCACGCTGACCGCCGCGTCATAGGGTGTGAAGGTATTCCCGCAACTGACGAAGCGTTCCTCGGCCGTATTGATTTTACTGAACCGTAGATCCAAGCCATTTTTGTAAAAGGCGGGATCCATAAGCATGCACCCGTAGCAACAACTACCATCGTCAATCATGACTTTTGATGAGCGACCGTTGCCATCGTTAAATCCGTGAACAACCTTGGGACGCTTGTTGTTTGGTATTGTGCGAACTACGTGGGCCAAGCGTTTTGCCACTGGAGGCCGGCCAGTTGCATCAATGACGATGTCGTACTGGTTCAACATCTCGGGGGTAATTGAAAAATTAGCGGGCTTTCCCTCTACCTTACAATTCAAATGTGTAGAGGCTTTAAGCGTGGCTGCTAAAGCTTTTGCTTTGTTCTGCCCAAAATCCACGGTTGAGAGTGGATGGCGTCCAAAGTTTTGAGGACCGAATGAGTCGTCGTCGTAGAGATCAAATCGAGCGTTTCCGCAACCTGCGCCAGAGCGAAGCAGCAACCCACATAGATATCCACCTATGGTTCCACAGCCTAGGAGCGCAATGCGTTTAGTACTCAAGTCGCCGGTTGCAGATCGACGGCGGTTACGGCTCAAAATCGTCTTTCTGTCTGCTCTAGTTACCTCAAGCCGAGAGAATTTATGAACCGAGCGCTTGGCGGAAAGACATGTGATCAGCGTCTTCGATTTGACTACACGTCCCGTGCGTTTCTTCCGATTGTTTTTCTGGGGATAGGTATTCAATCCAGTCGCAGCAATATCGAGCTCAACAAAGAGCCCGACCAAGTCCTGGTGACGAACATCGAAAAGAAGCACATGTCGTTTCACTGGATTATTCACAAAGTGATCCAGCAGGCGGCTACGAGCACTTAGATCTACCTCGGTAAGCCACTGGAGTAGTGCCCGGAGATTTTGTGGCGGCCATTCAACACCAGCTAGGCGGGAAGGGTTGATTTTGAAGTAGCTTGTGAGAATCGTCCTTCCGTCTTGCTTCGTAAGGCATCTCTGCCTCAGCCACTCATTGAATTCGCTTTCGTCCCCTTTCTCATAGGCAACCCACTCCTCACCTGAGGCCTTTCCTGGGTTTGCTAATCCGCTCTCATTGAGAGTCACATAACATTCCATTTCTAATTTTTCTGATGCATCTGAGAGAAGATATAACTTCTTCTGGGGTAGCCAATAGGATGAGAACTCGCCCTCCATTTCCCGGTCATCGGGCGAACCTTGATTCGCTGAGGTGACTGAGGCATTTAGCGTAGTTTGGATTTGGCAATCGACCTGCAGATAGAGCTCCTGCAGATTATTCGCATCCCAGTCAGCTTCCATCTCTCGGACATAGCACAGGTACCACCCCAGATTGACATGTGGCAGCAATCGATTCTTGTACTGGTCAGGTTTTTTGAGAATGTACGCATTAGGTAAAGTGATATGAGGGTCTATAGGGAGGCTCAAAGCAATGCTGAACTCGCCACCCGTAGTTCCATAAGATTTGACGTAAAACCCTTTGGCGACGTCGAGGAGACACAGAGGCGTGCCTTCCGGGATGTGCCGGGCCTTGGTGTATTGAAACCCACACCCCAGCAATACCTGATGAAGCTCACTAAGCATTTAGTGTTAACCGCTCGCCATGGTGTTGCTGATGGTCGCAGCTTGGGCGCCACGTGTAGGCTCATTGGCAAACGCAGGGGCAGACTTTTCACTAACGATAAGGTCGCTTTTGAGCACCCGCTGGCCGAACGCACGATTGATAGATTGGAGAGCGAGTTCTTTAGATAAGCACTGCTGAGCATCAATCAAAATACCGTGCAGCTCAGAGAGTCCTGCCATGATTTCCACCTCGCGCTCCTCGTGCTCAATACGCGGCGGAAAGAGCGGTTTCTCGTCAGTGTGGTCTGGGCTTTCCACCCCCTTTGAGAACTCGTCAGGAAGGTACTTTGCGAGCATTCGCATCGTTGCACCAAGATCATTTCTATCGTGTGCAATCCGATCAAGAATACTGACGGTAGCGGCCATCAGTGAAATAGACGAAGGGCCCCCACCCTTTTCCCATTGAACATCTCGCCACGATTTCATAAAACGGCAAATACTGCGTAGGTGAGGGCCAATGCGCCGGCAACTATTGTTGAACCAGTCTTCGACAATTTTGGGATCACTCTTCATCCACTTTTGATCACCTTCGCGCAACGCCAGGTTCACGCAGTCCTCATCAAGCTCATAGTCGGCACTTTCTAATGAAAGCGACCCATTTATCGAATCCATGACCATGCCACGGCTTTTCGCCAGAGCTACTTCCTTGAGCAAAAATTGGTCTTCTGGAATTGCATACATAGGGACATCAATATGTGTGTGCTCTGCAGGGATTTTGATTCGAGCACAGGTTCGCTTGGCCTCAAATTGCCAGCCTACGTTTTCATGCACCAAGGACTTCAGCGATGAGTCCACAAGAAGCAGGAGCAGTTGGTGGCCAATAACGGGGCGATCTTCAAAGATGGCCATTGGGAGATATGTGCCATCATCTATGTCCATTTCCTGAGGCGGGGTGGCGTACGGATAATTGAGAGTATCGTACTGAAAACTTCCCTGTGTCCAAAAGCGCGGTGTAAGAGACAGAAAAGCTTTCCGCGCTTCATCATCCATGTCTCTGAGAAGCTTTGCTGCCTCAGTCTGAGCTTGCGGACTAAGATGTTTTAGCCGAGAGTTCGCAACTCGAGCTGTAATACTTTCGAGAGAGATGGTCGCACTGGATGTTCTGACGAGCTCTTTCGCTTCGTTGAAAACCTCTTTTGTGCGGATTCGGACTAGGTCGCGCAATCCTTTAAGCTTCACGACACAGGGCTCTGCTAATCTCAACTTACTAATGAGCCCGTCGGTGCTGTCGTTGTAATAGCGGTGGAAATTCCAACTCATCACTTTTACTCCTGTTGGACGGGACCAGGTACAGCAAAGGGTGCTGCCGGATGTTTGAAGAAGGCTTGCAATAGAGGGTTCTTGGTGAACTCGTTAGTAGCCAGCTGTTTTCCCCGGCTTGCGAGGTTACGCAAGCTACTTTCGCTTGCGTTATCCAGAGTGATATCGGATGCAGCTTCGTTAGGAACGATATCGTCAAGATAGACGTAGTTTTCTGATGCGTTATACGTTCTGAGCTCCCGCTCCAACATTGCTTTATGAAGCTGCTGATTCGCGGTCATAGTGGTCAGCACCAATCGCTCACCAAGGCCCCACAATCCGAGATAGCCACTGTTGCGCTTTGACTCTAGCGCGGCTGGACTCACCGTGTACTCCTCCCCCAGTGTGCCGACATTCAATATCTTGACATCGGCAACCGTGGCGTCCGGAAAGTCGCTAGTCATGTCCCGGAAAACTTCATGTAGTCCGATGAAGCTTGGGTTGTTAGCAACCAAGCCTCCATCAGCGAAGTACGCATCCAAATCCACGCAATGATGAGGCGCAAAGTAGGTAGGTGCAGCCGATGTAGCCATTGCTGCATCTATCAGCTTGAGACGACCGTCACGATTGAACGCCGGATTATGAGGAGTTTTGAAAAACTGGGGTTTGCCGGTCGAGAGGTTCACAGCGGGAATCATGACGCGACGTGTCAAGTCACCAAATGTGGCATCGGCTCCAATCATCCTTGCGACGGCGTCAAAGAGTGGTTTGCTGCTGTATCGGGCACTAAAAGCAGCCCTCCATTTTTTCCGCCAAGAGCTCATACGGGGAAAGATTAGGGGGGCCTGGACGCGGAAGACCGCCTCTAGCTCCCTGGCACTTTTTCCGGATGCGAGCCCTAACGCCAGAATTCCACCAATTGAGGTGCCCGTAATCAGGTCGAAGTACTCTCCTGCTTTTACGTTCGACTGCCCGGTCTGTTGCTCAATGATTCGCTCAATCTCAGCGAGCACATTGATGGTAAACAGACCTCTAGCCCCCCCACCATTTAGGCTGAGAATTTTGATGCTACCGCTATGTGCCGCCATGGAGCGCTCCATTGTAGTGGCTTTATGATGGTAAAATGAGGTCACTTATGTAGGTTTCAAGAGGCCAGCATAAATATAATTTTTAAGGTGACGCTACTAGGCGGCTGCGCAATGTCAGCCTTCTCTGGTTTGAACAGCTCCAAGTCTCCTGGAAACTTTGAAGCCTAATGATCAGTTCGCCCTGAACGTCCATATGGCGGATTGCGGCCGGTCACAAATGGCAGCTAATGGCCGATTTCTGCCTGTCGCGACTGACCGAAATCGGGCATGAGAGTGTACAAAGCAGCCTGGGTCAGGCCAGTCCCGACCATGTTCATCAGCTCGACTTCGGCTTGTAAGCGCCCAGGATTAATTGAAATCCATCCACTTCGTAGTCGGTACGTGGGCTCCAGACTGACCGACCCCCAACCCATCCGTCGTTTCGTTTCGCTCACCGCCTGTGGGTATGGGGACTCTTCTATGGAAGTATGCCGATACGATACAGACTCGGCTGAAAGTGGTTTGCCTGCCCGCCGATGCTTCGGTCGAGGTAAGCGCGGAGAGCGACAGCCGCGGTGGTGTTCTGTGGCTCCGATCTTGGCCAGCTCTGGGCGTGGGTTGTGAAAATGACTCCTGCAATCTAGTCGCAGAGCAACTAGGACGCGATTGGAAGCTCACTTTACGGGCACATGACCACTCCGTGCCGGCGGAAGTAACCCTCACCCTCACCCTCGCCTGGCCGGGCAACCAAACGCAGCATCTGATAGTCCCCTTTCCAGCGACCGGAGCAGTCTTTCTTGATCCTGAAGGGCGGCGGATGCAGCCTCATCAGCGGATTGATGTTAACGATCTACTTGGCAGCCGCCTTCGGCTACTACCCGGGCAGCATCGTCGGCACTGGCATGTGTGCCTTTTGCTTCGAGACAGCGCGCAAGGCCGTCCGCTTCTGACTCGGACTTTAGAGTACGGTGTGTCCGAGGAAATCCGGCTTTTTGACTACATTCGGCCGATCCAGGAAATGCTCGCATGCACTGAGTCGCTCGATGCGACAGTGACCATCGAATGCCAGGAGCTCAATACGTCAGTGGCCTCCATTCAAGTGGGGCGTTACACAGCGAAGCTTCTGTGCGACCTCGAAACGGGGGCAGTTTGCTTTCCACACGCCGAGCGGATATCGGAGGGCGGGATTGAAACGCTTGGCATTTTTACCGTCCCCATCTCACATCCAGACGTTGCTCCCGAACAGCTTAAGCAAGCTCGATCGGAGGACTCGTACTTGAGGCGCTGGTGGTTTAACCCAGGCAGCCGCGACCCGGGTCCTTGGTTTATTTTCCCTGACAGCACTTCTAGGTCAGCGTTTCGCCCCTTCATTTGGGCCATTGGCCAACCATATGGCCAGCCCCAACCAGAGCTTTCAGGGCTTAGCTTGGCGTTGTCGCTGGTAACAACCGAAGAGCGTTATGCCGCACTTTCGGCCGTGGCCGAACACCTATACCGGAGTGGAGAAACGCCCCGAGCATGAAGGTCGCCAGGTCATCTGGCAGATTGCCGCCCGACGCAGCACCTACCAGAAACTGGGCAAGCGCAGCGATCTGTACAAAGCCAAGCGCAAGATCGAAAAAGCCAAGGCGCAGGTAAGGGCGAAGGTCGAGCACCCGTTCCGGGTGATCAAGCGCCAGTTCGGTTATGTGAAGACGCGCTTCCGTGGCCTGGCCAAGAACACGACACAGCTGGTGACGCTGTTTGCGCTGTCGAATCTGTGGATGGCCCGCCGACATTTATTGAGCAATGCAGGAGAGGTGCGCCTGTAATGTGGGGAATAGCCTCCGCGAGGTGCTTGCAGCAACTAAAAAGACAGGAATGAGTGAGTGATCTGAGCGTTTTGGATCGACTCGCCACTTTCAAAATCGGCGGTGGCCGAAGTCAGCGAGAAACACATGGCTACTTCAGACTATCCCTAGAGCGGGTTACTGATAATATTTTGCTTTTGGTATAAGCGCTTGCTATTTTCCTTTCGGACGAATAGAAGCGATGTTCTTGCTGCCGGCCCTACTCAGCATTTCGCGGAGTTCATCATTTTCCCGTTTTAGTTCATAATTTTCCTTTCCGAGCGCCGCCAACTCAATGAGTCTCTCGTTGTGTTCAAGTTCAGCCAGGGCATAAGCGTTGGCTATGCGAGCATGCTCCCGCTTCCAATGTTCAGCGCGCTCGGTAACAGCCCTACGTACAACGAGTTCTCCCTGTGAAATTTTACCTTTAACGTGTTCTATCCATTCATCCACCATCTTGTTTGTGGTGGCTTTGTGCGTCTTGTTTTGAAGTGTCTGGTCATCTACATGCGCCCGCCGGCATAACTCGGCTTTCGTAAGTCTGCCTCCATTGAGCGGATACAACCCTTCGTTCTGTTCAACTTCACTCTCGATAAGTGCCATGGCTTGCTTCAGTTTTGAAACAAATGAGCTAGAGCGGGACTTGGCGTAGTCTTGAAGCCCGTTGGGCAGTGAAGTGTTCTTCGGAGTCATGTTGCATCCTTTAGGGCAGAGTTAGCCAGTGCGTAAGCGACTATAGGATTGGTCTGCCACTTTTGGCGGATGTCGGCAAAGCGGTTGATATTGGCGCATATTTGACCAATCCAGTATTCGGCCTGATGCGATTCGTCATTCTTGATAGCTTCTTCCAATTCTGAAACGCAGAACTCCATCGTATTGTCCACCTCGTCTCGTAAGAAGTACTCCTCAAGGCGATTTTCGCACGACGACCGGCAGCGCGAAGGCTCAGGGCTTCCCACATTGCGAGTGCAAGGGCCAGCCTGTTTAGGCCCCTTGGTGCACACCACGCCAGGCCGCACCAAAATCCACATTTTTCCAGACAGTGTCGCAGTATCCGCTAGGTCGCGTATGTCATCGACACCTAACTTGTCTTTTGCCAATCGTACTTTCTCCTGTCTTACTGCCTCTCTTATGATTGGCGCTGCCGGTCCACCGTTTTCATCGGCATGTGCAATAGCGTCACAGGCAAGCATGATTGTCTGAGCTTGTGCCACTTCTTCCATTTCAGCCCGTATTAGCGGGTCAGTCAGGATGTAGTGCAACGTCATTTCGATATTCTTATGACCGAACAAGTCCATCACAATTTTCGGAGCCCCCACGATACATAGCGCAAGTAGCCTGGCCAGTGTTTTTCGACATCTGTGCGCGTGAATAGGTTTTTCCCCCAGCGAAGCTGCGAGACTGAACGACTCTACAATCAGCGTAAGTTCTATATTGTAGCCCGCGTCGGCCGAATCGTTATCTACGTCGCTCTGCCGTAACAAGCGCCAGATACAGTTGGTTTCTCTAAAATGCCCGACCCTATTTGTGACTCTGTTCCAGCGTCGAATAATTTTTGCTACCCGCTCCTGTTGATTGAGTGCTGTAGCGCCGATGCTTGGTAGAGGCCAATCTCGTTCCTCACCGCCTCTTTGGGCCTTCAATTTGTACGTTCTGCCATTAATCAGATTCGTACCATCTTTCGATTCAATTAGGCAACCTTCATTCAAAGAAAGCGCCTCGCCTATCCTTGCACCGGTACTCAACAGCACAATAAATAAATGGCTGGCCTGTAGCAGGCGCAAAAGGGCCTTTACTTCATGCGTATGACACGGCGGCCAGGCGCTTGCCTTTTTTTTTCTGCAAGTCCCGGTGTAACTCAGTGGGATAGGTATCTGCTCAAGCACATTACCGTCTGCATCTTTCCATACGTATTCCGAAAGAATCGCGTCCGCCGCCTCCGTCCTTTTGGTGGCTTGTGTCGTCTCGGCAAAATGGGATATGTTGAGTTTCTCCCATGCGTTCAATATGCTTTCAGCACAGTCAATGATTGCTGGCCCCATGTGTTCAACTAGCCAAAGTACCCGCGCACCAGCGTCTGCCACGAACTGGTCAGGCAGTGGGAGCCATGGGTCAATGTCCTTACTTCCTCTTGGTTGTCTTGCCTTTTCGCTCTTACGTGACTGTTCTTCGATCTGGTACAAGTCAACTTTCGGCAAATCGTCCCACCATTCTTTGGATGCCCAATAACGTAACCTTTTTATTTCGGTGTATGAAATTGCCTTCTCAATGTCCTCTTCGGTAAGTCGGTTCAGTAAATATCCAGGCGTCACTGATGCGAGGTTTACTGCGGCTCTAAAGTAGTCCTTCGCCACCAGTAGTTGCGAGACCACGGTATTAGGTTTCAGATGTCCTGAGATTGGATTCGGTGCCATAAAGAGCAGTAGGACATACCGCGTCGCAACTGTGACTGCCAGTTCTTTTGTGTCTGGTGATGCGTTCTGCACACCGCAGACCTTCTCCAAATATTGAATTCTGCGCGCGTCGATGCTGGCCGCCCCGGCCGGCATCCATGCTCTGGGGATTTCGATTACGCCCCACTTGGAGCCAAGGCCGAGAGCATTTTGTAGTCGGAGTAGCTCCGGTCGATTTAGGCGATGGATGCTCTTTGCGTTTATGGTCATGCTTGCTTGTGACCGCAGATGCTCAAGCGATGACTCTGGAGCCATCGCTGTTGGGTTAGGCTGCATATTCACCCTCCATAGCCAATAGAGTTTGTATGGCGCTAGCTACTTGCTTCTTCCAATGGGAAATCCGGCTGTCAACTGAGGCAGCATCCCAGTTTTCATATAAGATTCGCTCCGTACTTTCCGTCTCATTGGGCCAAGAGGAACCGTACCAAGACGGCAATGGGATATTTTCTTTAATCGTATGCAATTGCGCCAGCCTTCTTGCGAGGGCGTCCATGCTGTCTTCGAATATCACTGCATTTGGGCACAATGAGCAGCGTTGTATGCGGCAGCCTTCACCAGGCATATGCTCAGGCGCGAGCGATTTGGGCGGATTTTTAAAATCCTTGCATCCGGTTCCAACCCTCGTTCGGTCCTTATGGGCCGCCCACCGCTTTCGCTGCTCCTCAGTGACTTCACCTCTTTGGACGAGCGCATGCAGGATGGCAGGGTCTACGGCATTCGTTGCTCGAATTTCGTCCCACAACGCTTTTGTAAAACCATACATCGTCCGCTCACCATGGGCTTTCCATTGCCGTTTCCGCAGATAGTGGACCAGCGACTGGATATTTTTATGGCCTGCAGCAAGGTGTGCAACAATCCATGAGTAGTTACTGCGCCGATATTGTGCAGAAATATAAGCGTCCCGAAAATCACCAATTTTTATTGAACTGTCAATCTGGTCGTCTTTATTTCTTTGTGTGTTGATTTCAAAGATTAATGTTGATAAACGCTGTTCAGACTCGTAAACGACCCTATTATTTAACGCAGAAATTGGGCTCGACTCTTTCGTGATCACGTGAAGCCAAGGCGACTTGATGCATCGCTTCAGCTCATTGATTTTGAGGTGTGTTTCTTCATTCGCCGCGTCAGGGTTGTCCTCTTTTAACCTTTCCAGCTGATTTAACTCCGTCTTTAGTTGTTCTCGCAGTGGCTCAGTTCTAGCTATCACTGCCACCAACAAGTTATAAGCTGACAGCTTGGGCTTCACTTCACTGGCTGCTCGCTGGTACTCGCCGTTCGCCCTGTCTTTAACAGCATAGATGATGGCGAAAGATTTGTTGGTTGGGTGCGGACGCCAGTAATCATCGACATCAATATCGAGTGCTGTTTGAAGATTCCACCCTGTTTTACACAGAAATAGGTATAAAAAATGTGCTGACTGTTTGCGGTTCGGGTATAGTCCGCTAACTGCAGCAGGAAAGCCGGCAACGAAAGGGTTGTTGTAGTTTTCAGTATTCTGTAGACCAAGCCATGCCACGTACTGGTCTCGGCGCACGACTGGATTGCCCAGTTCAGTGCACGCTTGTCTATAGGCGCAGTGAGCATGCCGTTCGTTGAATGCACCATGCCAATGGCCGGGAGTCCAGCCACTCGACGCTATGTGCCATCCACTCATCTCGGCAATGATTTCATCAGCCTGTTTCCACATAAGGAACATTTCTCGGATCTTCCTGGTTAATGCTATTGCAATAGCATTAATGTGCTTTTGGTCTGGCAAAGAAGTGTGTTGTGGTGATGGTCGAGGGAGGCGAATATCCAGGGGATGCTGCTTCCTTGTCTTTCTTGCATCATTAAGCACAACCAGAAAGATACTCGTTCCGTGTGTGAAACCCTCTTTGAGTGCCAGGGCTCCATGTACGAATTCATCGATATCTTCGATGTCTTCGACCGGTTTGATATCGGTGTACTTATCAAACAATCGCCACCACGCCCGCATAGCCGAAATAAGGTGAATCAATGTCTTTTGAGGTGCAGCGCCATAACGACTCCGAATATGAGGCATGAGAGCAGCTGTCAGTCTCGGGCGACCGCTGTGTCCCCCTTTGTCCCAAGCATGTGCGCGTTCCGGCAATGTGCGCCCCTCTGCAAATGCTGTTGCATCGAATAGGGAAGGCTTCGTAGCGTGAGTGGATATGAAGCGGAGCGAATTACCATCGGCCTCGCAAGCCAAAATCGTCAGTGTCGGAGTATGCCTGGCTTTGTTTTTTTTTCGGATTGACTCGGTCATTCTGTCTCCTCGCACGTAAGGTCACCTAATTCCAGTGCATACGCGTTATGAAGTTCGATAATGTCGAACACGTCCCGTACCCAGGTCAGATACATCTCTGTGGTCTTCTTGTCGATATGACCGAGTTGTGGCTGGATAGTCAATTGGATAATGTCGATGGCACTTCCTGTTATCCAATTAATGGGTAGGTTGGTTTCAAGTGCCAATCGAGTCTGTGTTCTCATGCGTTCAAGCTCAAGCAGGAGCGTCTTACAGGCCCAGTAATGACGTCCCAAGTGCGGTGACCAGCCTTCAAATGGTAGCGAGGGGGCGCTGGCCCATGCTTCGTATAATTTTTGCGCCGACACTGGCATGCCTGTAAAGTCAGAAAGGAACACCTGCTGGGGCGGGTTGCGGCGGCGCTCTTCTTGTTCCGCTTTTGTCTTGCCTGACTTGATGTACATTTTCAGCAACCTAGGCCGCTCAAACTCAATGTAGTGCCAGAGTCGGCCGGCCAGTGCCATCGGTATCACGATGCTTCGTGGAGGACCAACTTCTTCATCATCCTTCAGTCTCTTGCCGCCCTTAGCGCCGTGCTCGATAGTGACAACGACATTCGTTGCGGCTACGTGACCCATGCGCCACTTGTTCCTATCATCAGGCAAGGTGTCGAGTCTCCACTCCACAGCCTCTTGCCGCCGAACTCCGGTATTCAAGATGAGCTCTATCATCAGTGCCTTCGTGCGGCCATACCGTATCCGGACCGAGTTCAGCCACTTCCGAATCTGTTCGTCAGTAGGTATCCGTAAATTTTTCGGCTTCAGGCGGCGCTTGTTTGCTCGTGTCGTGTATTCGACGACTCGTGCATGTGTCGAAGTTATGCCACTTTGCAGATAGCTTCTCGTAAATGTAGGAATATCGAACGGCTCGCGTAGGCCCTTTTTCAATGCCCATATTAAGAAACTGCAAGCCGTATCAACCCGTTGATTGATGGTTGAATTTTCAAGGGGACAGCCATCCGCTGTAAATGAACCAGTCGCCATTTCATGCTCATACCCTGCAACGATGTCACGGGCATAGTCGAGCGTTTTCCAATCTTTGCCACGTGCCGCACACCACTCCAAGAAATTAACTATCTGCGCTGCGAACGTATTCAAAGATGCGCGGGTAGGCTGACGAACCGTTCGTAACGCGCCAGCCTCAACATCGGCTGGAGTTGGTGTTGCGCGTTCACGAAGATATCTTGAGGCCTCACGGTGGTAGGTCCATTCACCGTCAAAGATGACTGGGACATGCGCAATGCTGTCGAATCCATTTTTTTTCAAAAGCGGCTCGTCTGGATGGAACACGTAAAAGTTGGAGTTGGGCATTTTTCTGCTCAGTCTCAGCTGCAAAAGTAGCTTGCAAATATGAAATTGTTTTATGCGCGTGTACAGCATAGACAATTTATATTTCGCTGCACGTTACTCCAACATATAAATAGAATGGGGTATGGAAATATTGTTTATGATAAGGGTAGATGAATTTGTCACCACATAAACATATGAGAAATGGCCGTATTTAAAACAGCGGATCACATCGAGGCGCAAATATCACTGGATGAGGTGTTGAACATTCGCGCCCCGCATGTCTACTTGGTGTCGCTCACCGGGGAAAGCATGCAAGGCGCCGGGATCTATGAGGGCGACCTAGCCATCGTTGATCGCTCAATTGAACCGGCTCACGGCCACATCGTCATCGCACTGCTTAACAACGACCCAGTCTGCAAACGCCTGTGTCTTCGAGGAAAAGAAGTCATCCTGCTGTCCGAGAATCCCAAATACCCACCACGCTACGTGCTCGAGGGCGACGAGCTGTCGATTTGGGGTGTAGTCACCAGCAGCGTGCGCAGTCATGTCTAAGAGGCCGCCGGTATTCGGCTTGATCGATTGCAACAGCTTCTACGCCAGCTGCGAACGCGTGTTCCGCCCCGATCTTGCCAAGGTGCCCATCGTTGTGCTGTCGAACAACGACGGCTGCGTCATCGCCCGCAGCTACGACGCCAAGCCTTTCGTGAAAATGGGCGAGCCGTACTTCCAGATCAAACACAAACTCAAGCAGCACGGCATTGTCGCGTTCTCGTCGAACTACGCACTGTATGGCGATATCAGCGAGCGGGTAATGACCTTGATTGAGTCGATGGTCCCAGCAGTTGAGGTGTACAGCATCGACGAGGCGTTTGCTGATCTCACTGGTATTGAGGGGCTGGATATGCTCGGTCGGCAGATCCGCGCCCAAGTGCTGCGTTGCACCGGCATTCCGGTTGGCGTAGGAATCGCTCCTACAAAGACCTTGGCCAAGCTCGCCAACCACACGGCAAAACGATTGCAGGCCCAGACCGGCGGAGTCGTGAATATTTGCGACCCGGTGAAACGTGACTGGGTGCTACGCAACACGGACGTGGGCGAGGTATGGGGGGTGGGTCGCCGCATGAAAATGCACTTGGATGCCATGGGCATCAAAACGGCCATGGACTTGGCCAAGGCTGACGCCTGGTCGCTGCGCAAGAACTTCAGTGTGGTGATCGAGAAAACCGCCCGTGAGCTGGCCGGCACGTCCTGCTTAGAGTTGGACGAGCCGAACCCGCCAAAACAGGAAATCTGTTGCAGCCGGATGTTCGGTAAACGGCTGAAGGAGCTGCCGCCGATAAAGGAGGCCGTGGCCACCTACATGATGCGGGCATCAGAAAAGCTGCGAGCGCAGAAGTCGCTGTGCAAGAAGATCCGGGTCAGCATCCGTACCGGAATGTTCAATCCCGAGGAAGCCAAGTACGCGAATGGCGTGGTGGTGGACCTGCCTTACCCGACGGACGATGTGCGCCTGCTGACCAAGGCGGCTGTCGATGCGCTCGATCGTGTGTTTCGCCCGGGGTTCAACTATAGCAAGGCAGAAGTGATGCTGCTGAACCTGTGCCAGCCCGGTGAGTACACCGGCGATCTGTTCGCCGCGTCCCAGCCAACGGAGGCGACGAGGGTGATGGCGGTGCTGGACGAAATCAATGGGCGATGGGGGAGAGGTACATTACGGGCAGCAAGCGTGCCTATTGACCCGAGCTGGGGCATGCGGCGGGAAATGATGAGTCAAAGCTATACGACGCGGCTGGACCAATTATGGATCATTAACTGTAGGTGAATGACTGGCTGATTTTGGGCCAAGCGCAGTTCTGTTGATACGGAACATCAAAACTTCAAAGCTCCGACTCAGTGAGTAAGCTACCTTCTGAGGTCCAGCGTGGCCTCTCGGCGAGCGACAGGGCATAATCCAAGATTGCACGATTACCCCACACATTTCAGCTTCAGGATCCGGCGAACGTTACAAACTATTCGCGTTTGGAGCACTAGGGATGGACAGCGACACATGAATGCGGATTTTTTGGATGCTCATCAAAGGCATATGATTGATGCAGAATCACTATTTTTGGCGTCACGCTTAGGTAACGCTGATCAGCTGTACGGCTTTGCGGCAGAGTGCGGACTCAAGAAGCTGATGCACCACTTCGGAATGGTGATTCGGCAAGACGGTGCGCCACAAGAATATGATGATCGCGTGCATGCCAACAGAGTGTGGGATCGCTACGATACCTATCGTGCAAGCTCGGTTAATGGTGCAAATTACGCTCTACCAAACCTAAACCCTTTCCTCGACTGGGATGCATCGCAGAGATACGCGAACGGCGGCGACGTTTTGCTACCGAGTGTTGAGGCTCATAGAACCGCTGCTGGAGCTGTTGCTGCTCTGGTTCGAAAGGCCCTGCTGGAAGGATTGATATGATTACCTTTGACCAACTAATTCCCAAGCTGCAGGAAATTTTTTCTAACCATAATGAGTTCCTCCAGCTAACAGCGCCCATCTACATAAACAGAGACCTGAACGGAAGGGTGCGTCTGATCGTTTCTACAAAGTGGCAAAGCGATCAGCGCGTATTAGAAAAGTTAGCAATTATTTCTCAGCAAATGCTCGAGACGCTAGGCAAACGGGCGTTTCCCATAGAGCAAGCAGTATTATTTGAACAGTCTGTAGAGAGTGTTGCGTTTGGTGCACCCGTTTTTCCTCTCGAGGGGGTTCCGGGCGTTTCGATAATTGATCGATTAGCTACTCAAGGTAATTGGTCGACGATTGCTCCGGCTTCTGCTGAGATACCCCGTGTTGTTTTTTTCTCCATCAAAGGGGGCGTCGGGCGCTCAACAGCGATTGCAGCGAGTGCATGGTCGCTAGCACAGAGTGGAAAGCGCGTTTTAGTGCTCGATTTGGATCTTGAGTCACCAGGTCTGTCGACCTCCTTGCTGCCGATTGATCGCCGTCCAAAATACGGAATTACCGACTGGTTAGTAGAAGATCTTCTCGATAATGGCGATGAGGTTTTCGAGAGCATGGTGGCCTCCAGCGGCTTATCCCACGACGGTGATATTTTTGTCGTTCCTGCCCATGGTGCAGATTCTGGCGAATATGTCGCAAAATTGGGACGAGCGTGGATGCCGAAAGTAAACTCTAGTGGCCAGGAATCTTGGTCACAGAGACTTCAGCGGCTCATCTCTCTTTTAGAAAAACGCTGGTCCCCCGATGTAATTCTTATCGACTCTAGAGCGGGAATTGATGAGGTAGCATCTGCTTGTGTTACAGATTTAGGTGCGAACCTGGTGCTTCTATTCGCTTTAGATGGGGATCAGACGTGGTCGGGTTATCGTATTCTGTTTCGTCACTGGCGGACCACAGGGGTTGTCCGAGAAATCAGAGAGCGGCTTCAGGTGGTGGGAGCCTTGATTCCAGAGTTGGATGGAATCGAGTATACAGTTGGCTTGCGTGAAGAGGCGTGGAGTTTGTTCGCGGATGAACTCTATGACGAGGTGCCGGCGGGCAGCGCGGCAACGGAGGAAACTTGGAGTTTCGATAGCTCCGATGAGGGGGGGCCCCACTATGCTTGGGCAATCCGTTGGAATCGCGGATTCAATTCGCTCCGCGCGATGCATTCAAGGCTGAATGGTATTGATGCGGATGAGGTGTCCGCTATTTTCGGTCAAGTAATACAAGGCATATCAAATGCTATTCAAGGTGAGGATGGTTCGTGATTTCTAAGGTACAGATTAAAGAGTCTCTTGTTCAAGCGATTCCTCTGACGACCTCGACTCACGGGGAAGCACCTGATCGCCGCCATTTGTACATGCCACCAGGCCATACAAAAGCTTTGAGGCTCGAGTGTAATTTGGTAATTGGTGCAAGGGGGGTAGGGAAATCTTTTTGGACCGCCGCTCTGCGTGCCCCTATCTTGCGCGAGGCGCTCGGTAAGGCTGTCAAAGAGCTGGAGATTACCGATGTCCATGTCGGGTTCGGTGTCTCGCCAGATATCGATTCATTTCCCGATATGGAGGTTTTCGCGCAGCTCATCAAAAATGGATTTACTCCTTTTGAAATTTGGAAGGGAGTCGTCCTTCGTTGGCTCGCTAAAATCAATCCTGTATCTATCCCTAATGGCAAATGGCAGGACACGATAGAGTGGGTCAGAGATAATCCCGAGCTTTTAGCTAGATTCGTTCAGGATACGAACGGCATGCTTGTCACCAGTGGTAGGTTTGGTCTAATTTTATTCGACGCTTTGGATCGAACCAGTAATGACTGGGGAATGATGGACCTGATTGTAAGAGACCTTCTAAAAGTTGTGCTTTGGTTGAAGTCCTATCCGCGTCTTCATGCAAAAGTGTTCCTGCGGGAAGATCAGTCTGATCGCACTATTACCGATTTTCCTGACGCTTCAAAGTTGTTGGCGACAAAAGCTGAGCTGACTTGGGCTTCGCATGATCTGCATGGTTTGTTATGGCAGACACTTTGCAATGCTACCGGTGCTGATGGGGAAAACCTGCGTGACTTGTATAAGTCGGTGATTGGGGTTGCACCGCGCTCAGACAATCAAGTATGGCTTGTCGCGGAAGAGGTGAAGCGAGAAAGCGCCAAGCAGCGGGAATTATTTGAGGCTTTAGCCGGTCCGTGGATGGGGCGAGATCGTCGCCGCGGAGTACCTTATATATGGGCGGTTAGCCATCTCGCTGATGGGCGGGGCCGGACTTCCCCTAGGTCTTTCCTCGCCGCCATACGCCAGGCAGCAGATGATTCGTTAGAAAAATATCCAGACCATGAGCAGGCTCTTCATTATGAGAGCATCAAACGCGGCGTTCAAAAAGCGTCTGAGATCAGGGTGGCCGAAATGGCCGAGGATTATCCGTGGGTTCCCAAAATAATGGATCCTCTCAGAGGGGCGTCTGTCCCTTGTGCATTTGAAATCGTCGAGGAAAGGTGGAAAGCTCAGTTTCCTTCTGGACTTTCAGGATTATCAGACCAAAGACTTCCACCTCAGCACGCTGAAAGAGGGTGGTCCGGAGTGCGGAGCGATCTAGAGCGGCTTGGCATTTTTGAAACGATGAAGGACGGTCGGGTCAATTTGCCTGATCTCTACCGTGTTGGCTTCGGGTTAGGCCGCCGTGGAGGCGTGAAACCGGTGAAGTGAATATTCTCGAGGCGGATGAAGATGGAGTCTTGATAACGCTCCATTTCGCTAGCTCCTTGATGCAACAATCTCCACGACAATCGCTTAATACGAACCGGATCAGTTTAGGGCATATTTAGGGCATAACAGAGGCCGTGTCAGGCCGGTGTATGCCATTTGCGATGGGGCGAAATGGCACAAACAGCGGCCTAAACCGGTCTGCCGGGACATTAGAAGGGGTTCGAATCCCTATCTCTCCGCCATATTTATACATTAAAGCCCTGATTATTCAGGGTTTTTTTGTTTTTTTTTTTTTTTGAAAAAATCCCAGCCCATACTTTGGCCCATACTCTGGTTGACTCAGTGTTTTTCGACCAAAGGATGATTTTCCGACAGTTTCTATGCGGTGCAGTCCAGCAGCGATCCTCTGATCGATCTGACTCGCACCGTTGTGCTCGGGATCATCATATGACCGACACCAATACACGAACGCTTGCCTGCGATTTTCTGTTGACGCCGACGCGGAATGGACCCCCTTTTCCATCAGGGCCGGCGCCTGTTTCAGAGCAGCGTATCCAATGGGGAAGATGATGCCAAACTCCAGTAGAAAACCATGCACTTGATTGATGATTCCGGTGCGATGATCCACCCAGGGTTTGCGCAGCTTGTGCTCGGTGGACAGGATCTGCTGCTCAACGGTCTTAACCGGAACAGAGCGGGTCTTGAGTCGCGATGCGGCTTCGCAGATGGCCTCTGCATCGACAAAGTCATTTTTGTTGCCGGTGACGTAGATCCTCACATCTTGCACTGCGATTAATTGCACGCGGTGGCTTAAGCCCTCAATCCGCCTGGCCCGCCACTGTGAACCACCGCAGGACTCCATGGCAATTTTGCAGTTTGACAACTGCGCCAGATGCGCCAGATGCGACAGCAATTGGCTACGATTGAGTTTCTTGCGCAAGAACTGATTTCCTCTGGCATCCTGGTCATGCAAGTGGAAGGTGTTTTTGCCGATGTCGATACCCAGAAGCGTCACGGTACTCATGAGAGGTCCTCCTTTGGTAAAGAAAGAAACCCGGTGAGTCTAGACTTACCGGGTTTCTCGAACCGGGTTGACCATCTCATTAAGGGAACCAATTCTTCTTTGCAATGAAGGCGCATATCGGCGCGGATGTAGAGTCGGGATTGGTTCATCTCGTCCACGGCACAGCGGCCAATGTGGCCGACATGCCCCAGGTTGCTGAGTTGCTGCATGGCGATGAAAACGCCGTTTATGTCGACGCGGGCTATACCGGGGTAGAGAAGCGGGAAGAACACGAAAGCTGTAACGTGATCTGGCAAATCGCCGCGCGGCGTAGCCCTATTCCGTGCTCAATAAGCGCAGCCTGCTCTACAAGGACAAGCGCAGGATCGAGTATTGCAAAGCTGAGACGCGTGCCAAGGTCGAGCATCCTTTTCGCGTGATCAAGCACCAGTTTGGTTATGTGAAAGTGCGCTTTCGTGGGCTGATGAAAAACAACAGCGCAGCTAACCACGCTGTTCGCCCTGTCAAGCCTGTGGATCGCTCGAAAACAGCTGATGGGTATGGGTGAGCTGCGCGGGTAACGCGAGAAAATGGGCTGAAAAGCCCTGGCAGCGCGGTGCGTCCGGGGCGTTTCGCAGTAAATCGTGCTGAACACCAGGGAATTTTCGATCCTGCCACACGGTTGCAACAAGTTGATCGGAACTTCCCTAGGGAAGCCTTTGTAGTACGATTTTTTCCGAATTCAGCGGGCTCCCCATTCAAAGGCTCTGGCCATTTCCTCGCTCAGCGCCTGAATTTCCTCGTCGGAGAGCCAAATAGTGATGTTCCGTTGCAGAAAGCGTGAGCCCACGGTGATGGAATGCAAGCCGACGCGCTGAATGCAAGCTCGCTCGCAGTGAATGTGAGCCCGAGAGTTTCGTTAGTCGCAGTTAATCTGAGCTAGCAATCGCGTTGATTGCGAGCCCGGCTGTTTTCAAACGCGAGCCGCTACAGCTAGGCTCTACGAAACCACTGTTCAAGGACAGAGAAAAACCAAATGACCCGAACCAAGCAGGAGATCCGCGAAGACCTGGAGCGCCTGGCTCAGCAGTTCCAGGGGGAAACCACACGCTATGCCGCGCAGCCGATGCCTTCCCATGCGCCGTGGCGGAAACGACCTTCCAGGAGCGAACTGGCGTTTGCTGAGGAATTAGAAAGAATCGAGCAGGAGCGCGCCGCGCTTGAGACTCAGCTGTTGACCGTCGACTCTTCGACTTGATTCCGTCCGATGCGGCCCCTCTCACCCGACAGAGAAGGGAGAGTACAGGCGAATGGCCGAGCCCCTTTCTCGCGGCAACCGACTGACCAGTACTTGGGGTAATCGCAGAAAACGGGGATGTTTGTACTCTACTTGAATAGAACCACAACTAAAAGGATTATGAGTAGCCTGGAAACGCTGCAAGCTCAATGAAATCGTTCATCGTTCATCGTTCATCGTTTAGCGTAGGTGTAGCTAGCTGAAAGTAGCGTGGTTACTGGTGCTAAGCGTAATAATGTGTTCGGAGGCCGTTTGGTGGCGGTGCCACCGAAGAATAGTTCGGACTATTTATTGATTCGAAACATTCAGGCTTTCTATTTGATTGATTAATACCCCTATGGTTGTAAAGCTTCTGTGCTTTTTTATATAATGTATTTTTTGGCGTATCAAAAATGGATATTGAACTGGCTAAAACCTTCTTGGAAATCGTCAGATGTGGTAGTTTGATTGCCGCAGCTGAACGATTGCATGTCACTCAAACTGCCATAACCGCTAGAGTACAGAAATTAGAACATAGCCTAAATAGTAAGTTGTTTGTGCGCAATAGAACCGGTTCAAAATTAACGGCAGACGGTGAAGCTTTTGTTGTTTATGCAAATCAACTAGTTGAAACTTGGGATGCAGCCGTTAGGGATCTGCCTCTGCCTGAAGGCTTCCATAAAATATTGCATATCGGTGGTGAAGTCAGTTTATGCAATCCACTGATTCTGGATTGGGTTCGCGAAATCCAAAAATCAATACCTACGCACGCAATCAAAACCGAGATAAGAGACGGGTCAACTCTGTTACGTCAATTAGAACTTGGATTTTTAGATGCGGCTCTTGTTTACCAACCGGCATACTGGCCGGACTTACAAGTCGAACAAATCCTCGAAGAGAAATTAATACTTGTCCGCTTAACCACCAAGCCTGATCCTTATGTTTATATAGATTGGGGGGATGGTTTTCGACGATCACATGATGCAGCGTTGCCAGAAAATGCGAGGGCGGCTCTTTCTTTTAACTTGGGGCCAGTAGCGCTACAATATATTCTCGACAATGGAGGGTCAGGCTACTTTAGAACCCGTGTTGTGCAATCATATATTGAAAGCGGAGTTCTGGAGCGAGTTAACTCCGCACCTGAGTTCAGCTATCCTACTTTTTTAGTATACTCTCGTAATAGGTCATCATCAGAGCTACAGCAAGCAATCAAACTATTGAAAAATATTGTCACTATGGACAGCGACTGGTCCCAACGGTGGGATCCACTAATTTAATGCAAGTGCACTATTAAATCGCGGTGCAATGCCGCGATCAAATCTGTTTGTGTTATGACCCCGACAAACATGTTGTTTTGAAGAACCGGAATACAGTGCAACCCTTGCCTTGACAATAAAGGGATCAACTCAACAATGTGCGCTGTAGTAGTCACGCATGTAACTGGCGTATGCATTATATCTTTTAATAACGTTTTCTTCTTGAACCCGACCATACCTAATAGTCCATTGCTCCGACTCGATGCCGGATACTTAATTATATCAGTAAGACTAACAATCCCTACAATGTGTTTTTCTTCGCTCAATATCGGTAAAGCTTTTATGTGGTGGTGCATCAAAATTCGTACAGCATCTTTAATTGTTGTTTCTGGCCTTCCTGACAGCACATCTTTCGACATGATATGGGACGCTTGAATATCCCCCATACTCCGTCTTAAAGCATGCTTTTCAGTGGATCTAATAATTCTCTCTAGATCCTCTCTCGTCACGTCAACAAATTCATCAATATCTGCTAAGGCTGCATCAAGGTCATCACTATTAAAACCAACCCTTTCGAAGGGAGGAATATCTTTCGTATGATTTATCTCGGCTGATGGATTTATATGTGCTTTGGGATACCGCACTAATGTCAGATTATTAAAAAATAGCGCACAGCCTAAAAGTATTCCTGCATTCAGCATCACCGGATAAAAAACATATAAACCTAATTGCGCTAAATCTGATTGAGATAAGACAATACAGAGAGCGACAGCACCACCGGGAGGATGCAGACAGCGGAGAATACACATAGCACCAATTGCTAATCCCACAGCGAAACTAGCACTTAGAAAAGAATGATCGAATAATTGTACTGCAATAAGTGCGGCGCCTGTTGCAACAAAATAACTTCCTACTATAGCCCAAGGCTGAGCGAGCGCTCCCGTAGAAACGGCGAACAATAAAACTGATGAAGCTCCTATCGGGCCTAAAAGATGAATCGTAAGCTCTAGCCCATAAAAATATTGACACACCATGGATGCGATAAGAACACCTGCACATGCACCAACTGATGCGCGCAACCATTCTCTAGGCTTGGTATTTAATGGAGCCGGATAAAAACTTAACAATAAGGACTTAATCATTTCGTACACTTAAAAAAAGGCTCATTAATATTCAATGAACCTGCGCACCTGAGGGAGGTACGAAAAAGTCCTTCCTTGGAATGGAAAATTGATTATGCTACGAATTTGTCAACGCTATCCGTTGCAGTCACTTCTGAGTTCTGTTCTGTGCCATTGACAATACTATCAAACTTCATACCAGTTTCTTGGGTGATTCTTGATGCGACTTCCGGATCATCTGCAAAAGGTAGTAACGCTGCTTGTTCTATCTCCTGAGTTGAGTTGAGGTTCCAGGAAAAGTAAATACCGGTCGTGAAAACGAAGAGCCCTAGATAAAGCCAAATCCCTATCATTGTAAATACAACCTTAATGAACTGATTGAGTTATCGGAGAGTTCTCTACTCTTACACCAACTCGGATAGTCCTCCATGTATTGTACGCCATGATTAACATACCGCTGGCGAATGTCGAACCACCAATCAGCCGTACTATATATCCGGGATGGCTAGCTTGAAGTGCCTCTGCGAATGAGTAAGTCAGAGTGCCGTCATCGTTGATTGCTCGCCACATCAAACCTTGAGTGATGCCATTTACCCACATCGAGGCAATGTATAGAACAGTACCGATAGTTGCAAGCCAGAAATGCGCGTTAATTAATCCTACGCTAAACATTTTTTCTCTACCATACAGCTTTGGAATCATATGATAAAGAGTACCGATACTTATCATAGCCACCCAACCAAGCGCGCCAGCGTGTACGTGTCCGATTGTCCAATCCGTGTAGTGAGACAGCGAGTTGACAGTTTTAATTGCCATCATTGGCCCTTCGAACGTAGACATACCGTAAAACGCTAACGATACTACCAAAAATCTTAAAATTGGATCAGTTCGTAATTTATGCCAAGCGCCGGACAAAGTCATCATTCCGTTAATCATACCGCCCCAACTTGGAGCCAGTAAGATTATCGACATTGCCATGCCTATCGACTGCGCCCAGTCTGGAAGAGCCGTGTAGTGCAAATGGTGCGGCCCTGCCCATATATAAAGTGTGATGATTGCCCAAAAATGAACAATCGAAAGACGGTACGAGTAAATTGGGCGTTCAGCCTGTTTGGGCACAAAATAATACATCATTCCTAAAAAGCCAACAGACAAAATAAATCCTACAACGCTATGTCCATACCACCACTGAATCATTGCATCTGTCGCTCCCGAATACATAGAGTATGATTTCAGAAAATTGACAGGTACTGAAAAATGATTAATGACATGCACCATACCGGTTACGACGATAAATGCTCCATAGAACCAGTTCCCAACATAAATGTGTTTAACCTTCCTAACCGCAATCGTTCCAAAAAACAAATATGCATAAGCTAACCATACGACAGCAACAAATATTGCTATAGGCCACTCCATTTCAGCGTATTCTTTGGATGTTGTATAGCCAAGTGGATAACTTACGATCATTGCTAATATTGAGAACTGCCAACCCCAAAATACGAAATTAGCTAAACCATCTGATACAAGTCTTACTCTCGAGGTTCGTTGCACAACATAGAATGAAGTCGCGAACAGTGCACCGCCTCCGAAGGCGAAAATCACGAGGTTTGTATGGATAGGACGTATGCGCCCGAAGGACGTCCAAGCCAATCCAAAATTCAGTTCAGGCCATACCAATTGTGCAGCAATGAACACGCCCATCCCCATGCCGAGGATGCCCCAGATGAGGGTAGCAAGGGTGAATTTTCTGACGATTGCATAGTTGTAAACCGTGTTCAGGTCAGTAGGTATCGCTTCGTTGGCCATATTTCTATTCATCATTAATCCATTGAACGATAGATGTGGATTTCAGCCCAGCATTCTGGACTGCGATAGAAGTCCATGACAAACTCAAAATATTGCTATCTGAGTTCAATTTTATTGATATTAAAATTAATCTGATAATTTCATATCATTTTTTTTGATTTTTTAGTTCAAGACTATTCATTAAATTTTCCTCAAAATTAACGATAAGCTCTACCAGCTATCCCAACGGGAAAGGACGGTGACATGAACGAGTCAGTAAAACACAACACTATACAACTCCTTCAAGAGCTGCTTGAAGGTGAGAGAGCTGGAGCTCGTTTAGCTTTAGATACATTTAAAGAGACTGCTGACGAAGATCAGCAAATGCTGTTAAACCAAATTCATATTGGCGAAGCTGAAAGTTGCAGAAGGATCAGAGACTGTATCAAATACCTTGGCGGCGAGCCCAGCTTAAATATTGGCGAATTTTATGCCAAAGCAATGAGCATTGAAGACATTGTTGACCGACTTTATTTTATTGATCGTGGACAGAGATGGGTAATTAACAAGCTAAAGAAAAATCTTGAGTTAATTACTTCTGACTTTGTTAGGAAAGAGTTGGGGTGCGTTCTACAGATACATGTATTAAATAGTGAAGCATTTAATCTGAAGTATACTTAACTATTAAGGGTGTGTTTATGCGGCTTGAACCAACCAACTACCTTAAGACGGAAATAAACGAAACCAAGGCTCACCATTTTGTTCAGAACATGTTGCAAAAAGCTGGGTTATCTTTTAATGGGGATTTTCCATTTGATATTAAACTATTAGGAAATGGTGTTCCTGAATTGGCTCTATCTAAAGGGAATTTGGGATTGGGTGAAGCCTATATGGACGGCTTATGGGAATCTCAAGAGTTAGATGTTTTTTTTACAAAATTAATGCGTTCGGGAATTGCGGACAGCATCAACCCTCTGTCAATTATATTTCATGTGCTGGCAGCAAGATTCACGAATCGCCAGACACCGCGCAAGTCTTGGGAAGTCGGTGAAAAACACTATGATTTAGGAAACGATTTTTATTTTAGTATGTTGGACGGTCGACTGACTTACACATGTGGATATTGGAAAGATGCAGCCAATCTTTTAGATGCGCAAACTGCTAAACTAGATTTGATCTGTCAAAAGTTGCAGTTAAAGCCCGGCATGAAAATACTTGATATTGGTTGTGGCTGGGGCAGTTTTATGTCTTACGCGGCTGAGAACTATGGCGTGGAATGCGTAGGTGTAACCATATCTAAAGAACAGTGTGATTGGGCAAAAGACAAATACTCCCATCTCCCGCTTGAGTTCAGACTTCAAGATTATCGTGAGCTGGATGAACAGTTTGACAACATCGTAAGCGTAGGCATGTTTGAACATGTTGGACGTAAAAACCATCGCGCATACATGGAAACGGTTAATCGTTGTCTAAAAGATGATGGTTTATTTTTGCTGCATACAATTGGCAAAAATGTTACGAAAACAGCACCGGATCCGTGGATAGATAAATATATTTTTCCAAACGGTGATTTACCTTCAATTACACAAATAGCCACATCTATAGAAGGTCTATTCGTCGCTGAAGACCTTCACAATTTCGGAGCGGATTACGATAGAACACTCATGGCCTGGTTTGATAATTTTGATAAAAATTGGCACATGTTTTCAGCAGAACTTGGCGATAGATTTTATAAAATGTGGAAATATTATCTTTTGTCATGCGCTGGTGCCTTCCGCGCAAGAGATATACAGCTTTGGCAATGGGTTTTATCCAAGAAAGGTGTGTTAGGTGGTTATAATCGCGTTAGCTGACCTATTCAGGCCTTTTCGGTTGTCCACTCCAAAATTTTCTTTCCGAATCGATTCGTATTTTTTGATTTTATTGATCGATTTACACAGAGCGTGGACTGGACGACCTGGACCATTTTCTATGGTGCCTATACAGTGATTTTTCTAACATTGAACCCGCTTGAGCTGGCTCCCGTCGGTCACAAAGCTGTCTGGTAGGTAGTCTGATTCATTAGCCATTGGACGGTAGCTATACAGCCAACTTGATGCTGAATTGGTTGGTGCAGTTCAGAGCCGTCAAAAGGCGGAGACGCTTTCGCGTTGAATAGTTGGTGTTGTTTTGATTGCTGCCTGTCGCACTGCACCGACAGTCCAACAAACCCAGGTGTGTAGTGCGGTGCCAACAGAGTAGGATCTCGAGTGGTGGTCGTGCCTGAGTTCAGGTGAGCTGAAAATCCGACTGTTTTCAACAGGGCCGGCCATTTTTTGCCGTTGCGCCGGTGTACTTCGAATAGATTCATTCAGCAATAGAATATCCACGCTGAGATAGATGAAGGCGGACAAGCGAGCCTGGAAGGCTTCCTACCCATGAATCGAGCGTTGGATCAGCATTTCTCGGTCATTCCCTAATCGCCTCCAGACCAATAGGGCGGTGAGTCGATAGTAATACCGGGTGGCGTCGGAATGGTCTTTCAGGTGCTGAGTGAGAAACCAGCGCACATGCTTGAGCTGCCAGGTCCAGGGATTATCGCGTTGCCATCGTTGTTGAATCGCCGCTTGCATGATTCGGGCCTGCCGCAGGTGGCGTTGCTGAGTGGCCTTCGAGCCGCTCAGTACGCCGCTCAGGAACAAACCCATATCAAACGGTTTGCTCATGATCGGCCTCCAATGTAGGCCGAAACCACATCGATCCGGTTATGCCCGAGCTCAAGGCTGATCTGTTGCCGCGCCTGCTGATCAAGGTCGCGGTCAATGCGATAGCAGTGGCCACCATTGACCGGTGCGGCGTGGCCCGTGAGCTGTTCGTAACGCTCGCAGGCGTATGCCGCTCGCAGTTCATGGAAACCCTTCAGCCCGTGTTCATGCAGCGTGTCGCGGGCGGGGAGTACGGTCTGTTGCAGGAACGCGGCGTAGCTTTCGTCGCGGGCCAGCAAGTTGCGGCTACGGGGCGGCGATGCCTGACAAGCCAACTGTAGCGCCGCCTTCACCGCTTCATTGGCCACGACCCAGCGCGGCGCGGAAGCGCCTGAGCGGCCACCTTTGGTGCCGTCCTGGATGTTGATGCGGCCGAAGTCTTCGGCTTCGTGGTGCAGGCGTGGCAGATCAGCCAGGATCGCTTCGCGCAGGCGCATGCCGGTTGTTCGGGCCAACAGAACAATCGCAGCCACCCGCTCGTGGTACTGTTCGCCCAGCACCTCCACGACTCGTTGCACCTGTTGGCGGTCTTGGCCATCCGGCGCGCGGGTGCGTACGCGCGAGCGCTGCAGGCCTAACGCCTGACTCGGGCTGGCGATCCTCACTTCCTGATCACCGCGCAGCGCGGCGAGGGTACGGTTGACGCTGCTCAGGCGGTTCTGCGCGGTGGCGATGCAGAGTTCACCTTGCTGGATCTGCTGGCGCAGGTAAGCGGCGTAGTCTTGCAACGTCCGGCGATCGATCTGACGTGCATCGTTGTAACCGGGACCGTCTTCTGACCGACACCAACGCACGAACGCTTGCCAGCGATCGCTATGCGCTTTGACCGTGGCGAAGTGGCCGCCGGCAAACAGATCCTTGAGTGCTTGTGGGCCGGCGTAGCTCAGCTGGCGGCCATAGCCAAAGTTGCGCCCCTCACGCCGACCAACCAGTGCCATCATCTTCACCGTTTTCGTTGGTTTGCAGAAAGAGCAGCAGGGCTTTCCAGTGGGGGCTGAGCCGGTCCAGCTGCTGCCAGTGCGTCGGGCGGATCAGGAGGGTGTTCTCCTGGTGTTGCAGCAGGGCCCCTTCCTCACGCAGTTGCTCGATCAGCATGGCGAGGTGGGTAGGCTCCAGGGGTGGTGTGGCGACAGCGGCGACAGTGGCGACAACCCGCGTCGTGTCTGGCTTGGCGCGTGGCGACAGGGTGGCGACAGAGGTGGCGACACGCCGCGATTCTGGTTGTGGTTGATGTTGCGCTTGGTAGCGGCGCACCGCGTCATTGAGGCGAAACATGGCGGACCTCGAAAGTTTTTCCGTCGCGGCTGTTCAGCCAGCGATGGGTGATCAGCTCGACGAATAAAGAGGCGGTATGGTCAGCGCTCTTGCGGGCAAAACGAGGACCGTTACGATTGACGTCGCGGACGGTGAAGTGGGTCCAGCCTTTCTGCATCAGCCAGCGCAGCAGCCGATCCGCTTCCTCGCGTCGGCTATTGACCGGCTCCTGTTCGGTCAGGCGCTGAATCTCGGCCAGGTAGTAATCCATCAGCGTGGAGGCGCGCTGGATGTGTGCGTCCTCCAACGCACTGGCCTCTTCAACCATGGCCAACACGCCCGCGATACGCAGTACATTCGCCGCGGCCTTGCTCGCGACAGACTGGACGCCGGCCAGTTCGCCGAACTCGCCAGACTGGCACTCGATGGTGTCGTGAATATCTATCCAGGCCCGACGGGCACGGGGTGTCAGCTCGAGTGTGGCGGGATTGAGTGAGCCATCCTTGTGAAGCGACCAGGGCTTTTGCAGCAGGGCGGTGATCCGCTGTTGGTAGCGCTGGACTTTGGCATCTCGGGTCAGGTCGATTGCCTTGTAGAGTCGCTGGCCGGCCAGGCGCTCGGGCCAACTGATCAGGCAACGGCCGAGGATGCCTTGGCCATTGATCACTGGGTCTTTGAACAGTTGGTTGGCCAGGTAGGGCTGTAGCATCAGATGCAGACTGAGGCGACGGTCATAGGCCCTCAGACTTTCCCCCGCCATGGAGCGCGCCCGATCGATCGGGCTGCCATCCCACAGCGTCGACAAGGTGGTGATCGCCTTGAGCAGGTTCTCTTTGCTCATGGTGCTGCTGCCCAAGAACTGGCCACCTTCATCATTGAACAAGCCCATGCTGGGCAAGCCCTGGCACAGACTTTTGACCAGGGCCTCAATGGTCGGTTCGGCAATGATCAGTCTCGGCGGTACCGGCTCGGACAGCTCACCGCCTGCCGTCTCTCCGCGCCTCTTTGAGGTTTTGGGTTTGGCCATGAGGCTGGTCGCGGCGCGATAGGCTTTGAGCTTTTCCGCATACAGGGTCCACTGCTGCCGCTCCCAGTCGCGCGCCGCCTTCAGGGCCAGGTGATCCACCGCGCTTTTGCGATCACCCGAGGACGCCACCGTCAGCAGGTAAAGGGACAGCGGATAGGTTCGGCCGTCGAGTTGGACATTGGCATGACCCTGGCTCACCAGGGCCGCGCTGGCCAGCACCGATTGTGCGGCCATGGCGCAGGGCACGCCGATCACTTCGGCCAGTCGTTCGACCGCAGGGCCCAACAGTTCCCCAAGTGCTTCGACCGGGTAGGGCAGTGGCGCCTGCTGGTATTCCAGCAATGGTTGTGGTGGCTCGAACGCTTCGCACAGTTGCATCGCACTTCTCCTGAGAATATCGACTTCGTCCTCACTCATCCCGCCACGGTTGTTGAGTGTTATCAGGGATCAAGGCCCCTGCGACCTGTGAGGTTTGTCCTCTCACGCGGGACTAACGGCTCCTTACGGCCGGGAGCTTGGGCATCTCATGACCTGGCCTCCTGAACACCTCCGAAGAAGTGGGCGGGTGGAGGCTGCACTGGCTGACGAGACCGGTGCCGCGAGATCCTGAGTCGGGAGAAGGCAGTGAGGCGATGACTGGGACATGCCTGACTGTCAGTCAGGTGCAGTCCATTCCGTGGGCTGCGGCACCATTATCGGCATCGCTGTGGCGAGTGAGCATTCGGTGTTTGTCACGCCGATTGTCACGAGGGGGAAAGCCGCAAAGGCCCATGCGAGTAGAGCTGCAGCAGTGTGATATGCGCCCGTCTCTTTCGGGGGAAAGAGACGGGCGCAGGTTGACGCAGTGAAATGGTCAAGCGGATATGTTGCTGCAGGACAGCTGGGTAGGGGGATGAGTTGCCGCAGTAGGCACTCTGCTAGAAGTAGGCATCCATCACATGGGTAGTGATCGTGCGAGTCGACGGACGCTAATCGCACTGGAGAGAACCACCACGCTGTGGCGTAGCCTCAAAGGTTCTGGCTACCTGGGTGCTGTCGAGGACAGCGCTGGTAAGGCTCTGGTGTAACGCCCGTTCTGCTAGCCGTCAACAGCATTTTGGGGGCCACTGTTGCTCCAAATGGTAGCGCTGGATGACCTTGGAAATCGGTGGCATTACATGGCCGTGTGGTCGTTCGTCGGTTTTTAATGTGAGCCCATGCAGGTGGGAATGCGGAGCCTTCCCGCCTGCATGGGCTTGGCCGAAAAAGCCCCAAGAGCGAGGCTGGCAACGGCGACAGTCGCCACCTCTGTCGCCACGCTGCAGGCCAGGTATTACGTGGGTTGTCGCCACTGTCGCCGCTGTCGCCATCCTCCACTCGATAAACCAGGTGAGATGATGGCGTGAACATCTCTCGCCTCATTCAACAGTATTTGCCACCGCATGCCCTGTGGCATATCGCGCCCAATCCTCCATCAGTATTCGCCGCTTTTCAAAAAGATCACCACGTCGATAAGCCGCCTCTACCGCATTCTCTACGGTGTGTGCGAGCGCCTGTTCACAGACCTCTCGAGGATAGTGAGTAACTTCGCTCGCCCAATCCCTGAAAGTCGAACGGAATCCATGCGTCGTGAGATCGCCCCGCTTCATCCGACGCAATGCCATCAACATCGCCATATTACTCAGGGGACGCTTTTTGCGAGCCCCCGCAAATAGGTGATTGTTTCCTTCAACGCGAGGAAGCCCTGCGAGTAAATCCAATGCCGCTTTTGATAGAGGTACCCGGTGTTCCTTCCCAGCTTTCATCCTCGGTGCAGGAATGGTCCATACCCTTGCTGCCACGTCGATCTCTGCCCACGTCGATTCAAGCACCTCACTGGTTCGGCAGGCAGTCAGGATGGTAAAGTGCAAGGCTTTAGAGCTCAGATCATTTGCTTTCTCAAGGGGCGCCATGAAGGCGGGAAGCTCTGTCCACGACATTGCTGCGTGATGCTTCACAGCGCGCACTTTTGCGCGAGGTGGCAGCAGTTTGTCCAGGTGTCCACGCCATCGCGCGGGGTTTTCTCCATCGCGCAGCCCTCTGGCCTTTGCTGCATCGAGGACCAGTTCGATACGGTTTCGCAAACGGCTGGCAGTTTCGGGTATTACTGTCCAAATCGGTTTGAGGATTTTCAGCACATGTTCAATGCCTATTTCCTGCGTCGGAAAATCGCCTATGTCCTTGAACGCATAAGTAGCCAGAGTGTTCTCCCACTGCTGGGCATGCTTGGCATTTTTCCAGCCTGCTCTGTGGGCAGCGATGTAGTCGAGAGCGACCTCTTTGAAAGTGGTTGCTTTGGCCCTGGCCGCATCCTCAGCTAAACGTTCGGCTTCTTTTTCCAGCCGATGCCGTTCCATCTCCTCATCCCGACGGGTAAGCGGATCGACGCCTGACTTGCTCAGCTTTCTGGCTTCTGCAGCTTTCTCACGAGCTACCGCAAGGCTTACTTCGGGGTGCCTGCCGAGTCCCATGTCTCGGCTCTTACCAGCAAGCTTGTAGCGGAAGATCCAGCTTGCGCCACCGGTACGACCGACTTTCAAGTAGAGGCCGTCACCATCGTTGGTCATTCCGGGTAACCCCGATCTGACTATTTTTTCTACCGCTTTGGTCGTCAGAGATGCCATCAGTCACTTCCTCTTTGAAAGGATGATGACTCAATCTAAATGAATGCCAGCCCATACTCCAGCCCATACCTTGGACCTTGACTTCCCGTAGTCACGCTTGGACCACAAAAGAAAGTATCTGCGTCAACTGTATGTTTTTATAGAGTTTTTATAGAGGTAATTAAACGTCTATGGACTTCTAGAAGCACTAAAATGGCTGACTATCTCTCCGCCATTATTGAATAAGACTAAGCCCCCGAAATTGTTAAAGATTTCGGGGGCTTTTTCGTTTCTGGCATTTCGTTTAGGGCAAATTTGCCGCCTGTTTTCCCGGCGAACGGTAGGACTTTCTCGCGAAACATAGGTGGTATCGCTTTTTGCTATCGAACCAGAACTCTCGCCTGGATCACCCACAATCCCAGCAACGTCAGAACAGCAAAGCCCCCACCCATCAAGAAAGTGGCTTGGAAGCCTACCGCGTCCCACAACGCCCCAGCGATGACGCTGGCCAGTAGCAAGGCCAACCCGGTTAACAGATTGAACATGCCAAATGCCGTCCCGCGCAGTTCAGCCGGCGCGCAATCGGCGATCAGGGCGGCGAATATCCCTTGGGTAAACCCCATGTGCAGCCCCCATAGAACGACGCCGACGGCCAAGCCTTCGATACCCGGCGCGAACGCCAGAGTCAGGTCGGCAGCAATCAGCAATATCAAACCTACGCCGAGCACCGCCACGCGGCTGACACGATCAGACAAGGCCCCGGCGGGAAAGGCTGACAGTGAGTACGCCACCCCCATCAGGACAAGCACCGCTGGCGCCCACATCGGCGCCAGCCCGACGGCCTGACCGCGCAGAATCAGAAAGGCTTCGCTGAAACGCGCCAGGGTGAACACCGCAGCGACACCCACCACCCACCAGTAGCCAGCGCCCAGTCGGGCTAACTCCCGCCGGCTCAACGGCGCACGCACCCGGCGCGTCCCTTCCACTTGTTTGGGCTCATGAACGAACACCAGCAGCACCGCGACGGCAAGGAAGGCCGGGATGACGGCCACCCAGAACACAGTCTGGAAGTGGTTCGCGGTTAGCCACATCAATCCGATCGCCAGTAACGGTCCCAGGAATGCACCAACGGTATCCAGAGTTTGCCGCAGGCCGAAAGCTGCCCCCCGTATCGCGGGGGGCGTGATATCGGCCACCAACGCATCGCGCGGTGCGCCGCGAATACCTTTGCCAATGCGGTCGATAAAGCGAGCCCCGATCAGCCAGTCCAGCGAGCCCGCCAAAGGAAAGATCGGTTTGGACAGTGCCCCCAGCCCATAGCCCAACGCCGCGAGCAGTTTGCGCTTGCCCAATCGATCGCTGAGTGCTCCGGAGAATACCTTGGTGATCGAGGCCGTAGCCTCGGCTATGCCTTCGATGAGACCCACGGCCAAAACGGAGGTACCCAGTACTGTGACCATATAGAGTGGCAACAATGCATGGATCATCTCCGAGGAGATGTCCATCAGCATCGAGACGAAGCCCAACGCCCAGATGCCGCCAGGCATGGTGCGCCAAACGTTGCCGGTTGACGGCTTCTCGATTGGCGCAGTAATCGAAGTGCCACCTGACTTGTCAGTGGTTTTCATCATGTGCCTCGAAAACTTGTTTTGGCATAAGGCAGCTTATAGCGCCTCGTGATCCCACATCAGCATTTTCTGGCTTTCGGCGTAACCCTGGTCATTAGCTATCATGCAATACAGGGCAAATCACCGGATGACGGGGGAATGCATGAACAGATGGCGGCGGATTTGGGTGACTGTGAAGTTGCTGGCAGCATTTGCGGCATGCCTGACCGTTGCTGTTCAGGCTTTCAACTACATGTTGGAAAGCCCCGATGCAGCGCAGATGCACCCTTTGAGCATTTTGGTGGTTGGACTGATCTTCGGCTTCATCACCTATGGAATCCTTTCACTGATTGAAAGGGCAGTGCGGGGTTTACTGCCCCATCCTGACCCGGCTCAACCTCAAACAGAGCTTGAGGAAGATGCCGTGCTGATGGAAGAACAGCCTTTGGCCCTGACAGCAGACGATTCAACTCAGCAGAAAAATCAGTGAACATTCTGTAAGGCGGCTCGAATCAGAGTTTTTGCGTCGGACCAGACAGCATCGCAGTGTAAGAAAAATATGCCTCTTCAAGGGAAAAGTTACTCAGCGCAGTCACCCAATTTACCGCCCCCCGAATCTGTTGGTCCTCCCGCCAATCAAGGCTGTATCTGCGAAACATCCCCTGACATTGAAAGACCCTGCTGCAAAAAATCCTCATCTACTCTCGTTTCGCAGATCACTGATCTGCCGTCATCAGCAATCGCAAGGAGCGAGCAATGTATTTTGAGATTTACAGGCAAACCCGCGGCATCGCACAGACCGGTAAAGGTCAATGGCGGTGGCGTTTGAGGGCGGGTAACCATGAAACAATTGCCAGCGGGGAGGCTTACGTCAATAAGTCTGATTGTGTGCATGCCATTAGCTTGATCAAAGGGACCCACGATCAGACCCCGGTCAAGGAAATCTAGGCTTCAGGTGGTGAAGCTGCTCAGTCAGAGCAGCTTCGTTTCAACGGCCGGTCTTACGGTTGTGAATGCCGCTGCCTGAATCAGGATTAAACGCAAACTGCTTGAGTCGCATAGACGCCGATTGCGACACCTACCTAAACTGTCAGCAGATTTGGGAGCAGGGGCAGTGGATGAATCGTAACGAACTACGCAAGGCCGACATCAACCTGATGGTGGTGTTTGAAACGCTGATGCTCGAACGCAACGTCACCCGGGTGGCGGAGAAATTGTTTCTCGGCCAGCCGACCATCAGTTCGGCGCTCAATCGCTTGCGCACGATGTTCAACGATCCGCTGTTCATACGTGTCGGGCATCGCATGGAACCGACGGCGCGGGCCGAGGAGATTATTCTGCACTTGTCGCCGGCGCTGGATTCGTTGTCGGTGGCGTTGAGCCTGACCCATGATTTCGACCCCGCCAGCAGCACCATGACCTTTCGTATCGGGCTGTCGGACGATGTCGAGTTTGGCCTGCTGCCGCCATTGCTGCGTGCCTTGCGTCAGGAAGCCCCAAAGGTGGTGTTCGTGGTGCAGCATGTCGATTACTGGCGGATTCCGGATTTGCTGGCGTCGGGCGATATCACCGTTGGTATCAGCCAGACTCGCGGGCTGCCGGCCAACGCCAAGCGCAAGTTGTTGCGGCACATCCTGCCCAGCATTTTGCGCGCGGACGCATCGGACACACCGCTGACGCTCGATGAATATTGCGCGCGACCGCACGTGCTGGTTTCCCACACCGCCAATGTCAGTGGTTACGCCGATGAGTGGCTGGCGGAGATTGGTCGCACGCGCCAAGTCGTCCTTTCCGTGCCGCAATACAGCTCGTTGCCGGCCTTGCTTGCCGGGACCGACCTGATCGCCAGTTTGCCGGACTACGCCGCCGAAGCGATGGCCGCGTCCGGCCAGCTGTTCAAGGAGCCGTTCCCGTTCAAGGCGCCGACCCTGGATCTGTCGATGGTCTGGCTCAGCCATGTCGATACCGACCCGGCCGAGCGCTGGTTGAGATCGCGGCTGGAGGCGTTCATGAGTGAGCATCCTGAGTCGCGGATCTGAATTTTGCCAGGCGGGGCAGGTGACGAGCGAGTCAGAACTCGCTCGGATCGGGAGGCAAGTGATCAAGCCGCCGGGATATGAGTTTCCTGCAACTGACACTTCTCTCCGATTTGCAGCTTTTTGTCCTGGGTGTAAGGCTGTCCCTGTCTATCGATCAGGAAGAACACTTCGAATAGATACTGTTTGCCGTCTAAGCTCGCACAACGAAATGAGGTGTTGGACGGGAACAGCGCTTTTAACTTTTCCAGATCAAGGGATTTACCCTGATATTGGTTGAACTCCGGACTGTAGTGGACGGCGTCGCGCAACTTCACAAAATCTTCGAAGTATTCCCGTTGGCTGGTGCCATAGCAGGTGCCGTGTTTTTGCCATTCGTGTTTCATCAGGTATTCAGGCGCCTCGGTGACAATTTCAGAAAAACGGTTGTCGGCCTGGGCCTGTGCCTGGACTGTTGGTGACAGTTCGCAAACGGCTTCAGCCTGATTACATCCTGCGGATTTGATGCAGGAAGAGGGGTGGCGATTGGCCGATTGGGCGGTGCTGTTGTAATACGGCCAGATGCCGTGGGTGTAAAAAACGTTTTTCGGTTTGTTACATCCGGCTGTGGCGGGTTTCAACAGGCAAAATGTCGGCTGCCAAGTGACGGCATAAGCGAGGTAGTCGAAGTTTGCGCTAGGAGCTCCTTCCTGGCTTTCTTCGCTAGGGTCAAGAGCGTGTGCGCAGAGGGAAATAACAGACAGGGCCATTGAGGCATATAGACGATTCATGGTGTTCAATCCTTGATTCAGGTTTTTCCGGGTTACCTCCTCACTGCTGGAGAGGACGCTTGCTGTTTCAGCGTCATGATCAATTAACGGCACACTTCTAATTTCAGACCTGATCTGGAAACGATAGTAGAGTACGGAGCATTGGGAAAACCAAGTGGATGTGCGGCTATCGTCTTCATCCTTATTTTCGTCCCGCCATTAATTCAGGAGCTCAGTCATGCCCCACCTGCACATGGAATACACCGCCAACCTGCCCGAGCTCAATGCCGACATGGCGTTGATTCGGCTCAATAATGCGTTGGTGGCTTCCGGTCAGTTCGCTGCCGAATACGACATCAAGAGCCGAGCGGTGAAGGTCGAGACGTTCAAGGTTGGCACGGCGTTAGGTGAACGGGCCTTTGTGCATGTGAAACTGGCACTGTTGAGCGGTCGCTCACCGCAGATCAAGAAGCAGCTATCCGAAAGTTTGCTGGCCGTAGTGCAGGACCTGTGTGAATGGCCGACGGACATTGAAGTCCAGCTGGCCGTGGAAATCCTCGATATCGATCGAGAGTCCTACACCAAGATTGCCATCAAACACTGAGTTTCAGGCCATTTCCTGCTCGGTGCAGGCCTTGACCACTTGCTCGCGAAGCCAGGTGTTGGCGCTGTCCTGATCGACATTCTGGCTCCACTGCATGTCGAGGCTGAAACCCGGCAAGCCGTTGGGCGCTTCGCAATGTTTGAAGATCGCGTCGTTGGCCAGCAATTGCTGGATACGCCGAGGCAGGGTCAGGATGAAGTCGGTACCGGTGATCATCTTCAGTGCCGCGCTGTAGCTGTTGGAACGCGCGACGATCTGCCGTTTTTGCGCCTGCTGCGCCAGCCAGCCATCGACCATGTTGATGGTGGAAGTCCAGGGTGTCGGGAACACGTGCCGGCGTTCGACAAAGGCTTGCAGGCTTAAACGCGGTTCCGGCGGTGTGGCGCGTTTATCGAAGACACAGACCAGGTCGTCCTCCAGCAGCAGCCGGGATTTGAAATCGCCGTGGCTGCGATGAAAGTTCGGGCCGAAGCAAATCACCAGGTCGAGGCTGCCGTCGCGCAGTTCTTCGGCCGGAATGTCGGTTTCGAACTTGTGCATGTTGACCATGACCGGCAGATCGGCGAAATCAAAGCTTTTCAACAGATGCGGCAGGATCAACTGCTCGAAGTATTCCGGTGCGCAGATATTGAAGGTGACGGGTTGCAGGGTGGGGTCGAATGCTGGCGCACCGGCGTGACACAGGTTGATGCTTTCCAGGATCTTCAGCACGTGGGCGTACATGGTGCTGGCTTTGTAGGTGGGGCGCATCCCCGCGCGGGTATTGATGAACAACTCGTCTTCGAAACTGGTGCGCAGTTTTTTCAGGCAGTAACTCACGGTGGACTGACTGACGCAGAGCGTCTCGGATACCCCGGTGACGCTGCTTTGCTCATACACGGCGATAAACACCATGAGGTCCTGCATATCGAGCTTTCTAAGCAAGTTACTGTTCAGCATCCATTCCGTCTCGCTGTGCTCCTTGCGCTGACTGTGCGCAAATTTGTGCGAACGATCCTAGCGGAACGATGGTGCCAGGAGAATGCCTCGTAGGAATTTTCATGGAAAGTTGTGGGGAGGTGTCAGGTGCCTTTAGCCCTGAATCGCTGCCGGCATCGCGCGGCGGCTGAACATAAGCAGCGCCAACATGCCGAATCCCACTAGCAGCGCACCGATGATTTCCAGCGTCAGCGACGACTGACGCCACCACGACCGGTGAAATAACGGCGCAAACCGGTCAGCAGGATCGGGTCGATGGCTTGGCTGACCTGTGCTGCCGCAGAAAACGATGCAGCGATCAACAGTGCCCAGAGCAACATGCCGACGTGAGCGGCGGCGAAACCGGTGTGTTTCATGATGTGGGGGCCGGGTCAGCAAATGTGTTTGGCGTAATGCCGCGGATCAAAGCGCAAGACCATCAGGATCATCAGCGCCATAACGCCGGTCAGTGACCACCAGGCCCATTCGAAGCTGCCGAGCTGATCGCGGATCAACCCGGCAATCAGCGGCGAGAGACCGGCGATCAGGTAACCGATGCCTTGGACGAACGCGGTCAGCCCACCGGCACGCTGGGGATTGTCCAGATGATCCAGGCACACGATGAGGCTCATCGGGAACAGTCCGCCGATGCCGAGCCCCAGCAGACATGGCCACAACAGAGTCAGATGTTGCGGGCTGAGAATAAGCCCGCAGAAACCGGCCATGATCAGCACCAGCAACACCACCAGCACTACGCGCCGGTCACGGCTGCGGTTGGCGATGGCCGGTGTCAGCAGGCCGGATAACACTTCCATGGCGGTCAAGAAACCCAGCAGCAACCCGGCGTTTTGTTCGCTCCAACCCTTTTCTACGTAGTACGGCGCCAGCCAAGCCAGCACACAGGTATAGGACGCCGTGCCCAGGCCGAAGAAAATGGCGAGCAGCCAGGCGCGGGAATTGCCGAAGAAGGAGCCATTGCGTTGCGCTTGAGCAGGCTGCGCTGGCATCCGTTCACGTTGCATGCACCAAAACAGCAGCGCTACCAGTGCCAGTACCGCCCAGATCGCCAGGCCCACGCGCCAGCTGCCGGTGCGGGTCATCACCAGCGGCGCAAACGACGCCGCAATCGCTGCGCCGCCCATGATCGACGTGACGTAGAGCCCCATGCACAGGGAAACGTTTTCGCTGAAGCGGGATTTGATCAGTGCCGGCATCAGCGCCTGGATCAGCGCAATGCCGATGCCTGCCAGCACCGCGCTGAGGATCAGTTCGGCCGCCGAATCGAGGAACAATCGCGACACAGTGGCCAGGCTGATAATCAGCAGCGACAGCACCACGGTACGCTGTTCGCCGAGTCGCTGGCTGACGCTGAGACCGAAGAACATCGCCAGTCCCATCGCCATGACCGGCAGCATGGTCAACAGCGAGGCCAGACTGAAACTCAACGGGATATCACCACGAATCGCCGACAGCAACGGACCGACAGCGGCCATCGAGGGCCGCAGGTTCAGGGCGACAAGGATGATGCTGAACATCAGCCAAAGGGCGGGGCGGGAGGTTGCGCGAACGTTTTCCATCAATCGAACCTTCAATAACAAGGCCGCGATTAGGCGCGCGAGGCCCGGAGGGTCGCAAATCAGATAACCCTGGGTGGTATTTAGAAATTAAATATTTCTGATGCTGCGCGGACCCTGTGGGAGCGGGCTTGCCCGCGATGGCGGTTTCACATTCAGCGACTATGTGCGACTGCCAGTACGCTATCGCGGGCAAGCCCGCTCCCACAGGGGGATGCAGTGTCCGGCAGATTTTGTTCACTTAAGCGGATTGTTAATGTTTAGCCAATCCACAACCAAAGTTCTTCAAATCCTGATTTAACGACTTAACCTGCCATGTGACGCTGCTGCTCATCTGTTTTCTGCGGTTTTCTCTATGGACGATTGTCCAGTCGCACTTCCTTCCGAATTGGCCTTCTGGGCGCTGTGGCACTGCCGTCACGCGCGCCCACCGGATTCCTGCATTTCCCGTTGATTGTTCTTACAGGTCCCGTGCTCTGCGCCGGGATCAAATCGGCGACGCATGTGCGTTTGCCTGACGCGGAAATAAGAGAATTCCCATGAGTGTTGCCACGACATCTTTCGCCCCCCAGCAAGAAGCCCTGATCTTTCTGGAACAGAACCCGGATATCGAGATGTTCGAGTTGTTCATCCTCGACAACAACGGCGTACCTCGGGGCAAGTTGCTGCATCGCGATGAGTTGCTGGCGGTGTACGAAAGCGGACGGCCGCTGCCGAGCACCATTCTTGGCCTGACCATCAACGGCGATGACGTGGAAAACTCCGGCCTGGTCTGGGATGTGGGCGATATCGATTGCCGGGCGTACCCGATCAGCGGCAGTTTGACGCGCATGCCGTGGCGGCTGATTCCAACGGCGGCGGTGCAGGTCAGCATGCACCCGAAGGAGGGCATGCCCGCGACGATCGCCGATCCACGGCATCTGCTGGCGAAAGTCATCGAAGGCTTGCAGGCCGACGGCTATTACCCGGTGATGGCGGCGGAGCTGGAGTTCTACCTGCTGGATCAGCAGCGCGACAGCAACGGTCGGCCGCAACCGGCGCGGGATGTCGATGGCGGTCGTCCGCGCGGCACTCAGGTCTACGGATTGCGTGAACTGGAGCAGATCGAACCGTTTCTGGCCGATCTCTACAGCGCCTGCAAGCTCCAGGGTATTCCGGCGCGCACGGCGATTTCCGAGTACGCGCCGGGGCAAGTCGAAATCACCCTCCAACACCGCACCGACGCCTTGCAGGCGATGGACGAAGCGGTGCGCTACAAACGGCTGGTCAAGGGTGTAGCGCATAAACACGGGATGACGGCGTGCTTCATGGCCAAACCGTTCGATGACCTGGCGGGCACCGGGATGCACATGCACGTCAGCCTGGCGGACAAGGATGGCAACAACCTGTTCGCCAGCTAAGCGTCGGACGGCACACCGCTGCTCAAACAGGCCGTTGGCGGGATGCTCAGCACGTTGCTCGATTCGTTGCTGTTGTTCTGTCCGAACGCCAACTCTTACCGCCGCTTCCAGACCAACAGCTACGCGCCGCTGGCGGCCACGTGGGGTGTGGATAATCGCACCGTGAGTTTGCGTGTGCCCGGCGGGCCGGCGTTCTCCCGGCATATCGAACACCGCATCTGTGGTGCCGACGCCAACCCCTATCTGGCGGCCGCGGCAATCCTGGCCGGTATCCATCGCGGTATTCGCGAACAGCTCGATCCTGGCACGCCAGTGGAGGGCAATGGGTATGCCCAGGCCACGGAACTGTTGCCGACTGACTGGTTGACCACATTGCGGGCGCTGGAGGGTTCGAGTTGGGCGCGGGAGGCGTTCGGTAGTGAATTCCTCGGCGTCTACCTGGCAGTGAAACGTGCCGAATACCGGCAGTTCATGGGCGAGGTCGGCGAGCAAGATTGGCGCTGGTACCTGAACCAGGCCTGAACCATTCTCAAATAAGTTATTAGTTACAGCCTAGTACCGGAAGCCAACTAATCGTTGGCTTCTTTTTCACGAAAAATTGATGGTTGGCTGCCTAAAGTTTGTGTTGTCGCGGTAAATGAAATTTTCACATTTACCGAGGGCACTTCTTTTCAGGAATAGCCGCTCATCATGTTGAAGATTAAAACCGTGCGCCCCGAGTGGGTGACACTGATTGCCAGCGCCTTTTTAATAACAGGCTTCAATTGGGTTCTCTGGCAACACCTGTTTGAAATCACGGCGTCTGACGGTAAAGGCATCGTCATGCGCGTGGCATTCGGGGTGATGATCTTCGCAGCCTTCAACATTGTATTGACCCTGCTGGCTTTCCGGCCGGTGATGAAACCTGTCTTGACCCTGATCTTTATGGTCAGTGCGGGTGTCGCGTACTTCATGGGTCAGTATGGCGTTCTGATCGACGCCGGCATGTTGCGTAACTTTGCCGAAACCAATGCAACGGAAGTGCGCGACTTACTGTCTATGAAGTTACTTGTCTATATTGTTCTGCTCGGTGTCTTGCCGTCGTGGCTGTTGTGGAAGATACCGATTAATTATCGTCCTTGGTGCCGTGATCTACTAAGTAAGGTTCTTGTGAGTGTTGCCTCGCTTGCGGTAATCGGTGGTGTCGCACTGGTTAACTATCAAGGCCTGTCTTCATTGTTTCGTAATCATCATGAGTTGCACCTGATGGTGGTGCCCAGCAACTACATCGGTGCCTCGGCCAGCTACCTGCATGAACAGGTCGTGTCGGCGCGCCAACCCTTTGTCGCACTCGGCGTGGATGCCCAGCGAAATCCCGCCTGGCAAACCCACGGCCGCAAATCCCTGACCGTGCTGGTGGTGGGCGAAAGTGCCCGGGCCGAGAACTTCGGCATCCTCGGTTATGACCGTGACACCACGCCCACACTGGATAAAGAAGCAGGCCTGATCGCATTCACCGATGTGCACTCCTGTGGCACCGAAACTGCGGTGTCAGTGCCGTGCATGTTCTCCAACATGGGCCGCAAGGATTACAACGCCAGCAAGGCAAAGAACGAAGAAGGGTTGCTCGACGTGCTCAAGCGCGCCGGTCTCGACGTGATCTGGCGTGACAATCAGTCGGGCTGTAAAGGCACCTGCGATCGGGTCACTCTCGACGACGTCAGCAATTTGAAAGACCCGGTGTTGTGCGCCAACAGCGAATGCCGCGACGAAATTCTCCTGCAAGGTTTGCAGCATTTCATCGACACGCTGGATAAAGACACCGTGCTAGTCCTGCATCAGATGGGTAGTCACGGACCGGAATACTTCAAGCGCTACCCGAAAGAGTACGAACGCTTTACTCCGGTCTGCGAAAGTAATGCGCTGAACAATTGCAGTCGCGAAAGTATCGTCAACGGCTATGACAACACGCTGGTGTACACCGACCATGTGCTGTCGACCCTGATCGATCTGTTACGCGACAACCAGGACAAGGTCGATACCGCGATGCTCTATCTGTCGGACCACGGCGAATCCCTGGGCGAGTACAACTTGTTCCTTCATGGCACGCCTTACATGCTTGCGCCGGAACAACAAAAGCATGTCGCGATGCTGGCATGGTTCTCCGACAGCTATCAAAAGTCATTCTCGGTGGACACCCATTGCCTGCAGTTGAGTCGTGAAAAACCCTTGAGCCAGGACAACCTGTTCCATTCGATGCTCGGTTTGCTGGAGGTCAACAGTAAGGTCTACAACCAGGATCTGGACCTGTTCGCCGGATGCCGCGGGGCCATGATCGATGGCGTATTGGCTAAAGAATAATGCTTCGACCTTTTTTTCACGCACGGACCGCTAACCTGCGACCGGTGTATTTTCCTACAAGAGTCATTTGAAATGTCCGCTCAGCTGCCATCCGCCGTCGAACTGGAGTTCGCCCGGCGCTACGACCAGGAACACGCTCGCGTTTGCCTGCTGCCGCGACCGCGCGGGCTAGCCGGGCGCCTGACGTTCTGGCGTGACGAGCAACTGGTGCGCAACGCGCTGAAGGTCGCCGGCGAACCGGGTCTGATTCTCGATGTGGCCTGCGGTGTCGGGCGCTTCTGGCCGGTATTGGTCGAACATGCAAACCGAGTGATCCTCGCGGCCGACCCGTCTCAGGACATACTCGATCATGCCCGCACCCACCACCCGCAGAGCCTGCTCGAACGGGTCAAGACCTTTCAGAGTTCAGCGTTCACCATTGGCTTGTCGGCGAATGCGGTTGACTGCATTTTTTGCATGCAACTGTTTCAACACATCGCCAGCCCCGAGCATCGGTTGGCAATGCTTGGCGAGTTCCACCGGGTCAGTCGTGACACGGTGATCGTAGCGGTACGGGTCGATGCTCATTTCAAGGGCCGGACATCCGGCGCCCATGCCCCGCAGCTCACCAACAGGGCCGAAGTCGAGGCCGAGTTCAGGCAGGCGGGTTTCCGCTTGCTCAGCCATCAGGACTTCCTGCCGGGTTGCGCGCGCATGCGGGTCTATGTGCTGCGTAAGGCCAGTTAGTCTCCGCTTGTCAGACAATTCTTGCTGTCCGGCAGGCGTTTTCGCTAAAGCTCTTGTTCAGTGGATGCGCGGAAATCGCCGGGGGCGATATATACTGCGCGCCATTCTTCAAGGGAGAGCCGTGTGGCCATCGATATTCACTGGATTCGCGACAACGATAGCCTTGATCAGTTTTGCGCCGAGTGGCAGCAGCTGCCCTACGTTGCCCTCGACACCGAATTCATGCGGGTCGACACCTTTTACCCGATCGCAGGCCTGCTGCAGATCGGCGATGGCGTACGCGCTTACCTGATTGACCCGTTGACGATCGACAACTGGCAGCCTCTGGCCGCGTTGCTGGAAAACCCGGCCGTGGTCAAAGTCGTGCATGCGTGCAGCGAAGACCTCGAAGTCCTGCTGCGCCTGACCGGCAGCCTGCCGGCGCCATTGTTCGATACCCAACTGGCCGCCGCTTACCTGAACCTGGGTTTCTCCATGGGTTATTCGCGGCTGGTGCAGGAAGTGCTCGGCATTGACCTGCCCAAGGGCGAGACCCGTTCCGACTGGCTGCAACGTCCACTTTCCGACACCCAAATCAGCTACGCCGCCGAAGATGCCTTGCACCTGGCGGAAGTTTTCGTACAGCTTCGTCCGAAGCTGTCTGACGACAAGTACGCCTGGGTCCTGGAAGACGGAGCCGAGCTGGTGGCCAACTTGCGCCGCGAGATCGATCCGTACGAGGTCTATCGCGACGCCAAACTGGCCTGGAAGCTCTCCCGCGCCCAACTCGCCGTGTTGCGTGAGCTCTGCGCCTGGCGTGAACGCGAGGCCCGCGCCCGTGATCTGCCACGCAATCGTATTGTGCGTGAGCATTCCCTGTGGCCGTTGGCGCGTACGCAACCGGATAACCTCGGCGCGCTGGCGAAAATCGAAGACATGCACCCGCGTACCGTGCGTCAGGACGGTGAATTTCTGCTTGATCTGATCAAGCGCTCTGGCAGTGTGTCGCCTGATCAATGGCCACCTGCCGTGCCGGAGCCGTTGCCGGTAGACGCCGCTGCGTTGGTCAAGCAACTACGTGCGATCGGCCAGGCCGAAGCCGAGCGCCTGAACATTGCGCCAGAGCTGATGCTGCGCAAGAAAACCCTGGAAGCGCTGCTCAAGAGCGGCTATCCCAACGGTCCTTACCAATTGCCTGATTCGCTGCGTGGCTGGCGCCGCGAATTGATGGGCCAGGCGCTGCTCGACAGCCTGGCCACCGCCGGAGAACAGCCTTGAAACGTATTTGCTCCATCTACCGAAGCCTGAAGAAAAACGAGATGTACCTCTATGTGCTCAAAAGCGATGCACTGGAGCGCGTCCCCGAAAGTCTGATGGCCGCCTTCGGCAAACCGCATCACGCCTTCGACCTGGTGCTGACGCCTGAGCGCAAGCTGTCGCGCGAAGACATCACCGTGGTGTTGGAAAACCTTGAGAAGCAGGGTTACCACTTGCAGATGCCGCCGGCCGAAGACGAATACATCGAACACCTGCCGGAAGAATTGCTGCGACGCAACGATCCGATGTGATCGGCAGACAGGTTCTATTCAGAGCCTGTATGAAACACTGGAATGATTTTGGCGATGGCCAGGGCGATGGAGCAATACTCCATCGGCGGCCGTCTGCACTGTTTTCGAAAGGTTTGAACCATGCGCGTTCTGATTGCTGAACACGACCACCCGGTATATGCCCAACTGTTGCGTCAGGCAGCTCCTGAGCTCGAAGTGCTGACCAGTGGCGACTCCGCTGAACTGGCTCGTCTGGCGGCGGATTGCCCGATCTGGCTCGGTCAGCCGGACCTGCTGGCGACCCTGCTGCGTCAAGGCCACAAGCCGCAATGGCTGCAATCGACTTGGGCGGGCATTACGCCGCTGTTGGCCGACGGCTTGACACGGCACTATCGCCTGACCCGGGCGGTGGGGATTTTCGGTCAGGTCATGGCCGAATACGTGCTGACCTACATGCTCGGCCACGAGCGCGAAGTGCTGCCGCGACTGGTCAGCCAGGTCGAGCGCAAGTGGGACAGTCGCCAGGGCCAAAGCCTGGCCGGGCGCAAAGTGCTGATCGTCGGCACCGGCGACATCGGACAGACTGTGGCGCAGTTCCTCGTACCGTTTGGCGTTGAGTTGTACGGCATCGCCAGCGAAGCCCGCGAGCAGGCACCGTTTGTCGAGGTCGGGGCGTTGGCCGACCTGCCGCGTTTGGTCGGTGAAGTCGATTACGTGATCAATCTGCTGCCAAACACGCCGAATACTCACGACCTGTACAACGCCGCGCTGTTCAAGCAGTTCAAGCCGGCCGGGTTGTTCATCAACGTCGGGCGCGGTGTGGCGGTGGTCGATGCGGACCTGGTGGAAGCCTTGAAGGAAGGGCATCTGGCGGGTGCGGTGATCGACGTCTGCCGTCAGGAGCCGTTGCCGCAACGTCATCCGTTCTGGACGGCCTGGGGCTTGCTGCTGACCGGTCATAGCTCGGCACCGACTTCGCCAACGATGATGGTGAATCTGTTTGTCGAGAACCTGCGGGCGTATCAGGCGGGTGAAGCGTTGCGCGGGGAAGTGGATTTCAATCGCGGGTATTGAACCCATCGCAATGATCGTTCCCACGCCGAGCGTGGGAACGATCGGGTGGAGCGATTAGAGGGTGAAGTCGCCTTCGGCGGCCAACTCGCTCAGCGGACGACGCGGGCTTGGCTCTTCACGCGCTTGCAGGTACTCCGCCAGGCTTGCCTTATCGCCCAGTTTGCCGATCGCCACGGCCGCGTGCAGCGCGTAGCCCTCGGGAATGTTCAGCTCCTTGCGGGTCAGGTCCTGGTCGAAACCGGCCATGCCGTGGGTGTGCCAGCCACTGATGCTCGCTTGCAACGCCAGATGGCCCCAGGCCGAACCGGTGTCGAAGGTGTGCCACAAGGCCGGGGTTTCTTCGGTGGCGCCAGGTGCCGCGAAGGTGGTTTTCGATACAACGATCACCAGGGCCGAGGCGTGTTGCGCCCAGCTGCGGTTGAACTCGTTCAACAGGCCCAGGTAACGCTCCCAGTTCGGCGTGTCGCGACGCGCGTAGAGAAACCGCCAAGGTTGCGAGTTGTACGCAGATGGCGCCCAGCGCGCGGCTTCGAAGAAGCTCAGCAGGGTTTCCTCGGGAATGGTTTCGCCGGTGAAGGCGCGGGGCGACCAGCGATCGGTGAACTGAGGGTGGATGGCGTAGTCGGCAACGCGTGGATTAGCACTCATCAAGGGATTCCTTGCAACGTTTGAAAGTGAGGGGCGTCTGAAACCTGCGGGCGCAGTTGGGCTGAGCGATAAGGTTTTTCGAGAGCCGTGGCGATTCAGCTGAATGCAACGCGGTTGAGCGTTAATGGCACGCAGGCTTGGCTCCTTGCGACTGGCAAAGCTACTTGGCGGCGCAATAACTGACAAGCTCGATCTACCGGCAGTCGCCAACGCTTGGCCCGCGGGGCTCTGCACACTAGACTGGCGGCCTTTTCACCACCTGATGTCGATGTTGAACCATGGCCGCCAAAGTCGAACCGTTCTGGATGCGCAAAACCCTCGATCAACTCGATCAAGAGGAATGGGAATCGCTGTGCGACGGCTGTGGCCTGTGTTGCCTGCAAAAGCTCGAAGATGAAGAAGACAACAGCGTCTATTACACGCGTATCGCCTGCAAACTGCTGGACCTGAAAACCTGCCAGTGCACCGATTACCCCAACCGTCGTGACTTCGTGCCGGACTGCATCCAGCTCACACCGGGCAAGGCCGATGAATTCAAATGGCTGCCGCCGACCTGCGGCTACCGGCTGGTCAGCGAAGGCAAGGACCTGCCGCTCTGGCATCATCTGGTGTGCGGTGATCGCGACGCAGTGCATCACGAACGCATTTCCCAGTCCGGGCGCATGCTTGCCGAAGGCAGCGTGGCTGAAGATGATTGGGAAGATCATCTGATTTTCCGGGCGGGTTAAGCGCCCAAGCCGTTTTAACGTTTCACGAAGGAGTGTGTATGGCTGTGGGATTGCGGCTGGCGTTGGTCGTTGGGCTGTTGGCCCTGAGTTCTCCCGTGTGGGCGGCGAAGAAAGTCGATCTGGATTACCACGTGCGCCTGTTGCCGCAAAGCGATCAGGCGGAAGTGCGACTGACCCTGGCCCAGGGCTCGGCGGTGCGCAGCCTGGATTTCGACCTCGGCGACGGCAGCCACTACAGCGATTTCAAGGCCGACGGCCAATGGCAGCTCACACCAGGCAAACAGGCCCGCGGTGTCTGGCGTCCTTCCGCCGACAAGGCCAGCCTGACCTATCGCGTGCGCATCAGTCACGGGCGCAAGAGCGGCAGCTTCGACACGCGCATGACGCCGAATTGGGCGCTGATGCGCGGCGATGACCTGGTGCCGCCCGCCAAACTCGATCAGCAGGACGGCATCGAGCTGATTTCGCGGCTTGAATTTGAACTGCCCGATGGCTGGAAAAGCGTCGAAACCGCCTGGCCGCGGATCGGCAAGAACAAGTTCCGGGTCGACAACGTCTCCCGACTGTTCGACCGACCCACAGGCTGGATGCTCGCGGGCCACCTCGGCAGCCGTCGCACGCGGCTGGGGGAAACCGAAGTCACCGTCGCCTCGCCCCGGGGCCAGGGCATGCGCCGCATGGATGTGCTGACGCTGCTGACCTTTGTCTGGCCGCAAGTGCAGGCGGTGTATCCCCGTCATCCCACCAAACTGCTGATCGTCGGTGCCAACGACCCGATGTGGCGTGGCAGTCTGGGCGCGCGCGAATCGATCTATCTGAACACTCGTCTGCCGCTGGTCAGCGAGAGTGGCAGCAGTGCGTTGGTGCGTGAATTGGCCCAGGTGTTCGGGCGGATCAACGACAAACAGCGCAGTGACTGGATCAGCGAAGGGTTCGCTGAGTATTACGCCATCGAACTGATGCGCCGTGCTGGCGGCATGAGCGATGAGCGGTATGAGGGTTTGCAGAAGAAATTGGCCAGGGACAGCCAGAACGTCACGACCTTGCGTGGTGCACAGGTCAGCCCGGCGCAGGTGGCCAAAGCCGTGGTGTTACTGGGAGAGCTGGATCGCGAAATTCGCTTGCAGACGCGTAACAAGCGTTCGCTGGATGATGTGTTGCGTGGGGCGATGCACCTGGAAAGCGTGGATACCAAGGAATTTGTGCAATTGGCTGAGAGCGTTATTGGCGAGTCTTCCAACGTTCTCGACACCGAGTTGCTTCAGTAATACCGCCTTCGCGGGCAAGCCCGCTCCCACAGGATTTTGCGGCGTCCACAACATTTGTAATCACCGCCAATCACTGTGGGAGCGGGCTTGCTCGCGAAGAGCACTGAGCCTTAACGCATCTTCCAGATCAAACCCCGGTTTTCGGCGACTTCAACGAATCATTCCCGGTGACAGTAGCGGTATTGGTCGCCGCCTCGGCATTCGCCTTCAGCCGACTCAATTCTTCGCCCGCCCGCTCGATCTTTGCCCGCACGTTGTTCATGTCCTGACGGCTTTTCTCCAGCAGGCTTTTCGCCGAACTGTGCCCGGTGATGCCGCGGGCCAAAGCCACGCCGCCGATCGCCACTTGAATCAACCCGAAAATACCGCCACGACGCAAACCCTTGCCCACCATCACCACACCACCGGCGAGGGAGCCTACACGTTCCCAGCCATGAACATTCTGGTCGGAATGAGTCTGGAACGGGGTGGATTCGATGCGTTCTACGCGTTTGAGTTCGCTCATGATCTGTCTCCTGGCTGAAATGACTGCTTCAAGAATAGATAATTAAGCTGACTGCCGAGGAGGGCGGCTTGTTCCATCGGATATGGGGTGTTTCAGCGAAATTTAGCGCCGGAACGGGTGTTGAGTCCCTTGGACATGCGGTCGTAGAGCACGACGTTGACGGTGGCGGCCAGGTTCATGCAGCCGGTGGTCGGGATATAGACCACGTCTTCGCACCACTCGCGAATTTCTTTATCCAGCGAGCCGTCTTCCGGACCGAAGATGTACAGCGCGCGATCCGGGTGGGTGTATTCCGGCAGCGAGCGGGCGCCTTCGACCAGTTCCACGGCGACCGGTACACAGCCCAGCGGCAGGATTTTCTTCAGGTCGTCGATGCCGATCAGCGGAATGTCGTAGTGGACTCGCTTGGTGTCGGTGACGAAATCGGCGGCGCGTTCATAACGCTTGCCGGTGTAGAACACCGACGCCACGCCATAACAGCCAGCGGCGCGCATCACCGAGCCGACGTTCTCCGGTGATTTGGGGTTATACAAACCAATGCAGCTGTACCGTTTGTCTGCCACGAGCGGGGTGCCTTCGGGGAAAAAAGCGCGATTATACGGGGATTGGGGGAGGGGTGTTCAGTGATCGTTCCCACGCTCTGCGTGGGAATGCCTCAACGGACGCTCCGCGTTCGGCTTTGGAGGGGACGCGGAGCGTCCCGGGCTGCATTCCCACGCAGAGCGTGGGAACGATCAGTGGTTACTCGTCTTTCTTCATCAGTCCGGCCAACGCCGCAAACGGGTTATGCGTCGCCTTGGCGATTTTCGGGCTGCTCAGCGAGCCTTCATCAAAATACTGCTGGTCGGTGTACCGCGAGTGTTCGTTGTCGTGGCAATACAGGCACAACAATTCCCAATTCGAGCCGTCCTGAGGGTTGTTGTCGTGGTTGTGGTCGCGGTGGTGCACGGTCAGTTCACTCAGGCGCTTGCCCGAGAACTCACGGGCACAGCGGCCGCACACGTGCGGGTACATCTTCAGGGCCTTGTCGCGGTAACCCATTTCCTTGTCGCGCTGGTTGTCGGCAAGGATGCGGTCCAGTTTCGACGTGTTGGTCGCAGGTGTTGACGAACTCATGGGTTCACCTTTGTAAAAGACTAATGACGGTTATGACGTGAGTTTAGCTCAGCCTTTGAGCTTCTCGGCAATCCAGATCGTGTGGCGGGTGCCTTTGTTGCCGTGGGCGAAGACTTGCACTTCTTCGGCCTTGAAACCGGCTTTTTTCAGCTTGTCGGAAAACTGTCGGTCCGCACTGGCCGACCAGACCGCCAGCACGCCTTTTGGCCGCAGGGCCTTGGCGCAGGCGCTCAGGCCGCCGGCAGAGTAGAGCCAGCTGTTGGCTTTCTGGGTCAGTCCTTCGGGACCGTTATCGACATCGAGCATGATGGCGTCGAAGCCCTGCGGCTCGGCTTGCAGCACCTTGGCCACGTCTTCCATGCGAATCACCGTGCGCGGGTCGAGTAGCGGGTTGCCGGCTTTCTCGCCCAGCGGTCCGCGGTTCCACTCCACCACCCCCGGCACCAGTTCGGCGACCACCACTTCAGCGCTCTTGCCCAGGTTTTTGAGGGCTGAGGCGAGGGTGAAACCCATGCCCAGGCCACCGATCAGCACCCGCGAGTTCGGCCGACCGGCGACCTTGCGGCAGGGAATCTCGGCCAGGGCATCTTCGGAGCCGTGCATGCGAGTGTTCATCAACTGCCCGCCGTCACCGCCCTGAATCTTGATGACGAAATCCTCACCGTATTCGAACAGGCACAGGGCACCGCCGTTTTCAGGAATCGCAGTGGTGTCGAGCAGAACGAAACGTTTCATGGGACTCTCATTGAAAAGAATTTGACGGTAAGGGGACGGGCAAACAAACGCAGTTGGGAGTAGCCTGCAAAAAGACAACAAGGCCAACGGAGCCATTGATGAAGCGCACCATTCTAACGGTCATTGCCTTGGCCGCGCTCTCGATAACTGCAGTGTCGGCCCAGGAGCTGCAAACCATTCCGACCAGCCCACAGCCGATGCCCGGTTCGCCTGGCACAGCGACGCCAACCCCGTATCCGCAAATCAGCCCCGCACCATTGCCCAAAACCAGCCCCGGCAGTGGCGGTCCGCCGTTGGTGCCCATCGAAATGCCTAGCCCGCCGACCAAGGACCAGCCCCTGCCGGGCCTTGAGCAGAACGGCACGAAAATCAAGTCGCCGGGGGGTTAAATCTGTTGCGAAAGCAGCTGTCCGTCGGCCATGCGCAAGCGTTTGGAAAGAGAGACGGCGAGTGTGCGGATGATCTTGGCGGCGATTTTTGGCGCGTCGTTGAGCATCTTCTCTAGCGAATCCTTCCCCAGGTTGAGCAACTGGCAGTTGCTCGCGGCCACGCAACTGGCCGAGCGTCGTTCGCCGTCAAGTACGGCCATTTCGCCGAACGCCCGACCGCTGCGCAACGTCGCCATGGTCACCAGGTGCCCGTCGCTGTTGGTTTTCTGCACCGCTACCTGGCCGGTGTGGATGATGCACATGAAGCTGCCGGCATCGCCCTCGTGAAATATCTCTTCGCCCTGGGCAATGGTACTGATGCTGAAGTAACCGGAGGCCGCGGCGAAGTCCGCCAGCAGCAGTTGATCGAACAGGCCGCAGTCCATCAGCCAGTCGCGAATTTCGTTGTTCAGTAAGGTCGGTTCTGACATGTCGTCACGGTCTTTTTCTTGTGTCTGTTGCGGGTTCGAATCCCGCAAATCCCTGTGGGAGCGGGCTTGCCCGCGATGACGATGTCACAGTCAATGATGATGTTGAATGTGATGGCCTCATCGCGGGCAAGCCCGGCTCCCACAGGGGATGTGTGGTGTTTCGGCGTCCGGTGTCTGGTGTTAAGACCGGCGCGCCGAGGCAAGTTCCTCAGGCGATGCCCAAAACCTTGAATAAAAATGCGTATTCGAGTGCTACGTCACGCAATCCTTGATATCGACCGCTCATCCCGCCGTGCCCGGCGCCCAGTTCGGTCTTGAGCAGCAGCGGATTGTTGTCGGTTTTGGTCGCGCGTAACTTCGCCACCCACTTGGCCGCCTCCCAATACTGCACGCGACTGTCGTTGTAGCCGGCGATCACCAGGGTTGCCGGGTACGCCTGTGCGGTGACGTTTTCGTACGGGGCGTAGGCCTTGATCCGCTCATAGACGTCCGGCTCTTCAGGATTGCCCCACTCGTCGTATTCGGTGACGGTCAGCGGCAGATCCGGGTCGAGCATGGTGTTGAGCACGTCGACGAACGGCACTTCGGCAATCGCCGCACCGAACAGCTCCGGCCGCTGATTGAGCACCGCCCCGATCAGCAGACCACCGGCGCTGCCGCCGCTGATCGCCAGTTGCGATGCGGTGGTGAAGCCGTTGCCGATCAAGTGTTCGGCGCAGGCGATAAAGTCGCTGAAGGTGTTGTGCTTGTGTTCCTGCTTGCCGGCGCGGTACCAGGCTTCGCCCAATTCACCGCCACCGCGCACGTGAGCAATGGCAAACGCCATGCCACGATCCAGCAAGCTCAGGCGAGCGTGGGAGAACCACGGGTCGAGGCTTTCGCCATAGGCGCCGTAGCCGTAGAGATAAAGCGGCACAGGTTTACCGAGAGCTTCACGTTTGACTACGAGGCTGATCGGCACTTTCGTACCGTCCGCTGCCGTCGCCCACAGGCGCTGGCTGACATAGGCATCGGCGTCGAACGGGCCGAGCACCGGGGTTTCCTTGAGGACTTTCTGCTCGCCGTTGCCCAGCTCAAGCTGGCGGATTTGCGCTGGACGGTTCAACGCCTCATAGCGCAGGCGGATTTTGTCGCTGACGAATTCCAGGCTGTTTTGCACGTGCAGACTGTAAGCCGCATCCGGTAACTGCACGCGGTAGCTCGGCAGGTCCTGCGGGTGAACTTCAATGATCGGCAAGCCACCCTCGCGCAGGCTCAGGGTCATGGCCCCGGCGTTCAGGCTCATGCCTTCGATCATCACCGTGTCGCTGTGCGCAATGAGGTTCTGCCAATCGGCTTCGGTCGGCGCAACACCGGTATCGACAGCGTGGTACAGGGCGAAGTTGATGCCGTCGCGGTTGGTTCGAATGAACCAGGTCCATTCGCCGTCGAGCGCGCCGTGGTCGACGTCGTACTCGTGGTCTTCAACCCTTGGTGCGATGCAGGTAAAGGCCTGCTGCGGCTGGGAGGCATCGAGTACCCAGACTTCGCTGGTGGTTTTGCTGCCCAGGGACAGCAGCAACTGCTGCTCGGAACTTGAGCGGTAGCAATGCAGGAAAAACCGGCCGTCCGTCTCATGGAACACTTCTTCGGCCGCCGTGCCATCCAGACGATAGCGGAACAGCTTGTGCGGGCGATGGGTGTCGTCAAGTTCGCCGAAGAACAGCGTCAGGCTGTCATTGGCCCAGGTCATGCTGCCATCGCAGTCCTGGAACTCCAGTTCGCTGACACGGCCGGTGGACAATTCCTTCACGAACAGCGTGTAAATCTCTTCGCCACTGGCGTCGATGCTGTAGGCCAGTCGCTGGTGGTCCGGGCTGATACTGAACGCGCCGAGTGAAAAGAAGCCGCCCTTGGCCAGCACGTTCGGGTCCAGCAACAGTTGTTCCTGGCTTTCGTCGAGCTGCAGGCTGTCATCGGCCGGGCGCGGGCAGCGGTAGTGACGGGCGTATTCGTCACCCGCCGTGGTGCGCGTGTAATACAGATACGGGCCCCAAGGGGAGGGCAGCGACAGGTCGGTTTCGAGAATCCGGCCCTTGATCTCTTCGAACAGGGTCTCGCGCAGTTCGGCCTGATCGGCGGTTTGCGCCTCCTGGTAGCGGTTTTCAGCCTTCAGGTAATCGAGCACCGCGTCGGTGTCGCGTTCCTGCAGCCAGGCATACGGGTCAGAACCTTCAGCCTTGTGGGCAATCGGGGCGCTGGTGACGTTGGCGGATAAAGGCATGAATGGCTCTCGAACAATGTACGGAATAGGGGCTTCACAACCTGTGGGAGCGAGCTTGCTCGCGATGAGGTCAGAACATTCAACATCAATGCTGTCTGGCAGTCCGCCATCGCGAGCAAGCTCGCTCCCACAGGTTCTGTGTCTTGACCGACTGGCATTGGGACAAGCCTGACGTGCGAAAAGTCGTTACTATAAGCGCCTCTTTGCCTGCCTTGCCATGGACACCATGACCGAGAACGACTATCTGATCGCTTGGGGCCTTTACGCCTTTGCCGCTTTAGGCTGCCTGTTGGTGTGGATGCGCATTACCCGCTGGATGTGGCGTTGGCTGCGTGAACCGCTGCGGTTGCTGGTGGTTGTCTTGCTTTTCAGCCCGACCATCATCGACCCGGTGAAGGAAAAGGTCGCCCCGGCCATCGCCATTACTGCCCTTGATTTGCTGTTCAAGGTCGGCAACAACGCCTGGCGGGCGGTTTCCGACCTGTTCATGTACGGCATGATCGCCTTCGGTATTTACCTGGTTTTCGTGGCGATCCGTTTCCCTATCGAGCGCGCCTCCAACACTCGCAAGGAACAGGCTGCAGCCGCCAAAGCGGCGGCCAGGGCCGACGAACCTGAAGAAGATCAACCTTTCGGTGGTGCCGGTGATGACCGGTACGGTCGGCCGCCGGTCCCGAGCAACCCTCAGCGACTGCGAGTAGAACCGCGTCTGTAACTGCCCCTGCCTTTGAGCGAGAATCCGAGCATGTGTGAGTTATTGGGCATGAGCGCCAATGTCCCGACCGATATCGTGTTCAGCTTCACCGGGCTGATGCAGCGCGGCGGCCGCACCGGGCCGCACCGTGATGGTTGGGGCATCGCCTTCTACGAGGGCCGAGGCCTGCGGCTGTTTCAGGACCCGGCCGCGAGCTGTGAGTCGGAAGTGGCTAACCTGGTGCAGCGTTACCCGATCAAGAGCGAAGTGGTGATTGGCCATATACGTCAGGCCAATGTCGGCAAGGTCTGCCTGTCCAACACCCATCCGTTCGTGCGCGAATTGTGGGGGCGTAACTGGTGTTTCGCCCACAACGGCCAGCTCGCGGAGTTTCAACCCCTCAAGAGTTTTTACCGCCCGGTCGGCGATACCGACAGCGAAGCGGCGTTCTGCGATTTGCTCAACCGCGTGCGCGCAGCGTTCCCTGAACCGGTGGAGGTCGAAGAACTGCTGCCGGACCTGGTGGCCGCCTGCGCCGAATATCGCAGCAAAGGCGTGTTCAACTGCCTGCTCAGCGACGGTGACTGGTTGTTCTGCTATTGCTCGACCAAACTGGCGCAAATCACCCGTCGTGCGCCATTCGGCCCGGCGCGCTTGAAGGACGTCGATGTGATTGTCGACTTCCAGGCCGAAACCACGCCCAACGATGTGGTTACGGTGATCGCCACCGAACCCCTGACCGAAAACGAAACCTGGGCCCGCTACGAACCGGGCCAATGGAGCCTGTGGCGACGCGGTGAATGCGTCAGCCAGGGCAAGACCGAATAAGGACTCTCCCATGTTGCTCAGTTACCTACGGCTGGTGTTATTCGCGGCGGGCTTGTTGATCGGTGTCCAGGTGCCGGGGTTCATCAGCGATTACGCCAAGCGGGTCGAAGCGCATCTGATTGAGGCGCAGACCGGGTTGAGCGGATTTCAGGGCACGGCCAATCAGTTTTTCAAGGGTGACATGCAGGCGTTGGTCGCCCATTATCGCGCCAGTGAAGACCCGATCTTTCGTAGCGATGCCGACAGCCTGAGCACCTTGCTCACCCGCCAGATCGCCCTCGACAAGCAATTCCAGGCCATGCAAGGCCCGTGGTACATCCGCTTGCTGCAAGTGGCATTGGCCGCTGACCCGGACATTCGCAAGGAAACCTGGAACGGCTACAGCTACCAGATCTTGCTGACGCCGGAAGCGATGATCTGGGGCATGAGCGGCGCGTTGCTGCTGTCATTCGGCATTGAATGCCTGTTCCGTCTGATCGACTGGGTGGTGTTGGGCGGCAAACGCCTGCGCCAGAGCCGGCCGATCGAAGATCGGGATGTGCGCGGCCTTTAACTGTGGCGAGGGGGCTAGCGCGCGAGGACGATGTAGTTCTCACCCACCTTGCGCGCATACCCGTCCAGCACCTGCTGGCATAACGAAACAATCTCCTCGACCCACTCCACCCCGATCCGCCACGACACCACCACCTGCAGATTCGGTGGTCGTTGGTCGATGGCCAGCAAGGTCAATTCCCCCCGCGCCAGCTCCTCGGCGACCAGCACCGGCGGCAACGCACCAATGCCGAAACCGTCGCGCAGCAGGCGGGTAATCGCCGACACCGAATTCACACAATTGAGCCGTGGCGCCATGACGCCGTTGGCTTGCATCAGACTCAAGATGTCCTGATGTGGATGCGAGTTTTTCGAGTACGTAATGATCCGCTCGCGCGCCAGGTCGGCAATGCTTGAGTACTCACGGTTGTAGATCGAGTTACTGGCCACAATCCAGCCCATGGGATGGCTGGCCAGCTCCAGGCTGCGCACGCTTTCCTGACGCAACAGGTCGGTTTGCAGGATCAGATCGAGAAAGCCTTTTTGCAGCTGATCGCAGAGGTTGAGCGCGGTATCGGCCACCAGCTCGATTTCCACCAGTGGATAGTGATCCATCATTTGCGCCACCAACGGGCTCAACCAGGTATGGATGACCGTGTCCATCACGCCGATGCGAACCCGTCCGACTTTGCTCGAACGGGTTTCGATCGACTGCTTGAGGGCCTGCATGGTGTCCATCATTTGCTCGGCGTATTCGAGCACTTTCAAGCCTTCGGGCGTCAGGCTCACGCCACGTGAATCGCGCAGGAACAGCTTCACCCCGAGCTCGCCTTCGAGCACGGCAATGCGGCTGGAAATCGACGCCTGGGTGGTGAAGAGCTTGTCTGCCGTCAGGCGAAAACTCTTGAGTCGGGCGACCCAGACAAAGGTCTCGAGAAACTTCAGGTTCATGGGGTCTGCTCTGAGATAAAAAGTTTTCTTATGTCTTGAGTGGGATTTTATTAGTTGGACGTAGCAGGGCCCGCGGCCCAAAAATCAGGCCATCCGGTTCCCACGATAGGCGTCGTCGGGGCTCAGAACAATACCAATAAAAATTAGCGCGGAGATTTGCCATGAGTGCGCCCGACACGCTCGACATCCCCAAAATCACGGCTCGCCCGGGACCTTTCGACTGGTACCGCAACATCAATCAGCAGGAACGCCGCACCTTCTGGAGCTGCAAGATCGGTTATGGCCTGGACGGCATGGACACCCAGATGCTCAGTTTCGTGGTGCCGACACTGATTGCGATGTGGGGCATCACCACCGGCGAGGCCGGGCTGATTCACACCAGCACCTTGATCGCCTCGGCCATCGGCGGTTGGGTGGCGGGGATTCTCTCCGACCGCATCGGTCGCGTACGCACTCTGCAATTGACTGTTCTGTGGTTCGCCTTCTTCACCTTCCTCTGCGGTTTCGCCCAAAACTACGAACAACTGCTGATCAGCCGCACGCTGATGGGCTTCGGTTTCGGCGGCGAATGGACCGCTGGTGCAGTGTTGATGGGCGAAGTGATTCGCGCCAAGGACCGCGGTAAGGCTGTCGGCATGGTGCAATCCGGCTGGGCACTGGGTTGGGGGCTGACGGCGATTCTGTATGCGCTGCTGTTCTCGGTATTGCCACCGGAAGACGCCTGGCGCGCACTGTTCATCCTCGGCATTGTGCCGGCGGTTTTCGTGATCTTCGTCCGTCGACTGGTCAAGGACCCGGAAATCTATCGCGAAGCCAAGGCCAAGCAAGAACCCGGCAACCCGGCAAAGTTCTACGAGATCTTCGCTCCCGGCATCCTGTTCACCACGATTCGCGCGTCGGTACTGACCACCGGTGCCCTGGGCGGTTACTACGCGATCACGTCCTGGTTGCCGACCTTTCTGAAGAACGAACGCGGTTTGAGCGTACTCGGTACGGGCGGTTATCTGGCGATGGTGATCGTCGGTTCCTACGTTGGTTACGTCATCAGTGCGTATTTGACTGACATCCTCGGGCGTAAAAAGAACTTCATTCTGTTCGCGGTCGGCTCGTTCACCATTGTTCTGCTCTACACCCAATTGCCGGTCAGCAATGGCGTGATGCTCTGGCTGGGCTTTCCTCTGGGCTTCTTCGCTTCGGGGATTTTCAGTGGCATGGGCGCTTTTTTGACCGAGCTGTTTCCAACGCGGATTCGCGGTTCGGGTCAGGGCTTTTGCTACAACATCGGCCGGGCGCTGGCGGCGTTGTTCCCGCTGTTGATCGGCTTGATGAGCCAGAAGGTGCCATTGAGCGTGGGAATCGGTGCTTTTGCGGCGGTGTCCTACGGTGTGGTGATCCTTGCGGCCCTGAGCCTGCCGGAAACCCGTGGCAAGCAACTCGAAGCCGAGTAACTGATAATCTGCAGGGCGTATGCCCAGCGGTTAAAAAGAAAAAAGCCTACAGGAGTGTTCATCGTGAGCCGTCTGCTATTGAACTGCGACATCGGCGAGAGTTTCGGCAACTGGACCATGGGGCTGGATGCTGAAGTCATGCCCTTCATCGATTGCGCCAACATCGCCTGCGGCTTCCACGCCGGCGACCCGAGCATCATGCGCAAGACGGTCAGCCTGGCCTTGAGCAACGGCGTGCAGATCGGCGCACATCCGGCGTATCAGGATCTGGTCGGCTTCGGCCGCCGTTCCATGGCCTACACCGCCCAGGAACTTCAGGACATCGTGCATTACCAGATCGGCGCTCTCGACGGCATTTGCCGGGCTCAGGGCGGGCGGGTGAGTTACGTCAAACCGCACGGCGCGATGTACAACGACATGATGGCCAACCCGGCGCAGTTGCGTGCGGTGCTTCAGGCTGTGGTGTCCTATGATCGCCAATTGCCGCTGATGCTGATGGCCACTCGTGACAACAGCGCAGCCCAGCAATTGGGCGACGAATACGGAGTGACTCTGTGGTTCGAAGCCTTCGCCGATCGCGCTTACGACAGCGCGGGCATGCTGGTTTCGCGGCAATTGCCGGGCGCGGTGCATCATGATCCCGAGACCATCATCGAGCAGGCGCTGACCATTGCCCGCGGCGGCAACCTTACGGCCAGCGATGGCAGTGCCTTGCACTTGCAGGCCAATACCCTCTGCGTACACGGCGACAATGCCAGTTCGGTAGCCGCCGTGCGGCGTATTCGCGAAGCACTTGATCGGCAGAGCGCGCCATGAATCTGCGGGTAGAAGTGGTGGCGCTGGATTGCTTGATGGTCCGTCTGTTTGATGAGATCAGCGAGGCCAACATGCCATGGATGCTCGCAGCCAGTGAAAGTCTGCGTGCTGCGTTCGCCGGGCATTTGATCGATCTGGTGCCGTCCTACACGACGTTGATGGTGCATTACGATCTGACCGCGTTGAGTCCGGCTCAGGCTCGGGAGCTGATCGCCGAGGCTCTGATTGATCTGTCGCCCAACGCCTGCACCCGCGGCAAATGTCATGTGCTGCCGGTCTGGTATGACTTGAGCGTCGGCCCGGAGTTGAGCCTGCTGTCCCGGCGCAGCGGATTGACAGTAGATGAAGTGATCCGCCGCCACAGCGAGCGCGAATATCAGGTGTTCGCCCTGGGTTTCGCGCCGGGTTTCGCCTTCATGGGGTTGGTGGAAGAAGCACTGGCGGCGCCGCGTCTGAATACTCCACGCAAAAAGGTCGCTGCTGGCAGCGTCGGTATCGCCGAACGGCAGACAGCCGCTTACCCGGTGGTGTCCCCGGGTGGCTGGAATCTGATCGGTCGCACCCCGGCCAAATTGTTCGACCGCGAACGCGACGGCTACAGCCTGATGCAACCCGGCGACACGGTGCGCTTTGAAGCGATCAGCCATGCCGAGTTCATCAATCTGGGCGGTGACGACACGCCGTTGGAGGCGCAGGTATGAGCCGTCTATCTATTGAAGCAAGTACGCCGTTGTGCCTGTTGCAAGACGGCGGCCGTTTCGGCGTGCGGCATCTGGGCGTGACTCAGGGCGGAGCGGCGGACTGGCGATCGATGTCGTGGGCCAACTGGCTGCTGGGCAATGAGCTGGATGCGTCGGTGATCGAAATTACACTCGGCGGGTTCACCGTGGTGGCGGACGAAGATTGCGTGCTGGCGCTGGCCGGGGCGGATCTGGGCGCGCAGCTGGATGGTGAGGCGTTGGCACCGTGGCGCAGTTTCAGGCTGCACAAAGGTCAACGATTGCAATTCACTCAGCCGCTGCTTGGCGCTCGGGCCTATCTGGCGGCGCCGGGCGGATTTGATGCGCCCAAGGTGTTGGGCAGCAGTGCGACAGTGGTTCGTGAAGAACTAGGCGGGCTGGATGGCATGGGCCGGCCGTTGGCCAAAGGTGCGTCGTTGAGCTACTCGGGGAGTTCGCTGCTACTGCTGCGTGAGTTGCCCTGCGAGCGGGTACCGGAGTTCAACCTCAACCCGTCGCTGGATTTGGTTCTCGGTGCCCAGATCGGCGAGTTCAGTGGACAGAGTTCGTTTGACGCGTTCAATAGCGTCTGGACCCTCGACAGTCGTGCCGACCGGATGGGCATCCGCTTGCTGGGAACGGCGTTGGAGTATCAGGGTAAGGCGATGATTTCCGAAGGCATCCCGCTGGGTGCGGTTCAGGTGCCGCCGGACGGGCAGCCGATTGTGTTGCTCAATGATCGGCAGACCATTGGCGGCTATCCGCGATTGGGCGCCTTGACGCCGTTGGCGCTGGCAAGGCTGGCGCAGTGTCTGCCGGGGGCGCAGGTGCGGTTGCGGCCGGTGGTGCAGGATGTCGCGCATCGGGAGCAGGTCAAATATTTACGGCAGTTTGCGTCACACTGATCGTTCCCACGCAGAGCGTGGGAACGATCAGTGGCGTGGGAGTGATCAGCGCTCTATTTGGAAAGAAACCGCATCCCTTCCTCAAGCCCCCGCAACGTCAGCGGATACATCTGGTCGTTAATCAAGTCCCGAACGATATTGGTCGAGGACGTATAGCCCCACGTATCTTTCGGGTACGGGTTAATCCAGATGACCTTCTTGTACTTCTCCATGAAGCGCTGCATCCACACGTAACCGGCTTCTTCGTTCCAGTGCTCGACGCTGCCGCCGGCCTGGGTGATTTCGTAAGGCGCCATGGCGGCGTCGCCGATGAAGATCACTTTGTAGTCGGCGCCGTACTTGTGCAGCAGGTCCTGGGTAGAGGTGCGTTCGGAAGTGCGGCGCATGTTGTTCTTCCACACCGATTCATAAATGAAATTGTGGAAGTAGAAGTACTCCAGATGCTTGAACTCGGTCTTGCAGGCCGAGAACAGCTCCTCGCAGATCTTCACGTGGGCGTCCATCGAACCGCCGATGTCGAACAGCAGCAACAGCTTCACGGTGTTGCGCCGCTCCGGTCGCATCTGGATGTTCAACAGGCCGGCATCACGGGCGGTGTGGTCGATGGTGCCATCGATGTCCAGCTCTTCCGCCGCACCCTGACGGGCGAACTTACGCAACCGCCGCAAGGCGACCTTGATGTTGCGCGTGCCCAGCTCCACCGAATCGTCGAGGTTCTTGTACTCGCGTTGATCCCAGACCTTGACCGCTTTGCCCTGACGCTTGCCGGCATCGCCGACGCGAATGCCTTCCGGGTTGAAGCCCCCGGAGCCAAACGGGCTGGTGCCGCCAGTGCCGATCCACTTGTTACCGCCGGCATGACGTTCTTTCTGTTCTTCCAGGCGTTTCTTGAACTCTTCGATCAGCTTGTCGAGGCCGCCGAGGGACTGGATCTGCGCCCGTTCTTCATCGCTCAGGGAACGTTCGAACTCCTTGCGCAGCCAGTCTTCCGGGATCAGCGCCTGAAGGTGGTCGTCGAGTTTTTCCAGGCCATTGAAATAGGCACCGAAGGCCCGGTCGAATTTGTCGAAATGCTTTTCGTCCTTCACCAGAATCGCCCGGGACAGGTAATAAAACTCGTCCATGTCGGCAAAGGTCACACGCTGTTTCAGCGCGTTGATCAGGTCCAGCAGTTCGCGCACCGAGACTGGCACCTTGGCTGCGCGCATTTCATTGAACAGGTTGAGCAGCATGGCGTTTGCCCCTGGTTATCGGTGCTTAGCGAGTGCCGCGACGGCTCATGAACGCCAGACGCTCAAGCAATTGCACGTCCTGTTCGTTCTTCACCAAGGCACCGGCCAGTGGCGGAATGGCCTTGGTCGGATCGCGTTCGCGCAGCACCGCTTCGCCAATGTTGTCGGCCATCAGCAGTTTCAGCCAGTCCACCAGTTCGGAGGTCGATGGCTTTTTCTTCAGGCCCGGCACCTTGCGTACGTCGAAGAACACGTCCAGTGCTTCGCTGACCAGGTCTTTCTTGATGTTCGGGTAGTGCACGTCGACGATTTTCTGCATCGTGACGCGATCCGGGAAGGCGATGTAATGGAAGAAGCAGCGGCGCAGGAAGGCGTCCGGCAGCTCTTTCTCGTTGTTGGAGGTAATGATGATGATCGGGCGCTTCTTGGCCTTGATGGTCTCGTCGATTTCGTAAACGTAGAACTCCATCTTGTCGAGTTCTTGCAGCAGGTCGTTGGGGAACTCGATGTCGGCCTTGTCGATTTCGTCGATCAGCAGAATCACCCGTTCTTCAGACTCGAAAGCCTCCCAGAGCTTGCCCTTTTTCAGGTAGTTGCGAACATCGTGAACCTTTTCCGTGCCCAGTTGCGAGTCTCGCAAGCGGCTGACCGCGTCGTACTCGTACAGGCCCTGATGCGCCTTGGTCGTGGACTTGATGTGCCAGGTGATCAGCTTGGCACCGAGTGACTCGGCCAGCTGCTCGGCCAGCATGGTTTTGCCGGTGCCTGGCTCGCCCTTGACCAGCAGCGGACGCTCCAGGGTGATGGCGGCGTTGACCGCCAGCTTCAGGTCATCGGTGGCGACGTAGGCCTGGGTGCCTTCGAACTTCATCTGCTAATCCTCGAACGGTAATGCCGACCTGAACGAGGCAGGGCGGGGCGCGATAAGTGTGATGCCCAACTATAACGCGAGGCCCGGTCGACTGTGAACGCAGACGGCTTATTCAGTCTCTGAATGGGGCGTCACATCTTGACTCAGTCTCGGCTGCTGGCCAGTATTGAGCTATCGCCATTTTGGCGATAGCTTGCCGGTCTACTAAATACCGATTTCGCGATACATACCGCATCCCGTTGCGCGAGAAGGATCATCCGCCGCCCCATGTCCACCTCATCGGTGGCGGGCTCGACGTCAGCTCAGCCTGGAAACTGTCGAAGTGATGGTCGGCAAGGCACCGCCACTGATTATCAAGGAAGCGCTGGAGTGGGTCAGGGCCCATCAAGTGCAATTGCTGGAGGATTGGAAACGATGTTACCCATGAAACGACCACGGCTGTCGGCCGTGCAGGCATTGCCCGATTACCGCCTCGCACTGACCTTTATCGATGGCCAGCAGCTGACCCTCGATTTGAGTCGCGATCTGCACGTTTATTCAGGGTTGCAACCATTGCTGGAGACTGGCGCTTTCGAAGGTGCAACCCTGGGCGATGATGGCTGGAGCGTCGAGTGGCCTGAGTTGGACATTCAGATGGGTGCCGACATTCTGTATCTGGATGCTCTCGCACAAAACGCATCAGACGAAAACACCCGGATCTTCATCGACTGGCGCGTTCGGACCGGTTTGCCACTCAACCAGGCGGCCGAAGCGCTGGGAGTCAGCGCCCGGAGCATCACTCGCTACAGCAGCGGCCGTGAAGCAGTGCCCCGATCGTTAGCCCTGGCCTGTCTGGGCTGGGATTTTCTGCAGCAGCAATCAAACCCGTCGCGGGCGGCCGAAGAAACCGGTCGCTATACCGTCACGCGCAAACCTTAATCCGCATCGGGTTTTGGTCGTTCATATCGGGCGTTGAATGCCTGAATGAAACCATTACGTAAAATCTGCAAAAACGCCTGGAACGCGCTGATATCTTGGCGATGCACGTTACCGCTCAGCTCGACGCGAGTCGCAAACTGGTTCTTGCCCTGGTTTTTCAGTACGGTTTCGGAGCCCCCGACGATTGCTTCCCAAATAGAGCGGAAAATCCCTTTGTCCTTGTTCTCGACATCCTGCCGCCAATTGAATACGTCAACGTCCTTCAGCAGCGGCTTGATATAGCCCGTCAGTTGAGCTTTTTTGGCTTGCGCTTCGATCACCACATCACCGTGACCGGCATTGAAATCGAACTTGCCATAGGCCGAGGCGAAATCGTTCATGCGCTTGAGCTCGATGTCCCTGGCCCGCAGGCGGAACTCGAAGTCTTCGAAGTTGCTCAGCGGATCGAAGGTGGCTGTGGTTTCCAGTGGCGCATGCCCCAGCAGCAGGGCCTTGCCTTCGAAGCGAGCGTCGCGTTTGCCTTCGGTGTCGACCACGTTGGTCAGGTTGTAAATACTGGCGTCGACCTGAGTGGCATTCATATTGACGGGCGGTTTGGAGTTGAAGTTGCGGAAACTGATCTTGCCATCGTGGATCCGCACTTCGTTCAAGGTGATCGGCGCCAGTTTGCTCAACTGGGCACGCCAGTCCGTACCCTCACCGGTCTGGGAGTTTTTCTTGTTGGCCCCGCCGTCAACGAAGTTCACCTCGGGTTTGAAGAACTGCACCTCGGCTACGACTGCATGGTCGTACCAGAGTGAGTGCCAACTGACTGAGAGGTCGATCAGCGGTGCGTTGACGAACGGCACCGGGACCTTGCCGTCCACCTTGACGATTTTCAGTCCATTGATTTTGTAAGCACCGCGCCACAGGGCCAGGTCTACGTCAGTGACCTGGCCCCGGTAGTCGCCCATGTCTGCCAGCTTGTCGTTCAAGTAGTTGCGCACCATGTAAGGCAGCGCGAAATGCAGAACAATCAGCAGCACGATGAGGCCGGTGAGGGTCCACAGGGGCCAACTGTATCGACGTTTCATGATGGTAAATCTCCGGCGATGTAAAGCCATTGACTGCTGCGGTAACCGGACGTTCGACTGACTGGACGGGCACGGGCAACAGGCATACCTTGGAGCGCTTATTCAACGCTGTATAAGGACCCAGCCATGAGCCGTATTTTCGCTGACAACGCCCATTCCATTGGCAATACGCCGCTGGTGCAGATCAACCGCATCGCCCCGCGCGGTGTGACCATCCTGGCCAAGATCGAAGGGCGCAACCCCGGTTATTCGGTCAAGTGCCGGATTGGTGCGAGCATGATCTGGGACGCCGAAAGTACCGGGAAACTCAAGCCTGGCATGACCATCGTCGAACCGACTTCCGGCAATACCGGCATCGGCCTCGCATTTGTTGCAGCCGCGCGTGGTTACAAGTTGATGCTGACCATGCCTGCGTCCATGAGTATCGAGCGACGCAAAGTGCTCAAGGCGCTTGGCGCCGAACTGGTACTGACCGAGCCGGCCAAAGGAATGAAAGGCGCGATAGAGAAGGCTGCTGAAATTGTCGCCAGTGAACCGTCCGCCTACTTCATGCCGGCGCAATTTGACAATCCCGCCAACCCGGCCATCCACGAAAAAACGACCGGCCCGGAAATCTGGAACGACACCGACGGTGCGGTCGATGTACTGGTGGCAGGGGTCGGAACGGGCGGAACCATTACCGGCGTTTCGCGGTATATCAAGAATACCCAGGGAAAACCGATTCTCTCGGTGGCGGTAGAGCCGACGGTATCCCCCGTGATTACCCAGGCACTGGCGGGCCAAGAGATCAAGCCGAGCCCGCACAAGATTCAGGGCATCGGCGCCGGTTTTGTGCCGAAGAACCTGGATCTGTCGATGGTCGATCGGGTTGAGCTGGTCACCGACGACGAATCAAAGGCAATGGCCCTGCGTCTGATGCAGGAAGAAGGGATTTTGTGCGGTATCTCCTGTGGCGCGGCCATGGCGGTGGCTGTACGACTGGCTGAAACGCCGGAAATGCAGGGCAAGACCATCGTGGTGATCCTGCCCGATTCCGGTGAGCGCTATCTGTCGAGCATGCTGTTCAGTGATCTGTTTACCGAGCAGGAGAATCAGCAGTAACAGGAGGATTATTCTGGTTGGGAAAGGAGGGTTGACTCAGGTCAGCCCTCGTTCAGGAACCGTATGTTGATAAGTGCTTTATTGCGCAAACGTTAATACTGAATGTCGAGTGAGTCGGGTTTTTCCCGAAGCCGGTAGTGTTTATCATGTCCGGCTGCCACGTCGGGTAAATGGCGGTGTGCAGAGTTGTCTACTATCAAGGAGTTGTTGATGACCTTTTCCCTTGCCGCGAAGGCGTCGCTGTTGCTGCTGTTCCTCGGTAGTACTCTCTATGTGCATTTGCGCGGCAAGGTGCGGTTGCCGGTCCTGCGTCAGTTCGTCAACCACTCGGCGCTGTTCGCGCCCTATAACGCCTTGATGTACCTGTTCTCCGGCATACCCTCAAAACCTTATCTGGACCGCAGCAAATTCCCCGAACTGGACGTGCTCAAGGACAACTGGGAAGTCATTCGCGACGAAGCGATGCACCTGTTTGATGAGGGCTACATCCGCGCCGCCGAAAAAAACAACGACGCCGGTTTCGGTTCGTTCTTCAAGAAAGGTTGGAAGCGTTTTTACCTCAAGTGGTACGACAAACCGCTTCCTTCTGCCGAAACCTTGTGCCCGAAAACCGTGACGCTGCTCAGCAATATTCCCAGTGTCAAAGGCGCCATGTTCGCGTTGCTGCCGGCTGGTAGTCACCTCAACCCGCACCGCGATCCGTTTGCCGGTTCCCTGCGTTATCACTTGGGGCTGTCGACACCGAACTCAGATGATTGCCGCATCTTCGTCGACGGTCAGGTTTACGCCTGGCGTGATGGCGAAGACGTGATGTTCGATGAGACCTACGTGCACTGGGTCAAAAACGAAACCGAGAAAACTCGGGTCATCCTGTTCTGCGACGTCGAACGACCATTGAGCAACCGCTTCATGACCGGTATCAACCGCTCGATCAGTGCTTTTTTGGGCCGCGCCACCGCACCGCAGAATCTTGATGACGAACGTGTAGGCGGGATCAACCAGGCCTATGCCTGGAGCAAGAACTCCAGCGACAGGATCAGTGGCATGGTCAAGCAATGGAAGCGTCGCAACCCCAAGGCTTACCGGGTGCTGCGTCCGGTGTTGGCGGTGGTGGTGCTGGTGTTGTTGGGATATGGGTTGTTTGGTTAGAAGTTATTGCAATTCATTTCACGCGCTGGTTATAGTCGGCACTCGGTGGGTTTCCAACCCACCTTATCTCTCCCTCAAAAAAGATCAGCCCATGCCAGCCTCCCTCATCAACGCGGTAGTCGATTCAGCGGTCAACGCTGGCGTCGTGCCGTGCGGGAATCAGCAGCCTGCGCAGATCAGTCATTACCCCCCACCTGTCAGTAGCACGCCGGTGTGCGCAGTCGTATCACCGCCAGGCGTCGGCATTTCGGGCTGATCAGCTTCTTTTCGCTGTTTCTCGTGCCCGCCTGAAAAAACTACTGAATTTCAGCTTCGGCTGAGTTGGCTTCTTGCCTGACTACAGGTGGTATTCATGTTTGTCCTTTCGAAAAAATCCGCGCTCGCGGCGACGTCCACGAGCCTGTTCGTCCTGCTGTGGAGCAGCGGGGCGATCTTCTCAAAATGGGGGCTGGCCCATGCGTCGCCCTTTGCCTTTCTGCTGATTCGCTTTGCTATCGCTTTGTGCGGTCTATTACTGCTGGTGCCGCTGCTCAAGTTGAAACGGCCCAAGGGCGGCAAGCCGATGTTGTATGCGATGGCCACGGGTGTGGTGTTGCTCGGGGCGTATCAGATTTTCTATCTGCTGGCGCTGGACCTGAAAGTCACCCCGGGAGTGATGGCAACCATCATGGGGGTGCAGCCCATCCTCACCGTGGTGTTGATGGAGCGTCAGCGTTCGTGGAGTCGGATGTTCGGCCTGGCCCTGGGTCTGGCCGGTTTGATCATGGTGGTCTACCAAGGCATCGGTCTGGCCGGCATGTCTCTGGCCGGAATGCTCTTCGGTCTGCTGGCGCTGGTGAGCATGACGTTCGGTTCGATCATGCAGAAGCGCATCACCGACAATCCCCTCGGCACACTGCCGATCCAGTACCTGGCGGGGCTGTTGCTCTGCGGGATATTCGTACCGTTCCAACCCTTTCATTTCGAACACAGCACCGGTTTCATCGTGCCGGTGTTGTGGATGGGATTGGTCGTGTCGGTGCTGGCGACCTTGCTGCTGTATCGCTTGATCGCCCGGGGCAACCTGGTCAATGTCACCAGTCTGTTTTACCTGGTGCCAGCGGTCACGGCGGTGATGGACTATCTGATTTTTGGTAACCGGTTGGCAGCATTGAGCATGCTCGGCATGTTGCTGATCATCGTCGGTCTGATATTCGTGTTCCGTAAATCAGCGTAACAACGAAGAGGCCTGGAGCATTGCTCCGGGCCTTACTTATGCCGTTACAGAACGACGTTTTTTATTGCTTTTTACGGTCAGGCCACTCATGTCATAGACGTAACCGCCTGCAACGCGGAAAGGTCTGACTGTATTCGCAGACCTGTCCTACATAAATCATTTTTCTCCGTTGCTAACGTGCCCGCCAATTTCGCGTGCACAGACCACGGACGGTTTGGATATCGCGCTTTTCTCCTCTGCTTAAGGATAAGCGTATGTTCGGATCGGCCAGTTCAGCGTACTTCTCGCTGTTGATCCCCACTGTTCGTAACGATTTCAAAGTGCTCGCCTTTGACGGTGTTGAGGCCATCAGCGCCTTGTACGCGATCCAGGTTGAACTGGTCAGCGAACACCCGGATTTTGATCTCGAAAGCCTGCTCAGCCAGCCCGCCTTTCTCCAGTTCGGTCATGACGGCGAAGGCCTTCATGGCCGGATCGAAGACGTATTCGTCGGTGAGGCCGGTAAACGGCTGACCCGTTATCACCTGACCCTGGTACCGGCGCTGCACTACTTGCAGTTCAGCCACAATCAGCGGATTTTCCAGAACCTGACGGTGCCGCAAATCATCGCTCAGGTGCTCAAAGGCCACGGCATTCAGGCCGATGCGTTTACCTTCCATGTCAGCACCAGCCCCGAGCGCGAGTACTGCACGCAGTACGGGGAAAATGACTTCGAGTTCGTCCAGCGCCTGTGCGCCGAGGACGGCATCGCCTGGCATCGCCTGGCATCACCAGCATTCGGCTGACGGTCATCTGCTGGTGTTCACCGACGACCAGACCTGGTTCCCCAAACTGGGCGAAACCCCTTATCAGCAAGACTCCGGGATGGTGGCGGAGCACCCGGTGGTCAGCCAGTTTTCCATGCGTTTCCGCACCCGGACCAGCACCACCACGCGCCGGGGTTATGACCTGAAACGGCCGAGCCTGTTGCTGGAAAGCCGCTTCACCGCCGAGTTCAGCCCTGAGCTGGAAGACTACCGTTACCCGGTGTTGATCGAGAGCGAAAAACGCGGCAAACAACTCGCTCGCCAGGCCTTGGAGCGCCACCGCACCGATTACCAATTGGCCGAGGGCAACAGCGATCAGCCCACGCTGCGCTGCGGTCACTTGTTCGACCTGACCGAACACCCGCGCAAAACCTGCAACGATTTGTGGTTGTTGCTCAGCGTGACGCACGCTGGGAAACAGCCGCAGTCACTGGAGGAGGCCATTACCAGCGACGTCAAACCTGAAGACGGTTTTACTCAAGGCTATCGAAACAGCTTCAGCGCCATTCCCTGGGATGTGTTTTATCGGCCACCGATGCGCCCACGCAAAACTGTGCTGGTCAGCCAGACTGCTCGTGTTACCGGGCCGGCCGGTGAGGAGATCTATTGCGACGAATACGGTCGTGTGAAGGTCGAACTGCCGTGGGACCGGGCCGAACTCAACAGTGAAAAAAGCAGTTGCTGGCTGCGGGTTTCCTCCAGTTGGGCGGGTGACAGCTTTGGGGCGGTGACCGTCCCGCGCATCGGCATGGAAGTCGTCATCACTTATCTGGACGGCAATCCTGACAATCCGCTCATTACCGGGTGCGTGGCCAACACCGTCACCTCAGTCCCGTATTCGTTGCCCGAGCATAAAACCAAGACCGTCTTGCGCAGCCACAGCTCCCCGCACACCGGCGGTTACAACGAACTGTCGCTTGAAGACCGTGCCGGGCAAGAGCAAATCTACTTGCGCGCCCAACGCGACCTCGAGCAACTGATCCTCAACGATAGCGACACCAAGATCGGCAACGACCGCCGCGAGCAGATCACCCGCGACAGCCACAGCCTGATCAACAACGACCGTTTTGAACAGGTGGACAACCATAGCGCCAGCCTGATCAAGGGCGACGAGTTGCACACCACCCAAGGCGTGCGCAACACGGTGATCGGCGGCAACGAGCTGATCTCTATCACCGGCAACAGCAGCTCCACGGCAGGCGGCACGCTGGTGATTCAGGCCGGTTCGCAGGCTCACGTCACCGCCGCCAACGTGGTGATTGATGCGGGGATGAGCCTGACGCTCAAGGCTGGCGGTCAGCACATCGTGATCAACGCCGGCGGGATTTTCAGCAGTGTGGCCATTGTCGAGGGTGGCGCGCCGTTGGCCGGGATAGCTCCGGAGGCTGCTCGCTCATTGATCCCCGTGGCGCCGCAGGCCTTGATTGCACCATCCCTGGCCGCGCAAAAACGGGCATTGACTCAGGCAGCACAACAGGCCGCACCGATCTGTGCCGTGTGTCAAAAACTGGCGGAGATATCGGCATGAGTCAGGCTTATCTGCTGCTGGATCGTGCCCAGATTGAGCGTCTGCCTGAGCGTCTGTTTGAGCTGGGGAGCACGACGTTTCAATCGCTCTATCAGACAACTGTCTATAGCCCGTTGGAGGAAGCCGGGCCGGTACTGGTGCCTGTTTCCTCTAATAACCCGCTGGCCCAGACCTTTTTTCGGGACTGGAGCGCGACGTGTGGAATTTGGCTGGAGTCAGAGGCACAAGAAGCTGTTGTGCTCGAGCATTTACGTAGCCTGATTCACGTTCGTGTCGAAGGGGATGTCACGGTTTTGTTCCGTTACCACGACCCTCGTATTACGGCTTTGTGGCTAGCGCCGTTGGCCGCTGGCGAGCGTGATCGCTTGATGGGGCCGGTGCGACTGATCCGGCTCCCGGAACGGGATATCCATCAAGAAAACCCGGATCAACCCGCTGCACTGTATGCGCATGAGCCTTGGTTATTCCTGTCTTCGGAGCAACTGGAGCACTTGGGCACCGCCCAACGACAGCGCTTCGCCCAACGGTTGATCGAACACTGCCAGCAGTACTTTTCTGAACACCTGCAAGGACTGGACGCCTTTGCGCTGCAACAGTGGGCGTCTCACTGCCAGCACACTGCTGGTCGTCACGGTTACAGCGCCATTGATGAAGTGCTGCTCTGGGCTCGCTTCCACGCCGTGCTGGGCACTGACTTTCCCGATGCACCGGCTCACGCCGCTTACCGAAGCATGTTGGCAGAGCCCGGTGTATCGCCCGAGCAACGGCTGGATAACCTGAATGCCGAACTGACGCGTCAGCAGCTCATCGGCAAGGAGTCCGGCGTATGAGCGCAGAAAAACTGGCGATGATCGACCGCGCCGCTCAGGCCGAACGCGCCGCCAAGGCTCAGCCTCATGTCGATATCAACAGCCCGATGGCGCCGTGCCCAGCCAGCCAATCCGAGCTGTTCGTGGTCCCCGTGCGTTATGCCTTGGCTGAAGAAAAGGCCGACAGTCCTTGCTGCATTCCCGGCGTCACCACGCAAAGTCGTCCCATGGCGGCACGTCGCTTGCGGGGCGGATTTGTTTATCTGTGGCAGGACAAAGGCCCCCTTAAACGGTATGCCGTCTCGCCGAAGGGCCTGCTCAAAGAGCAAGCGCTCCACGCCGATGCAACCCTGGTGCTCGACGGCACATTGACGGGCCTGGCCCTGGAAAAAATCCACGATGCCTGGATGCTTTACAGCGAGTTCCCTCTGAACGCCGAGCACTGCCAATCGCTGAGTGACAGCAGCGCCAAACGCCGTGCGCACATGCGCCATGTGGCGTTGCGTACCGTGGCCAATGAACTGCAAGCCAAGCATTGCCCGCCGCTGGAAAAAGCCGTTGAGGTCATGGCCGAACTCATCCCCGGCACCTTCTCCCGGTCGATGAAAGTGGACCAGCTAAGGGGCGTCGAGGATATCGAAGCGCTGGGTGCAACGCTGATGAAAGAACCGACCCCGGTCAACATCAAGGCCTACACCGACGCCATGCATGGCGCCCGCGAGCGTGAAAAAGTCCTCGCCCAGCACCCCGAGGCCGGCGATCAACCGCCGGGCGAGTGGAGCGCCGAACCATGGGACGGTCAGGGCACTCAGGATTGGCTGGACAGCGCCAAGGCACAAGCCAAGGAATTATTTCCCGTGTTCGCCTGCCTGGATGACGATCTGGGCGTGCTACGGGACATCAACCACGAACAGGAATGGGTCGAGGCGAGTCACGAAAAATGGCTAGGTGATAACAACCTGCGGCTGAGCATCGGTGGGTTTATTCGCAGCCTGATCTCTGAAGATGGCGCCGAACTGGCCGGGTCCATCAGCTACCGCTACAAGGATCGCGATATCACCCTCACGCCCGAACAGGGCCAAGTCATGCTCGACACCCAGCCTCGGCTGGATGAAGAACTCAAGGCCGAAACCCGGGCCCGTCAATACGGCGGCCAGCCCACTCAGGCCGAAACCGCCGCCCGCGATGCGCGAATCGCAGCCATCGTCGCTCCGGTGCGGGCCTTTATTCCGGCGGACTTGTACAACGAAGTGGAATTCGTCGTCCGCGAATACCGTGCCGAAAAACACGCCAACCTCAACAACCATCACTTCAGTGCCAAGGTCGGCGAATACATCGACCTCGAGGCGATGAATACCTGGTTCGCGCAGACGGCCGCGACGCACTACCAGCAGATCGAACAGCGTCACACCGCGTTGTTTGCCGACCGGGGCGTGTACCTCAACCGCTCGCTCAGCGGCACCTGGTTTGTCGATTACCACGACCTGGAAACGCGGCATTGGCTGACCGAACTGGCCACCGGCTGCCTGACCGCCCAATGCCTCCGTGCCCAAGGCGCCGAGCAATACGCCGACTACGTGCGCACCGCCGACGGCGGCGCGCTGAAGCAACTGTTCAACGCCTGGACCCCCTCGATCGATGCGGCTGTTAACAACACCTCTCGCCTGGGCGAGCTGATGGCGGCATTGGCTTCCGACAACATCAGCGCCACCCATCAGGCCTTGGCGCCGTTGAGCGCATTGGTACTGGATGACATCGCGGCCATGGCCCGAGACGCGAGCAGCCAATGGAGCATGTTGGTCAACCGGCTGGCGGCTTCGCTGTTGTTACTCAAGAGTGACGGCGCCTTCAGCCGCTCCTGGATGGGCGTCCTCATCGCCGCGCGGCTGGGCAGCGACACGCGTTTGCAGTTCGTCACCGAGGGCGGCCGGCAGGTGTGGAAGTTGTTGGGGCAACAGGCCGAAGCACTGGGCGACTGGGCGAAGGCGACCGGGAAGGCCATTGGCGCGGGGCGTGAGGGACGGATTGTTAATTCGCCAGTTGTGGCCAATAGCGGTGGGGTAGTGCCGTTGGCGACGTTGTTGTTGAACGTGCTGAATGCGCATAACTATTTGAGAGAGGCCGGGGTGTTGGAGGGGATGGACAGCCGGCGGGTGAATGACACGGTGTCGGCGACGTTGTATGCGGCGGCGGCTTTGGTGGCGGTGGTTGATAGTCAGGTGCGGAAGGGGTTTGGGAAGGATCGGTTCTTTATTCGCTTATCTGCGGCTCCGACGCTGACGCTGTTTGGTGGGGTGATTGGTGGATTGTCGGCTGCTGCGGCATTCGCAGAGTTCAACTCCCTGAAAAAGCAACTTGAGAGCGTCCAAAACCGAGTCGACCCGTGGCTGCAACTGCGCCAGATCGCAGTCGGTGGACAAATAGCGGCTTTTGGCACCCAAGCGCTGTTAGGGCTTGGCTACACTGCCCGCGCCTTGGCGGGTTCTATAACCACCGAAGTCGCCATCTTGCGTTACACGCTGTACATGGGGCCGTTGAACTGGCTCATTCTCGGGCTGGGTGTTCTGCACCTGATCACCACGCTCTGGAAGCAAACCCCGCTGCAAAACTTCCTGAATTTTTGCTGCTGGTCAAAAGAGCGGGCGATCGATCTGGCACCTATCGCGCCCAAAGCCCAGGTGGACGAACTCGATCGGCTGTATTTCATCCTGTATGCACCTCGGGTCAGCATGCAAAGCAGCTCGGAGTCGACCGCTGGTAATGGTCCTTCAGGCCTCGCTTTCGTCAGCTCGATCAATGCCCTGACTATCGATTTACCAGGGGCGGAGCCGGGCAGTGCCTATCTGGAACTGAGCATGGTCGGTGACCCGCTGGATACCCAGGCCTCCCGCGACCTGATCAAAAACCGCCCGTTCAACCACTACAAAGCACCGCGTCCCTGGCGAGACATTACACCTCATTGGTTGTCCAGCAGCGTCTGTCAGTGGATACCGCACCAGGAAGGTCAGGGCCTACGCTTGAGTGGCCCATTCAACACGCTGAAAAGTGTATTGGGCACCACACCCAGCACTGTTTCCCTGCGCTTGCGTTATCGCACGCCATTGACCGCGATGCTCGGGGCCAGCACCTTTATCGGCGGCGAACGAGGGCTTGCCTTTACCCTGAATGACACCACCGATGTGATAGCGCTGTGGGCGGATCCGACGCCGCAACTGGATCGTGTCCCGAACTACCCGCTCGGCGAAGACCACCCCGGTGCCATTTACCTGCAACCCAAGGACAAACGATGAGCACGCCACTGGCAGGCACCACGCAAAAACGGATGTTTTCGCGCCACGATTACTTGGCGCCGTTGCCCATTCCTACGGGTAGAAAACCCTCAGATGTGCTCAACACCATTTGGCGCAAGAACGAGGTATTTCTTGATATAGGCAACTACAGCATCGGTTCGGCGGTGATGGTGATGTGGCCGACGCTGATGGTGTTTTTAGCCATATCTTTCTTCACTCGAAATCTTGACCCTGATTACAGCCAAGGTGTTTTGATCCTAGGGGCGGTTATTTTGGGTATTCCTGCACTGATTTTGATCCAGGGCCTGTTCCGCGAGGTTCCCTTACCCGTGCGCTTCAACCGCCAACGCCGGGAGGTCTGCGTCCCCCGCGACGACGGCCAGTACTGGATCGTCCCTTGGGAAACCGTGACGGCCGCCGCCACCCAGCAGTCGTCGGTCAGCCAGGCCGGTAAAGCCACGATGGGTTTACTGATCATTGGTTTCGAAAACCCGGACCCGCAGGCCAAGGAAGACAACAAGCATTTTTCACTGGGCTTCAACTGTGGCGGCGGCACCACGGCGATGGCGTTGTGGGAGTGCATGCGCAGTTACATGGAGATTGGGTCGCACGCTGTTGAGGATCAAACAGCCCGTTTCGACAGGTCTAAAGGAATATGGGCGACCTATCTGGACGACCTTGTAAAAGCCGCAAAATTGAGAGGTTGGCCTTTAACTATCTTGTGGGAAGGCTTTTGCGGGATTTTCATTTTCAACACGCTGCTGATCGACGTCCTTGAACGGTGGAAACTGAATCCGCCGCCCGATTTGCCCTATCCCGACATCATCGAATGGTCAAAACCATTACCCCCCGAGCAGTGGGCCAAACGCTCTCCAGAGCTGGAAGACGCCATCGCCAAACGCGAGGCTGAACTGGCCGCGCAGACCAGGGATGCCGCATGAGCACGCCACCGGCAGGCACCACGAAAAAACGGATGCTTTCTCGCAATGACTATTTGGCGCCGTTGCCGATCCCTACCGGAGAAAGACCGCAGGACGTGCTCAACACCATTTGGCGCAAGAACGAGGTGTTTCTCGATATAGGCAACTACAGCATCGGTTCGGCGGTGATGGTGCTGTGGCCGATGGTATTGCTGTTTGCGCTTTTGAACTACATCACTCCCGATCCTCTGATATGGGGCGGAGCGCTAATCATCGTGGGCATCCCTATTTTGCTTGTGGTCCAAGGCCTCTTCCGTGAAGTCCCTTTACCGGTGCGCTTCAATCGTCAACGCCGAGAAGTCTGCGTCCCCCGCGACGATGGCCAGTACTGGATCGTCCCGTGGGAAACCGTGACGGCAGCCGCCACCCAGCACTCGTCAGTCAGTCAGGCCGGTAAGGCCACGATGGGTTTACTGATCATCGGTTTCGAAAACCCAGACCCGCAGGCCAAGGAAGATAACAAGCATTTCTCCCTAGGCTTCAACTGTGGTGGCGGCACCACGGCGATGGCGTTGTGGGAGTGCATGCGCAGTTACATGGAAATTAGTCCGGAGGCTGTCCCTGAAAGTCGCGTTGGCGTTGCACCCTACGAAGAAACGCAAATTGGTTCGATCATCACCGACTTGCGCAAGGGCAACTTGTTAGGCGTTTTATGGGGAATATTTTGCATAACGATTTTGGGGACGTATTTGGCAGAGAAACTTCAGGATTTGAAACTTTCGCATCCGCCAAACCTGCCCTATCCCGACATCATCGAATGGTCAAAACCATTACCCCCCGAGCAGTGGGCTAAACGCTCTCCAGAGCTGGAAGACGCCATCGTCAAACGCGACGCTGAACTGGCCGCGCAGGCGGAACAAGCGTTGCTTATGGAACAGTCTTAAAACGCTAATGAACCAACTTCCCTCACTCCCAATCCCCGGACACGATGATCTGCCGGACTACGACGTGTGCCTCCCGGCAAACCTGCGCCCCGACGCCGATCGTTTGATCCGCTATCTGCACGAATTGCCATGTCGACCCGTGCGGTACTGCCCTTGGTGTGGCAATACCAACGTGACCCTCCATAACAATCGCGGCCGACAACGGCTCCCGCGTTACTACTGTCGCTCCTGCCGCAAGAGCTGCAACAGTTTGAGCGATTCACCCTTTGCGAACATGCATCGGATGGAATTGTGGTCAACGTTTGCGGTGTACCTGCTGGCCGGTTGGTCCAGCGTCCAGATAGCGTCTCGCTTGGAAGTGACTCCTAAGGTCTACTTCAGCTGGGGGCAGGCGGTTCGGGAGGTGGTGGCTGAGGAGTGCCCTGATTTGCATCAGTGGTGGACGACACGCCATTACCGGGAAAACCTGCAACCACCCGAGCACATCGCGGCGCAACAGCAGGCGGTCGTCACCTGGATCGAGACGATGCTGAATGCACAGCACGCGACGTGTCCAAGGTGTGGGGGAACGCGGACCTATCGAAATAAAGGCGTTCGTCCGAATTTCAAGTGCGATCCCTGCGTGACCTGCTTTTCCATTCTGTCCGGGACACCGCTGGTCGGGATGATTCGACCTGAACTCTGGGTCGATTTCGTGAAAGAGGTGATGGATGGCCAAAGTATCCCGGACCTTAAACGGCGCTCAGGGCTGGGCATGGGCGGCAGTACACGCTGGCGTGAGCAGTTTTTATTGTTGATCGAAGAGCTGGGGCACCCTGAACTGTTGCAATGGATCACCTGGATGCGCAGTCGTCGTAATAACGAAGCGGTCAGTTTTGTGCGTCAGGGAGGGTATCTGGACAAGGCGACACGCTCTGTCTATCCGCAAGGTACGCGAAAGGGCAGGTTTGTTTCGCAGAAATAGGCGCTACGAAAGCAGCGATTTTTTGATGTTTTGCATGTCCGTAATACGTGTAGGACGGCTCCCATAGTGGCGAGGGAGCTTGCACCCGCTGGGCTGCGAAGCAGCCCTAAACCCTGACGACCCATTCCTACAGGTACACCGCGATGTCCGGTTTTACGACGGCTGCGCCGCCGAACGGGGGCGAGCGCCCTCGCCACAGTGACGTGCTCGCTCCTACAACCTCGGTTTGCAGTCGCTAAAACCGCCGCTTATAGTTCGCTCCGTCGCTGACAACAGCTGGCGACAGCGTTTCGCAGCCCTACGGCACAAATAGTAACCAAGCATCCATAACAAACAACGAGGGTCGCCTTAGCGTCCGTAGTCCGTTTTATGGTGGCTGTGTGTGGGAGATCTTCGGGTCTGCCGGGTTCTTTGTGCCTCGGTCTGCGAACCCGCACACAGCTACCACCCATTCGTTTCGCAGCGAACGGTAGTAGCTCTTCTTGTACGTACAGGAAGATTTACTTATGCCAATGAATAACCCGCCTCGCCGCTTCACCCCCATGTCCCATTTGCCACCGACTACCCCGTCCTGCTCATCGACAGCGACGCCCCGATACGCGAACTCCACAACTGTGTCAGCGAACGCCTCAACGCCGTCCTCAAATACCTGCACCTCATGGCCTGCGCCAGCCTGCCCGATTGCGCCGAAAACGACATCAACACCGTCACCCACATCGCCCGGATCATGGTCCTGGATGTGAGACCAACGAGAGCAAGGTCATGATCGAGGTGGTATCAACGATGCTGCTGGGGATGTCCACCCGCGCGTTGTGAAACACCTGATTGATGATCGCGCGCATCGGGCCTGGATGCTGTTGCAGCACCCAGGTCATGTTTTGCAGTTCCGCCCAGCTCAACTGCGTCTCCTGCGCCTGTGGGTTTTGCGCGCGGGCGCTCACGCACAAAGCTTCTTCGTTTGCCCGCGAAGGCGTCATCAGCAACACCGCAAAGCTACTTGGCAGCCACCCCAACAGCCTTCACCACCGCAGGCTTCAACACCAACCACAACGCCGCCGCAATCAACACCCCTCCATAGATGTGCGCCATCGACAACGGCTCATCCAGCAACAGCGCCCCCCACAACACCCCGAACGGCGGGATCAGGAAGGTCGTGGTCATCGACTTCACCGGCCCGACCGAGCTGAGCAGACGGAAGTAAATAATGTACGCCAAGGCTGTACACACCAACCCCAACCCCAGCAACGATAACCAGACATTCCAGCCACCCCAGCTCGCGGGCGGCTGGCTGATCACGCTGTAACCGAACAAGGGCAACAAAAACAAGGTCGCCCCGAGCATGCTGCCCACCGCCGACAGGCGACTGTCGAGACCGCCGGCCTGATCGAGCCAACGGCGCGCGAGAAATCCCGCAAAGCCGTAGCAAGTGGTCGCGAGCAAGCAGGCGAGGGCGCCCATCAGTAATTCCATGTCGAACGCCACCGGACCGGCACGCGTCAGGATGCCGACGCCAAACAGCCCGAGGAACACCCCGCCCAGCTTGGCGCCCGTGAGTTTTTCATGGAAGAACAGACCGCCAATCAACACGCCCATCAGTGGCGTGGTAGCGTTGAAAATCGCCGAATAGCCGGCCGGCAGCACCTGCGCCGCTACCGAATAGAGGGTCGCCGGAATCCCGGAGTTGATCACCCCGAGCAGCATCACGGTTTTGAGTTTGCCTTTGAAATCCCAACTGATGCGCATCAGCCCGAGGATCACCAGCAGCCCGACAGCGGCAATCGATACGCGGAAAAACGCAGTGGGGATTGTGCCAATTACCGGGGCAATGATGCGCATGAACAGAAAGCTCGCACCCCAAATAGCCGCCAGCGACAGTAAACGGAAAATATCGACGGGGTTCACAACGCGTTCCTTCCTTGATGGGGACGAGAGTGTTGCCGAGCGCCTGATCGATGGCAACCGAAAAACGAGCAATTAACCCGGGCCGAAAATTACGCTTCTCCTGCCCCCGGTTCACTGGCTAAGCTCAGGCTTCCGCAATTCCCGCAGAGGTCTCACCATGCCGCAGCAATGGCCAGCCACCGACATCGCCCGAATGATCCTCGATGGCTTTGACGATTACCGCGAGCATTTCCGTCAGATCACCGACGGTGCCCGGGCGCGTTTCGAGCAAGCCAAGTGGCAGGAGACGCAATCGGCATCGGCCGCGCGGATCAATCTGTATGAAGAAAAAGTTGGCGAAACGGTAGGACGGCTGCACATCGCTTTCGACGCCGATACGCTGGATGTCAGTTGCTGGCCGCTGGTCAAGAGCGCTTACATCAGCCTGATCGACCTGCGTTTCGACGATGAACTGTCCGAGACCTGGTACAACTCGATCTTCTGCGGGCTGTTCAGCCACGACCTGATCAGCGACGGCTGCATGTTCATCCACACGACCCGGCCGAGCCTGCGCCGGGCTCGCGCCGCGCAAACCCGCACGTACAAGCCTCAGGGCCAGTTGTCCGGCATGTTGGCGAGCATTTTTGCCGACTACCGCTTCAGCGAAGACTACGCTGACCTGGCCGGCGATCTGCGCCGCCTCGAAGCGCAATTACGCGAGAACCTGCCGGACTGGGTGTGCAAGGACCCGGAACTGAGCGTCGAACTGTTTTCCTCAGTGCTGTACCGCAACAAGGGCGCGTACCTGGTCGGACGCATTTACACCCAGGATGAACAATGGCCGCTGGTGATTCCGCTGCTGCACCGTGAAGGTCGCGGCATTCAGATCGACGCGCTGATCACCGATGAAGCGGACGTCTCGATCATCTTCTCGTTCACCCGTTCATATTTCATGGTGGATGTGCCGGTACCGGCGGAGTTCATCGGCTTCCTCAAGCGCATCCTGCCCGGCAAGCACGTTGCCGAGCTGTACACCTCGATCGGCTTCTACAAACACGGCAAGTCCGAGTTCTACCGGGCGCTGATCAACCATCTGGCCAACACCGACGACCAGTTCATCATGGCGCCCGGTGTACGCGGCATGGTCATGAGCGTCTTCACCCTGCCGGGTTTCAACACGGTATTCAAAATCATCAAGGACCGTTTCTCGCCGTCGAAAAACGTCGACCGCGCCACGGTGATCGAGAAGTACCGTTTGGTGAAAAGTGTCGATCGGGTCGGACGCCTGGCCGACACCCAGGAATTCGCCGACTTCCGTTTTCCGTTGAGCAAGTTCGATCCGGCGTGCCTGGAAGAACTGCTTGAGGTGGCAGCGTCCACCGTGTCGGTGGAAGGCGATACGGTACTGATCCGCCACTGCTGGACCGAGCGGCGGATGACGCCGTTGAACCTGTATCTGGAAAACGCCAACGACGCGCAGGTCCGCGAGGCGCTGGAAGATTACGGGTTGGCGATCAAGCAACTGGCGGCGGCGAACATCTTTCCCGGTGACATGCTGTTGAAGAACTTCGGCGTCACCCGGCATGGTCGCGTGGTGTTTTATGACTACGACGAGATCTGCTTCCTGACCGAGGCCAACTTCCGGCATATCCCGCAACCGCGCACGCCGGAAGACGAGATGGCGTCGGAGCCTTGGTATTCGATTGGACCGCTGGATGTGTTTCCTGAGGAGTTTCCACCGTTTTTGTTTGCTGATTCGGGGCAGCGCAAGTTGTTTGATCAGTTGCATGGAGAGTTGTACAACGCCGATTACTGGAAGAGCCTTCAGGAAGCCATTCGTGCCGGGAAGGTGATAGATGTGTTCCCTTATCGGCGCAAGGGCCTCGACAACGAGTAGCTCCCCAAGATCGTTCCCACGCTCTGTGAACTGACCCCCAAAGGTTGAACACAACCTTTGGGGGTGTCATGGGTAAGTACACAGAGCAAGTAAAACTGGCAGCAGTGCAGGACTACTGTTCCGGTAGCGCGGGTTTGAGGGATGTGGCACACC